>NZ_JBHJPX010000008.1:80959-438152 GCF_042262425.1 Streptomyces sp. NPDC056373
TGTCGCCGGGTCGTTGTTGCGTTTGGGTGTGTCCTCCCACCCGGGGGCTCGCATCGTCGTGGGGGGTGGGGCCCTTCTCCCTCCCCAGCCCCCCCCCCACGCCGGCACCTCACCGCCGTCGAGACCGCACTCGCCGGAGCTCCGTTGGCAACGGAGGCCGCCGGGGACCTGCGGGCGCTGCTGGAGTACCTGGTGCGGCGCGACGTCTGAACCGCCGGGCCCGGGCACGTCCGCGGCACAGGGCCGGGACGCAGGTCAGGCCCGCGCACCGCGTTGACCTCGGCCCCTCGACGCGTCAGGGTTCGATACGGCGCGTTCCGCGACCCCGCGCCGGAAGGACGACCGCCATGATCGGCATGCCGGAGATCGAAGCCGCGGCCGGGCGAATCGCCGGGCACGTCGTACGCACCCCGACCGTGGACAGCCCGGGACTGTCGGCGCTGCTCGGTGCCCCGGTCACCTTGAAACTCGAACTGCTGCAGCGCACCGGGTCGTTCAAGGCACGCGGGGCGGTGGCGAAGCTGCTGTCGCTGAGCGAGGGCGAGCGGGCCGCCGGGGTCGTGGCGGTCAGCGGCGGCAACCACGGGATCGCCGTCGCGGTCATGGCCGCGGCCCTCGATGTGAAGGCGACGGTGGTGATGCCCCGCTCGGCACCCACGCGTGCCGTGGAGATCGCGGAGAAGGCCGGCGCGTCGGTGCGGCTGACCGACGACATGGACGGCGCGTTCACGCTCATGACCCGGCTCCAGCAGGAGGGGCTGACCCTGGTCCATCCCTTCGACGACCCCGCGGTGATCGCGGGACAGGGCACGGTCGGACTGGAGTTCGCCGCATATGCCGGCGAACTCACGGATGTGCTCGTGAGCATCGGGGGCGGCGGCCTGATCGCCGGTGTCGCCGCCGCACTGCGGGCGCGCCGGCCCGGTGTGCGGGTGTGGGGCGTGGAGACCGAGGGCGCCCAGGCCATGTCCGAGGCACTGGCATCGGGCGGCCCCCGGCCGGTTGCCCTGTCGTCGATCGTCTCCACCCTCAGCGCCCCGTCCGTGTCACAGCTCACCTACGACCATGTCCGCGCCCTGGTCACCGACGTCCTCGTGGTTCCGGACCGGGAGGCCGTGCAGGGCGTGCTGGACCTGGCCGGGCACGCCAAGGTGTGGGCCGAACCGGCGGCCGGCTGTCTGCTGCCCGCGGCCCGGCAGGTCCTGGAACGGGTCGGCGACGGGGCGCGGCTCGGTCTGGTGGTGTGCGGGGGCAACACGACGACGGACGACGTGTTCGCGTGGTCCCGTCGCTTCGGGTTGCGCTGACGTTCCGGACCCTCCCGGGAATCCGTCGCACAATTCATCGGAGGGCTGCGAGTTCAGACGTTGTACACCTCCGCATTTACCGGCGGTTACCACCAGGCCGGGCCCGAATTCGCGATTCAGCGGGCCGCTGCGGTCGAATTCCTCGCGCCCGCCGCGCCCTGGGCTGCCGAGGTGAGCCGTGTCCGGGCCCGCGAATGACCGTCTTTCTTCGCACACTTGCTCCCACTCCTTGAACAAAAGACAGGAACGGACACGGAGTTGCGATCCGTTTGAACGCAGGCCGCCTCACTCCCCGTACTTCTGGAAAAGGTGAGAGCCAGGTTTCCAGCGAGGGATGGCCATGGGCAGGGCGCACGTCTCCACACACCAGTTGGTCGCCGGCCGGTACCGGCTGCTCGAGATCATTCATCGCGAGACCAACCGCATCTGCTGGTACGCGGAGGACACCGGGGCCGGCGAGATCTCCCGCCCGTGTCTCGTGACCCAGATCGGGCTTCCGGAGGATGCGCGAGGGGCCGAGCGCCGGACTGCCGCCCGCCTGCTGCGCACGACCGAGAACATGGCCCTGCTGTGCCCCGGCCGGATCGCCGCGGTCGTCGACGCCGTCGAGGAGGCCGGCGCCCTGTGGACGGTCAACGAGTGGATCGACGGCACACCCCTCGGCGAACTCCTCTCCGAGCAGGGCACGTTCAACTACGTACGGTCGGCGCGGATCGGTCTGGAGCTGCTCGACGTGCTGGACGCCACGCACGCCGAGGGCATCACGCACGGCGAGCTCAGCCCCGGCCAGGTGTTCGTGCGCGAGGATCAGTCGATCGTCGTCACCGGCTTCGGACTGGCGGGCGCGACCCTCGCTCCGCGGCTGACGGCACCCGCGTTCGCCTCCCCGGAACAGGCCCGTGACCAGCGCATCGGCCCCACGGCCGATCTGTGGGCGCTGGGCGCGATCCTGTACACGACGGTCGAGGGGCGCCCGCCCTTCCGGGACCGGGGGCGCCCGGAGAACACCCTGAAGGGCGTGGACCGGCTTCCGCTGCGCACGCCGGTGCGCGCCGGGCCGCTCACCCAGGTCGTGCAGGGCCTGCTCCGCAAGGACTCACGGGAGCGGCTGACCCGCCCGGTGGTGCGTGAGGCGCTGACCCGCGCCCTCAGCGAGGACCCCGATGCCGCCCTGGCCGCGGCACCGGCCCCGCGGCTGCGCGGCGCCTACGCGGCGGTGCGGGTCGGCAACCCGGCGTGGAGCAGACGCACCATGGTGGCGGGGACGGCCCTGGCCGTCGTCACCGTGGCGGTCGCCGTGCTCGCCGCGACCCAGGGGCTGCCGGGCACGGACGGCGGCAGCGACGCGGCCGAGTCTCCGGCCCGGCCGCCGGCCTCCGCCGCCACGCCGGGTGAGGGCACCGGCGGCGACAGTGCCGAACCGTCCGGGGCGCCCAGCCCGCCCACGTCCCCCTCCCCCACTCCCACCCCGTCCTCTCCGCCGCCCGAGCCCACCCCCACGCGCACCTCCTCGCCCCCGGCCACGGCCCTGCCGCCCGGGTTCCAGCGTTACCGGGCGGCGGAGGGCTTCTCGGTCGCGCTCCCGAAGGGGTTCGAGCGCCTGGACACCGACCGTGACGGCGAGGTGTACCGGATCGTCTTCGGCGCCGAGGACGACGACCGCACCCTGGCCGTCACCTACAGCGACCAGGCGGGCCCGGACCCCGTCGTCGTATGGCGGGACGACGTCGAACCCAACCTCAAACAGGCGGACGGCTACGACCGGATCGGCGCGATCCGCGCGACGACGTTCCAGGGCCGCAAGGCCGCCGACATGGAGTGGACCGCCTACGTCCACGGCACCCGGGTGCACACCTACGGCCGGGGCTTCCTGCTCGGTGGGGGCCGGAGCTTCTCGCTGCGCTGGACCACCCCGGACGCCGAGTGGGACAAAGCCGCCAACCAGGAGGCGTTGCGCACCTTCTTCAGGACCTTCCGGCCCGGCTCAGACTGAGCGGCGCGGGGCACGCAGGGCGGTGAGGGGGCCGCCGTGCAGCGGTGCGGTACGCCACTGCGCGGTGAGCGTCCCCTCCACGAGGGAGCAGGTCAGCGCAAGACGGTGCGGGGTCTCGAGGAACACCACGTCCACGGCCAGCGTGCCGCCATCGGTCCAGCCGCCGCTCACCGCGGTCGGGAACGGTTCCTCGACGACCCTCCAGCCCTCCCCCGCGATACGCAGGTCCAGCCGGTCCGGACGGTCCGGCCGGTCCCTCTCTCCGGTGAGGGTGAGCGTCCAGCCGTCGCTGTCCCGGGTGAGCCCGGCCGAGTGGACCGGCCCAGCCGCGGAGGGCGTGAAGGCGGCGGCCGCCCAGTCCCGCTCCCGGTCAGGGGGTACGGGACGGCCCGGGGCGGGCGGCAGCGCGAGCCGGCCGAGGCGCTCCCGCAGCTCCGCGTCGGCGGCCTCGCGGCCGGTCAGCGGCTCGGGGCCGAAGGCGGGCAGCAGATGCTTCCAGACCAGGTTCAGGTACTCCTGCATCCGCTCGGTCGCCGAGGTCGCGGCGATCACCACGTCGTGCTCCGGCAGCACCAGGCAGAACTGGCCGTACGCGCCGTCGCCCCGGTAGCCGTGCCGGGACGTCCAGAACTGGTAGCCGTAGCCCTGGTCCCAGTCCTGCCGGTCCGCGTCTCCCATCACGCCGGCGGTCGGTGTGCGCGGGTACGAGGCCCGGGCCGCCCACCCCTCGGGCAGCAGCCGTTCACCCTCCCAGAGCCCGTCGCGCAGATACAGCTGTCCGAGCCGGGCGACCGCGTCGGTGGTGGCGTGCAGGCCGCTGAAGCCGAACTCGCGGCCGGTGCGGTCCCACGACCAGGCCACCTCACCGATACCCAGCGGATCCAGCAGCCGCGGCCGCAGGTACGCGGTGAGCGGCTGCCCCGTCACCCGCTGGACGATCGCGGCGAGCGTGTAGGTGGCGGGCTGGTTGTAGGCGAAGACGGTGCCCGGGCCGGCTTCCGGGGGCAGCAGCAGGAACTGCCGGACGGGCTCGGAGACGTTCCGCCCGAAGACCTCGTCGACGGTGTCCCGCCGGTGGCCACTCGCCATGGACGCCACGTGCCGTACCAGCATGGCCCGGCTGCGCGGGTCGGTGATGTCTGCCTCGAACTCCGGGAAGTACGAGGTCACGGGCGCGTCGAAGTCGAGCAGCCCCTCGGTCTCGGCCAGCGCCGCGGCGGTCGCGGTGAAGCTCTTGCTGAGCGAGTACAGCAGGTGGAGGCGTTCGGGGGTGTACGGCGCCCACCAGCCGGAGGCGACCAGGTGCCCGTGCCGCATGATCATCAGGCTGTGCGGCTCGATCTCGGGGGCCGCTTCGAGGGCGTCGAGAAAGGCGTGCACGCCGAGGGCGTCGACGCCTTGTGCGGCGGGGCCGGAGGAGGGCAGGACGGAGGCGCTCATGCATGCATCCTGCACCCGTCGTCGACCTTGATCGAGCAGTTTTCAAGTCCTCTGTCAGGGGACTCGCCGGTTATGGTGCAAATCGGATACACGATGATGACCGAACAGGCCGGCCCCCGAGAGCTCGTCGACCACGTGGTGCGGGCCGAGGAGGCGGGCTTCGACTTCTCGGTGACCTCCGACCACTACTTCCCGTGGCTGCGCTCGCAGGGCCATTCGCCCTACGCGTGGGCCGTGCTCGGTGCGGCGGCCCAGGCCACGTCACGTATCCCGCTGATGACGTACGTGACGTGTCCGACGTTCCGCTACCACCCGGCGGTGGTGGCGCAGAAGGCCGCCACGCTGCAGTTGCTGTCCGAGGGCCGGTTCCGGCTGGGACTGGGGTCGGGCGAGAACCTCAACGAGCACGTGGTGGGCGGCGGCTGGCCGTCCGTCGGCGTGCGGCACGAGATGTTCGAGGAGGCCGTGGAGATCATCCGCGCGCTCTTCCAGGGCGGCCACGTCGACCACCGCGGCACGCACTTCGACGTGGAGTCGGCCAAGCTGTGGGATCTGCCGGACGAGGCGCCGCCCATCGGCATCGCCGTCTCCGGGGAGCGCTCGTGCGAACTGGCGGGCCGGCTGGGCGACCTGGTGATCGCCACGGAGCCCAAGGCCGGGCTGCTGGAGGCCTTCGACCGGCACGGCGGCCAGGGCAAGCCCCGCATCGGCCAGCTGCCGGTCTGCTACGACCCCGACCGGGATACGGCCGTCGAGCGGGCCCACTCCCAGTTCCGCTGGTTCGGCAGCGGCTGGAAGGTCAACTCGGAGCTGCCGCATCCCGATTCCTTCGACGCGGCCACCCAGTTCGTCACGCGGGACGACGTCGCCGACGCGATCCCGTGCGGTGACGACCCGGACGCGTTCGTCGAGGCCGTCCGCCCGTACGCCGAGGCCGGATTCACCGAGGTCGCCCTGGTCCAGATCGGCGGCGAGTCGCAGCCGGCGTACCTGGACTGGTCGGAGAAGACGCTGCTTCCCGCCCTGCGGGACGCGTTCGGCTGAAGCCCTCCGCCGGGCTCCACCAGTTGAGCCCTCCGGCCCGGGGGGCTCTTCTTCACGAACGCGCCGATCCGCCGGGCCTCCTCGGTCGTGGGCAGGCCCCCTGCTCACGCCGTGCCCGGCGTCCTCGCGCATCCGCGCCCGGGGGGGGGCAACGGTTCCCGGAGGGGCCGTGCGGGCGGTGAACGGCGAGGTCGGAGGGTGCCGCTAGGCTTCCGTCCGCACCGTGCGCCGTTCGTTCCGCCTTGCTCAGGAGAGTCGTCCGTGACCGTAGCCATGACCCCGCCCGAGACGTCCCCCGCCGCCCCGGAGCCCGTGTCCGACCTGGTCGTACGGGACGCGCGGGAGTTCGGGGCGTACGCCCGGACCGGAGGGTGGGCCTTCGGGCTGAAGGTGGCGCGCAGCGTGCGGCCCGGCGGGCAGGGCGCGGACGAGACGCCGAAGGTGTCCGCGAAGGAGTTCGCGGAGCTCGCCGGCTGCTCCCCGGAGCGGGTCATGCGCTACTACAAGGCCTGGGACCGGGCGGCGGACGACGGGATGGTCCCGCAGTTCGAGGCGCTGACGCCGGGTCAGGAGGTGGATCTGCCGGACGCCGACGTGTGGCTGAGCTACTACGTGTCCCGCAACAGCGCCACGTCCGAGCGCGGCACCGCCATCTCCGAGGCCGCCGAGGCGGAGGGCATCCGGCCCACGAAGGCACTGGAGGTCGCGGAGAACCCCACCGCCCTGCGGGCCGCGATCCTCGCCGACCCGTCAACGGCCCGCGCAGCCCGCCAGGCCCTGCTGGACCGGGTCCGCGAGGACCCGGACCTGCAGTCGGAGCTGGCCCGCGACGTCGTGCGCACCGACGAGCTGAAGAAGGCCGTCGCCGGTGAGAGCAGGGCGGCCGACCGGATCGGATACGTGCGCCAGATCGCCGAGTCGGGGCAGATCAAGACGCCCGCCGGGCAGACCGTCGACGCGCCCGCCGACGTGCGTCAGGAGGCCGAGCGCCACCTGTCGCTCATCGACGAGCTGGACGAGGGCGAGGACGCCGGCGAGTGGGCCGCCGAGGCCTACGACAGCATGAAGTCCCTCGTGGTCGAGACCGTGGAAGCGGACCCGGGTCTGCGGGTGCAGGAGCGGCGCACGAAGTTCTACAGCAGCCTGCAGAAGGCGACGAAGGTGTTCGAGGAACTGACCTTCGACGACGCCGGGGAGTTCTACGAGGACGACATGGTGCAGCGCCTGGAGGATCTGCAGCGGGCCGTCGCGGTGTGCATCGAGTCGCTGCGCGGTGCTCGCGGGAATCACCCGGCCGGCTGAGCATTCCGGCGAAATCGGGGGTACTAGAGGGCTCTACGTCGGTTCTTCCCGGAGGCCCTCTCGTGAACTCGTTCGTCCACAAGACCCTGGTGGTGCAGCTCCAGGCGGGCGACACGGAACGTTTCTCCGTGCTCGCCCACCTGAGCTACGACGCCGCGGACCCGTTCGCCGTCACCGTGGTCTTCAGCCATGACGGACGTGTCCTCGCCCGGTGGCAGCTGGACCGCGAGATGCTCGGTGACGCGCTGCGCGGCCCGGTCGGGGTGGGCGACGTGCGGATGCGCCCGCAGTCGCGGGGGATGTGGCAGGAGCTGCGTATGGAGTTCCTCGGCGATGTCCGCCCCGACGGCGGCCGGCACCACGCCGTGGTGTTCGGGTGGGCGCCCGGGTTCGCGGCGTTCCTGCGGGAGACCCACGAGGTGGTCCCCCCGGGCCGCGAGGAGGTTCGTGTGGACGACTTCCTGGAGGGAGTCCTCGCCGGGGGCTGAATCGCGGCCGGTACGAGGAGGCGTACTCGTACCGGGGGCCCGCCCGCCCGACGGCGGGCTCCCCCGAAGAGGGGCCCGCCGTGCGGTGCCGTCACCGCGAGGTGTAGCGGCGGCGGGTCCACAGCGGCAGGACGAACCAGCACAGCAGGTACCAGCCGACCACGCCGGCGACCAGGTAGGGCACGAACCCGTCGTGCGTCGCCACGCGCAGGATCAGCAGCAGTGAGGCGGTCGTCGTGGCGAGCAGCAGCACGAGACCGAGCAGGGTGAGCCGGGAGGCCAGCTGCACCGCCTGGGGCTTGACGCGCCGCCCGGAGACGAGGCGGTGCAGGGACACCGGTCCTATGAGCGCTCCGGTCGCGCAGGCGCCCAGGACCACCGTCACGAGGTAGATCGTCTGGTCGGTGTCGGAGAGTTCCGCGTACTTCTCGGTGAAGACCACGGTGAGCAGGAAGCCGAACAGGATCTGGACGCCCATCTGCGCCACGCGGACCTCCTGGATGAGCTCCTGCCACATCCGGTCCGCTCTCTCCTCCTCCGTCTCGTTGCGCCCCCTGCGCATGGCCCCGCCCTCGGCCGCGTCCGCCACTGTTCCTCCCGGTGTGAGATCCGAGCCCTCCTCTTGCCCGGGTTCCCCGGAACGACTCCTCGTCCCGGGGGCGGCGGCGGTTTGAGCGATCAGGGGACGGTTACACGGACGGCGCGAATGACGCAGAACCCGAGGAGGTCGTGGACGCATGTCCGGTACGCAGCTCACCGTGACGCTCAGCGGCGGAGGCACCGATGACGCACGAGCCGTCGTCCGGGTCCTGGAAGGCACGTTCGGGGCGCCGGACGAGCTTCCCGCCGACCGCGGCGCGACGGTCCACACGGCAACCTTCGACGGGGAGGGCGGCACGGGTTCCGCCGGTGACGCAGGGTCCCCCGGGCGGCTGTCCGCGCCCGTGACCGTCACGGTGCAGGGCAGTCCGGAGGCCGTGCGGAGGGCGAGCGACACGCTCACCCGGGCTTTCACGACGCGCGACGACGGTGCCGCCTCCGGCGACCAGGAGCAGGAGAGGCAGCTGCTCCTGGAGCCGTAGGAGCCGGCCTCACCAGCGGGATTCGACCTGGTCCTTGATACGCCGGTCGTACAGGTCGCGGATCGCCGCCTGCGTCTCACCGGGCAGCTCCGGGAGGCGGGCGGCGGCCGCGTTGGCCCGGGCCTGCTCGGGCGAGCGCGCGCCGGGGATCACGGTCGTGACGCCGGGCTGCTCGACGATCCAGCGCAGGGCGAGCTGGGCCGGGGTGTACCCCTCAGGGGCGAGCGCCGCGAACTCGGCGGCCGCCTCCACGCCGGTGGCGTAGTCGACGCCGGAGAAGGTCTCGCCCTGGTCGAAGGCCTCGCCGTGCCGGTTGTAGGTGCGGTGGTCGTTGTCCGGGAAGACGGTGTCCCGGGTGTACCTGCCCGACAGCAGGCCGGAGGCCAGCGGCACCCGGGCGATGATGCCGACGCCCGCCGCACGGGCGGCCGGGAGCACCTCGTGCAGGGGCTTCATGCGGAACGGGTTGAGGATGATCTGCACGCTCGCCACGTTCGGCCGGGCGATGGCGGTCAGCGCCTCCTCACAGGTCTCGACGCTGACACCGTAGGCGGCGATCCGCTCCTCCTCGACGAGGGTGTCGAGGGCGTCGAACACCTCGTCCGTGGAGTAGACGGGGGTGGGCGGGCAGTGCAGCTGCACCAGGTCGATCCGGTCGACGCCGAGGTTGCGCCGGCTGCGGTCGTTCCAGGCGCGGAAGTTGTCGAGGACGTAGTTCGCGGGGATCTGGTCGGCCCGCCGGCCCATCTTCGTGGCGACCATGACGTGCAGGTCGGGACGCCCGCTGAGGAACGTGGCGATGGTCTGCTCGCTGCGGCCGTCGCCGTACACGTCGGCGGTGTCGAAGAAGGTCACCCCGGCCTCGGCCGCCGCCTCCAGCACCGTGAGGGCTTCCTTGTCGTCGACGTCTCCCCAGTCGGCTCCCAGCTGCCAGGTGCCCAGACCGATGACGGAGGCGTGCTGGTCCGACCTGTCGAATGTGCGCTCGTCCATGGGCGTCAGTCTGTCACCTGTCACCGCACCGCGCGGAACGTATCCGTCCGGCCCGCCGAGCCGTGTAGTTCACTCACACGAGTGAATCAATGCGTCACGCGGACTGCGCCGCGCTGCTGACCCACCTCGGGCGGTCCCTGGTGACCGAGGTGGTGCTGCGGGTGGGCGCGAACACCGACCTGAGGTGCGTGAGCCGTACGGACATCCCGGCCGGGGAGCTGTTCGCCGCGCCCGGCTCGGGCGGCCGGACGTTCGCGAGCCACCTGGACGAGGCGGGCCGGGTCGAGGCGATCTGGTTCGCCTTCACCGAGCACCCCTGGCTGAAGGTGTGGAGCGTCTCCCCCACCCGGCCGCTGACCTCGCGGAAGGTGACGCGGCCGTACAACTACCCGTTCTCGGACAACATCCCAGGGCCGGTGGCGGAGCTGGCCGGCCGGATGACGTCGGACGCGGCCTGGTACCTGGCGCCGGCGCTCGGCACCGCCCAGTACGAGGCCGCGGCGCTGGGGCTGGTGACGACGCTGTCCGCCGACCTGTGGGGGCCGTCCAAGAACACGCTGCTGTATCTGAGGCCCAGCACGCTGCGGGTGCACGCCGACGGCTACGCGGTCCTCACCTCCCGGGACCGGGTGCAGCGGGTCGTCTCCGAGTTCGCCGCGTTCTACCGCGAGCGGCTGACGGCGTACGCCGCCCGGGGCAGCTTCCCGGTCAACGGCTCGGTGGAGATCCGGGTGACCGGCCTGGACGACCCGGGCGACGTGGGAGTGTCCGGGGCCCGCCCGCCGCTGCTGTCGGCGCTCCGGCCGCCCGAGGAACACCCCGAGTGGGACACGGCCGTGTGGCTGGACATTCTGACGTTGCCGGGCACACCGGACGCGGAGGTGTTCCTGCGCGAGATCGAGAGGTTCCTTCTGCACACGTTCGACGGCGGTTTCGCGCTCACCCGAGTGGAGTGGTCCAAGGGGTGGGCGTACACGGACGACGGGGTGTGGAGCGACGCGGAGGTGCTGGGCGGCGTCGTCCCGGCGGCGGTCGGCACCGCCGCGTGGGCGGAGGCGGACGGCGTGCTGGACCGGCTCGACCCGCACCGCGTGTACGGCAACGCGTTCCTGGACCGGCTGTTCGGCTAAGGCGTGAGGTACGCCTGCACGGTCGGGGCGTACCGTTCCGTCAGGGCGTCGACGGTGCTCGCCCTCAGTTCGGTGCCGCGGGCGATGCCGTACATGACGCCGAGACCGAGCAGGGTGGCCACGGCCAGTTCGGCGCGCAGGGCCGCGTCGGGGCCGGTGAGCCGGGCGGTGAGCCGGTCGGTCACCTGGGTGCGGAAGTTGGCGCGCAGGATGTCGCCCTGCTCGCCGTGCAGGGGGGCGAACACGATCCGCAGCAGCGGGTCGGCGCCCTGCACGGACTGGCTGACCAGGACATGCCGGACCATGTGCGGGCCGAGGTCGTCGAGCGGCGCGGCGAGCAGCGCTTCGGCGTCGGTCTCGAAGGACATGACCCGGGCGAACAGCGTGTCCTTGTTGCCGAAGTACTTCAGGATCAGCGGCGGGCTCACGCCGGCGCGGTCGGCGACGGCCTTGAGGGTGATGTCGCCGTGTGCGTGCCGGGCCAGCAGGTACCGGGCCGCTTTCAGGATCGCCGCCCGGGTCGACTCGGCGTCCCTGCGGGCGGGTGTGGGCGTGACGGGTGGAATGCTCACGGCACTCATGCTCCCTCCATCGCCTCGTCGCGCGCGCCCCGGGTGCGATCCCGGGCCCGGTCCGGGCCGCCCGTGGCGTGCTCGGCGGAGTCGCCGGGGATGCACAGGGCCGCCGCCGCGGCCAGCAGGGCGACCGCGCCGGCCATCGCGAACGCCAGCAGGTAGCCGTGCAGGGTGGGCACCGGGACACCGCCGACCGGGCTGGTGTGGTGCACCAGGACGGCGGCCACGGCGGCACTGGAGCCGGCCTGCCCGATCGTGCGCATCAGGACGTTGACGCCGTTGGCGGAGGCGGTCTGCCCCGGCGGTACGGCCCGCAGGATGAGGGTGGGCAGCGCCGAGTAGGCGAGGGTGGTGCCGACCGCGACGACCGTGGCCCCCGCGATGATCATCCACAGCTCCCGGCTGTCGGCGATGCGCACGGCGTACCCGGCGGCGATGACCACCGCCCCGAGGGCCAGGGTGATGCGCGGCCCGCGGGCGGCGGAGATGCGGGCGGAGACGGGCGACAGCAGCAGCATGACGATGCCGCTGGGCAGCAGGCACAGCCCGGTGGCGACGATGGTCAGCCCGAGCCCGTACCCGGTGGCTTCGGGCGCCTGCACGAGCTGGGCGGTGACGAGGGTGTTGGCGTAGAACGCGAACCCGGCGAGCAGCGCGGCCACGTGGGCGAGGCCGACCCGGGGCCGTCCCGCCAACCGCAGGTCCACCAGCGGCCGCTCGGCCCTGAGCTGCTGCCACGACCAGAGCGCGAGCACGACGAGGGCGGCGGCGAACAGACCTACGACACGGCCACTGCCCCAGCCCCACTGCCCGCCCTGCGACACTCCGAGCAGCAGGCAGACCAGCCCGGTGGCCAGCCCGATCGTGCCCGGTACGTCGAAGCGGCCGGGTTCGCGCACCGGCGACTCGCGCACCGCCCACCACACCGAGGTCACCCCCGTGGCGCCGAGGGCGCTGGTCACCCAGAACATGGTGTGCCAGTTCGCGTACTGCACGATCACCGCCGCCAGCGGCAGGCCGAGCGCGGCACCGATGCCGACGGTGGAACTCATCAGCGCCACGGCCGATCCCCGGCGCTCCGGCGGCAGCTCGTCCCGCAGGATGCTGATGGACAGCGGAACGACCGCGGCAGCGGCACCGGACAGGCTGCGGGCCGCGATGAGCACGACGATGTCGGAGGTCAGGGCGCACAGGACCGAACCCGCTGTCATCAGCCCGAGGGCCGCCATGAGCACCCGGCGCTTGCCGTACATGTCGCCGGCCCGGCCCAGGACCGGCGTGAGGACCGCGCCGGAGAGCAGCGTGGCCGTCACCATCCAGGAGACCGTGCCCGCCGAGGCGCCGGTGAGCCGGGGAAGGTCGGGCAGGAGGGGCACGACCACGGTCTGCATGACCGCCATGAGGATGCCGCCGAACGCGAGCACCGGCACGGTGAGCCGTTCCCGAAGGGTGTTCGCACCGGGCGGCTTGCGTATCGCGGGTGTCTGGTCCATGGGAGCTCCTGCGGGCGGCGCGCCGGGCGAGGGCGCGGGTGAATTGCTATTCACCATAGCTGGTGAATAGCAATTCACCCACCCTTGACCACCGGGAGTCGCACCTTGCGCACGCAGCGCATCGGTGCGGGCGGCGCTGCGCCCCGCCAGCCGAATCGCGCCAGTTTCGCGGCGTGACGCGCACCACGAACCGCGAGCCGCACCGGCAGAAACATCCGCCACAGCGCCGTTCGCGAGCGGAATTTCCCCTTCCGCACTCACGCCCGATCCCTGTGAAGCAAGATCACCTTCGTTCAACCTTGCACCACATGAGGGGAATTGCCCGGATCGCAGCCAACCGGCTCGCGTGGATTTCTCCCGGTAGCGGGCGGGCCGGTAGGCATGCGGAGTCATCAGCCGAACCCACCCAGGAGGTCCGCATGCCGGAACTCAGCCGTCGCAGCGCACTCACCGCCGCGGCCGTCCTCGCCACGAGCGCAGGGGCGTTGTCAGTCACCACCCCGGCCTCGGCCGCCGGGCACCACGACTCCCCCGGGACCTTCGACGAGGTCTACAAGGGTCGCCGGATACAGGGCCGGCCGGCCACCGGGTCCGGTCACCACGGCCATCACGGCGGGGGATACGCGGTGTTCGTCGACGGGGTGGAGCTGCACGTGATGCGCAACGCCGACGGCAGCTGGATCAGCGTCGTCAGCCACTACGACCCGGTCGCCACTCCGCGCGCCGCCGCCCGCGCCGCTGTGGACGAGCTGCAGGGCGCGCCCCTGCTGCCCTTCCCCGCCAACTGACCCCCCACGCACGGCATCTGGAGCACTCGCACATGGCAGTCCGCAAGAACCAGTCCACCCTGACCGCCGACGAGAAGCGGCGTTTCGTCGCCGCGCTGCTGGAGCTGAAGCGCAGCGGCCGCTACGACGAGTTCGTCACGACGCACAACTCGTTCATCGTCTCCGACACCGACAACGGCGAGCGGACCGGGCACCGCTCACCGTCCTTCCTGCCCTGGCACCGAAGATTCCTCCTGGAGTTCGAGCGGGCGCTGCAGTCGGTGGACGCGTCGGTGACGCTTCCCTACTGGGACTGGACGGTCGACCGTACGCCGCGCGCCTCACTGTGGGCACCCGACTTCCTCGGGGGCACCGGACGGGAGCGGGACGGCCGGGTGACGGACGGTCCCTTCTCCGCGTCCGGCGGGAACTGGCCGGTCGACGTGCGGGTCGACGGCCGTACGTTCCTGCGGCGCTCCCTGGGTTCCGGGACGCGCGAGCTGCCGACGCGGGCCGAGGTCGAGTCGGTGCTGGCGATGCCCACGTACGACATGGCGCCCTGGAACAGCGGCTCGGACGGCTTCCGCAACCATCTCGAAGGGTGGCGGGGCGTCAACCTGCACAACCGCGTCCACGTCTGGGTCGGCGGGCAGATGGCCACCGGGGTCTCCCCCAACGACCCGGTGTTCTGGCTGCACCACGCGTACATAGACAAGCTGTGGGCGGAGTGGCAGCGCCGCCACCCCGGCTCGGGGTATCTGCCCACCGCGGGGACGCCGAACGTCATCGACCTGAACGAGACGATGCGGCCCTGGCACGACATGAGTCCGGCGGACCTGCTGGACCACACCCGGTTCTACACGTTCGACGTCTGATCAGACGCTCGCACCCGTGCGGCACTCCGGGTGGCCCCAGCCGCTGTCGTTCTTGGCGATGGGCTCGCCGGCCGCGTAGGAGCGGCCGCACTGGCAACGGCCCGGGAACTTCGCCTTGATGGTCCGCGAGGAGCCCTTGCCGCCCGCGGTGCGGGCCGCGCCGCCGCGCGGGCGGGAGCGGGGGGTCTTCGCCGGGGTGTCCGGGGAGGGCGGCGGCTCGGGAGATCCGAGGCCGCTGCCCGCGGGCTCCTGGACCACGGCGGCCTGACTGGCGGCCCGGTCGGCGAAGTCGTTGAGCCGGTCCCCGTCCACCTGGTGGGCGGGGACGTAGCGGAACTCGACCGAGCGGCCGTCGAGGAGTTCGTCGATGCGCACGACGAGGTCCTGGTTGGCGACCGGCTTACCGGCGGAGGTCTTCCAGCCGTTGCGCTTCCAGCCGGGCAGCCAGGTGGTGACGGCCTTCATCGCGTACTGGGAGTCCATCCGGACCTCCAGCGGCACGTCCGGGTCGGTCGCCGCCAGCAGGCGCTCCAGCGCGGTGAGTTCGGCGACGTTGTTGGTGGCCTTGCCGAGCGGCCCCGCCTCCCACCGCTCCGGCGTCTCGGAAGCGTCGGCGACGACCCAGGCCCAGCCGGCGGGCCCGGGATTTCCCTTCGAAGCCCCGTCACACGCGGCCACTACACGTTCACGCATGCGCTCGATCATGCCATGCTCGCGCGGGCCCCCCGGCCGAGAGGTCCGGGCCCCTAGGCCACGTCGGTCAGCTTCGGCATCTCTCCCTCGGTCGTCGTGGTGTCGATCACCGAGAAGCTCGCGCCCTGGGGGTCGCTGATCGCCGCGAACCGCCCGAAGGGGGTGGTCATCGGACCGAAGCGCAGCACGCCGCCGAGGTTGGTGGCCCTCGCCACGGCCTCGTCGCAGTCCTCGACCCCGAAGTAGACGTTGACGTACGGCTGCACCTCGGGCGGGAACTCCTCGCCCATCTTCATCCGGCCCAGCACCGTGCGCTCGCCCAGGTCGTAGACCCGGAAGTCCATCTCGCCGTCGTGCATGTCCCGCTGCCGGTAGGAGAAGACGGCGGGGAAGAACGCGTCGGACTTCTCCGGCTCACGGGTGAAGACCTCCGCCCAGGTGTAGGCGCCGGGTTCTCCCGTCGCCTGGAAGCCCTCGTGGGTGCCCGCCTGCCAGACGCCGAAGACGACGCCGCCGGGGTCGCGGGCCAGGCACATGGTGCCGAAGTCGGCGACCCGCATCGGGTCCATCAGCACCTCGCCGCCGTGCTCCCGGATCGTGGCCGCGGTGGCGGCGGCGTCCTCGGAGGCGAAGTAAAGGCACCACTGCGACATGCCTTCCTGGCCGGGCATGGGCGGAACGACGGCCGCGACCGCCTTGCCGTTCACGGAGGCCTCCGTGTAGTTGCCGAACTCCGCGGACGCCTCGGCGAAGGTCCAGCCGAGGACCTCGCCGTAGAAGCTCTTGGCCCCTTCGAGGTCACCGAACATCGCGTCGGCCCAGCACGGGATTCCTTCAGGTTGCACGGCCATGGCTGCGGCCCTCTCCGAATGAGTGGATCTGAGTGAGGTCTGAGTGGAATCGTCCGCTTCCTCACGCTAGTCACCCGGGGGCCTGCTCGCGCGTCGAGCGGGCCGTCACGCGGCGGGCGTCTTCCCTCCGGCGTCCGGCTGTGCTTGCCTGAGTGCCCTTTCGGTGGCCGGGGCGGGAGTTGCCGTATGCGCAAGCCGTGGGTCGTGGGAGTACTGCTGGCCGGGATGCTCCTCGGCGGCTGCGGGGATCCCGCGTCCGCACCCGAGGAGCCGGCACCGGCAGCGCCGCGCGCGTCGACGACCACCCACCAGCGCGCCCCCGCCTCCCCCGGCCCGCGGCCGAGGAAGGCGCCGACGGTGCTGTACCTCGGCGACTCGCTGGCGATGGAGGGCCAGGAGGTCCTGGGCAAGGAGTTACGCCGGGATCTCAAGGCGAAGTACACCGGTGCCCCGTACTCCGGCACCACCCTGTGCGACTACCTGGAGGGCACGGCCGAACGCTCCCTGGTACCGGCCGCCGACAAGGCCGCGGCGCTGGTGCGCAGGCTGCGGCCCGACGTCGTGGTCCTGCAGTTCTGGGGGAACTCCTGGGGCTACACGCCGTGCATGGACGGCATCACCTACGACAAGTCCCCGGCCCGGTACTTCACCCGCTACGACGCCGACGCACGCCGGCTCACGGAGCAGATCCGCGCGGCCGGGGGCGACGGCCGCCCGCGGATCGTCTGGGTGTCGCAGGGCCCGGACCCGATCACCCCCGAGCGGGTCCGGCGCGTCAACGCGCTGTACGAGAAGCGTGCCGCCGCCTCGGGCGACCTCGTGGCGGACGCCGGGAAGGCGGTGAGCCCGGCCGGCGGCCGCTACACCTGGACGCAGTCCCTGCCGTGCACGGTGTACGAGCGTGCCCACCGCGGCCTGTGCACACAGCCCGGCCGCGACCGCACCGCCCTGCACCGCGACGACGACTATCTGCACTTCTGCCTGGCCCCCACGACGTCCAGGCCGAAGCCCTGCCCGGTCCGCTCCCCCGGGATCCTGCGCATCGCGCGCCAGATCACCAAAACCGTTCGACAGGCGGCGCGTTGACCGCTCGAATGGGCGGCATGGGTGTGGTGCGCATGCACGAGGACGAGCTGGACATCGACGTCTCGCTCGTCGGCCGGCTGATCACCGGACAGTTCCCGCGGTGGGCCGGGCTGCCGTTGCGGCGGCTGGAGTCCTCGGGGACGGAGAACGCCATGTTCCGCCTCGGCGCGGACAAGGTCGTACGGCTGCCCCGGCACCCCCGGGCCGTGGATGCCATCGCGCACGAGCTGCGCTGGCTGCCCCGGCTGGGCCCCGCCCTGCCCGTCGGCTCGCCCCGAGCCCTCGGCCGGGGCGAGCCCGGGGACGCATTCCCCTGGCCGTGGTCGGTGTACGGGTGGCTGGACGGCCGCAACCCGGTACCCGGCGCGCTCGAGGAACCCGCGCTGCTCGCCGCGGACCTGGCGGCGTATGTCAGGGCCCTGCGCCGTGTCGACGCGTCGGAGGGCCCGCTGGGGTACCGGGGGGTGCCGCTGGCTTCCCGGGACGCCTTCGTGCGTGACGCCCTCGCGCAGCTCGCGGGCCGGATGGACACGGCCGTGGTGACGAAGGTGTGGGAGGAGGCCCTGAGCGCGCCGGAGCACACCGGGCCGCCGGTCTGGGCCCACGGCGACCTGATGGCCGGGAACCTTCTGGTCACCGGCGGGCGGCTGAGCGCCGTGATCGACTACGGGACGGTGGGGGTCGGTGATCCCGCCGTCGATCTGATCGGCGCGTGGTGCCTGCTGCCGGCGGCGGCCCGCGGGGTGTTCCGCGAGGCCGTGGGCGCAGGCGAGGCCGAATGGGCGCGGGCCCGGGGCTGGGCCCTGTCGATCGCGGTCATCGCCCTGCCGTACTACTGGGACACGAACCCGCCGGTCGCGGCGAACTCCCGGTACGTGATCGGGGAGATCGCGGCCGAGACGGCGTAGGGGCGGAGCCGGCGGGGTGCGGACGGCTCCGCCCTTGCGGGGGCACGTCACCCGCCCGCGTACGCCTTGTCCAGGGCGGCGATGTCGAACTTGCTCATCGCCATGAACGCCTGGGTGACGCGGGCAGCCTTGGCCGGATCCGGGTCGGTGATCATCTCGTCGAGCCGGTCCGGGACGACCTGCCAGGACACGCCGAAACGGTCCTTGAGCCAACCGCAGGGGCCGGGCTCGCCGCCGTCCTCGGTGAGCTTCGTCCAGTAGTAGTCGATCTCCTCCTGGTTCTCGCAGAAGAGCATGAAGGAGGTGGCCTCGGTGAACGTGAACTCGGGGCCGCCGTTGAGCCCGAGGAAGCGGTGCCCGTTGGCCGTGAACTCGACGGTCATCACGCTTCCGGCGGGCTGCGGCGCTCCCTCGGGGTAGCGGGCGATCTTGCCGATGCTGGAGTTCTTGAAGACCGAGACGTAGAAGTGGGCGGCCTCCTCGGCCTGGCCGTCGAACCAGAGGCAGGTGGTGAATCCGTCGGTGGTCATGAGTCCTCCCGGGTGCCTGGAACGCTGTCACCACTGTCGACCGGCGCTCCCCCCGGAACTCATCGGCCGGGCGGGCGGCACATTCAGGTGGCCGTTACACCGTTCGCCATCGGCATCGCCTGCTGGTGGGTGATGTGCGGGCGTTCTTCCGCCAGTTGCGCGAGAAGGGCCGAGCGGGCGGGCTCTGCCGGCAGCGGATCTGCCGAGGGCAGAGAAACCGTTCGCGGGCATCGTCCGAGGTCAAGAGTGGAGTCGACGGCACATCCCCGACACGTCAGCGGCACCTGTCGCCGCACACGAGGAGAACCGATGACTCCACTCACGACACTCGCCCCGCGGGCCGAGGAGGGCGACACCCCTCCGACCCGGTTCGACGACCATCTGGCCGCCCAGCTGCTGGCGCAGCGCATCGTGCTGCTGGGCACCCAGGTCGACGAGGTCTCCGCCAACCGGGTCTGCTCCCAGTTGCTCATCCTGTCCGCGGAGGACGCCCACACCGACATCAGTCTGTACATCAACAGCCCGGGCGGCGCGGTGCACGCCGGCCTCGCCATCTACGACACGATGCGGCTCATCCCGAACGACGTCTCCACGCTGGCCATGGGCTTCGCGGCCAGCATGGGCCAGTTCCTGCTGAGCGTCGGCGCGCCGGGCAAGCGTTACGCCCTGCCGAACGCGCGGATCATGATGCACCAGCCGTCGGCGGGCATCGGCGGCACCACCGCCGACATCGAGATCCAGGCGGAGAACCTGGAGTTCACCAAGCGGACCATCGAGCGGATCACCGCCGAGCACACCGGCCAGAGCCCGGAGGCCATCTCCCGGGACGGCGACCGGGACCGCTGGTTCACGGCGGAGGAGGCCAGGGAGTACGGCATGGTGGACCGGGTCGTGGAGTCCCTCGCGGACGTCCGCCCTGCTGCCACCCGGCGCAGGATGGGGCTGCAGTGATGGGTACGTACACGATCCCGAACGTCGTGGAGCGCACTCCGCAGGGCGAGCGGTCCTACGACGTGTTCAGCCGCCTGCTGTCCGAGCGGATCATCTTCCTCGGCACCGAGATCGACGACGGCGTCGCCAACGTCGTCATCGCCCAGCTCCTCCACCTGGAGTCGTCCTCCCCGGAGAGCGAGATCGCGATCTACATCAACTCGCCGGGCGGCTCGTTCACTTCGCTCATGGCGATCTACGACACCATGACGTTCGTGCAGGCGCCGATCTCCACGTTCTGCGTCGGGCAGGCGGCCTCCACGGCGGCCGTGCTGCTGGCCGGCGGGGACCCGGGGCGGCGGTTCGTGCTGGAGCACTCGCGGGTGCTGCTCGGACAGCCGGCCGCGGGCGGGCAGCGCGGCATGGTGTCCGACCTGGCGCTCCAGGCCAAGGAGATGGTGCGGATCCGCTCCCAGGTCGAGGAGGTGCTGGCGCGGCACACCCATCACGACGCGGCGACCCTGCGGGCCGACATGGACCGCGACAAGGTGTTCACCGCTCAGGAGGCGGTGGGCTACGGGCTGGCCGACGAGGTGCTCTGCCGGCGCCTCGCGAGGGTCTGAGGCGCCGGCCGGTACGGCTCAGGCGGCCAGGCACATTCCGTCGTGCGACGAGCCGGCCGCGCCACGGCGACCGCCGCCCGCGTGGCGCGAGCCGAGACGTGTGAGTTCGCCCTGCGCCCTGGCCAGCAGGTCGCCGAGGTTCAGCCCGAGGGCGTGGGCGGCGGCCGCGAGGACCTCCGAGGAGGCCTCCTTGCGGCCCCGCTCCACCTCCGAGAGGTAGGGCATGGAGATCCGCGCCTCGTCGGCGACGTCCTTCAGCGTGCGCTCCTGCGTGAGGCGTTCGCGGCGCAGGACGTCACCCACCAGGTCCCGCCACAGCGGTTCCTTACCGGCCGGGGCCGGGGCCGGCGGCGCCTGGCGCTGCGGTGCGCCGGCGGGACGCGCCCCGTGCGGGCGCAGCGGAATGACTCGGGCTTCGTTCGGCAGGTGGTTGCTCACCGCTCCAGCCTAGGAATCCCGGCCGCCGGGGGAAGGGCCTGGCGTTCCGCCCTGGGTGGAATCACCGCGCCCACGGCGGAGACGGACGACGGAGGGTCACATTCCGCCCTATTTCGCCCATGGCAAAATAGGGGGGCATGGTGCGCGCCGACCCGGGTACCCGCAACTCGGGAGTACCTATGCAGATGTCCGCCGTGACGTTCGTGGGAGAGGTAATGGAGACCGCCGTGATCCGGTCGAAGGCACAGGTTGTCGAAGAGAACGCCGAGGCCAGCGCGGGTGACGGAGCACTGCCAGGAGTCGTGGACCCCCGGTCCGTGGCTCCGCGGGACGCGAGGCAGCTGTCCCGCCAGTTCTTCCAGCGCCTGACGGAACTCGAAGAGGGAACACACGAGTACCAGTACGCGCGCAACACCCTCATCGAGATGAACATGTCGCTCGTGCGCTTCGCCGCCGGCCGGTTCCGCGGCCGCGGGGACGACATGGAGGACATCGTCCAGACCGGCATGATCGGCCTGATCAAGGCCATCGACCGGTTCGAGCTCTCGCGCGAGGTCGAGTTCACCTCCTTCGCGCTGCCGTACATCGTCGGCGAGATCAAGCGGTTCTTCCGGGACACGACGTGGGCGGTGCACGTGCCCCGGCGGCTGCAGGAGCTGCGCGTCGAACTCGCCAAGGCCCGTGAGGAGCTCGCCAGCCGGCTGGACCGCGAGCCGACGGTCGCCGAGCTGGCCACGCTGATGAACATCTCCGAGCGTGAGGTCGTGGAGGGGCAGATCGCGGCGAACGGGTACAACTCGTCGTCGCTGGACGCCGCGCTGACCGGGGACGGCCCGGAGGGCGGCGAGGCCGTCCTGGCCGACTTCATCGGTGTGGAGGAGGACGGGCTGCGGCTCGTCGAGGACTTCCACTCGCTGGCCCCGCTCATGGCGGAGCTGAGCGAGCGCGACCGGCAGATCATCCACATGCGGTTCGTGGAGGAGGCCACCCAGGCGGAGATCGGTGAGCAGCTCGGCTGCTCGCAGATGCACGTCTCCCGCCTGATCAAGCGGATCATCACACGACTGCGCGAGGGCATGCTGGGCGAGCTGGGCTGCGCCTGACAGGGCCTCCGACCGGCGGGTGCCGCCCCTCCATGCGGGAGTGGGCGGCACCCGCGAGTGCTGTCCGGCTCGCGTGGGTTTCCCGACGTGGAAACGATTCGTTCCGTCCGGGTGACGCATCTCACCCGGACGGCTCACCCGCCGGTTACTCCGGAGAGCGGCAGGACGGCGCGCACCCGCTTGCCCACCGGCACCCTTTCCACACTGACCTGCTCCGCGAGAGCGTGGACGATCTCCAGGCCGTGCCGGCCGATGCGCTCGGGGTTGCGGGGGAAGATGCGGGGCAGTGCGGAGCTGCTGTCGTAGACCGACACGGTCACCGCGGCGTCGGTGCCGACGAGTTCGAGGATGTACGGCCCGTTGCTGTGCCGGTCGGCATTGGTGATCAGCTCGCTCACCACCAGCAGTACGGCGCCGTCGATCCGCTCGTCGATCCGCGCGCACCACTCGGTCCTGAGCTGGTCGAGAAAGAGCGCGGCGAAGGACCGCGCCTCGGCGATGCATCCCTGCTCGCCGGTGTAGTGTGCCGCCCGCCTCAGCGGTTCCACGGGCACGTCGAAACCAGTCGGTATCACTGCCCCGTCCAGGTGGTCGATCATTCTTTTCTCTCCGGGAAGCCGGACTGGCCGGACGCTCTGCACCTTGCTCGTACCCCGAGCCCGGCTTCACAGTCCTGACAGATTCTCCCCCATTCCATGACGCGGGCATTGTCCCCCCTTCGCAGGGCACCCGGAAGGAATCAGGACCGGCCGAGGGCGGCCGGGCCGGATCGCCGGAGGTGCGCTGTGGCCTGGTGGACATGGCTGGTCGTGGTGATCGCGGCGCTCGCCGCCGTCGCGGCGGTGACGCTCGCCGTGCAGGCGGGGCGACGGTCGGGGACCGTCATCGCGGTCCGGCGTCGGCCCGGCGGGAAGGGCCTGCGATGAACGAGCTGCTGGCTGCACGCAGCCTGACCACCCTTCCGGTGGTCACCCTGGGCGGCGACGCCGTCGCACAGGTCAAGGACACCGTGTTCGACGCCGCCGCCGGTCGGATCACCGGTTTCACGCTGAGCGGACGCGGCCTGCTGAGCGGGCCGCTGAAGCAGAGCCTGCCGTGGCCCGCGGTCCACGCGCTGGGCCCGCACGCGGTCATGATCCGCGACGCCCTGGCGCTGCAGGACACCACCGTCGTGGTGGCCCGACGCGAGGCGCAGCAGGGCAGGGTGCTGCACGCGAAGGTACTGACCGACGAGGGCACCGACGTGGGCACGGTGCTCGACGTGATCGTCGAGGGCGGCACCAGCGGCCGGGTCGTCGGCTTCCGGATCGCCGCGGCCAAGGCACTGGTGCAGGCCTCCAGACGCCGGCGGCACCGGGTCTACGTGCCGCGCGGCGAAACGCTCGCGGTCTCCGGTCGTGCCCTGGTCATCCCCGCGGACGCCACCCGCTACGTCGCCGACGACCTGCCGGCCTTCGTCGCCAGGGGCGGGGCCTTCCGGGCCGGGCAGGAGGGGTCGGCGCCATGATGCTGTTCTCCGAGGCTCGGGGCCTCCCCGTGCTGACACTGACCGAGGCGGAGGACATCGGCGCGCTGAGGTCGCTGACGGTCGACGCCGTGTCCGGTGTGGTCACGCATGTCCGGCTACGGGGCCGGCACTCCCGTAAGGAGACCGTGCTGGCCTGGGGCTCCCTGCACGCCATCGGCCCGGACGCGGTACTGGTCCGCACGACCGCCGAACCGGCCGAGGTGCCGCCGCACCACGAGCTGCCCGGCCTCAGGATCCTCACCGAGACGGGCGACACGCTCGGCACGGTCCAGGACGTCGCGTTCGAACCGGAGACGGGCCGCGTCGAAGCGGTCGTCACGGCTCATGGCGACCTGCCGGGCGACCGGCTGCTCGGACTCGGTGACTACGCACTGGTGGTCCGCGCGGCTTGAGCCGGCCGGGTCAGGAGGCCGGGGCCTGCTCCGTCGTGCCACCGCCGGTGTCGCTTCCGGTGTCGCCCCCCGTGTTGCTGTCGGGCGGCGGCTGGGTGTCGGACGTCGGCGGCTCTTCGGTCGTCGGCCCGGACGTGTCCGTGTTCGAGGTCGGCGGCTGGCTCGTGGGCGGCTTCGACGACGTCGAGCCGGTCGGTGCCGTCGGCGTGGTGACGCTCGCCGACGGAGACGGCTTGCCGGGCTTCTTCGTCTTGTGGTCCTTCTTGCCCGTGTCGCCCGCCTGGCGCTCGAACCACTCGCCGTCGGGTTCGCACATCACGAAGACGTCGACCGGCTCCGGCGCGGGTGTCACCGCGACGACGTTCGACGCCTTGTACCCCGGCCACGCGTCGCCTGCCGTCTTCGGCGCGCTCTGCTGCGCGACCGGTGGGGACAGCGGGTTGCCGCACGCGCAACGCACCCGGGGTACACCACGGTCGTCGACGAGGACGGCCGTGCCGGCCTGGAGGACGGCCTGATAGCTGGTGGGGGCGCCGTTCTTGTAGCCGTGGTTGGTGACGCGGGTGTCGATGCGAAGCTGCACGGGAGTGAGCGAACGCAGGTAGGAGGGGACGTCGGACGGCTGGATCCCGGCGACCGAGGCGAAGGCGCGCTGCTTGTCCGGGGCGTCGGCGAAGAACGTGATCTGCTTCTCCACGTCGCAGCTGGCGACGTTGCGCGTGCCGCCGTACAGACCGGGCGCGTCGCCCTCCACGCCGCGGACGGCGTTCTGCGGCGCCGACTCGGTGGCTCCCGAGGGCGTGACCGGCGAGGCGGAGCTCTTCTCCTCGGCCGTCGAGTCGGTGAACTCGTCCGGGCCCGTGTCGGCCGCGGGCTGGAGGAAGACCTCGCCGGCGGACGTGCTGGTGCCCCCGTCGGACGCACCGCTGCCGCCGTTGTCGGGCCGGGAGAGCACCACGGCCAGGACCACGGCGGCCACCACCGCAGTGGCGATGATCGCGACCCGGGGCACGGAGCCCCACCACGGGCGGCGGGGCCCCGGCTCCCTGCCGCCTCCGCTCGGCGGCTCCGCCGGCGGGCCGCCGCCACCCGAGGGTGGCTGGGAAGGACCCGACAGCGGGCCCGAAGGAGGTCCTGTGGGACGGCCGGACGACGGTGGATCGACGCTCACGAGCTCTTCTCCCGCGTGGGTTCTCTGCGAACTTCACACACTCAAGGCGATTTGCCCCGATGTATTCCGCTTTTTTCACTACGAGCTCATTGTGTGCCCCGGTCCAGTGCGCCCCGCAAGCCGACGCGGACGGACCTCTCCGGCGGGCGCCCCGTACGGGGGCTGCTTAGCGTGGCAGCGTGAGTTCGCGCACCTCCTCCGGCCAGACACGTACCTCCGGCGAGCGGGCCGTCGCCCGCCACGGCTGGGTGCATGCCCTCGTCACGGTGCTCGCCGGGCTGCTCGCCATGGCGGTGGTGGCTTCCCTGGGACTGTGGGCGGCCGGGGCCGGTGACCTCCCGGACGGGTCCTTCGGTCCCGTCGTCGCCGCCACCATGGTCACCGCGGTCGGCGGCACGGTGAAACTCACCGGAAGTGCGGGCGACCTCGCCTCGACGCAGGCGGGTCTGACGGTGATTCCGCTGTCCGTCACGCTCGCCGGGGCGCTGGTGCTCGCCTGGGGTTTCCTGCGGCCGCTGCGGCATCGCGCGGTCGCCGGTGCGGCGGAACTGGCCGGCTGGGCCGGCCGGGTGGCGGCCCTGTGGCTGATCGCGCTGATCGGCCTGACTCTCGCGGCCCGCCACACCTTCGACATCTCCCTCGGGGACGACACGCTCGGTGAACTCGGCGACCTGTTCGGCGCGTCACCGAAGGTCGGTTTCACCACCGACGTCCCGCTGTCCGTGTTCGTCGGCGTGGTGTGGCTGGCCGGCGTGCTGGTGCTGACGCTGCTGGTGTCCCGCGGGGCGCCGCTGCCCGCGGGACTGCTGCGCTTTCAGGCGTCGGTGCGGCCTGCCGCGTACGCGATGGTCGCGCTGCTGCTGGCCTGCGTCGCCATCGGTGTGGTCGTCGCCCTGGTCGTCGCGGCGGGCAAGGGGCACCCGCGGGAGACGTTCGCGGTGATCCTGCTGGGCATGCCCAACCTGATGTGGCTGGCGCTGACGATCGGGCTCGGCGCCACCTGGAACGGCAGGGTGGAGGGGCCGTTCGGGCTGCCCATGCCGCACGTGCTCGACGAGGTGCTGCGCACCCCGGACGTCTCCGAGCTGAACCTGCGGACCCTCGCCCAGCACGACGGCCGGGTGTGGTGGCTGCTGGTCGTCGACATCGTGCTGCTGCTGGCCGCCGGGTTCGTGATGGCGGCCCGCTCACCGGCCCGCGTGCGGGCCTGGCAGCACGCGGTGCACATGGCCCTCGCGCTCGGGCTCACGGTGTTCGCGATCTGCCTCGTGGGGCGGATCTCAGCGCACTTCGGCCTGTCCGTGCTGGGCATCGGTGACCTGGGGGGCGGTCTGGGGGGCGAGCTGTTCCTGAGGCCCAAACTGTGGGGTGCTGTGGGCCTGGCCGTCCCATGGGGGCTGGTCGCCGGGTTCGCCGGGGCGCTGCTGGCGCGTCGCGTACGGCGGCGGGGCGAGGTCCGCACCGGCGGCGGGAACTGACGCCGCGGACTACGTCCGCCGCACGAAGACCGGTTCGGCCCAGCGGGGCGGCTGCTTGGGCCGCTCCTCCCCCACGCCCGGCAGCTGCCGGTCCACCCGTGTGGGCGTCCTGGGGGCGTCGGTCTCGCCGCCGGTCGTCGCGGCGCGCAGAGCGGCCACGAACGCGAGGCAGGACGGGTACCGGTCGTCGGGGCTCTTGGCGAGGGCCTGGGCGAGGACGGGATCCACCCGCGGGTCGAGGTCGGGCCGGTCCTCGGTCAACGGCGGCGGTTCGTCGTACTGGTGGGCCCAGAGCAGGGCCATGTCGTCGTCGCGCAGGAAGGGCGGGTGGCCGGCCAGGGTCTCGAAGACGACGCAGGCGAACCCGTACACGTCGCATCGGGCGTCGACCGGCTTGCCGGAGATCTGCTCGGGGGCGACGTAGTCGAGCGTGCCGACGAACTGGCCGACCGTGGTGAAGCCGGTCAGCGACAGGGACTTCTTCGTGAGGCCGAAGTCGGTGAGGTAGACGTGCTCGGGGTGGTCGCTGTCGGTGCCGCGGGCCACCAGGATGTTGCCCGGTTTGACGTCCCGGTGGACCAGTCCGTGATCGTGGGCCGCGTCGAGTGCGGAGGCGACCTGGGCGGCGACGCGCAGGGCGGTGGCGGGCGGCATGGGGCCCTCGCGGTCGAGGACATGCCGGAGGTCGCTGCCGGGGACGTACCGCATCGCGATGTACAGCACGCCGTCCGTCTCGCCGGCCTCGAACACCGGCACGATGTGCGGGTGGTCGATCGCCGCGGCGGCCCGCGACTCGTGGGTGAAGCGGCGGCGGAAGGTGTCGTTGCGGGCGAGTTCGGGGGCGAGCAGCTTCAGGGCGACGGTGCGTTCCAGGCGCAGGTCGCGCGCCCGGTACACGACGGCCATGCCGCCGCGCCCGATCTCCTGCTCGATCCGGTACCCGGCGATCTGCTGCCCCACCAGCTCGGAGGGCCGCCCGGCGAACAGGCTCGTCTCGCGGGTCAACGCCCGTCACCCTCGGGCGAGACGACCCGGGTGGGCTCATGCCCCACGACCCGCGTGGGCGGCGCCCCCGGCCGATCGGCCTCCTCCTCGCCTTCACCCTCGCCCTTCCGCTCCTCGGGGGACACGAGGCGCGTCGACTCGGGAGTGTCCGGCGCCACCACCCGCGCGGTCTCCGGAGCGTCGGGGCCCACCACCCGGGTGGGTTCGGGAGCATCAGGGTCCACCACCCGCGTGGGCTCGGCAGCATCCGGCGCCACCACCCGCGTGGACTCCGGAGCATCGGGACCCACCACCCGGGTGGGTTCGGGAGCATCAGGGTCCACCACCCGCGTGGACTCCGGAGCGTCGGAGCGCACCACCCGGGTGGGTTCGGGTGCGTCGGGAGCCACGACCCGCGTGGGTTCGGGTGCATCGTCCGGGGCGACCACGCGTGTGGGCTCGGGAGCATCCGGGGCCACCACGCGCGTGGGCTCCGGAGCCTCGGGGGGCAGCACCGGTCCGGCCGTCGGTTCGGGGGCCTCGGGCGGGGGCGAGGGCGATTCGGGCCGGGCCGACCCTGACGGTGACGGCGACGGTGACGCGGGTGGGACCACGCGCGTGGGCCCGGCGGGTGCGCTCTGCGCCGGTGGGGGCGGGTCGGCCGGGCCTGCGGCCTTCCGTGCGCGGGACGGCTCGACGGGACTCTCGGGCGGAACCACTCGCGCCGGGGGCTGCACGGGCGCCGCGGCCGGGCGGGACGCCGGTCCCGCCTCGGGTGTCTCGTCCGTCGCGTACGTGGTCATCCGGGTGCCGTCGGCGTACACCCAGTGCCCGTGGGCGGAGTCGTAGAGCCACACGGACTCACCGTCGACGACGACGCCGATCCGCATGCCGTGCGTGCGGGTGCGGAACGACTCGCGGTCGAGGCCGGTCGCGAGGTCCTCCACCGCGGAGCGGTAGCGCGCCAGAGCCTCCTGCGCCCGGCCCAGCAGCGGCCGCGGATCGGCGGCGCGGGTGAGCGGTCCGTCCGCGGCGGGCGGATCCTGCGGTACGGCGACCAGACGGCGGCCGTCGACCCATGCCGACCAGCCGTTGAAGCACAGCACGTGCCCCCAGTCACCCTGGCGCTCCAGCAGCTGCACCGGCAGCAGGGGATCGAGGTCCACGGTGGGCCGGGCCGGGTCGGGGGCCTCCCAGGCGGGCATCCCGTGCTGCGGGACGACGTGCGTGGGCCGGAAGCCGGGGGTCGTCATCGGTGCTCCCTACTTCCGCATGACGGCCGGTTCGTGCCGGCGCAGCAGCCGGGCCACCAGGAACCCGAAGAGCACCGACAGCACGACCAGCATCCCGACATCCAGCAGCCACGTGCCCACCGAGTGCTCGAACAGCGGGTCCTTCGTCAGGTCGTCGGGGACGATCCGGGCCAGTCCGACCGTCCCGGCCATCGCGGCCAGCGCCCAGCGCGCCGGCACCAGCCAGCCCAGCTGCTCGAGCCCCGGGGTGTCGGCCAGCTTCAACAGGGCTCCGCAGAAGACGACCTGGACGATGGCGATGAGCACCAGCAGCGGCATCGTCACCTCTTCCTTGCGCACCAGGGCCGAGACGAGCAGGCCGAGCATCATCGCCGTGAACGCGAGCAGGGCGACGGCGACCGTGATCTCCACCAGGGGCGGCATCAGCACACCTTCGCCTCCGGGCGCGTTGAGGTCCACGCCCAGCAGGGCGACGAGGGTCAGCACCACCGCCTGGAGCACGGTGATGACGCCCAGGACGATGACCTTGGACATCAGGTACGCCGATCTGGACAGGCCCACCGCCCGTTCACGCTGGTAGATCACGCGTTCCTTGACGAGTTCGCGCACGGCGTTGGCGGCCCCGGTGAGCACCGCGCCGACACACAGGATGAGCAGCGCGTTCATCGCCGTGTCCTGCGTCAGCTTGCCGCCCGCCAGGGCGCGGGCCATCGCGCCCATCACGAACGGCAGGGCGATCATGATGATCAGGAAGGTGCGGTCGGCGCTGAGAGCGGCCGCGTACCGGCGTACCAGTGTGCCGAGTTGGGCACCGCGGCTGCGCGGCCGGGGCGGGGCGGTGATGACGACGGGCTCGGAGCGGGGCCGCTCGGGCTGGGCGGAGGCGTCGGCCACGTACCGTCCGTGGAAGGGCGAGGCGAGGTACTGCCCCGCCCAGTCCCGGTCGGTGTCCCGTTCGAAGGCCTCGAAGGCCTCCGGCCACTCCTCGAAGCCGAAGAAGGACAGGGCGTCCTCGGGCGGCCCGTAGTAGGCGATCTTCCCGCCGGGCGCGAGAACGAGCAGCCGGTCGCACACGTCCAGGCTGAGGACGCTGTGGGTGACGACGATGACGGTCCGGCCGTCGTCGGCCAGGCCGCGCAGCATGTGCATCACCGAGCGGTCCATGCCGGGGTCGAGGCCGGAGGTCGGTTCGTCGAGGAACAGCAGCGACGGCTTCGTCAGCAGTTCCAGGGCCACGCTGACGCGCTTGCGCTGGCCGCCGGACAGGCTGTGCACGGGCTGGTCGGCGCGCTGTTCCAGGCCCAGTTCACGGATGACCTCGTCGACCCGGGCGCGCCGCTCGGCCTTGGCGGTGTCCTGCGGGAAGCGCAGTTCGGCGGCGTAGGAGAGCGCTTTGCGGACGGTCAGCTGCGCGTGCAGGATGTCGTCCTGCGGCACCAGACCGATGCGCTGGCGCAGCTCGGCGTAGTCGCGGTAGAGGTCGCGGCCGTCGTACAGGACGGTGCCGTGGTCCGCGGGCCGCTGGCCGGTGAGGGCGTTGAGTAGTGTGGACTTGCCGGCGCCGCTCGGGCCGACGACGGCGAGCAGGCACTTCTCCCCCACCGGGAACGACACGTGGTCCAGCAGCGTCTTGCGACCGCGGTCGACGCTGACGGCTAGGTCCTGCACGTCGAGGGAGACCTCGCCGGTGTCGACGTACTCCTGGAGTTGGTCGCCGACGAGGCAGAAGGCCGAGTGGCCGATGCCGACGATGTCGCCGGGGCCGACCGGGGCCCTGGTGACGCGGCTGCCGTTGAGGTACGTGCCGTTGTGGCTGCCCAGGTCGGTGATCTCGTAGGTTCCGTCGGCCAGGGCGCGCAGTTCGGCGTGCCGGCGGGAGACCACGAGGTCGTCGATGACCAGGTCGTTGTCGGAGGCGCGGCCGATGCGGACGGTACGGGAGGGCAACGGCCGTACGGTCGTGGGCTGCCGGTAGGTGCCGGTGTGGGCCGGCATGGAGACGGCGGAGGGGCGTTCCGGCCTGGGGGCGGCGGGGGCGGCGGGGGCGGGGCGTCCCGTCAGGGTCATGCGGGGTCCGTCGGCCGGATTGCCGAAGCGGATGACGCTGCCGGGCCCGACGTCCCGTTCATGGATGCGGCGGCCGTCGGCGTAGGTGCCGTTGGTACTGTCCTCGTCCTCGATCGTCCAGTGACCGTCCTCGGGCTTCAGCACCGCGTGGTGCCAGGAGACGCGGTCGTCGTCGATGACGATGTCGCACAAGGGGTCGCGCCCTACGTGGTAGTCGTGGCCCGGGATCATCACGGTGGTGCCCGTCTCCGTCTCCAGGACGAGCTCTGGTGCTACCGAGGGTTGCGCCATGGTCAAGATTCTACCGATTTGGCCTGGTACGCGCCTGGGCGAAGGGGGGCGCGGTTCAGCCGACGGTGATGCCGACGAAGGGGGCGGTGCGTTGCATCCGCAGGGCGTCCACGGACTCGGCGAGCAGTTCGTACTCGGTGGTGTCGTCGCTGGTGGCGATGCGTACCAGCCGTCCGGCCGCCAACTCCTCGGCGACCCGCTCCTGCTGGGCGGGATCGGCGCACCAGGCGCGCAGCAGCATGGGCACGTCGGGCACGGTGGGGGCGACCGGCACGAGCGAGCCCGGCGGTAAGTGCTCGGCGTCCGGCATCGGGTCGAGGCGCTGGGCGATCCAGGAGGCGCGGTCGCGCAGCCACCACAGGGCCAGGGCGAGAGTGGGCGCGCGGTAGGTGCCGAGGGGGACTCCGATCCGGCGGCCGTCGCAGACTCCGTACGCCGTGACGTGGCACAGAAACTCGTCGTGCACGTGACCCTCCCCCGTAGCCCCGCCCGTCTGCCGGCCGGCCTCGCCCCTTCTGCGGTTCGGTGCTGTGCGTGAGGGCGCCGTCGCTCGATGTGAAAAGCGCTCTCGCAGGTCAGTATGTTCACTACTGAATCACTGTCACCACGACTTTCCGGCCACTCTCCTGGCATATTCACACCCCGAGTTGGCCGAAATCCGGCGAGCGGTGGCGACGGCTCATGACTCCGGAGGTAATCGACGCTCCCGGCGGGTGCGGGCAAGGTGGTCGTACCGGGTCGGCCGAGCACGGAACCCGGTCCCTGACCAGCAATGACGACCTTCCGGAGGATGATCGCCCATGTCCGCAACCGCCCACCGCCACGAGGACGCCGTCGCCCGCTACTTCGAGGCCTGGAACGCCGACGACGCGGCGGCACGCGCCACGGCGGTCGCCGCCGCCTGGACCGAGGACGGCAGGTACACCGACCCCCTGGCCGACGTCAGCGGCCACGACGGGATCGCCGCGGTGATCGCGGCGGCCCGGGAGCAGTTCGCGGGTTTCGAGTTCCGGCTCACCGGTGGCGTCGACGGGCACCACGACATCGCCCGCTTCTCGTGGGAGCTGGTGAGCGCGGCCGACGGCTCGGCGCCGGTCGCCGGGTCGGATGTGATCATCCTGGACGGGCAGGGCCGCATCAGGGCCGTGCTCGGCTTCCTGGACCGGGTGCCCGCCGGGGCGTGAGCCCGGCGCCCGCGATGCACATCGAGGAGCGGATCAGCTCGTGGACCGATCAGCTCGCGGGCCGATCAGCTCGAAGGCAGATCCGCTCGAAGGCAGATCAGCTCGTGGGCCGATCAGCTCGCAGGCAGATCAGCTCGTAGGCAGATCCGCTCGTGGCCCGGGTGCCCGGGGGTGGCCGCCCCCGGGCCGGCGGACCCGCTACTGCTTGACGATGGCGTCGATCCGGGCCAGCTCCTCCGCGTCGAAGTCCAGGTTGGCGATCGCGCCGACGCTGTCCTCGATCTGCCGCGCGCTGCTCGCGCCGACCAGCGCGGAGGTGACCCGGCCGCCGCGCAGGACCCAGGCCAGGGCCATCTGGGCCAGGGTCTGGCCGCGGGACTTCGCGATGTCGTTCAGGTCGCGCAGCCGGCCCACCAGGTCCTCGGTGAGGGCGTCGGAGTTCAGAAAGGGGCTGTCGCTCGCGGCCCGGGACCCCTCGGGGATGCCGTCGAGGTAGCGGGCGGAGAGCACGCCCTGCTCCAGCGGGGAGAAGACGATGGAGCCCACCTGGAGCTCGTCGAGGGCGTCGAGCAGGCCCTCGTCCTCGGGACGGCGGTCCAGCATCGAGTAGCGCGGCTGGTGGATGAGGAGCGGGGTGCCCAGCTCGCCCAGGATGCGGGCGGCCTCACGGGTCTGCTCCGCCGAGTAGTTCGAGACGCCGACGTACAGCGCCTTGCCCTGCTGCACCGCCGAGTGCAGGGCGCCCATCGTCTCCTCGAGCGGGGTGTCGGGGTCGGGGCGGTGCGAGTAGAAGATGTCGACGTGGTCCAGGCCCATCCGCTTCAGGCTCTGGTCCAGCGAGGACAGCACGTACTTGCGCGAGCCCCACTCGCCGTACGGGCCCGGCCACATCAGGTAGCCGGCCTTGGTGGAGATCACCAGCTCGTCGCGGTACGGCGCGAAGTCGGCCTTCAGGAACTCGCCCAGCGCGGACTCGGCGGCGCCGGGCGGCGGTCCGTAGTTGTTCGCGAGGTCGAAGTGGGTGACGCCGAGGTCGAAGGCGCGGCGCAGGATGGCGCGCTGCGTCTCGACGGACCGGTCCGGGCCGAAGTTGTGCCACAGGCCGAGCGACAGCGCGGGGAGCTTCAGACCGCTGCGTCCGGTGCGCCGGTAGGGCATGTCCGCGTAGCGGTCGGGGTGTGCGGTGTACAACGCGACTCCAGAGGGGTTGGCACGGTCGGGAGGGAACCGGTGTCCACTCTTGCGTGACCTGCGCCCATGCGTCCAACAGAAGAATCCGATGAAACTCAGCGGCTACGCTTCTCAGTCATGGAACTGCGTCACCTGCAGCACTTCGTCGCGGTCGCCGAGGACCAGCACTTCACCCGCGCGGCGGAACGCCTCCTGGTGTCCCAGTCCGGCCTGTCCGCGTCCATCCGGGCCCTGGAGCGGGAACTGCAGACGCCGCTGTTCGTCCGCACCACACGCCGGGTGACGCTCACCCCCGCCGGACGGGCGCTGCTCGGCGAGGCGGAGCGGATCCTCGCGCAGGTCCGCTCGGCGCACGAGGCGGTGGCCGCGGTTCAGGGTGTGCTGCGCGGGATGCTCGCGCTCGGCTCCGAGCAGTGCATCGCCGGGGTGCATGTGGCGGGGCTGCTGGCGGCCTTCCGAAGACGCCACCCGGACGTGGAGATCTGTCTGCGGCAGGCGGGCTCGGGGGCCCTCGCCGAGGAGGTCGCGGCCGGGCGCCTGGATCTCGCGTTCGCCGTGCGTACCGCCCAGGAGGACACCGAGCAGCTGCGGACCGTGCCGCTGACCTGCGAGCCGATGACCGTGCTGTGCCATCCGAGCCACCGGCTCGCGGCGGCCGGGGCCGCGGTGACGCCGGAGGATCTCGGCGGTGAGGTCTTCGTCGACTTCCATCCGGACTGGGGGCCGCGGCGCACCACCGACGCCGCGTTCGCCGCGGCGGGCGTCCGCCGGAGCGTGGCCCTGGAGGTCAACGACGTGCACAGCCTCCTCGACCTCGTCGACGAGAACCTCGGCATCGCCGTCGTGCCACGTCACTTCCGGCACAAGCGCGCCTCGCTGACCGCCCTGCCGGTCAAGGGCGCCGACGACGCCGTGTACGAGACGGTGGCCCTGCTCCCGCCCGAGCAGGCGACCAGTCCCGCGGCCCGGGCGCTGATGGGCCTGCTGGAAACAGGGGGTCTGGCACCACCCCAGGAGGGTGTCCACCCCTCCTGACCCGATCCGCCCCGGGCAGCAGACTCGTGACCGTTCCCGAAGGCGACGACGGTCAGGAGCAGGGCAGATGACGGATCCCACACGACGGAACGTGCTGCGCGGCGCGGCGGCGATCACGGCGGCCGGTACGCTCGCCGGCACCGGTGCCGGGGCCGCCCCGGCCATGGCGGCGCCCGCGGCGCCGCGCCGCTTCCCCTTCCTCGAGGGCGCGTTCGAGCCGGTCACCGAGGAGCTGACGGCCTTCGACCTGCCGGTCACCGGCCGCGTCCCGCGTGAGCTGAACGGCCGCTACCTGCGCAACGGCCCCAACGTCCTGGGCCTGGAGGACCCGCGCGCCCACCACTGGATGCTCGGCGACGGCATGGTGCACGGTGTGCGGCTGCGCGAGGGCCGGGCCGAGTGGTACCGCAACCGCTGGGTGCGCTCCTCGCAGGTGGCGAGGAAACTCGGCGAGCCCTACCCGGGTCCCGTGCCACCGGACGACTTCCCGTGCAACACCCATGTGATCCCCCACCGGGGGCGGATCCTCGCGCTCCAGGAGAGCGGCCCGCTGCCGTACGAACTCGACGACGAGCTGAACACCGTCGGCACGTACGACTTCCGGGGCACGCTCCAGGGCCCGCTCACCGCGCACACCAAGTTCGACGTCCATGCCGACGAGCTGCACGCGATCGCCTACTACCCGACCTGGGACCACGTCCGGCACCTGGTCGTCGGGCCGGCGGGCAAGGTGGTGCGGAGCACGAGGATCCCGGTGGCGGACGCGCCGATGATCCACGACTTCGCGCTCACCGAGCACCACGTGGTGATCCTCGACATGCCGGTCACCTTCGACCCGGCGGGCGCCGAGCGCGGCGACCTCGTGCCGTACGTCTGGAACGACCGGCATCCGGCGCGGGTCGGTGTGATGCCCCGTGCGGGCGGTCGGGTCCGCTGGTTCGAGGTCGACCCGGTCTACTACTCGCACACGCTCAACGCGTACGAGGAGGGGCCGCACATCGTCGTCGACATGACGAACTTCGACGCGCCGTTCCTCGTGGCCGGCAACGGCTCGGGCGGCCCCCACACGACGGGCACCCCCCGGCTCGACCGCTGGATGATCGACCTGCGGCACGGACGGGTGCGGACCATGACCCTCGACGACCGCCCCCAGGAGTTCCCGCGGGTCAACGAGGCGCTGGTGTCCCGCAGGCACCGGTACGGCTACTCGGCCGCGGCCGCGCAGATGTCGCTCGCCTACCAGGCCGTCGACGGCATCCCGCCCGACAGGGCGTTCACCAACGCCCTCCTCAAGCACGACCTGCTGCGCGGCACCTGCGAAGTGCACCGGCTGCCCGCGGACGCGGCGGCGAGTGAGGCCGTGTTCGTGCCGTCCGACCCGGGTGACGGGAGGGCGGCGGAGGACGACGGGTACGCGATCGCGTACGTGCACAACCCCGAGCGCGGGGCGTCGGACCTGGTGATCCTGGCGGCCCAGGACTTCACCGGGGAGCCGGTGGCCCGGATCCACCTCCCGGGCCGGGTGCCGCTGGGCCTCCACGGAAGCTGGATCCCCGACGCGTGATCGCCCTGCGCTTGATCAGCCCGCGGGTGATCGGGCTGCGCGTCATCGGCCTGCGCCTGATCGGCCCGCACATGGTCGGCGCACTGGCGCATGATCCCCGGCGATGCGCGATGGTGGAGCCATGCATGCGAAGGACATCCTCATCGACGGCTTCAGCCGCATCCGCGAAGAAGTCCGTGCCACCGTGGAGGGCCTCGGGCCGGACGAGCTGAGCGCCCGTCCCTCCCCCGACACCAACTCCATCGCCTGGCTGGTCTGGCACCTCACGCGCGTCCAGGACGACCACATGGCCGACGCCTTCGGCCTCGAACAGGTGTGGCTGTCCCAGGACTGGGAGAAGCGCTTCGGGCTGGACCTGCCCCGACGCGACACGGGCTACGGCCACAGCCCCGCCAAGGTCGCCCGGGTCCGGGTCGACTCGGGCGAGCTGCTGACCGGCTACTACGACGCGGTGCACGAGCAGAGCCTGGACGCCCTGCGGGGCCTGGCCGCCAAGGACCTGGAACGGGTCGTCGACGAGCGCTGGGACCCGCCGGTCACCCTGGGCGTCCGGCTGGTCAGCGTCCTGTCCGACGATCTCCAGCACATCGGACAGGCCGCCTACCTGCGGGGGCTGCTTCAGAGCGCGGCGTCGTAACCCGGCAGCACCACGTCACGGATGAGGGCGTTGCGCTCGTCGAACGGGATGAACGCACTCTTCAGGGCGTTGACGGTCACCGTGCGCAGATCCTCCACGGTCCAGCCCGCCTGCTCGGCCAGCAGGGACATCTCGCGGGTCATCGTGGTGCCCGAGACCAGCCGGTTGTCGGTGTTGAGGGTGACGCGGAAGCCGAGGTCCTTGAGCGCGGTGATCGGGTGCTCGGCGATGGAGGTGGCGGCGCCCGTCTGGAGGTTGGACGTCGGGCACATCTCCAGCGCGATGCGCCGGTCGCGCACCCAGCCCGCGAGCCGGCCGAGCTTGCCGCCCGCGAGGTCCGGGATGTCGTCGGTGATCCGCACGCCGTGCCCGATGCGCTGGGCGCCGCACACCTGCAGGGCCTGGTGGATGCTGGGCAGACCGTGCGCCTCACCGGCGTGGATGGTGAACGGCACGTTCTCGCGACGCAGGTGCTCGAAGGCCGCGAGGTGGTCGGCGGGCGGGAAGCCGTCCTCGGCGCCGGCGATGTCGAAGCCCACGACGCCGGCGTCGCGGAACGCCACGGCCAGGTCGGCCGCCTCGCGCACCCGGTCGAACATCCGCATCCCGCACAGCAGGGTGCCGACCCGCACGGGCGTGCCCGCGGCAGCGGCCTTCGCCATGCCCGCGGCGAGACCCTCCTGGACCGTCTCCACGACCTCGGCCATGGTCAGCTCGCCGTTGGTGTTCAGCTCGGGGGCGTAGCGCACCTCGCCGTACACGACACCGTCGGCGGCCAGGTCGAGCACGTACTCCTCGGCCGTGCGCAGCAGGCCCTCGCGGGTCTGCATCACGGCGAGGGTGTGCTCGAAGGTGGCTATGTAGCGCACCAGGTCGCCGGAGTTGGCGGCCTCGTAGTACCAGGCGGCGAGCTCGTCCGGGTCGGTGGTGGGCAGGGTGTGGCCGACCGTCTCCGCCAGTTCCACCACGGTGGCGGGGCGCAGGCCGCCGTCGAGGTGGTCGTGCAGCACGGCCTTGGGGAGGCGGCGGATCAGGTCGGCGTCTACACGCGTAGCAGTCATGGCGGGTCTTTCCTCGGGCGGGTCGTTCGAGCGGTGGGGAGGGTCAGCCGACGGGCTGGAGCAGGTCCCAGCGATTGCCGTACAGGTCCTGGAAGACGGCGACGGTGCCGTACGGCTCGTGCCGCGGGTCCTCCAGGAAGGTCACACCCGCGGCGGTCATGCGGGCGTGGTCGCGGGCGAAGTCGTCGGTGTACAGGAAGAAGCCGACCCGCCCGCCGGTCTGGTCGCCGACCCGGGCGGCCTGGGCCTCTCCCTCGGCACGGGCCAGCAGCAGACAGGTGCCGGCCCCCTGGGTGCCGGGTTCGACGACGACCCAGCGGGATCCGTCGGGCCGGGGCGCGTCCTCGGCGAGCCGGAAGCCGAGCGCGTCGGTGTAGAAGCGGATCGCCTCGTCGTAGTCGTCGACGACGAGGGTGACCAGGGCGATATGTCGCATCGGGGCCTCTCGGAGCGGGCGGTTGACCGGAGAGGTTATACGTAAAACTCCGCAGACGCCAACTATCGGCCGACTTCCTTCACCATCTCTGTAACTACTAGTATGTACAGCTCCTGATCAGCCCCCTTCGGAGGTCCCATGCCTTTCGTCCGTATCGACACGCTCCGCGCCGGGCCCGAGCGCCTGGCCGCTCTCGGCCGTGCCGTGCACGACGCCCTGGCCGAGACGATCGGCATCCCGCCCGACGACCGGTTCCAGGTCCTCGTGGACCACGACGGCACGAGCAGCACCCTGCGCTACGACGACTACCTGGGCGTACACCGCGACGAGGGCATCGTCTACGTCGCGATCACCCTGCGCTCCGGTCGTACGCCCGCGCAGAAGCAGGCGCTGTACCGCAGGACCGCAGAGCTCGCCCACGCGTATGCGGGCACCGAGCCGCGGAACGTGTTCGTCGTGCTGACCGAGAACGAGTCGGCCGACTGGTCGCTGGGCGAGGGCGTGGCGCAGTATCTGGACGGCTCCGCGTCCGCGACGCCCGGGTAGAACTGCGCGCCCGGCGCCTCGTCGGGGAACAGTGCGAAATCCTCGCAGTCGAAGGGCCACGAGGCCCGGGCCCAGGGAACGGAGTCCGGCCCGAGCGCCGCGCTCAGGCACTGGCCGGCCGCCGTGCTGAGCTCCGGCCAGTTCACCAGGGCGGGGAACGAATCGCCCGGGACGAGCGGGACTCCAGGGACGCGGTCCGGGGACCTCGCCGTGCCGGATGCGCCCCGGCCTGGAGGCGCACAGGATGGAAGCGAGGGGTGACTCGCCGCGCGGGGTGTGCTGAGAAGGGGATGGCGATCGTGGATCTCGTACTGCGCCCGGGCACTGCGGACGATGCGGCGGAGTGCGGAAGGATCTGCTACGAGGCCTTCGCCGGCGTCGCGAAGGAGCACGCGTTCCCACCCGACGTCCCCAGCCCCGAGGTGGGTGTCGCGCTGATCGAGGGAGCCCTGACCCACCCGGGTTTCTACAGTGTCGTCGCCGAGCTCGACGGGCGGATCGTGGGCAGCAACTTCCTCGACGAACGCTCCGTCATCGTCGGGGTGGGGCCCGTCACCGTCGACCCCACCGGGCAGAACGCGGGCGTGGGCCGCCGCCTCATGCTGGACGTGATGGAGCGGGCCGACGAGCGGAGTGCGCCGGGAATCCGGCTGTTGCAGAGCGGCTACCACAACAGGTCGTTCTCCCTGTACATGAGCCTCGGCTTCGTCCACCGGGCCACTGTGGCCTGCGTGCAGGGCCCGCCGGTCGGGCGTGCGCTGCCCGGGTACGAGGTGCGGGAGGCGACGGACGGGGACCTCGGCGCCTGCAACGACGTGTGCCGGCAGGTCCACGGTGTCGACCGTGGCGGCGAGGTCGCCGACGCGCTCAAACAGGGCACGGCCCGGGTCGTGGAGCGTGCCGGACGGGTCACGGGATACGCCACTGACCTGGCCTTCTTCGCGCACGCCGTGGGCGAGACCGCCCCGGACCTCCAGGCCCTGATCGCGTCGGCCCCGCACTTCGGCGGTCCCGGCATCCTCGTCCCGGCGGGCGACAGCGCACTCCTCAGGTGGTGCCTGTCCAACGACCTCAAGGTCGTGCAGCTGATGAGCCTGATGACCATCGGCCTGTACAACCGGCCCGACGGGGCGTACCTGCCGTCGATCCTCTACTGAGGGCTGTCTCGTAAGGGATGACGGAGACAGCACCCGATCCGAACTCGCCTACGCCCGGTCGCTGGGCAAGCCCACGCGGTTCACGCACCCCGAAGTCGCCCCTGACGCCTGACCGCCACTGCCACACCGCGCGGCGGCCACTCATGCGGGAGGGTGTCCGGGCCGTGCAGCCGCCCGTCAGCAGGCCTGGTGGTGCGCCCTGCCGAGCCGGTTCAGATCCTCGTCCGTGAGGCGGATCGCGCCCGCCGCCACGTTCTCCGTGAGGTGGTCGGGGTTGCCGGTGCCGGGTATGGCGAGGACGTGGGGTCCCTGGTGGAGGGTCCAGGCGATGCGGATCTGGGCGGGGGTCGCATCATGGGCCCGGGCCACGGCGCGGACCTCCTCGTCGTGGTCGGTGGTGGCGCCCTGCTCACCGGCCTCGCCCGCGACGGCGTAGAACGGCACGAAGGCGATGCCTTCCTCGGCGCAGACGCGGAGCAGTTCGTCGCTGTCGGGGTCGGGGCGGTCGAGGGCGTACCGGTTCTGGACGCAGACCACGGGCGCGATGGCCCGGGCCTCGGCGAGATGGCGGGACGTGACGTTGGAGATGCCGAGGTGGCGGATCAGGCCCGCCTCGCGCAGCTCCGCGAGGGCGCCGAAGTGTTCGGCGATGGAGTCGTACTTCGGCATCCGGCGCAGGTTGACCACGTCCAGGTGGTCGCGGCCGAGCTGGCGCAGGTTCTCCTCGACGTGGCCGCGCAGGTCCTCGGGGCGGGCCGAGGTGCCCCACTCCCCGTCGTAGGCGCGGTACGGGCCCACCTTGGTGACGATGACCAGGTCGTCGGGGTAGGGCGCGAGGGCGCTGTTGATGAGTTCGTTGGCGGATCGCAGCGACGAGAAGTAGAAGGCGGCCGTGTCGATGTGGTTCACGCCCAGCTCGATCGCCCTGCGCAGGACGGCGATCGAGCGGTCGCGGTCGCTCGGTGTGCCGTGGTGGAAGGCGGCGCTGCCCGTCAGCCTCATCGCGCCGAACCCGATGCGGTGGACGGGCAGGTCGCCGAGTTTCCAGGTGCCCGCGGTCTCCGCGGTGATCGTTTGTGAGCCCATCGGCGGAGTCTCACACACGGTATGCGGGCCGGCGAAGCCGGTTCACGGATATGTGTACGTGTTGAGGGTGGCGACGGCGGAGGCCGGGTTGCCGCGGTCGTAGTGGTCCACGGCGAGGAAGTTGGGCTTCTTGCGGGCGGCCGGCCGGCAGAAGCGCTGGGCGCGGTCGGCGAGTTTGGTGTTGTCCGTGCCGGCCGTGCCGGTGAGCGGGACGTCACGGAAGTGGTTCATGACGAACAGCGGGCGGAATCCCGGTTCGGTGCGGGTCAGCGGGATGTTGGTGTCGGCGCCGTACCAGCGGCTGTAGCAGGACCAGTCGGAGGTGCCGAGGCCGGAGCCCATCGACCAGTAGTTCTCGACGGTCCACTCGGACTGGTACATGACCCCGAAGCTGTCCCGGGTCAGGCCGGCGGCCTGGTCGGCGGAGCGGCTGTGATCGGTGAAGATCAGCAGCCGGTCGCCGGCGGCGGCCAGCTCCGTCATCGTCGGCCAGCCGTTCTGCCGGACGCCGGTGAGATCGGGCCGGTAGAGAACGTCCGACAGGCCGTTGACACGGGCGAGTTCGGCGCGCAGGACGGCCGGATCGACGTAGTCCTCCAGGAAGACGGTGACGAACTGGTCGGGGTGGGCTTTGAGGAAGTCGACCATGCGCTGGAGGTCGACCCACAGGGCGACGGGCCTGCTGACGAGGGTGCAGCTGTTGTGGCAGAGGATCGCACCGTCGGGGGTCTGGTGGACGTCCAGCATGAATCCGCGCACCCCGTCGACGAGTTGCTGCTGGACGCCGCGGGTCTGGTTGGGCACGAGGTTGACGAAGGGCGGGGCGAAGCCGCCGTCGACGCCGTTGGCGTAGGCGTTGTGTGTGGTGAGGAAGGTGACCTGGTCCAGGGTGCGCCGGTCCTGCGGCGGCATGGGCTGTGTGACGGGCGTGACCGGGGTGAGGTACCAGGCGGCGAGGTCGCCGGATCCGCCGAGGGCGAGCCGGGCGGGGTAGGTGGCGCCGGAGGGCTTGGGCGCGACCGTGAGGTGGCGGGTGGTTCCCGGAACCTTGAGCGTGTAGCGGTCGGCGCCGATCGGGTCGATCTCCCACCCGGCGTCGGCACTCGCGCAGGCGACGGTCGCGGCCTGGTCGCCGCTGCGGCCGAGGCAACTGCCGGGCGCGACGGTGTTCTCCAGGAGGTAGGAGGACCCGCTCGGCTTCAACTGCCACTGCTGGCGGTCCTCGTCGCCGCGGGGTCTGTGCTGCTCGACCGCGCCGCCGTTGTCGGCCGCGTTGAGCCCGGTCGTGACGCTCTGCACGTAGTACGGGCCCGGAGCCGGAACTGCGGCGGCAGCGGGCTGGGGGGCCACGACCGCGGCGGCCAGTGCCGCGGCCGTGGCGAGCAGGGCGTGGGGAGTGCGTAGGCGCATGGGGGATGCCCTTCGATCAACCGGTCAGGTTCATGACATCCCGCATGACACCACGCCGGCCGGTCCGGCGTCAGCAGTACAGGTTGCCTCCGGGCGACGTCCCGAGGATCTGTGTGAACCGCTGGTAGTTGTTCACACGGCTCTGTACCTGCGCCGGGTTCTTGCCGTCGCACTCCAGGGAGCCGTTGATGCTGCGGATCGTCTGGCCGAACCCGGCGCCGTTCACCATGGCATTGTGCGGGGTCATGCTGCCGGGGCCGGTCTGGGTGTTCCAGTACCACAGGGCCGTCTTCCAGGCGACGGCCGAGTCGTTCTGCACCAGCCAGGGGTTGTTCAGCAGGTCGATGCCGAGCGCGTCGCCCGCGGCCTTGTAGTTGAAGTTCCAGCTCAGCTGGATCGGGCCGCGCCCGTAATAGGCGGCCTGTCCGGCCGGACAGCCGTAGGGCCGGCCCCAGTCGCAGTAGTGCGGGTAGTTGGCGGTGTTCTGCTCCACCACGTGCACCAGACCGCCGGTCTCGTGGCTGACGTTGGCGAGGAAGGCGGCGGCCTCCTGCTTCTTCACCGTGTCGCTGCCGGTGTTGGCGAAGCCGGGGTAGGCGCTCAGGGCCGCGGTGAGACCGCTGTGGCTGTAGAACGAATTCCGGTTCGGGAACATCTGGTTGAACTGCGCCTCGCTCACGACGAAGCGCGCGTCGGGCGTGCCCGGCCCGTTGTCGCAGGCGTACGGCTCCCAGTACCAGGTGCTGATGACCGGGTCGTAGCCCGGGTTGGCGTGCTCGGCGATGTACGCCTTGCCGTCGGTGTAGCGGACGATGTCGCCCGCGTTGTACGACTTCCCGGCCGTCCAGTTCGGGTAGCTGGAGCAGGCGGCGGCCGAGGCGGTCGTGGCGGGCAGGAGCACCGGTGCGGTGCCGGCGAGGGCGAGGGTGGCCAGGACTGCGGAGATACGGCGTCTCGACACGGGTTCGACTCCTTCGCGGAGCACGGCCGCACCCTGACGAGGGCAGGGTGAAGCAGACCCTTGACCGCACGCGCCGGTGGTCCGGTCACGGCGTGGGGGCGGCCGTGGTGGGGGGCTGGGACGCACACTCAACCGCTTTGGTCTGTACCAGTCAAGGGTGTAGACCAGTCAGGTATGGACCTGATGGCGTTCGGGCTGGTTGACGGCCCGTCATTCCCGGATCGGACCGGCATGATCAGTGACCCGTCCGTGCCCTCCGGCGTCCTGGAGCACTCACACGTGCGCCGGGTTCTCCAGCGTCGCCGCCAGACGGCCCAGCAGGGACCGCAGCAGGTCGTCGTCGCCTTCGCCGAGCGAGGGCCGGGCGGCGCGGACCGCCCGGTCGACGCGCTGCCAGTACTCCTGGCCGCGGGGGGTGAGATGGGCGAGGACGCGACGCCGGTCGAACGGATCGACCCTGCGGTGCACCAGGTTCTGGTCGACGAGCTGGTCGACCAGCTTGGTCAGCGTCGGAGGCGGCAGGAAAGCGGCCTCGGCGAGCCCCGTCATGTGGTGCCCCTCACCGTCGGACAGCGTGGCCAGCACCCGCCACGCGTCGAGCGAGCAGCCCTCCGCCTCCAGCACGGCCTGCAATCGCCGCGCCGCCAGCCGTTCGGCCCGCGTCAGCAACTGCACGAGGTCGTCGGGGCGACGCGGGGTCGGGCTGTGCATCCCTGCTCCTAGGTCACGAGGGGTGTCCATCGTAGGAGACGGACTGGAGTTCGTCCGGCGGAGCCGGAATCATGACGCCATGTTCCGGCACGACCTCCCAGGGCCCGAGTGGTTCACGGCCGACGACTCCGTGCTCGGTGTGGCCCTCGTCTTCCCCCTGCGGGGCCCGGCCGGGATCTTCGGACCCACCTGCGAGCTGTGCGCGCGACTGGCCGCCGAGGAGATCAACCGGGACGGCGGCGTGCTCGGCAGGGAGCTGCGGCTGGTGCCGGTCGACGGCTCGGGCCCGCCCGACCGGATCGCGGACGAGGTCGAGGCGCTGGTGGACCTGGGTGCCGTGCAGGGCGTCACCGGCTGGCACATCTCCTCCGTCCGGCAGGCGCTGGCGCCGAGGATCGCGCACCGCGTCCCGTACGTCTACACCGCGCTGTACGAGGGCGGGGAGGGCACGGCAGGGGTCTTCCTGACCAGCGAGACTCCGGGCGACCAGCTCCGGCCCGCGATGGATCTGCTGGCGCGCGAGCGCCGGGTCCGGCGTTGGTTCGTGGTGGGCAACGACTACGTGTGGCCGCGGCACACGGCCCGCTCGGCCCGCCGGTACGCCCGGGACGGCGGCGGGCGCGTCACCGGTGAGGCCTATCTCCCGCTCGGCACCCACGACTTCGAGCCGGTGCTGCGCCGCGTGGAGCACTCCGACGCGGACGCGGTGCTGATGCTGCTCGTCGGCAGTGACGCGGTGCGCTTCAACCGGGCGTTCGCGGCATACGGCCTGCCCTCGCGCTGTCTGCGGCTGAGCACTCTGATGGACGAGAACATGCTGGTGGCGAGCGGCCCTGAGGCCACCGAGGACCTCTACAGCACGGCCGGGTTCTTCGCCTCGCTGGCCAATCGCGACACCCTCGACTTCCACGGGCAGTACGCCGCCCGCTACGGCGTCCAGGCGCCCGCCCTCGGCAGCCTCGGCGAGTCCTGCTACGAGGGTGTGCTGCTGCTGGCCGCGCTGCTGAAGAGGGCCGGCACGCTGGACGTCTCGGCGATCGGCGCCACCGCGGGGGCCGGGGCGGTGTCGTACGAGGGCCCGCGCGGGCTGATGCACCTGCGGGACGCCCATGTGCGCCAGCGGATCTACCTGGCGCGGGCCGACGGGCTGGACTTCGACGTGCTCACGGAGCTGGACACACGTCCGTGAGACGGCCGGAGGCCGACACGCCCCGGGATCGACGCCCCACTCCCCCGGCCCGTGCCGTCGACCGCGAGAATCCCCTCATGACCACCACACCCCATCCGCTCGTCACCCGCGCCCTGCGACTGGCGCGTGATCTCCTCGCCCCGCAGGCCGAACGCGTCGACCAGGAGGGGGTGCCCGCGAGTCATGTCGAGGAGGTGAAACGGGCCGGGCTGCTCGGGGTGGTCGCGCCGCGGGAGTACGGCGGCGCGGACGCGCCCGTGGCCGTGGCGCGGGAGACCGCGGAGATCCTGGCCGGAGCGTGCTGCTCCACCTGGTTCGTGCAGACACAGCACCACACACCGGTGAAGATGCTCGCCACCCACGACTCGCCCGTCCGGGAGAAGCTGCTGCGTCCGCTGGCGACGGGCGAACTGATGGCCGGCATCGCCTTCGCCCATGTCCGCGCCTTCCCCCGGGTGCCGGTGCGGGCCGTTCGCCAGGAGGGCGGCTGGCGGTTCGAGGGGACGGTGCCCTGGTTCACGGGGTGGGGTCTGAACGACGTGATGCTGCTGGCCGGGGTGACGGACACGGCCGAGGTGGTGTTCGGATTCGCCGAGGCCCGCGAGCAGCCCGGGCTGACGCCGTCGGCGCCCATGCGGCTCGCGGCCCTGACCGCCGCCCGTACGGTGTCCCTGGAGCTGGACGGCCTGTGGCTGCCGGAGGAGTCCGTCGTGCTGCGCACCTCGCGGGAGGAGTTCGCCCGGGTCGACCTGCCCCGGGCCGCCAACACCAGTCCGGCCGTGTTCGGGGTGGCGTACGCGGCGCTGGACCTCGTGGAGCACACCCCGGACGGCCGGGACACGGCCCGGTCGCTGCGCGCCCGGCTCGACGAGGTCCGCACGGAGGCCTACGCACTGGCCGACCGCCCCGCCCCGCACGACCACGTTCCGGAACGCCTGGCCGTCAAGACCCGCGCGTTCGACCTCCTGCGCGCGGCCACGACCGCGGCGGTCGTGGCCGGGGGCGGCCGGTCCATGGACCTGGGCAGCCGGGCGCAACGGCTGGCGCGCGAGGGGATGTTCCTGCTGGTGCAGGGCCAGACGGCCGAGGCACGCAGGACGCACCTCGGCTCGCTGGCGTCCGGCTAGCCGAGGCGGCCGAGGCATCTCGGTTCCCTGGCGTCCCGCTAGCCGAGGCGGGGCGCGGCCGGTGCCCGGTTCGTCCGGGACGGTATCTTCCCGCAGAACTCCGCTTCGATGACGTCCGTGTAGAGGGAGGAGTTCGGGAGCCAGTCGCCGTTGATGTTGAAGGTGAGCTGGTGCTCGCCGTCCAGGGTGCCGGCCGTCGCGGACAGGGAGCCGTTCGTACGGCCGCTCTTGCCCACCACCTTCACCCCGCAGGACAACTGAGCGAACTCGACCCCGAGTCCGTACCCGGTACCATGCCCGGCCGGAACCTCTTCGAACATCTCCTTCATCTGCCGCTGCGGCAGCAAGTGGCCTTTCACCAGGGCCCGTTGGAACCGGTTGAGGTCGCCGCTGGTGGAGATGACGTCGCCCGCCGCGCCCAGCCAGGTCATGTTCTGTTCGGTGGCGTCGTGGATCTCGGCGTCGGGGGCGTCCTGGTGGAGGCGGGAGTAACCGACGGGGTGGGGCTTCGGCATATGGGGAGAAGTGCCGGGGAAGGACGTCCCGCGCAGTTTCAGCGGCCGCAGGATGCGGCGGGTGATCTCCTGGGCGTAACCGTGGCCCGTGGCCTTCTCGATGACCATGCCCGCGACGACGAAGTTGGTGTTCGAGTACGACGGCTCGCTCTCCGGGCCCGACCGCGGTGGGCGCCGCAGCGCGAGCGCCACGAGCTCCTCGGGCGTGTGGGTGTCGTACCGGTGCTCCGGGAAGCCGGGTCCTGCGCTGTCGTGGAGGAAGGCGGGGTCGTCGGTGTAGTTGGCTATTCCGCTGGTGTGGTTGAGGAGCCGGCGCAGGGTGACCTTGCTGCCGTCGTAGCCGTTGCCGCGCAGCAGTCCGGGCAGCCATCGCTCGACCGTGTCGTCCAGGTCCAGTCGGCCTTCGGCCTCCAGCTGGAGCAGGACCGTCGCGACGAACGTCTTGGTGATGCTGGCTCCGCGGAAGTGCTCGCCGGCCGAACGCGTGCGGCCGGTGCCGGTGTCCGCGTAGCCCGACTCGCCGGACCAAGTCCCTTTGCCGTCACGGACCTCGGCCGCCACTCCGGGGAGTCCGCCCTTCTCGACCAGCGCGCGTAACGCGGTCCGGGTGGCCTCGTGGCCGTGCTGCCGATCCGCCGCGTGAGCGGCCGGGGCCAGTGCCGCCGTTGCGGCGGACAGCGCCACGGCCAGGGCGATCGAGACGGTGCGTGCGGCGCGCTGCTTCATGCGGATGTGCCTCCTGGTCACCGAGGGGCGGTCATGCCCACTCGGTGACCAGGACGCCCGGGCGGGGCCTCAGGGTTGATCTCCGGCCTCCCGGTGACGGAACGGACCGGGGGTCAGCTCGCGACCGGCACGAAGGGGGCCGCTGCGACGGGCGTGTCCCGACCGCCCGCGGGGTGCCGCCACAGTCCCTGCGCGGCGAGGCGTGGCAGGACCCCCTCGCCGAACCAGTACGCCTCCTCCAGGTGCGGATAGCCGGAGAGGATGAACTCGTCGATGCCCAGGGCGTGGTACTCCTTGATCCGCTCGGCGACCTCGTCGTGGCTGCCGACCAGGGCGGTGCCCGCGCCGCCGCGTACCAGGCCGATTCCGGCCCACAGGTTGGGGTGGATCTCCAGGCGGTCGAGGCGGCCGCCGTGCAGGGCGAGCATGCGCTGCTGCCCCTCGGACTCGCTGCGGGAGAGGCCGGCCTGCACCGAGGCGACCGTCTCCGGATCGAAGCCGTCGAGCAGCCGGTCCGCCTCGGCCCAGGCCTGCTCGGCGGTGTCCCGGGTGATGACGTGCAGCCGGATGCCGAAGCGCAGGGTGCGGCCCTGGGCGGCGGCCAGCGCCCTGAGCCGGGCGATCTTCTCGGCCACCTGGGCCGGGGGTTCGCCCCAGGTGAGGTAGACGTCGGCGTGCCGGGCGGCGATCTCCCCCGCGATGGGCGAGGAGCCGCCGAAGTACACCTCGGGCACGGGGTCGGGCACCCGGGCCAGCGCCGCCTCCGCCACCCGGACGTGCTCGCCCTGCAGATCGACGGTGCCGCCCTGCCACAATTCCCGTACGACGTGCAGGAACTCACCGGTGCGGCGGTACCGGCCGTCCTTGTCGAGGAAATCGCCGAAGGCGCGCTGTTCCTTGTTCTCGCCGCCGGTGACGATGTTGAGCAGCAGCCGCCCGCCGGTCTGCCGCTGGAAGGTGGCCGCCATCTGCGCGGCGAGGGTGGGCGAGATCAGGCCGGGCCGGAAGGCGACGAGGAACTTCAGGCGTTCGGTGTGCTGGGCGACCATCGCGGTGGTGAGCCAGGCGTCCTCGCACCAGGCACCGGTGGGCGTGAGGGCTCCCGCGAAACCCACTTCCTCGGCGGCCCGGGCGATCTGGCTCAGGTAGGCGACCGTCGGCGGCCGGTCCCGCCCGGACGCGGTGGCCGGGGTGCCATGACCGCCGCCGACGACATGACGGCTGTCGCCGTTGGTGGGCAGGAACCAGTGGAACGTGAGGGACACGGGGAACTCCGATCGAGGGGGACGTGCGTGCGGCGGCGGGCGGCGTCAGCCCGCCACGGCCAGCAGCGGGGTGCGGCCCAGCGCCGCGGAGAACTGGTCGACCACCTGGTCCAGCGCCTCGGTGGCGTCCGGCGCGACGGTCAGGGAGCCGTCGTCGTGAGCGGTGAGGTGCTTGTCGAGGGTGAACCAGCCCTGCACGATGTGGGCGGCGCCCATGGAGTTGAGGACCGGACGCAGGGCGTAGTCGATGGCCAGGACATGGGCGACGCTGCCGCCGGTGGCGAGCGGCAGAACGGTCTTGCCGGTGAGGGCGTACTGCGGGAGCAGGTCCAGCAGGGCCTTCAGGACACCGGAGTAGGACGCCTTGTAGACGGGTGTGCCGATGACGACGCCGTCGGCCCGGGCGAACAGTTCGGTGGCCTCGACGATGGCGGGGTGGCGGAAGTCGGCTCCGAGCAGGGCCTCGGCGGGGATGGTGCGGACGTCGAGCGGGATCACGTCATGCCCCTGGGCCGCCAGCCGCTTGTCCAGATGGCGCAGCAGTCGGCTGGTGCGGGAGGAGGCTGAGGGGCTGCCGGAGACGGACAGGACGGTGGCCATGGGCTCTCATTTCGGGGAGAGGGCGCAACTGCGCGGGGCACCGCCGAACTCGGGGACGCCGTGTTCGAAGGCGTGCGAAAGTGCCGAATTCAGACGGGGGGAAAGATCACCGCTCAGGGCGTGCCACCGGGACGGCGGCCGACGGCGGATACGGCGGTGAGGAGAAGCGGCGAGCCGGGAGACTCAGGCTGCGGCGCGACAGGAAGCGCTGGAGACACGAGCGAGGTCGACATGGCGTCGCCGCGTGAGGTCCAGTCGCATGGTCATGCCATGGATCGTGGCAGCGGAGGTCGAGGGCCGTCAAGGAAATCGCGGCTCATCTCGTATCCCGGACCGGCCGGTTCGCGAGGGGCACCCCGAAAAGCCGTGCGCGCCCTCCCGGTTCGCACGAGCCGGGGGGCGCGCACGGTCGCCGCGCGGTCGGCGTGGGCCTCAGTCGCCGTCGGCCGGAACGACCACGAGGAAGGCGTCCGACTCCAGGTCCATCACGACGGTGGCCGGCTCTCCCTCGGCGCGGCGGCGTGCCGCGTACTCCTCCGCGGGCCACGATCCGCGCGGAGACCCCGCCGGGAACCGCTCCAACACCTTCGCGCCGATGGCCGTGGTCACGTCCGCTGCCCTCCCTGTCCCACGTCGCCCGCCGGGCGACGTCGCCGGTCGCTGTCGTACACATCCGGATGCCCCCGATCCGCCCGGACATGTACCGCCGGGTAGATTCCGCCCCCTCCCCGAGCTCTACACATAAGGGGGAAATAAGAGCAGAATGACGCTTACGCGGCGTTTACCGCACATCCCTCCAGACGCGGTCGCCCTGCACCATGAAGGAGACGAGTCATGGCCAACGTCTCGCACACCAGAGGTGACATCACCAGCCACCCCGACGCCTCCGAGATGCGGGACCGTTACGCCCGCATGCTCGGCGGCCGTGATGTGGCGCTCGTGGACGGACCGGTGTTCCTGCTCGGTCTGTACTGCGCCGCCTCCCCGTGGATAGTCCACTACACGACCAGCCAGCCGGCCCTCGTGACCCACAACCTGATCATGGGGATCGCGATCGGCCTGCTGGCGCTCGGGTTCACTCGCGCTCCGGAGCGCATGTACGGCCTGAGCTGGGCCATGTGCGCCCTCGGGATGTGGATGATCATCTCGCCCTGGATCGTCGGCGAGAGCCCGGACGCCGGTGTCGTGTGGAACAACATCATCATCGGTGCACTGGCCGTGATCCTGGGACTGGTGTGCGCCGGAACGGCGGCGAAGGCCTCGCCCAGGCCGTAGCACCCGCCGTAAGGGAATCGGAGGCCGGTCCGCGTCCCGGACCGGCCGATTCACGCCCTGCCCGCCGCCGCCCGAGACCGGGCCCGGGGAGCCTCGGCGGTGACCGGCCGACCACATCGCGGCGAGCCCCTCATCGCCCGGCGAGCGTGTACTCGTACGGCGTCGTGGTCGTCAGCGCCGCGAAGCCGAGCCGTTGCAGGATGGGCCTGCTCTCGGCGGAGGCGTCGACCTGCAGGTAGCGGTAGCCGCGGGCCGCGGCGGCCCGGGCGCGATGGGCGACCAGGGAGCGGTAGATGCCCTGGCCGCGCCAGCCCGGGACGGTGCCGCCGCCCCACAGGCCGGCGAAGGGAGTGCCGGGCACGAGTTCCATGCGGGCGGCGCTCACCGGCTGGTCGCCGGCCAGGGCCACGACGGCGACGACGGTGTCCGGGTCGGCCGACAGCCGGGCGAGGAGCTGGTGCCGGAGCCAGGAGCTGTCAGCGCCGAACGCCTTCTCGTGGACGTCGGCCACGTGATCGACGCCCGCCGGGTCGGTGACCGGCACGACGCGCACACCGTCGGGCAGTTCGGCGTCGAGGGCGAGAGCGCCGATCTCGCCGATCATCAGCGTCTCCTCGTCCCCGGGCCTGAACCCGGCCGCGCGCAGCCGCCGCCCGAGGTCGGCCGGCCGGTCGTGCCCGTACATCTTCCACTCGAAGTCGAGGCCGAGTCCGGTGTAGTGGCCGATCTGCCCGGCGATCACCGCGTCCGCCCCGGCCTCGTCGAGGGCGGACCACACGATGCCGTTCCAGCCCTCCGCGGCGGCGACCTGACGGACGACACCGGCGGTGCGCTCGACCCGGGCACCGGGACCGTCCGGCCGGGCACCGACACGCAGGTCACGGTCGAACAAGGCAAGCAACTCAGCATGATCCATGGGCAGACTTCAGCAGTCACCGGACCGGAAGGCAAAGGATTTGCGGCGCGTCAGCCGCCCCTCCCCTCACGCAAGCGTGGTCCCTTTCCTCTGATGCGCCCGGGCCATAAGGTCCTCGTGATCACATCGTCTCGCGAGGGGTCGGCCCCATGGTCGTGAAGGACACGGAACTGCCGTATCTGCGCCGCTGCGTGGAACTCGCGGCCGAAGCCCTGGAGGCCGGGGACGAGCCGTTCGGTTCGGTCCTGGTGGACGGTGACGGCACCGTCCTCGGCGAGGATCACAACCGGGTGGCCTCGGGCGACCGCACCCGGCACCCCGAGTTCGAGCTGGCCCGCTGGTCGGCGGCGCACCTCACACCCGAGGGACGGGCGGCCGCCACGGTCTACACCTCCGGTGAGCACTGCCCGATGTGTGCGGCCGCCCACGCCTGGGTCGGCCTCGGCCGGATCGTCTACGTCGCATCGTCCCGGCAACTCGGCTCCTGGCTGGCGGAGTTGGGTGTCCCCGAGCCGCCGGTGCGGACACTCTCCGTGCACGAGGTGGCACCCCATGTAGCCGTGGACGGCCCCGTACCCGAACTGGTCGGCCGAGTGAGGGACTTGCACGTGAGGTTCCACCTCGGACGCGACTGAGGGCCTGGACGCGCCCACCCGGGGGCCACGGGCCCGGGCGGTGGGGCGGCCGCCCGAGATGCAGAGCCTCGCGGGCGAACCTATGATCGATTTCAACCAGAACCAGACGCAAGACCAGGCGTCCGCCCCGCTCTCCCCGACGGGGGGAGGCACCATGTCCTCGCTGTCGGCCCGTCGGCTCACGGCCGTCCACATCGCACCGGTCGCGAGCGTCATCGTCGTGCACATGACCGCGCGCGACAGCTTTTCCGTGCCGCTGAAGGACCACCGGCCATGACGACGCACAACGACGACGTGGACTGGGACAGCTGGCCGGTTGCCGACTACCTCGCGGAGAACTACCGCGAGGTGCATCCCTGGGACGCGGCGGTCATCGCGCACCACAGCGCCTACTACCGGCGTCTTCCGCCCGGCGGCATCGACCGCTCGGTGGAGTTCGGGGCGGGCCCCAACCTCTACCCGCTGATGCTCGCGTCCGCCGCGAGCCGCGGGATCGACGCCGTCGAGGCGGGAGCGAGCAACGTCGCCTATCTCACGGACCAGATCTGTCACCGTCCCGACGCGAGCTGGCTGCCGTTCCACGCACTGTGCCGGGAACTCAACCCCCAGGTGCCGGCGACCCTGGCCGGGGCGCTGGCGCCGGTCGACGTCGTCCACGCCGACGTCCGGTCCCTGCCGAGGGGTACGTACGAACTCGCCTCCATGCACTTCGTCGCGGAGGGCGCGACGGAGGACTTCGCCGAGTTCGCCGACTTCTGCCGCACCTTCGTCCGCACGGTCCGGCCGGGCGGTCGCCTGGTCGCCGCCTTCATGGAGAACATGCCGACGTACCGCATCGGGCCGGCCTCCCGCTGGCCGGGCTGCCCGGTGAGCCCGGCCACCGTCACGGAGGTCTTCGCGCCCCTGACCAGGGAACTGGACGTGACCCACCTCGACATGAACCCGACCCTGCCCGACCACGGCGACTCGGGGATGGTGCTGCTCACGGGGGTGGCGGAGGCGGTGTAGCCCCCGTGCGGGTCAGCTGTCGGCCCCCGGACGGAACCTCCGGCGCAGCACCACTCCCCCGGCGACCAGTGCCGCGCTCGCCGCCACGCCCTGGAGGGCGTGGTTCGCGCCCGTGTGGGCCAAGGCGCCCCGGGCGTGCGGGACGGTGCGCGGAGCCGGTTCGGGGGCCGGGTTCGACCGGGGAGGCGGGGTCGGCTTCGGCACCGGCTTCGGGGCCGGCTTCGGCGGATGCTGGGGACGGACCGGGCGGTGCTCGCCGGGGGTGTTCGAGGACTCGTTGCCGGTCGAGGCGTTGCCGATGCCGACCACGTCGACCGAGTTGCCCGTGAGGTTGACGGGGAGGTCGACCGGCAACTGCACGCCTTTGCCGGAGACCACTCCCGGTGAGCCCGTCGCACTGCCCTCGGCGACCGCACCGCCGGACCCGCCCGGCCGGCCGCCCCGCCCCTCGTCCCGGTTCGCGCAGCTGTTGCCGGCGGCGGGGTTCAGCAGCCCCACCACGTTCACCGTGTTCCCGCACACGTTCACCGGGACGTGCACCGGCAGCTGGACGGTGTTGCCGGAGACCACCCCCGGCGAACCGGCCGCCGAGCCGTCCGCGCCGGAACCTGCGTACGCGGGGACGGTCACGGCCATCGCGCCCGAGGCGGCGGCGACGGCGATCACTCCGTTTCGGGTCATCCTTCGCATGGACCCCTGCCTTCCAGACATCGTCGCGGGCACTCACCCGCACCGGAGAGAACGCCGCCCGCCCGGTCCGAGTTATGGCTTATCGGCCTTTCACTCCATCGAGCGGGCCGGTTGTCGAACTAGCGGTAAAACCCTTCGTATACCGGCTGCGCATGCGGGCTCGCACGAGGGCGGACCTGGCGGGGCACGGTTCGCCGCGCGGCCCCGCCGCCCGGAGGCGAGGCCTTCGGGGCGCGCATATGGTGAGCGAGGGCGCCCCGGTCCCTTCGGTCGCCCGCGTCCTTGGAGGCATCGATGCTGGCCAAGCTGTCCACGCGCCCCTCGATACGGCGCTGCGCGGTCACCGGCACGGCCGGGCTCGCCCTGCTGGGCACGGCACTGCCGGCCGCCGACGGCCCCCCGCCCGGCCTGTCGCGCTTCTACGACCAGAAGGTCACCTGGTCGAGGTGCGAGGGCATGGACATGCCGAAGGACCTCCAGTGCGGCAAGGTCACCGTCCCGCTCGACTACGCCAGACCCGGCAAGCGCACCCTCGACCTCGCCGTCGCCCGCTACCGGGCGACGGGCACATCCCGGGGTTCGGTGCTGCTGAACTTCGGCGGCCCCGGCGGTCAGGGCGTGGCCCAACTCGCCATGGGCGGCAAGGACTTCATGGGCCTGACGAACGGCTACGACGTCGTCTCATTCGACCCTCGCGGCGTCGGCCGCTCCTCGCCGGTGAGCTGCGGAAACGCCTCGGACAACGCCCTGGACGCGACGGACGGCAACGGCGACGTGGCCGATCCCGGGGCCGTGCTCGAGGAGCTGCGCGCGGCGGCGGCCGAGTGCACCGAGCACTCGGGCCCGGTCCTGCCCCACATCGGCACGGTCAACGCCGCTCGCGACCTGGACGTGATGCGCGACGCGCTGGGCGACGGCAAGCTCAACTACCTGGGATTCTCCTACGGGAGCCGGCTCGGCGCGGTGTACGCGGCCCAGTACCCCGAGAAGGTCGGCAGGATGGTGCTGGACGGCGTCGACACACTGACCGAACCGCTGGCCGACCAGGGTGTGGCGAGCGCCCAGGGGCAGCAGACCGCACTGGAGAATTTCCTGACCTGGTGCACCGAGGACATCGCCTGTCCGTTCGGACGCGATCCCCGAGAGGCCCGGGAGCAGGTCGTACAGGTGGTCGAGTCGCTCGACAAGGACCCGGTGCCGACCGACTTCGGTGAGGCGTTCACCGGTCAGGATTTCGCGGGCGCCCTCGCGCAGGGTCTCTACAGCAGGGAGCTGTGGCCCTCGCTGCAGCGGGCCGTCGGCCAGCTCCTCGAGGACGGCGACACCCGCGGCCTGGAGGCCTTCCTGACCGGGGGCTTCACCCTGCCGCTGCGGCGCACCCCGCACGCCGGACTCACCGACCCCGCGGACATCCCCCTCGACAACCTTCCGGCGGCGCTGATGGCGGTCAACTGCGCGGACGATCCCGACCGCCCCGCCGCCGCGCAGGTCACCGAGGACCTCGGCCGGCTGCGCGCCCGCTACGAGCAGGCGTCCCCGGTGTTCGGACGGTACCGGCTCACCCAGGTACTGATGTGCTACGGCCGCCCCAAGGGCACCGACTACATCCGCGACGACGTCAAGGATGTCGGCACGCCGAGGATGCTGCTCGTCGGCACCCGGGGCGACCCGGCCACGCCGTACCGCTGGACGGTGGAGACGGCGAGGCGACTCGGATCGTCGGCCGTGGTCCTCGACAACCGGGGCGAGGGCCACACCGGCTACGGCTCGTCGAAGTGCGTGCACAGCAAGGTCGACGCCTTCCTGCTGTACGGAACGCTGCCGCCGGACGGGAGCTCCTGCGGCTCCGACCGCGACGACGAATGAATCGATTGCCCCAAATGCCCTCATCGTGAATTCGCTCTATCGTTCTGTCATGGAGAGCGTTCTGAGTCCCGCGACCCTTGCCGAGCTGCGGCGCCCGCGCCCCTATCCCGCGGTCTCCGTACTGACGCCGACCCACCGCCGCGATCCCTACAACACCCAGGACCAGGTCCGGCTGCGCACCATGGTCGCCGAGGCCAAGCGGCAGCTGGAGGCCGATCCGGCTGTCACCCGTGAGCGACGCGCCGAGGTCGCCGGGCACCTCGACCGGGCTCTGACCGAGGTCGATCTGACACATGCCGAGGACGGCCTGGCGATCTTCGCGGCACCGGGCGAGCACCAGGTGTGGTCGCTGGCCAGGTCCGTGCCCGAACGTGTCGTGCTCTCGGACACCTTCCTCACCCGCAACCTCGTCTCCGCACAGACGGCCGGGCGGCCCTTCTGGGTCCTGTCGCTCGCCGCGGACCGCGCCACACTGTGGAACGGCGGAGTCGACCGGGTGGCCGCGGCCCGCCTCGGCGGCTTCCCGCTGACCCGGCGCGTGGAGAACTTCGACCCGGAGCGGCAGCAGCGGATCGGCGACACCCCGAGCGCCTTCCGGGAGGAACGCACGCGCCAGTTCCTCCGGGAGGCCGACACCGCGATGAGCGCCGTGCTGCGCGACCATCCGAGACAGCTGTACGTCACCGGAGAGCCGGCCGCTCTCTCCCTGCTGGACGAGGTCGGCACCACAGCCCGGAGCGCGGTGCACATCCCGCACGGCGGGCTCGCCCACGGGACCCCCGAGGCCGTGTGGCAGGCCGTGCGGCCGGTGGTCGAGGCGGAGGCCCGCAGGAACACGGAGGCCGTGACCCGTGCCCTCGAAACGGCCCGCGGACGGCGGGAGTTCGCCGCCGGTGTCGACGAACTGTGGCAGAGCGCACGGGACGGCCGCATCCGGCTGCTTGCGGTCGAGGAGAACTACCGGGTGACGGTCCGCGACGCCGGGGACCATCTGATCCTCGCCGAGACCGGCGACCTCGACTCCCGCGAGGACATCGTGGACGAGATCGTCGAACAGTGCCTGGAGACCGGGGCCGACGTCCGCTTCGTCCCGGACGGCACACTCGGCGAGGCGGACGGCATGGCCGGGGTGCTGCGGTACTGAGTCGATGCGGTGCCGTCCTGCCGGTGGCTGCCGGCAGGACGGTGCCGCCGGAAACCTAATAGCTGTCGTAACTCGGCTTGCCGGTCGGCCGGTAGACGCCGACGACCGTGCCGCTCTTCGTCGTCGAGACGCTGACCGGCTCCAGAGAGGTCGGGACCGCTCCGTCGGCGAACAGCCGCTTGCCGGTGCCGATGATCACCGGATGGATGGTCAGCCGGTACTCGTCGACGAGGTCGTTCCGCATGAGCGTCTGGGCGAGGTCGCCGCTGCCGACGACGTTGATGTCGCCGCCGTCGGACGCCTTCAGTTCGCGCACGGCGTCCGCGACGTCGCCCTCCAGCAGAGTGGAGTTCTCCCACTCCAGGGACGTCAGGGTCCGGGACGCCACGTACTTGCGCATGCTGTTCATCCGCCCGGTGAACGGGTTGCCGGGATCGGCGGCCGGCCAGTACGACGCGAAGATCTCGTACGTCTTGCGGCCGAGCAGCATCGCGTCGGAGGGCTCGTACCAACCGGCGACGGCCGCGCCGACCTCGTCGTCGGAGACGGGCTTCTGCCAGCCACCGTGCTCGAAGCCGCTCTCGGCGTCCTCGTCCGGACCGCCCGGCGCCTGCATGACGCCGTCCAGCGACAGGAACGTGCAAACAATGATCTTGCGCATGGTGCGCTCCCTTCATTCGAGGGGTGGACCGCACGACCACCGAAAACTCATCGGCGAGGCCTCGCCGCCGCGGCGGGAATCACCCGTCCGGTCATCCGAGGGCCTGATCGGCCGTCGCGAAACGGTGCTCCGCAGGCTTCAGCACGTCGTGGAGATTGCCGAAGTACTCCGTCTCGGCGGTTCCGGTGAGCACCGCGAGGAGAAAGGCGAGACACCCCGTGTCGTGGTGCTCCCACAGGGGGCCGCGCCCCTCGTTGTACAGCACGGTCCAGTCGTCGGGGGACTGCCCGGGCCGCGCCAGCCAGTACAGGAACGCACCGTACCCTCCTCGAAGGCCCACGGCAGGACCCTCGCCCCCGACTCCTCCAGGCCGGCCGGCCTGTCCTCGAACTCCCACAGGTCGGCCAGGATCTCCTCCCGTTCCGCCGTCTGTGCGTGCAGGTCGCAGTCGACGTGGGCGGAGCAGGGGGCGAGCAGCCAGATCGTCTCGTCGAAGATGCCGTCCCCGTAGGTCTCGACGAGCTGTTTGTAATCGGAGGGCAGAGCCGTACCGAGATCGCTCTCGGCTTCCGCCCAATCCACCGGAGGTGGTGACACGGCGGGCGGTGGACAGAGCCGGACGAGCGCATCGAGGTCGATCATGAAACGGACGCTACCGGCACACCGGCCAGTGATCCGACGCCCCGGGGGATCGTTCCGTCAGGGGTTCCAGGCGCCCGCTCGTGGCGCTCGAACACGGGGCCGTCGAACACCCGGAGCAGCCTCCCGCCGGCGTCCCGATCGGGCGTCAACTGCCGTGTGTAATCTACGACTTGGATCTCCGGGTAGGGCACCCCGTGCCTACCTCGCAGTAACTCCGCGAGACTGTGGCATATGCCAGAAGCACCACCGTATCGTGTGTCGTCGAATCCCTTACAGGGCGTCGCGGGCTGTGCAACAGTCGTAACGGTCCCTCCGTCCGCCCTGGTCGTCCCGTCCCCGCATCGGAGTGCGTCATGCCGTCCCACCTCTCCGCGGACCGCTCAGCCGCCCAGCCGCCCCGCCGCGGCTCGGTCGACGCGCTCATATCGCAGACGCGGCGGCTCAAGGGCGACGTGGACGCGGTGCGCCGCGACACCGAGGGGGAGGGAGCGGACCACCCGCGCGAGCGCTGGCAACGCGCCCTGTACGACCTGGCCCTGCACCAGCTCAACGACCTCGACGAGCACCTGGCCCAGTTACGGGACGGTCCCCTGCCCACAGCCGCCGATCCGGAACCCGCCGCCTCCGCACCGGGCTCACTGCTCAGCCGGGTCGGCAGCGCGGAGTGGAACCTCCTGACGGACGAGGCCAGCTGGTCCGCAGAGCTCTACCAGATCCTGGGCCGCGACCCGGCCGCCCCTCCCCTCACCCTCGACGAACTGCCGTCCCTCGTTGTGGACGAGGACCGTCCGAAGCTGACGGCGATGGTCACCGACTGCCTCGTCGACGCACGGCCCATCGACGGCGAGTTCCGCATCACCCGCCGGGGCGACGACGTACGGACCGTCCACATGATGGGCGAACCGGTGCTCGACACGGACGGCAGCACCGCCTCGATGTGGGCCGTGCTGCGGGACGTGAGCGAACTGCGCCGCAGCCAGCGGGCGGTGAGCGAGACCCGTGACTCGCTCCGCCACCGGCAGGAGGCCGCGCGGAGCGAGCAGCGGCTCGCGGTCGAGCTGCAGGAGGCCGTGCTGCCGCAGTGGCGCGGCTCCCTGCGGCTCCCGCACCGCGGCCCCGCGACCCTCGACCTCGCCTCCCACCACCTCCCGGCCTCGACGCACACACTCCTCGGCGGCGACTGGTACGACGCACTCGAACTGACCGACGGCGAAACGCTCCTCAGCGTCGGCGATCTCACCGGCCAGGGTGTCGGCGTCACGTCGAACATGACCATGCTGCTCGGTGCCGTACGCGGCATGGCCATGGCCGGTGCGCAGCCGGGACAGTTGATGGCCTGGCTCAACCAGTTGCTCGACGCCACGGTGCAACCCGCCCTGGGCAGCACCGTCTGCTGCCGTTACCGGCCCGCGACCCGGGCCCTGGTGTGGGCGCAGGCCGGACACCCCGCCCCGCTGCTGTTCCGCGACGGGACGGGGCGGGTGCTGAACGCACCCGACGGTGTCCTGCTGGGCGCCACCTCGGGCGCCGTCTACGGACAGGCCGAAGAGACGCTCGAGGTGGGCGACCTGCTGCTCCTGCACACCGACGGGCTGGTGCCCGGGCACACGGGATCGGCGGCCGCACAGCTGCTCCTCGGTCTGGCACCCCGCCTGGCCACGCACCGCACAGCGCAGGACTGCCTGCGGGCCGTGGTCCAGGAGTTCGGCGAGGGCGCACGCGAGGACAACGCCTGTGTGCTCATGGCCAAGGTGATGTCGTAAGGAAACTCGCCCGACTCAGGCCTGCGCGAGGTCGGCACCCCTGCCCTTCGTCCTCGGCAGGGCCAGCTTGATCTCCTCCCGCAGCTCCTGGATCCTCGGGTAGCCGGAGTACTCGGCCGTGAGCTGGTACATCTGACGCAGCCGGTCCCACGTGCGATGGGAGGAGTTGGACCCCATCGACACCAGGGCCAGACGCGCGTACCGGTCGGCCTGTTCGGGGTCGTCCGCGATGAAGCAGGCCGACGCCATCGACAGATAGTCGAAGATCTTCGACCGCTGCCGGCCGTCGATCCGCAGGGCGAGGGCCTTCTCCCCGTAGTGCTGGGCATGCGCCGCGGCGCCCGGCTCGAACTCGGCGAGCGTGCGGTAGGCCAGGGCCTGCATGCCGTACAGGTCCTCCTCCTTGAAGGTCTGCATCCAGTCCGGCGGCGGGACGTCGCCCTTGTCGGAGACGAACAGATCCTCCGCCCGCCCCAGGGTGCGGCGCATCGCCTGGCCCTTGCCCATGGAGGCCTGTGCCCAGGCCTCGATGGTGTAGAGCATCGCCCGGGTGCGGGGCTGCACCTCGTCGCCCGAACCGGACGTGGCGAGCTTCATCAGGTCCAGGGCGTCGTCCGGCTTGCCCAGGTGCACCATCTGACGGGCCGCGCGGGAGAGGGCCTCGCCCGCGCGGGGACGGTCCCCGCCCTCTCTGGCCGCGTGCGCGGCGATGACGAAGTACTTCTGGGCCGTGGGTTCCAGGCCGACGTCGTGCGACATCCAGCCCGCGAGGACGGCGAGGTTGGCGGCGACGCCCCACAGGCGCCGCTGGAGGTGGGGTGGATGACGGTAGGCGAGGATGCCGCCCACCTCGTTGAGCTGGCCCACCACGGCCTTGCGCTGGAGCCCGCCGCCGCGGGCGGCGTCCCAGGCGCGGAACACCTCGACCGAGCGCTCCAGTTCCTCGATCTCCTGCGACCCGATGGGGGCGGCCTCGTAGCGGTCGTACCCAGCGGGGTCGGCGTGCAGGGGATGGTCGGGGCCGGGGGCGTCGGCAGCCAGGGAAGGGTCGGTGTGCAGCCAGTCGTACATGGCGCTGCTGAGTGCGGATCCCGCGGCGAGCGCGGCGCCCGCGCCCACCAAGCCGCGTCGGTTGAGCATGAGGTCCATTCCCGTGAATTCGGTGAGGACCGCAGCCGTCCGCTCGGGCGCCCACGGCACGCCGTCGGGAGCATCCGCGCTCCCGCCGTCCTGCCGTTTCCCCGCACGCCCGTGCCGGACCAGACCGAGGTCCTCGATGGTCACGACACGGCCGAGACGCTCGGTGAACAGAGCCGCCAGCACCCGCGGCACCGGATCGCGCGGGATCTCTCCCGTGTCGATCCACCGCCGCACCCGGGAGGTGTCGGTCGACAGCTGGGGATGGCCCATGGCCGCCGCCTGCCGGTTGACCAGCCTCGCGAGTTCGCCCTTGGACCAGCCGGCCAGGCCGAACAGGTCCGCGAGCCGGGTGTTGGGTTGTCCGCTCACGTCAAGCCCCCAGGTTCTCGGCTGAGTTGACAGTAGCCCGGGGAGACTTGCCGGGCGACTATTCGCCAGGGTTCGCCAGGGTTCGCCAGATGGTGTGCCACCGGCCATCCGGTGTCAGGTAGGAACGCGCCACCTCGACCCGGTCGCCAGGGACACTCCCCAGGGTTCTCCCGGGCATCCGGGCCGGGTGGTGCGCTGTCGTCGCAGGCACACGAAGGGATCTGTTTCGCCCATGTACGCAGCATCGTCCTCCGTGTCCGCACCGCCCCGGTCGCTGCACCCGCGTCCCACGGACAGCGGCCCCTACCTCGCCCCCGCGCGGTCGGCGGCCCCCGTGCTCGGTGCGGGCAGGGCTCGGCGCGGCGCGGTCCTCGGCACCCAACCGCTCAGCGGGAGACTCGACTTGTCCGGCCCCCAGGGCGCGCAGCTGCGCACGGCGATCGCGTCCGTGCACCGCATCTGCCCGGAGTTCGCCCCGGTGCAGGTGCTGCGCCGCAACGGACGGTCCGTGCTCCTGGTCGGCACGACCGGTCGCAGCACGGCTGTCGCCAAGTGTTTACTGGACCACTCGCCCGCCTGGTCCGAGCGGATCCGCCACGAGATAGCGGCATACCGCTCGTTCGTCCGGCACCGCCCACCCGTGCGGGCGCCGAGACTGATCGCGGCGGACCCGGACAACTGCACGCTGGTGATCGAGCGGATGCCGGGCCGGGTGGCGGCGCTCCAGCGACACCCGGCGGAGGCACCGCCCCGGGCGGACATCAGAGCGGCACTCGGTGCGATCTGCCGGCTGAACGCCTGGCGGCCGCCCGCGGGCACGTTCGACGCCCCGCTCGACTACGCGACCCGGATCTCCCGGTACCACGAGCTGGGCCTGCTCACCGACCGGGACCTGGGCGACCTGCAGAAACTGCTGCACGGCATCGCGCAGGCCTCCGGGCGGCAGGGCATGGGCCAGTTCTGCCACGGCGACGCGCTGCTGTCGAACATTCTCCTGTCACCGGCCGGTCCAGTGCTGGTGGATTGGGAGCACGCGGGCTGGTACCTGCCGGGATACGACCTGGCGACCCTGTGGTCGGTGCTCGGGGACGCACCGGTCGCCCGTCGTCAGATCAGCCAGATCGCGCAGTCGGCGGGGCCCGCCTCCAGGGACGCCTTCCTGGTGAACCTGATGCTGGTGCTGACCCGTGAGATCCGGACCTACGAGACGGCCGTGCAACGTTCGATGCACGATCCGGCCCCGGCGGCACCGGGCACGGCCCACCCGGGTGCTGCGCCGACCGGCGAGGAGCAGCGCCTGCTGCTGCGGCGGCTGCACGACGACTGCCAGTTGGCCCGGCGCGCCGTGCGCGCGGCGGTCGGCACTCGCTGACGGGGACGAAGGGGCCGCCGTACACCTGGCCCGGTGTACGGCGGCCTCTTCGTGTGCGGCGGTTCGGCTCAGCCCTGCTGGAAGAGTTCCGCGGGCAGCGGTTTGAGGAGGGCGTAGAGATCGTCCGTGATGGGGCGGTCCCAGGCGGCGATGGTCACGAGGACGTTGTCGCTGCGGTCGAACTGCACGCAGGAGATCCGGCTCTCGGAGAGCTTGACGCGGCGCACGATCAGAAGGTTGTCGCCCTGCATGACCGGTACGTCCTCGGTGCTGACGACGGTGACCTCCTCGTCGTTCTCCAGGGCCAGCAGCAGCTGGGCCACCTCGAAGGGGACCTCTCCCTCGGGGACCTCACGGGCCGGGGATCCCTCCGGCAGATTGCCGATGATCATCGCGGGGCCGCGGCCGCCGAAGAGGTCGTAGCGCAGGAAGACGCCCTGGCAGGTGCCGTCGGGGGCGGGCAGCAGTCCCGCACCGAGGTTGCCGGGCCAGTCGCCCGGGTCCATGGCCAGTACGTCGAAGTCGGGCCCGGCGGGGGTGGCGCTGCGGCGGCGGAGGAACGACATGTCGCCCATGGTACGTGCCGCGGCCTGCGAAGTGCGGGGCGGGCGACGGACCGGGTGGAGGGTTCTCGCCCGGTACCGGGGCGAGCTCCGGACGACGTGGGCGGGCCCCGGCCGGTCCAGGCCGTCCCCCTGTTGCGGTCGTGGCGCCGGACCACTCGGGCGGGCCCGGCCGGCCGGTCTAGGCCGTCGCCCTGTGCCGCTGGTGGTGGCGGGCCACGCGGGCACGGTTGCCGCAGGAGGGTTTGCACCACTCCTGGCGTGGGTGCTCCTTGAGGAAGTACCGCACACAGCGCGGCGCGTGGCAGGCCCGCAGCCGGTCGCGATCGGAGCTCGCGAGGAACGCGATCACGGCGTGGGCCAGGGACGCGATCAGATCGTCACCGGCACCGGCCGGCCTGCGGTGGACGACCGGGCCGGCGTCCTCGGGCCAGTCGAGGACCGGCACGGTGGGGACTCGGGCGGCCGCCTCGTTCAGGTGCCGCACCGCCTCCGGCAGGGGCATGAGGCGGGTCGCGTCCGCGGGGCTCGGCTCGCCGGGGCGCACGGCCCGGGCGAAGAGCGCACGGACGGCGGCCCGCAACGCGCGGACGGCGGTGAGCTGCGCGGCGTCGGCGGTGAATCCGGCGGCATGACGGTCACCACCGCCGGGCTGCGACACCGGCCCCCGGGCATCCGCGCCGCCGGGCTGCGACACCGGCCCCCGGGTATCCGCGCCGCCGGTGTGACGGTCACCGTCGCCGGGCTGCGACGCCGCCCCCTGAGCATCCGCGCCGCCAGTTTGACGGTCACCGTCGGAGCGCTGGGGCTCCGTCCCTCGGGCATCTGCGCCGGCCGCGTGACGGTCGCCGTCGAAAGGCTGGGGCACCGCGCCCCGGCCGTCGGCCCGGGTGCGGGCTCCGGCCGGCAGGGCTTCGGGGTGGGCCCGGACCCACACGGTCAGGCCTGCCGGGTCGGTCAGGTCGTCGGCGACGCCGCCGTTGCCGTCGTGGCGGATGGTGAGGGCCAGGTCCAGGGCGAGCCGGGCGTCCCTGCTGATCGGTTCCCGCATGCGGCCGATGATAGGCCCGGCCGTATCCATCACGGCCGGGTCAGTCCTGCGAGGGCGACGGCGGCACGACGGCGACCGGGCTCACGGAGTGCAGCAGGACGGCGTGGGTGACCGAGCCCATCATGCGGACGGGTGAGAGCAGGCGCCGCCGGTGGCGGCCGACGACGACGAGGCCGGCACCCCGGGACGCCGCGACGAGGTGGCCCGCCGCATCGCCCGCCGACGGGAGCAGTTCGACCGTGACCTCGGGGTGCCGCTCGCGGTACGGGGCGAGAAAACCGTCGGCGAGGACCCGGGTCTCGTCCTCGATGACGTCCTGGTCGACGATCGGCGGGGGCATGTCCCCGGGCATCATCCAGGGCTGCGCGGGCCAGGGGTAGGCGGCGACCGCCTGGAGCCGGGCCTCACGCCGGACGGCCTCGGCGAAGGCGAACTCGAGTGTGGCCTCGTCGGGGCCGTCCACCTTCACGCCGACGACCACGCGCGAGCCGGGGCCGCCCGGCGCCTCGCCGTCGGCCTCGCGTCCGGGCCGGGGCACCACGACGACGGGGCACTCGGCATCACGGGCGGCGGCCATGCCGGTGGAGCCGAGCAGCAGACTCGCGAAGCCGCCGCGGCCCCGGGAGCCGAGTACCAGCAGCTGGGCCGTGGCTCCCAGTCCGGACAGGACCGCGCCGACCGCACCCTCCAGGCCGGCGTACTCCGTGTCCGGCTGATCTCGCAGCCCCTCCAGGTGGGCGCGGGCCTGGTCCAGAACGGGGTCGTCCTGCGGGTCCGCCCGCAGGGCGGCGAGCACCTGTGACTGCTGTGCCCAATGGGCGTACTGGCGGACGTGCGCCACGCGCAGGGGTGCCGCGCACCGGCGGGCGGCGTCCACGGCCCACTCCAGGGCACGCAGGCTGTCGTCCGAACCGTCGACCGCCGCGACGACGGGCAGGGTGCTCATGGGTTCCTCACCTCCGGGATCCGGCCGTCCCCTCCCGGGGCCAGCCTGACTCAGGCGGTGACTCCGGGAGGACGCCTCCCGTGGCGTGTCCGCAAACGCGGAGGGAACACCCCCGGATCGGCCGTCTGATCCCGGCCGTCCGGAACGCTGCGCCCCGTCCTCAGGTGAGGTCGAACTCCCCCTCCCGCGCTCCCGAGACGAAGGCGCCCCACTCGGCGGGCGTGAAGATCAGCGAGGGGCTCTCCGGGCGGGCACTGTTGCGCATGGCGATGAAGCCCTCCACGAAGGCGATCTGCACATCCCCCCGCCCTCGGCTGCTGGACTGCCACTGTGCGTCTGTGAGGTCAAGCTCCGGCTTGTCCCAGCCTGTGAGCGGGCGCTGCTGGGTGGTGGTCTCGGCCACGTCCGTGCTCCTCCCGGTTCGTCGTCCGCGGCCAGCCTAGCGATCGTGTCCCACGGCCGACAGGGCACGTGAAGGCGACCTTTCAGGAGTCCGGGGGACGGTCGCCCACCAGCCACATCGAGAAGAACTGCGAGCCGCCGCCGTAGGCGTGTCCGAGGACCCTGCGCGCCCCGTCCACCTGGTGTTCTCCGGCCTGTCCCCGCACCTGGAGCGCCGCTTCCGCGAAGCGGATCATGCCGGAGGCGCCGATGGGGTTGGTGGACAGCACACCGCCCGACATGTTGACGGGCAGATCCCCGTCCAGTTCGGTCACGCCCGCCTCGGTGAGCTTCCAGCCCTCGCCCTCGTCGGCGAAGCCCAGGTTCTCCAGCCACATGGGTTCGTACCAGGAGAACGGCACGTAGATCTCGGCGCCGTCGATCTCGCGGCGGGGGTCGGTGATCCCGGCCTGCCGGTAGACGTCCGCGGCACAGTCCTGCCCGGCCTGCGGGGAGACGAAGTCCTTGCCGGCGAAGAGGGTCGGTTCGCTGCGCATCGCGCCGCCCAGCATCCAGGCGGGCGGCCGCGGGGCCCTGGCGGCGCCGGCGCGGTCGGTGAGGATCATGGCGCAGGCGCCGTCGGAGGAGGGGCAGGTCTCCGAGTAGCGGATCGGGTCCCACAGCATGGGCGAGGCCATCACCCTGTCGAGGGTGATGTCGTGTTCGTGCAGGTGGGCGTAGGGGTTCTTCAGCGCGTTGCGGCGGTCCTTGTAGGCCACGAGGGCGCCGATCGTCTCGGGTGCGCCGCTGCGGCGCATGTAGGCGCGGATGTGCGGTGCGAAGAACCCGCCCGCACCGGCCAGCAGGGGCTGCTGGAAGGGGATGGGCAGGGAGAGGCCCCACATGGCGTTCGACTCGGACTGCTTTTCGAAGGCGAGGGTGAGGACGGTGCCGTGGACGCGGGCCGCGACGAGGTTCGCGGCGACGAGCGCGGTGGAGCCGCCGACGGAGCCGGCGGTGTGCACCCGGAGCATGGGTTTGCCGACGGCGCCGAGGGCGTCGGCGAGGTAGAGCTCCGGCATCATGACGCCCTCGAAGAAGTCGGGCGCCTTGCCGATGACGACGGCGTCGATGTCGGCCCAGGTCAACTCGGCGTCCTTCAGGGCGCGTTGCGCAGCCTCCCGGACCAGTCCCGCGAGGGACACGTCCCGGCGGGCCGCGACGTGCCTGGTCTGGCCGATGCCGACGACGGCCACGGGCTCCTTGCTCATCGGGGACCCCCTTCGAGTACGGCGACCAGGTTCTGCTGGAGACAGGGGCCGGAGGTGGCGTGGGCGAGGGCGCGGTCGGACGCTCCGCTGTGGATGCGGGCGGCGGCCTCGCCGATGCGGATGAGGCCGGCGGCCATGATCGGGTGGGCGGCGAGGGCTCCGCCTGAGGGGTTCACGTCCACGTCGTCGCCCAGCCGGAGGGCCTTGCGCAGGACGATCTCCTGCGCGGTGAAGGGTGCGTGCAGTTCTGCGGTGTCGACGGGCCGCTCGAAGGCGCCGGCCCGCTCGGCGGCCAGGCGGGTCGACGGCGAGTCGGTCAGGTCGCGCACGCCCAGGGCGTGGGCCTCGATGCGGTGGTCGATGCCGCGGATCCAGGCGGGGCGTGCGCACAGCTCACGGGCCCGGTCCCCCGCCGCGAGGATCACTGCGGCGGCGCCGTCGCCGACGGGCGGGCAGTCGCCGGTGCGCAGGGGCTGGACGAGGTAGTCGCCCTGCGGCACGGGGCCGCGCAGCTGTGCGTGCGGGTTGGCTCGCGCCGCCTCACGGTTGCGGGAGGCGACGGCGGCGAGGGCGGGTTCGTCGGCGTCACCGGCGTCGATGAGGGCCTGCGCCTGGAGGGCGGCGAGGGCCACGGAGTCGGGCCACAGGGGGGCCGTGTAGTACGGGTCGAGCTGGCGGGTCAGGACGTCGCGGACCGAGCCGGGCGAGGACTTGCCGTACGAGTAGACCAGGGCGGTGTCGGCGTCGCCGGTGAGGAGTTTCGTCCAGGCCTCGTACAGGGCCCAGGCGCCGTCCATCTCGACGTGCGACTCGGAGATCGGCGGCCAGGCGCCGACGCCGTCGAGGGCGAGGGTGAAGGAGAAGGCGCGGCCGGCGAGGTAGTCGCTGGAGCCGGAGCAGGTGAAGTCGATGTCGGCGGTCTTCAGGCCGGTGGAGTCGAGCACCTCGTGGAGCACCGGCATCAGCATCTCCACCTCGGAGAGCTCGTCGCTGGTGCGCCGGTGGTCGGTCTGGGCGAAGGCGACGACTGCGATCTCGCGGTCCCGCGGTGCGCTCGTCACAGCAGCTCCCTGTAGGTGTCGTAGTCCGCGTCGGGTTCGCCGGTGGGCCGGTAGTGGTCGGGGTAGCGGGCGCCCTCGGTCCACACGGGCTCGACGCGCAGGCCCATGCGGACCTCGTCGTAGGGGATGCCGCCGATCCGGCCGTGCAGCGCGAGGCCGGCGCCGTCGAGGGCGATGTGGGCGTAGACGTACGGCACCTCGATGTCGAGGTTCCTCGCTTTGATGTTGACGATGCAGAAGGTGGTCACGGTGCCGCGCGGGCCCACTTCGACCTGCTCGGACGTGGCGACCCCGCAGGTGGGGCAGGCCCCCCTCGGCGGGACGTACACCTTGCGGCACGACGGGCAGCGTTCGCCGACGGTCCGCCGGCCGGAGAGGGCGTTGATGTAGGCGGTCTGGGCGCGGCCGGGCGAGTAGGTGTAGTCGAGGCGGGCCTCGGCGACGATGCCGGTGACGGGGTCCTCGAACTCGCCGGCGTGGGCGGTGACGGTGGAGGCCTCTGTGTCGTACGGCTCGAAGCAGGCGATGTCCGTGATGGCACCGGTGCGTTCGCCGGCCCAGCGGACGCGGACGCGCATGCCGGTGCGGACGGCGTCCGGGCCGGGGGCGTCGAGGGCGTGCAGGAGGGCGGTGTCGGCGCCGTCGAGTCGCACCAGGACCCAGGCGAAGGGCGTCTCCAGGGGCTGGCCGCGGCGGGGTTCGTGGTTCCAGGCCCAGGTCGTGACGGTGCCCGTGACACCGACGTGGACGAGTTCGTTGATCTCCTCGGCCGTGACGGGGTCGTACTCGACGGGCGGGACCAGGGTGCGGCCGTCGCGGGTCTTCACCCCGAGGATCACCCGTTCCCGCAGGCCGGTCAGGAAGGCGCTCTGGACGGGCCCGAGGGAGCGGGTGAAGGGAAATTCGACGACGAGCGGCGCCTTGAGAACTGCGGACATCGAGGGCCTGCCTCCTTCTCGATCGGCGTGCACGGGGCGCGCCCCGTGGGGGGCGCGGGGAACTGCGCGCTCAGCCACCGACGGCCCGCGGCTCTGGACCGGCCGAAGCCGGTGCGGTGCTACGCGCGCTTGTAGACGGGTGGTCGCTTCTCCGCGAAGGCGCGGGCGCCCTCCTTGGCGTCGGCGGTGTCGAAGACGGGCCAGCCGCGGGTGAGTTCGGCGGCGAGGCCGTCGGTCTCGGTCATCTCGGCGGTCTCGTAGACGGACGCCTTGACGGCCTCGACGGCCAGCGGACCGCAGGAGTTGATCTGTTCGGCGATCTCCAGCGCCCTGCTCAGTGCCGTGCCGTCGGGGACGACGTGGCCGACCAGGCCGACGGAGGCGGCCTCGCGGGCACTGTAGGGGCGGCCCGTGAGGAGCATCTCCAGGGCGTGGGTGCGCGGGATCTGGCGTTGCAGCCGGACCGTGGAGCCGCCGATGGGGAACAGGCCCCGCTTCACCTCGAACAGGCCGAAGGTCGCGGACTCGGCGGCGACGCGGATGTCGGTGCCCTGGAGCATCTCGGTGCCGCCCGCGACGCAGTACCCCTCGACGGCGGCGATCACCGGCTTGCGCGGACGGTGATGGCGCAGCATCGCCTTCCAGTGCAGGTCCGGGTCGGCCTTGAGCCGGTCCCGGTACTCCTCTCCGGCCATGCCGTTTCCGGCGAGGGCCTTGAGGTCCATGCCGGAGCAGAACGAGCCGCCCGCGCCGGTCAGGACGACCGAGCGGACCGAGTCGTCCGCGTCGGCCTCCAGCCACCCGTCGTGGAGGCCGACGAGCATCGGCAGTGAGAGCGCGTTCCTGGCCTGCGGCCTGTTGAGCGTGAGCACCAGTGTGGCGCCTTCGCGCTGCACGGTGAGGTGTTCCGTCCCACCCATGGCGAACTCCCCTCTCCTGGAACGAGAACAGGTTGCAGTAGGGAGCGAAGCACTTCAAGGGTTTTCTGACAGGCAGTCAGATTCTTTCGCGCGGACCCTTCACACTTGGACCGCCCTTTGCTCTGATGACCGCGAACCGTCCGATGCCAGGTACGCCCGGGGTCAGGAGGAGCGGTGGAGTACAACCTTGCCGACCTGTTCGAGTCGGTCGTCGACGTCGTCCCCGGCCGTGAGGCGCTGGTGTACGCCGACCATCCCGGCACGGGCGCCGAGCGCCGCCTGACGTACGCCGAGCTGGACGCCGCGGCCAACCGCGTCGGCCACCATCTGCTCGACAGCGGGATTCGCCCCGGTGAACACCTCGGGCTCCACCTCTACAACGGCGTGGAGTACCTGCAGACGGTCCTGGGGTGCCTCAAGGCACGGATCGTGCCGGTCAACGTCAACTACCGCTACGTCGAGGAGGAGTTGGTCTACCTCTACCGGGACGCGGACCTGGCGGCGCTGGTCTTCGACGCCGAGTTCACGGACCGGGTGGCGGCGGCACTGCCGCGGGCGGAGAAGCTGCGGCATCTGGTCCGGGTGGGCGCTCCGGCGCCTGGGGCCGCGGAGGTGCCCTGCATGGGGTTCGCGCAGGTGGAGGCCGAGGGGTCACCCGAGCGTGGCTTCCCGGCCCGTTCGCCGGACGACCAGTTCATCATCTACACCGGCGGCACGACGGGGATGCCCAAGGGTGTGATGTGGCGGCAGGAGGACCTGTTCTTCGCGGGTCTCGGCGGGGGCGCCCCGACCGGGGAGCCGGTGAAGAAGCCCGAGGAGCTCGCCGAGCGGGTCGCGGCCGGCGGTGCGGGGATCACCTTCTTCCCGACGCCGCCACTGATGCACGGCACCTCCACCCTCACGGCGTTCATCGGCTTCAACTTCGGGCAACGGGTGGTGATCCACCGCAAGTTCGTGCCCGAGGAGGTGCTGCGGACCGTGGAGAAGGAGAGGGTCAGCAGCATCTCGCTGGTGGGGGACGCCATGCTGAGGCCGCTGATCGACGCGCTGAACGGGCCGCTGCGGCACATCGACCGCTCGTCGCTGTTCAGCGTGTCGTCGTCCGGCGCGATCATGTCGGACACGGTGCGCCGGCAGTTCCGGGAGCTGGTGCCGAACGCCATGCTGCTCAACAACTTCGGTTCGTCGGAGTCGGGCTTCAACGGAACGGCGACCGAGGACTCCGGCCCCGAGCGGGGCTTCCGGGTGCGGGTCAACGCCCGTACCCAGGTGGTCGACCCGGCCACCCGTGAGCCGGTGGCGGCCGGCGAGGTGGGCCGCGTCGCGCAGTGCGGACACGTGCCGCTCGGCTACTACAACGACCCGGCGAAGACCGCCGCGACCTTCTTCGAGAAGGACGGCGAGCGCTGGGTGCTGCTCGGTGACATGGCCACCGTCGACGAGGAGGGCGTGGTCACCGTCCTCGGCCGTGGCTCGCAGTGCATCAACACCGGCGGCGAGAAGGTGTACCCGGAGGAGGTCGAGCAGGCCCTCAAGTCGCATCCGGACGTCTACGACGTGCTGGTGGCCGGGGTGCCGGACCCTCAGTGGGGCCACCATGTGGCGGCGGTGGTGCAACTGCGCGCGGGCGCGGCGCGGCCGTCGCTGGAGGACATCCGGGCCCATTGCCGCGACCGGCTCGCCGGTTACAAGATCCCTCGACAGCTGGTGATCACCGAGTCGATCCAGCGGTCGCCGAGCGGCAAGGCGGACTACCGGTGGGCGCGGGAGGTGGCGGTGAGGGCCGACGGGTGATTCTCCGGCCGGGACATTGAACCTAAGGTGACGTGCGGACGTACTGGTGGTGGCAGACAGGCCCGCTCGGGCTCTGTTCGGCATGCCATCGCAAGACCGCACGGAAGGACCCCCGGGTGTCGCTCTTCACTCGCTCCCGTCAGCTTTCGGACGACACGGCCGGGGGCGGGGAGAAACCGGATGAAGACACCGGCACCGCGGATCCGGTGGCCGACGGCAGGGCGAAAACCGACGAGGACACCGGCACGGCGGACAAGTCGGACGGCACCGCCACCGACGACGTCCCCGAGAACGCCGCCCCGGCACAGGAGCCCCCGTCCGGGCGGCACCCGGCGACGAAACCCGGCTGGTTCGGCTGGCGGCACCGCTACCCCCGGGCGGCACGAGGCGTATCCATCGGCACGACGGTGCTGGCCGGCGCCCTGGTGCTGTTCGCCCTGCTGGTGCCGAACCGGATCGAGCGCATCGAGTTCGCCTCGTTCGTCCGCATCCCGGCCGAGGGCGTCCTGCTCGCCGGCCTGCTGCTCGCACTGCCGCCGAAGCCCCGGCGGATCACGGCGGTCGTCACGGGTGTGTTCCTGGGCCTGCTCACGGTCCTGAAGTTCGTCGACATGGGCTTCTACCAGATCCTGGCCCGTCCGTTCGACCTGGTGCTGGACTGGATCCTGATCCAGAACGGCACGGATTTCCTCAGGGAGACGTTCGGGCGCACCGGTCAGGTGCTGGCCGTGGCAGGGGTGATCGTCCTGCTCGTCGCGCTGCTCGTGTTCACCACCCTCGCGGTGGTGCGGCTGACGAACCTGATGGTCCGGCACCGCCCGGCGGCCGGCCGCACGGTCCTGATCCTCGGCACGGCGTGGATCACCTGCATGACCCTGGGCGTGCAGCTCGGCACCGTGCCGATCGCCACCAAGGGCAACGCCGAGTTCCTCGGCAACCGGGTGGATCAGGTGCGTGCGGGGCTCGCGGACGCCCGGGTCTTCGAGAAGCAGGCCGCGGTGGACGCCTTCGCGAAGACGCCACCCGACCAGTTGCTCACGGGGTTGCGCGGCAAGGACGTCCTGTTCACGTTCATCGAGAGCTACGGCAGGGTCGCGATCGACGACCCGGCGATGGCGCAGCAGACCGACGCCGTGCTCAAGGAGGGCACCGGAAAGCTGAAGGCGGCCGGGTTCGAGTCGCGCAGCGGCTGGCTGCAGTCGCCGGTCACGGGCGCGGGCAGCTGGCTCGCCCACTCGACCTTCCTGTCCGGGCTGTGGATCAAGAACCAGCAGCGGTACCGCAGTCTGACCACGAGCGACCGCATGACACTGACGAAGTACTTCGGGAAGACGGGTGCGTGGCGGACCGTCGGCATCGTGCCGGGTGTGCGGCGGGCCTGGCCGGAGGGCAAGTACTTCGGCCTGGACCACATCTACGACTCCGAGCACCTCGGCTACCACGGCCCGTACTTCAGCTGGACGCCCGTGCCCGACCAGTTCAGCATGGAGGCCTTCCAGCGGCTGGAGCACGGCAAGAAGGACCGCGAACCGATCATGGCGGAGATCATCCTGGCCTCCAGCCACAACCCCTGGTCCCCCATCGCCCACATGATCGACTGGAAGGACCTCGGCGACGGCTCGGTGTTCCACCGGATCAAGAAGGAGGGCACGAACCCCACGGAGGTCTGGAAGGACCCGGAGAAGGTGCGCGCCGAGTACCGCAAGGCCATCGAGTACTCGATCCGCAGCCTGACCGAGTGGGTCGAGCGCTACGGCGACGACGACACGGTGCTGGTCTTCCTAGGCGACCACCAGCCGGTGCCGACGGTCCTCGCCGGGGACACCGGCAAGGACGTGCCGGTGACGATCGTCGCCCACGACAAGAAGGTCCTGGACCGGGTCGCCGACTGGGGCTGGACGGACGGCCTCAAGCCGGCCGCGGACGCGCCCCGGTGGGGCATGGACACCTTCCGCGACCGCTTCATGACGGCGTACGGTCCGCAGGGCTGAGGAACTCCGCCACGGCCGCGAGGAACTCCTGCGGACGGGACTCGTGCACGAGATGCCCCGCGTCGAGGGTGATGTGCCGGGAGTCGGGGAGCAGTTCGGCCAGCGCGGCGATCTGCTCCTGCGGGATCGGGCTGCTCGGCCCGCCACCGATCAGCAACGTGGGCATGGTGATCCGGCCCATGTGGTCCCACCACACGGCATTCGGCGCGTTGCGCTGTTCGTCGGTGGCGAGGATCATTGCCCAGTCGTACGGCAGGTTCCCGTGGGGCCGTTCGGCGGGTGGGCGCGGCGGGTCCAGCGGGAAGGGCGCGGGCACGTCCTCCAGGACGAGCCGCCGCACGAGCTCCGGACTGCGCTGGGCGAGCAGGTAGGCGACGGCGCCGCCGAGCGAGTGGCCCAGGACGTCGGCGCGGTCGACGCCGAGCGCCCCGAGGAGGGCGTGGATGTCGTCGCGCATGGTTTCGTACGCATATCCGCCGGGCCAGTCGCTCCGGCCGTGTCCGCGCAGATCCGGGGCGTACACGCGGCGAGGCCCGGCGGTCCCGGTGGCCAGGGCCGGGGCGATCGACGCCCAGTCGGCGCCGTCGGCCCCGCGGGCGTGCAGCAGGACGAGAGGCTCCGCGTCCGGCGGTCCCCAGACACGGTAGGCCTGCGTGATGCCGTTCGCCTGCACGGTGCGCGGTGCTGTGTCCATGCCGGGCACGGTAGGCGATGAGTGCCCGGGGGCCGGGTCCGCTCTGCCGACAGCAGAGACGCGGTGGTCGCGGTCGGAGCGCCCGGGGGCGCGCTATCCGTTCCCGAGGTCGTTTCTCAGCTCGCGTTTGAGGATCTTCCCGCTGGCGTTGCGCGGGAGTTCGGCCACGAACACCACGCGCTTCGGGGCCTTGAAGGGGGCCAGTTGCTCTCGGACGTGGTCGATCAGTTCCGCTTCCGAGACCTCGCCGCGCGGCACGACGACGGCCGTCACCGCCTCGATCCAGCGCTCGTCGGGGAGGCCCACGACCGCCGCCTCGGCGACGCCCGGGTGGGTGTACAGCGCGTCCTCGACCTGCCGTGAGGCGATGACGACCCCGCCGGAGTTGATGACGTCCTTCACCCGGTCGACGATCGTGAAGTATCCGTGCGCGTCGCGCACCGCGAGGTCGCCGGAGCGGAACCAGCCGTCGCGGAAGGCCTCGGCGGTCTCCTCGGGCTTGTCCCAGTAGCCCTCGCACAGTTGCGGGGAGCGGTAGACGATCTCGCCGGGGGTGCCGTCCGGTACGTCCTCGCCGTTCTCGTCGACCACACGGGCGTCGACGAACAGGACGGTCCTGCCGCAGGAGTCCATGCGGCCCTTGTGCTCGCCGGGCGCGAGGACCGTCGCCAGCGGGCCGATCTCGCTCTGGCCGAAGCAGTTGTAGAAGGCCAGGTCCGGCAGGCGCTCCCGCAACCGCTCCAGTACCGGGACGGGCATGATCGACGCCCCGTAGTAGGCCTTGCGCAGGCCGCTCAGGTCGCGGGTGGCGAAGTCGGGGCGGCCGGACAGGGCGATCCAGACGGTGGGCGGTGCGAACAGGCTGTCCACGCGGCCCGCCTCGATCAGGTCGAGGAGCCGGTCGCCGTCGGGTGCGTCGAGGATGATGTTCGTCGCTCCGACGGCGAGGTAGGGCAGCAGGAAGACGTGCATCTGCGCCGAGTGGTACAGCGGCAGGGAGTGCGCGGGACGGTCCCCCGCGCTGAGGTCGAGGGCGGTGATCGCGCTCAGGTACTCGTGCACCAGGGCCCGGTGCGTCATCATCGCGCCCTTGGGCAGGGCGGTCGTCCCCGAGGTGTAGAGCAGTTGCACGAGGTCCTCGGCGCGCGGCTCCGGACCGTCGTGGGCGGGTGCCCCGGGCAGCCGTGCGAGCAGCGAGTCGTCGGCGTCGCGCAGCGGCAACGCCCGTACGCCGCTCGGCAGTCGGGACGCGAGGTCCGGGTCGGTGAGGACCAGGGTGCTGCCGGACTGGCCGACGAGGTAGGCGAGGTCGTCGCCGGTCAGGTTCTGGTTGACGGGTACGTGCACCAGACCCGCCCGGGCGCAGGCCAGGAAGGCGATCAGATAGGCGTCGGAGTTGTGCCCGTAGGCGCCGACCCGGTCCCCGGGGGCCAGGCCCTGGGCGAGGAGGACGCTCGCCGCGCGGGAGACCGCGGTGTCGAGTTCGTCGTACGTCCAGCTCCGCTCGGCGTACTCCACCGCGACGCGCGCCGGTGTGCGCCGGGCGCTGCGCCGCAGGACTCCGTCGACCGTGCTGCCGTGTCCGGGCGTCGTCATGACACATGATCCTCGGTTCACCGCCCGATGAGGTCAAGGACTTCGGGCGGAGCGGGAGTCGGGGGCGGGCGAAGGGGCCCCGAGCAACCCTGCCGCCGTCGACGGCGTCCGCTGTCATGAAACCGACGGACGTTCGAATCAGGTTCCTACACTCGAAACTCCTTTCCCCCGACGATGTTGGAGGGCACGATGCGCAGTCGTCTGAGACGGCTTGTCCTCGGGGCCACGGCCCTGTTCACCGCCGCGTCCGCGTTACCCGCGGCGGCCGCCACGACCGGGCAGCGAGCAGAGCAGCACCCTTCCCGTGACGGCATGTCCGCCGTCATCCGCTACACCGAGTACGGCATTCCGCACATCCTCGCGAAAAACTACGCGGACCTGGGCTTCGGTACGGGCTGGGCGCAGGCGGCCGACGAGGTGTGCACGCTCGCCGACGGCTTCGTGACCCTGCGCGGCGAGCGGTCCCGGTACTTCGGCGCCGACGCGCCCGCCGGTGGCGACCTCTCGGCGGCCAGGACCAACCTCACCAGCGACCTGTACTTCCGCGGGGTCCGCGAGAGCGGCACCGTGGAGAAGCTGCTCGCCGAGCGGGCTCCCGTGGGGCCGAGCCGTGAGGTCCGGAGCATGATGCGGGGCTGGGCCGCCGGTTACAACGCGTGGCTGAAGCAGAAGCAGGTCACGGATCCGGCCTGTGCGGGCGCGTCCTGGGTCCGGCCGGTCACCGAGCTGGACGTGGCGGCCCGGGGTCTGGCCATCGCCTCGATATCCGGCGAGGGGCGGTTCGTGGACACGATCACCGCCGCGCAGCCGCCGGCGGGCGGTGCGGCCGCCTCCGGTGCTCCGTCCGCCCGCACACCGGGCGCGAAGGCGGTGGCGAAGGCGGCGGACGAGCTCTGGGGCGACCCCGGCATGGGCTCCAACGCGGTCGCCTTCAGCGGTGACACGACGGCGGGCGGCCGTGGCCTGCTGCTGGGCAACCCGCACTACCCGTGGGACGGCGGACGCCGCTTCTGGCAGTCGCAGCAGACGATCCCGGGCGAGCTGAACGTCTCCGGCGGCTCACTGCTCGGCACCCCGGCGATCTCCATCGGGTTCAACGCACATGTGGCGTGGAGCCACACCGTCTCCACCGGCATTCCGGCCAACTTCCACCAGCTGACGCTCGATCCGGCCGATCCCACGACGTACCTCGTGGACGGCAGGCCGGAACGCATGAAGAAGCGGACCGTGACGGTCGCAGTGAAGGACGGCGCACCGGTCACCCGCACCCAGTGGTGGACCCGCTACGGCCCCGTCGTCACCTCCCTCGGTTCCCAGGTCCCGCTGCCGTGGACGGAGAAGACGGCATACGCCCTCAACGACCCGAACGCCGCGAACCTGCGCTTCGCCGACACCTCCCTCGGCTTCAGCAAGGCGCGCAGCACGGGCGACGTCCTCGCCTCCCTCGACCGGCACCAGGGCATCCCCTGGGTGAACACGATCGCCGCCGACCGCGCGGGGCACTCCCTCTACACCCAGTCCCAGGTGCTCCCCCGCATCACCGACGTGTTGGCGCAGCGCTGCTCCACGGACCTGGGCAGGACCACGTATCCGGCGTCCGGGATCGCGATCCTCGACGGTTCGCGCGGTGACTGCGCGCTCGGCAGCGATCCGGGTGCCGTCGTGCCGGGGATCTTCGGACCGTCGAGGATGCCGACGCTGAAGGACGCCCCCTACGCGGAGAACTCCAACGGCACCGCGTGGATGACCAACGCCGACCGGCCGCTCACCGGGTACGAGCGGATCTTCGGCACGGTGGGCACTCAGCTCGGCCTGCGCACCCGTGGCGCGGTCGAGGACGTCGCGGCGATGGCGGACCGCGGCGGACTGACCGTACGCGACCTGCAGAAGCAGCAGTTCGCCAACCGGGTGCCCGCGGGCGACCTCGCCGCCGGGGACGTGGCACGGGCGTGCGCCGCACTGCCCGGGGGTACGGCGACGGGCAACGACGGCAAGGCGGTCGACGTGTCGGCGTCCTGTGGGGTGCTGAAGGCCTGGGACCGCACCATGGACACCGGCAGCCGGGGAGCGCTGCTCTTCGACCGGTTCTGGCGCAGGCTCGAACAGACGGTTCCGGCGGACCGGTTGTGGAAGGTGCCGTTCTCGGCGACGGACCCGGTCCGTACGCCGAACACCCTGAACACGGAGTCGGCCGGCTTCCAGGCCGCGCTGGCCGACGCGGTGACCGAGCTGCGGAGCGCGGGCATCGCGCTCGACGCGCCGCTCGGCGCGCACCAGTTCGTCGACCGCGGCGGCGAGCGCCTGCCCGTGCCGGGCGGCGCGGGGCGGCTCGGCGTCTGGAACGTCATCGAACCGACGTGGGACGCGGCCGGCGGCGGCTACACGCAGGTGCCGTTCGGATCCAGTCATCTGCAGGCGGTGGGCTGGGACGGCAGCCGCTGTCCGGTGGCCCGCACGCTGCTGACGTACTCCCAGTCGTCGAACCCGAAGTCGCCGCACTTCGCCGACCAGACCCGGCTGTTCTCCGGTGAGAAGTGGGTCGCGTCACGCTTCTGCGAGAAGGACATCCTGTCCTCGCCGAAGCTGAAGGTCGTACGGGTGCACGAGCGCCGCTGACCGGTGCGCGGGGTGCGGTCCCTGTGGGGCGGCACCCCGCGCGGTCCCGTTCCCGTGGGGCAGCACCCACGCGGTGCCGTTCCCACGGGACGGCACCCGGCGCACGGCAAACTCGGCGGAGGGGGCATCACACCGGGCGCGTCCGGCCCTCCCAGTAGGGCTCCCGCAGCCGCCGCTTGTACAGCTTGCCGTTGGGGTCACGGGGCATCTCGGTGATGAAGTCGACGCTCCTGGGCCGCTTGTACCCGGCGAGCCGGTGGGCGCAGTGGTCGAGGAGGCCGGCCGCGAGGGCGGGCCCGGGCCGGTGTCCGGGGGCCGGTTCCACGACCGCCTTGACCTCCTCGCCCCAGTCGTCGTGGGGAATGCCGAAGACGGCAGCGTCGGCGACGGCGGGGTGGGCGAGCAGGGCCGACTCGATTTCGGCGGGGTAGATGTTGACCCCGCCGGAGATGATCAGGTCGATCTTGCGGTCGCGCAGGAAGAGGTAGCCGTCCTCGTCCAGGTGGCCCAGGTCGCCGACGGTGAAGAAGTCGCCGATGCGGTTCCCCCGGGTCTTGGCCTCGTCCTTGTGGTACGAGAAGCCGCCGGTGGTCATCTTCATGTAGACGGTGCCGAGTTCACCGGGCGGCAGCCGGTTGCCGTCGTCGTCGAAGATCGCGAGCTCGCTGATGGGCCAGGCCTTGCCGACGGTGCCGGGCTTCTTCAGCCAGTCCTCGGCGGTGGCGAAGGCGCCGCCGCCCTCGCTGGCCGCGTAGTACTCCTCGACGCAGGGGCCCCACCAGTCCAGCATGGCCCGCTTCACGTGGTCGGGGCAGGGCGCGGCCCCGTGGATGGCGTGCCGCATGGAGGAGACGTCGTAACGCTCCTTCACCTCGCCGGGGAGGGCCAGCAGCCGGTGGAACTGGGTGGGGACCATGTGGGTGTGGGTGCAGCGGTGGGCGTCGATGAGCCGGAGCATCTCCTGGGGTGTCCACTTGTCCATGACGACCAGCCGGTGGCCGATGTGCAGGGACGCGCCGGCGAACTGCAGGACGGCCGTGTGGTAGAGCGGTGAGCACACCAGGTGCACGTTGTCGTCGAACGGCCGGATGCCGAAGATGCCGAGGAAGCCGCCGAGGTAGGCCTCCTCCGGGGGTTTGCCGGGCAGCGGGCGGCGGATGCCGCGTGGGCGGCCGGTGGTGCCCGAGGTGTAGTTCATGACCCAGCCGAGGGTGCGGTCCGCGGGCGCCGACTCGGGCTGCCCGTCGAGGAGTTCGGCGTAGGGGCGGAACCCCTCGACCGTGCCCACGGCGTACCGGTGGGTGACCGGCAGGCCCGCCTCGCCGGCGGCGGCGCGGGCCGCGTCGGCGAAGCGCTCGTGGGCGAGGAGCACCTTGGCGCCGGAGTCGGAGACGATCCACGCGATCTCCGGTCCGACCAGGTGGTGGTTGACCGGGACGAGATAGAACCCGGCCTGGCTGGCCGCCAGATAGGCGGTGAGGAACTCGACGCCGTTGGGCAGGACCACCGCGAAGGTGTCGCCGCGTTCCAGTCCGGCCGCGCGCAGGCCGTGCACGAGCCGGTTGGCGGCGGCGTGCAGGCGTCCGGCGGTCCACTCCTCGCCGTCGGGTGCGACGAGCACCTTCCGTTCGGGGTGCTGTGCGGCCTGGGCCCAGAAGCCCACGGGGGGTGTGCTCACGACTGTCCGCTCCTTCCGGCGATGCGGTTGACGCGGTCCACGGCCTGCTCGAAGCCGCGGGTGAGGTCGTCGAAGACCGCCTGAACGCTGCGTTCGCTGTTCATCCGGCCGACGATCTGGCCGACCGGGGTGCCGAGCAGCGGATCGACCTCGTACTTCTGGATGCGTGAGACGGCCTCGGCGACCAGCAGGCCTTGCAGGGGCATGGGCAGGGTGCCGGGCCCGGCCGGGTCGTCCCAGGCGTCGGTCCACTCGGTGCGCAGCTGGCGGGCGGGCTTGCCGGTCAGCGCGCGGGAGCGGACGGTGTCCCCGGAGCCGGCCGCGAGGAGCTTGCGGGTCAGGGCGGGCGAGTGCAGGTCCGCTTCGGTGGTGGTCAGCCACAGGGATCCCAGCCACACCCCCTGGGCCCCGAGGGTGAGGGCGGCAGCCGCCTGCTGTCCGCTGCCGATGCCGCCGGCTGCCAGGACGGGCAGCGGGGCGACGGCGTCGACGACCTCCGGGGTGAGCACCATGGAGGCGATCTCGCCGGTGTGGCCGCCCGCCTCGTAGCCCTGCGCCACGACGATGTCGATTCCGGCGTCCCGGTGCTTCTCGGCGTGCCGGGCGCTGCCCGCGAGGGCGGCGACGAGCACATCCTGGTCGTGGGCACGGGCGATGACGTCGGCGGGCGGGGAGCCGAGGGCGTTGGCGAGGAGCCGGATCGGGTAGTCGAAGGCGACGTCCAGCTGGCTGCGGGCGACCTGCTCCATCCAGCCGGTGATGCGCCAGCCGGACGCCTCGCCCTCGGCGAGTTCGGGCACGCCGTGCTTGGCGAGGGTGTCCCGGACGAACTGCCGGTGGCCCTCGGGGATCATCGCCTCGACGTCGGCTTCCGTCACGCCCTCGACCTTCTTCGCCGGCATCACGACGTCCAGCCCGTACGGGCTGCCGTCGACGTGTGCCTCGATCCAGTCCAGGTCGCGTTGGAGTTCGTCGGGGGCGGTGTAGCGGACCGCGCCGAGCACGCCGAAGCCGCCGGCCCGGCTGATGGCCGCGGCGACGGCGGGGAACGGCGTGAAGCCGAAGACGGCGTGCTCGATTCCCAGTGTCTGGCTCAGCTCCGTCTGCATGGGCGCAGGATGCCGGAGTCCTCCGGAGGACGGAAGGGGTTTTCTGATGCTCCGTCAGATCGAGACCCCGGTCGATTCCCGCGTGCGGTCTATGGGCGGAGGCGGACGGCGGACATACTGCATGGGACATGCGAGTCGGCAGAGGCGAAGGGGTACGCGGTGACCGGCAGAGCGGCGAACGGCGAACCGACCCGGCGTCAACTGGGCAGAGCGGCTCTGGCCCTGGGCGGTGCGCTCGCCCTGGCCCCGCTGCCCGTGGGACCCGCCGAGGCGGCCCCGGCGGGCACCGGCCACCGCCCCACCCTGCGGCACGGTTCCGCCGCACGCGCCGGACTGCTCGCCTCCCACCTGCGCCGGCTCGTCACCGACGCGGAGGCGTTCCTCGCCCCCTCCCCCAAGCACCCCTGGTACGCGGGCGCCGTCCTGCTCGCCGGACGCGGCGGCACGGTCGCCCTGCACCGGCCGATCGGCATGGCGGTGCGCTACCGGGCCTACGACGAGAAGACCGACACGGGCGTCGAGTTCCCGCCCGGCGAGCAGATCCCGATGGCCGAGGACACCGTGTTCGACCTGGCGTCGGTGTCGAAGCTGTTCACCTCGATCCTCGCCGTGCAGCAGATCGAGCGGGGCGCACTGGAGCTGGAGGCGAAGGTCTCCTCGTACCTGCCGGACTTCGCGCGCGCGGGCAAGCAGGACATCACGATCCGTCAGCTCCTCACGCACACCTCGGGGTTCCGTGCCTGGATCCCGCTGTACAGCGCGCCGACCCACGAGGACAAGCTCCAGCTCATCTGGAACGAGAAGCCGGTCAGCGCGCCCGGCACGGCGTACCTGTACTCGGACCTGAACCTCATCTCGCTGCAACTCGTGCTGGAACGGATCACGGGCCGCGCCCTGGACGTCCTGCTCCGGGACGAGATCACCGCGCCGCTCGGCCTGCGCCGCACCCGCTACAACCCGCCCGCGTCCTGGCGGCCGAAGATCGCGGCCACGGAAGACGCCCGCGCCCCGTGGTCCGGCCTGGACCGGGGCCTGGTGTGGGGCGAGGTGCACGACGAGAACGCCTTCGGTCTGGGTGGCGTCGCGGGCCACGCGGGCGTGTTCTCCGACGCGTGGGACCTGGCGGTCCTCGGCCGGACGCTGCTCAACGGCGGTGTCTACGGGCGGTCCAGGATCCTGACGCCGGAGTCGGTGGAGCTGATGTTCACCGACTTCAACACCGCCTTCCCCGGGGACGAGCACGGCCTCGGCTTCGAGCTCTACCAGCACTGGTACATGGGCGCGATGGCCACGCCGCGCACCGCCGGGCACACCGGTTTCACGGGCACCTCGCTGGTCCTCGACCCGACGACCGACTCGTTTCTGATCGTCCTCGGCAACTCGGTCCACCCGGTGCGGAGTTGGCGTTCAGGGTCGGCGCCCAGGGTCGCGGCGGCGAACCACATGGCGCGCGCCGTACCGGTCCGGCCGGCCCGGGGCCGCACGGCCTGGTTCTCCGGGATGGCCCTCTCCACGACGGCGACGCTCACGCTGCCCGCGCTCGACACGTCCACCGGCCGGGCGCGGCTGCGCTGTGCCCTGTGGTGGGACACCGAGCCGACGGCCGACCTCCTGGCCCTGGAGGCCACGACCGACGGCGGCACGAGCTGGCAGCCCGTGCCCTTCACGACGTCCCGCCGAGGCCAGGAGCCCGAGCAGCACCCGTCGGGCTCGGTCACCGGCTGGTCCGGCCGCGTCCGGCACCGGCTCACCGCCGCCCTCCCGGCCGCACGGCAGCTCGCCCTGCGCTGGCGCTACGCGACGGACCGGCTGTACGTCGGGCGCGGGTGCTACGTGGACGGGCTGCGTGTGGAAGCGCCCGGGGGCGTCCTGTTCGACGAGGCGCGCCCGGCGGACGCGGCGCGCCTGACGGCGGTGGGGTGGACGCGCGAGACCGACTGAGGGGTCACTCGGGGGTGTTCTCCAGCACCGCCATGGCCGCGTTGTGTCCCGGGACTCCGCTGACCCCGCCCCCGCGCACCGCGCCCGCCCCGCACAGCAGCACGTTCGCGTGGCCGGTCTCCACGCCCCAGCGGCCGGTGCCCTCCTGCGCGTAGGGCCAGCTCAGCTCGCGGTGGAAGATGTTGCCGCCGGGCAGGCCGAGGTCCCGCTCCAGGTCGAGCGGGGTCCTGGCCTCGATGCAGGGGCGTCCGTCCGCGTCGGTGGCCAGGCAGTCCGCGAGGGGTTCGGCCAGGTGGGCGTCGAGCTGGGCGAGGGTGGACTTCAGCAGGTCCTCGCGTACGCCGTCGTTGTCCCGCTCGAACAGGCGGGCCGGGGTGTGCAGACCGAAGAGGGTGAGCGTCTGGTAGCCCTGCTCGGCCAGGCCGGGGCCGAGGATGGTCGGGTCGGTGAGCGAGTGGCAGTAGATCTCGGAGGGCGGAGCGGCGGGCAGGTGTCCGGCGGCGGCCTGGGCGTGGGCGGTGGCCAGTTGTCCGTAGCCCTCGGCGATGTGGAAGGTGCCTGCGAAGGCCTCGCGTGGGTCGACGGCGCTGTCGCGCAGCCGCGGCAGCCGCTTCAGCAGCATGTTCACCTTCAACTGCGCGCCTTCGGCGGGGGCCGGGGGCGTGTCACCGGTCAGTTCCGCCAAGGCCCGCGGTGAGGCGTTCACCAGGACGTGCCGGGCGGCGACGGTGCCTTCGCCGTCGGCCGTGCGATACGTGACCTCGGCGGTTGCGCCGTCCGTGGCGATGCGCAGTGCCTCGTGGCCGGTGGCGAGGACCGCTCCGGCCGCACGCGAAGCGTCGGCGAGGGCGTCGGTGAGCGCCCCCATACCGCCGACCGGTACGTCCCAGTCTCCCGTGCCGCCGCCGATCACGTGGTAGAGGAAGCAGCGGTTCTGCTTCAGGGAGGGGTCGTGGGCGTCGGCGAAGGTGCCGATGAGGGCGTCGGTGAGGACCACACCGCGCACCAGGTCGTCCTGGAAGCGCTCCTCCACGGCCACGCCGATCGGCTCCTCGAACAACATCCGCCAGGTCTCCTCGTCGTCGAGGCGGCGGCGCAGCTCGTCGCGTGCGGGCAGCGGCTCCGTGAGGGTCGGGAAGATGCGCCCGGCGGCGCGGCCGGTCCTGCCGTAGAACTCCTGCCAGGCCCGGAACTCGCGGTCGGAGCCGGTGAGCCGGGCGAACGCCTCCCGGGTGCGCCGGTCACCGCCGCCGACGAGGAGTCCGGTGGGCCGGCCGTCGCGTTCGGCGGGTGTGTAGGAGGAGACCGTACGGGTGCGGACCCTGAAGTCCAGCCCCAGGTCCCGGACGATCTTCTTGGGCAGCAGGCTGACCAGGTAGGAGTAGCGGGACAGCCGGGCGTCGACCCCGGCGAAGGGCCGGGTGGACACCGCGGCGCCGCCGGTGTGGTCCAGCCGCTCCAGGACCAGCACGGAGCGCCCGGCCCGGGCCAGATAGGCGGCGGCGACCAGGCCGTTGTGGCCGCCGCCGACGATGACGGCGTCGTAGGTCCGGTGCGGGCGGGGTCCCTCGGGTGCGGTCATGGTTCTTGGTAACACGGGGTGATCCGGGTCGGCCAGACGGCGCCTGCCCGCCCTGCCGGGGTCAGCGTCCGGCCGCGGCCCGCTGCTCGCGCAGGGCCGCCACTCTTCGGTACAGGGCCATGGCCTCGGCACCGCGGCCGAGCTGTTCGAGGCAGTGGGCCTCGTCGTTTCGGCTGGCGAGGGTGTCGGGGTGGTCGGCGCCGAGGACGCGCTCCCGGGCGCCTGCCACACGCCGGTACTCGGTGAGCGCGTCGGGCCAGCGGCCCAGCCAGCCGAGGCCGACGGCGACCTCGCGGCGGCTGACCAGGGTGTCCGGGTGGTCGGGGCCGAGGACCTGCTCGCGGAGGGCGGCCACGTCGCGGGATTCGGTGAGGGCCTCCTCCCAGCGGCCGAGCCGGCCGAGGTTGACGCAGCGGCCGTGGCGGGCGCGCAGTGTCTCGGGGTGGGTGGAGCCCTGGCTGCGGGTGCGGTCCGCGACCAGGTCGCGGTAGAGGTCCAGGGCTTCCGCGCCGCGGCCGAGGCGGCCCAGGCTGATCCCGATTTCGTGCCGGGCGGCGAGCGTGTCGGGATGGTCGGGGCCGAGGGCCCGGCCACGGGCCTCGGCGACGTCACGGTAGGTTTCCAGGGCCTCGGCCCAGCGGCCCAGCTGGCCCAGGGTGTAGGCGACTTCGTAGCGGGTGACGAGCGTGTCGGGGTGGTCCGGGCCGAGCACGCGGGCGCGGGCGGCGGCCACCTCCCGGGCCATGCGGTACGAGTCCTCGAGGCGGCCGAGACGGCTGAGGTTGAAGGCGAGGTTGTGGCGGCAGCGCAGGGTGTCGGGGTGGTCGGGGCCCATGAGCTGCTCGCGGGCGGTGAGCACCGAGGTGTAGACGCGGTGGGCGTCGAAGGGGCGGCCGAGCTGGCCGAGGACGTAGGCCATCTCCTGGCGGGCGGCCAGGGTGTCGGGGTGATCGGCGCCGAGGGTGCGGATCCTGGACCCGGCGACGTGCTTGTACTCGCGCAGGGCGTCCGCGGCGCGGCCGGTGCGGCTGAGGGTGAAGGCGACCTCGTACCGGCTGGAGAGGGTGTCGGGGTGGTCGGGGCCGAGGAGGTGCTCGCGTTCGGCGGCGACGGCCCGGTGCACCTCGCCCGCTTCCGTCCAGCGGCCGAGCCGGCCGAGGCTCAGTCCCGCGTTGTGCCGGCCGGCCAGGGCGGTCAGGACCTCCGTGGGCGGGGCGGGCGGCTGCGCGGGGACGGGTTCGGCGACGACGGGTCCGGTGGCGGGCCGTGCGATCCACTCACCGGACAGTCCCGCCGCCGGGTCCGGTGGGGTGGTGCGCACTCCCGTACCGGTCGCCTTGTGGCCGGTGGTCATGCCGTGCGTCCAGGACGGCAGCCGGGCCGCTCCCGCGGGCCCGCCGGGAGCCGGGCGGGCCGCCGCGCCGGCGGGCACGTACGCCGGCGCGGCCCGGTGGGCGCTGATCCGGCGGGCCAGCTGACGGGCGTCGTCCGGTCGCTGGGCGGGTTCCTTGGCCAGCAGGTCGAGGATGATCCGTTCCAGGTACTCGGGCAGGTCGGGCCGGTGCTCGCGCGGCGGGCGGGGCGGGGTGTCGCGGTGGCCGACGAGGATCGCCCAGGCGTCGCCGAGGTCGAACGGCGGTACGCCGGTGGCGAGCTCGTACAGCACGCACCCGAACGAGTACAGGTCGCTGCGCTGGTCGACCTCGGTGCCGCCGATCTGCTCCGGGGACATGTAGTGCGGGGTGCCCATGGCGATGCCGGTGCCGGTCAGCCGGGAGGTGAACCCGATGTCGTGCCCGAGGCGGGCTATGCCGAAGTCGCAGATCTTCACGGTGCCGTCGCCGAGCCGCACGATGTTGGCGGGCTTCAGGTCCCGGTGGACGATGCCCTGTTCGTGGCAGTAGGCGAGGGCGGCGGCGACCTGCTCGGCGATCTCCTCGACGTCCGCGACGGGCAGCGGGTGCTGCTTGTTGTCCTCCAGGAGCTGGCTGAGGTTGCGGCCGTCCAGCAGTTCCATGACCAGATGCAGGACGCCGTCGGACTCACCGAAGTCGTGCACGACGGTGATGCCCCGGTGCTGCAGCGCGGCGGCCACCCGGGCCTCGCGGCGGAACCGCTCCCGCAGCACGCGGGTGAACGCGTGGTCGTGGTTCGGGCCCAGCGGTTTGAGGCACTTGACGGCGACGTGCCGGCCGAGGGACTCGTCCCGGGCCCGCCACACCTCGCCCATGCCGCCACGCCCGATCAGATCGAGCAGCCGGTACCGGCCCTGGATGAGCCTGTTGTCCCCCATCTCGCGCGACGCTCCCCCCGGTAGCTGTCCGCCCGCCCCTCGGCCCACCCAGTATGGCGGGCTATCGTCCGAGTTTGTACGGTGCCGGACGCGCGCCGGGGCCGAGCCTCGCCATGGCCCGAAGAATGTGTTTGGGCGGGAGTTGCCACCGCACACGTGCGGGAACGCGGCGCAGCAGGAGGCCGGCGAGGCGCAGTTGGCGGGTGACGGCGGCCGGGGCGGGGGCGGGCCTGCCGTACAACTCGTGGGCGTACGGCGGCAGGGAGGCGTACGCCAGGTGTGCCACGCGCCGCCACAGCACCTCGCGCGCCGGTACGAGGAGCGGGTGGGCGGGCGGGCGGAGCAGGAAGTCGTCCACCTCATGTGCCTCGGGTCCCGCGGCGAGATCCGGGCGCACCTTCTCGAAGTAGGCGGCCATCTCGGCCCGGTCCCCCGGTACGTCGTCGGGGTCGAGGCCCACCAGGCGTGCGCTCTGCCGGTGTTCGGCGATGTAACGGTCGGCCTCGGCGTCGGTGAGCCGGAATCCGGAACGGCGTGCGACGTGCAGATACGAGTCGATCTCGGCGCAGTGCACCCACAGCAGCAGGGCGGGTTCGTCGACGCCGTAGCGCTCACCGGTGTCCGGATCGGTGGCGGACAGCAGGCGGTGGATCTTCCGGACCCGGGCGCCGGCGTGCTCGGCCGCCTCGGTGGTGCCGTACGTCGTCGTGCCGACGAAGCCCGCGGTGCGCATCAGACGGCCCCAGGCATCCCGCCTGAAGTCGGAGTTCTGCACGACCCCGCGGACCGCGCGGGGATGCAGAGCCTGGAGGTACAGCGCCCGGACGCCCGCGATCCACATCACGGGGTCGCTGTGGAGCTGCCAGGTCACCGAGTCCGGACCGAACAGTCCCGGGTCCGCGCCGGTCATGCGCCTCACCTCCGCCCCGGCGGACACGATGGCACAGGTCGAACAGCGGGTCGAGAGGCTTTGCCTCACACCGCGGCAGTCCGGTCGTTGAGTCTTCACCTACCCGGCACGAGTTTGGTAAGCCTCCCCTTATAAGCTGACGCCGCCGATCTCCCGCACGACAGGATCCGACATGCGCACCACCTCCCGCGGCTTCATAGCGGCGCTCGCTCTCACTCCCCTGCTGGCCGGCTGCTTCGCGCCCGGCGAGAGCGACACCGGCGCGGGACCGGGCGGGCGGCTGCGGGTCGCGCTGGCCGTACCGCCGGTGCAGGCGCTGTCCCCCTACAGCAACGACGCCACCGTACTGAGCAAGCTGTCCGTCGCGGAGGGCCTCACGGCACTCGACAGGAACGGCACGGCCGAGCCCGCGCTGGCGAAGTCCTGGAAGCAGGACGACGCCACCACCTGGACCTTCGAGCTGCGCAAGGCCCGCTTCCAGGACGGCACCGAGCTCACCGCACAGTCCGTGGTCGAGGCACTCGACCACGCCGGGGCGGCCAAGCCCAAGCCCCGCGTGCTGAGCGACGTGTCACTGACCGCCGAGGCCGAGGACGCCGACACCGTCACCCTCACCACCGAGTCGCCCGACCCGGTGCTGCCGCTGCGGCTGGCCAGTCCCGCGCTGGCGATCCTGGCGGCGAAGGCGTACGCGAAGGACGGCGCCGTCAGCCCCGTCGGCACCGGCACCGGTCCGTTCGAGATCACCCGGCTGACCGGCAAGACCAAGGCCACGCTCGACCGTTTCGACGGCTACTGGGGCGGCAAGGCCGAGGCGCCCGGCATCGACGTCAGCTGGATCGCGGACGGGACGGCCCGTGCCAACGCCCTGCGCGGCGGCGAGACCGACATCGCCGAGTGGATCCCCACCGCCCAGGCGAAACTGCTCGACAAGCAGACCCGGCACGAGGTCCCGTCGGTGCGCACCGACAGCCTGATCCTCAACACCCGCAGCGGCCTGTTCGCCGACAGCGGTCTGCGCGCGGCCGCCCGCAAGGCCGTCGACGGCTCGGCGCTGGTCGACTCCGTCTTCGGCGGCTACGCCGACCCCGCCCAGGGCCTGTTCGGGCCGGCCGTCCCCTGGGCGGCCGGCAAGCGCGTCGAGGTGACGGGCCGTACCGAGGCCGCGACCGCCGCCGAGGTGAAGTCCGGCACCAAGGGCAGGACGCTGCGGCTGGCCACCTACACCAACCGGGCCGAGCTGCCCGAAGCGGCGACCGTGCTCCAGCAGCAGCTGGAGAAGGCCGGGTTCACCGTGAAGCAGGACGTACGCGAGTACACGCAGATGGAGGGCGACCTCCTCGCCGGGAAGTACGACGCCCTGGTCTTCTCGCGGGTGACACTCCTCGACACCGGTGACGCGGTCGACTACCTCGCCAGCGACTTCACCAGCGAGGGCGTCTACAACATCGCCGGTCTGAGGAACGCCGCGGTGGACAAGGCCATCCGGACCGCCGCCGCGGAGCGGGACACCGAGAGCCGCCAGGACAAGATCATGCGGGCGGAGGCCGAGATCCTGCGCACCGACGCGGTGGTGCCGCTGGTCCACGAGCAGGCCGTGCAGGGCATCGCGGACGACGTCGAAGGTGTGATCCTCGACCCGCGCGAACGGTCCCTGATCGACGTCGACACCCGTCTGAAGCAATCCGCATGAGCCACACGCACACCCCCGCCGCCGTTCGCTCGTCCCGCTGGACGGCGGCGGCCGGCCGTGTGCTCGCCGGAACGGCCCTGCTCGGCGCCGTGGCCCTGCTCCCCTGGCTGTCCGGCGCCGACCCGGCCCGTACGGTGCTGCGCGCACGCTCCGCCGACCAGAACCCCACACCGGCGGAACTCGCCGCCGTGCGCGACCAGTTGGGCCTGGACGAGGGCCCCTGGGTGCATCTCGCGCACTGGCTGGGCGGCCTGCCGCACGGCGAGGCCGGTGTCTCGTGGGTCTCCGGAGAACCGGTAGTGCCGCAGGTGGGGACGGCTTTGTCGGTCTCCCTGACGCTGATGCTGGGCGCGTTCGCCGTCACGGTGCTGGTCGCCGCACTGGTGGTTGCCCGCACGGTGTTCCTCGGTTCCCGGCGCCGGCTGCGGCAGGACCGGGCGGGCACCACGGCCGCCGTTCTCGCGTCGCTGCCGAAGTTCCTGCTCGCCTCGGTGCTGGCCACCGTGTGCGGGGTGTGGTGGGGGTGGTTCCCGTCCAGCGGCTGGGAGGGCCCGCAGTCGATGGTGCTGCCCTCGCTCGCCCTCGGCATCCCGTCGGGCGCGATGCTCGGCGGCATGCTCGACCAGGCGCTGCCCGCCGCCTTCCATGAGCCCTGGGCGCGTACGGCCTACGCCGTCGGGCTGCCGTCCGGTCATATCGGCCGGGGTGCGTTGCGGCGCACCCTGCCCGGCCTGTTGCCACAGTTGCTGCCGACCGTCGTGGCCCTGGTCGGTGGTGCTGTCGCCGTGGAGAAGATCTTCAACATCCCGGGGCTCGGCCGGCTCGCCCTGGACTCGGCGGTCGCGCAGGACCTCCCGGTGCTGCAGACGGCGACCCTGGCCCTGGTCCTGCTCGGTGTCGCCGCGGGCATCCTGATCAGGGCCCTGCGTCACGCACTGCTCGGGCGGCCCCTGCGCGACGGCGCCCTGCCGGCCCTGCACCGGCCTGCGCTCACCGTGCCGCGCACCCTGCGCTGGGTCACCGCCGCCTGCGCGCTGCTCCTGCTCACCCTGGTGACGGCGGGCCTCCTGCGCGACCCGCTCCAGGTCGACACGGCGGCACGGCTGCTGTCGCCGTCCGGCGAACACCCCCTGGGCACGGACGCGCTGGGCCGTGACCTCCTGGCCCGCCTCGGCCACGGCGCGCTGCGCACGGCCTGGGTCGCCCTCGTCGTGACGGCGGTCAGCGCCCTCACCGGGCTGCTGCTGGGCATGGCACCGAGGGCGAGCGCGGGCCCCACCGAGGTCGTGTCCACCCTGCCGGCCGTTCTCGCGGGTCTGCTGATCGCGGGCGTGACCGGACCGTCCGTGTGGGGCGCCGCCTGCGCGGTCTGCCTGGTCGGATGGAGCCCGTACGCCGCCCAGACCGCGGCCCTGCTGGAACAGGAACGCGCGAGCGGGCACATCGCCGCGTCCGTCGCGCTCGGCGCCGGACGGCTGCATCTCCTGCGCCGGCACCTGCTGCCCTCGGTGATCCCGGCCCTCCTGCGCAACGCCCTGCTCCGGCTTCCCACGACCGTGCTGGTCCTGGCCTCCCTCGGCTTCCTGGGCCTGGGCGAACAGCCGCCCACCCCCGAGTGGGGCCGCCTCCTCTCGGAGAACCAGCCGTACGCCGAACTGGCCCCCTGGACCGTCCTCGGCCCGGCCGCCGCGCTGGTGGTGCTGTCCGTACTGGCGGTGACGGGCAGCGTGCTGGGACGGGGCAAGGGCCGATAGGACGCGCCCCGGCCGGGTGCGGAGTGACCGGCCGGGGCGCGTGCCGCTCGCCCCTCAGACGGGGTTCGTCTCGTCGTTCACGTATCCGCGCCGCTTGTCCACGATGTTGCGCAGGGGCCGGCCCTCGATGTGCCGGGTGAGGTTGTCGAGGAACACCTCCACGAGCGCATCCCGCTCGCTGGTGGTCTCGCCCGCCGTGTGCGGGGAGATCATCACGCCGGGCATGTCCCACAGGGGTGACTCGGCAGGCAGCGGTTCCTGGGCGAACACGTCCAGGGCCGCCCCGGCGAGCCGTCCGGCGGCGAGGTGGCCGACCAGCGCCTCCTCGTCGACGAGTCCACCCCGGCCCACGTTGATCAGCCGCGCCCCCGGCTTCATGGCGGCGAGCACGGGGGCGTCGACCATGCCCCGGGTCTCCTGGGTGAGGGGCGCGGCCAGGACGACGTAGTCCGCCTCCGCCAGGGCGGAGTGCAGGGTCGGCGCACCGTGGACCGTGCCGAAGTCGGGATCCGCCGTGCGGGCCCTGCGGCCCGCGCCGCACACGCGCATCCCTACCCCGCGCAGCAGCCGGGCGATGGCCCGGCCGATCGGCCCCGTCCCCCAGACCAGCACGGTGCGTCCGGTGATGCCGTCACTGGGGCGTGGCCGCCACTCGCGGCGCCGCTGGTGCTCCCACGTGCCGGGGAAGTCCTTGGCGAGGGCCAGGATCAGCCCGAGCACGTACTCGGCGGCGGGCTGGTCGTAGACGCCGCGGGCGTTGGTGAGTGTGACGCCGGGGTCGTCCACGAGCGCCGGGAAGAGGAACGAGTCCACCCCCGCGGAGGACGCATGGACCCAGCGGGGCGCCTTCTCCGGGTTGTCGGGCCAGGCTTCGCGGACGGCCGGGGTGATGCTCACCCACGCCATGAGGATGTCCGCGCCGGGAAGGAGGTAGGGCAGTTCCTCCTCGGTGGCGTAGACGGTGTCCGCGAGCCGCTCGATGAGCCCGGTGGCGGGTGGCCGGTTGCCGCGGTGGAGGACGACGAGTCGGTCGGGCATGTCAGGCTCCGACGGGGACGGCGATGTACTTGTATTCGAGGAACTCGTCGATGCCGACGGTGCCGCCTTCGCGGCCGAGGCCGGACTGCTTGATGCCGCCGAAGGGGGCGGCGGGGTTGGAGACGAGGCCGGTGTTGAGGCCGATCATGCCGCTTTCGAGGCGTTCGGCGACGCGCAGGGCGCGGTCGAGGTTCTGGGTGAACAGGTAGGAGGCGAGGCCGAACTCGGTGTCGTTTGCGGCGGTGACGGCCTCGTCCTCGGTGTCGAAGGTGCGGATGGCGGCGACGGGCCCGAAGATCTCGGTGTCGATGATCGCGGCGTCGGGGGCGATGCCGGTCAGGACGGTGGGCGGGTAGAAGCAGCCGGGGCCTTCGGGCAGTTCGCCACCGGTGAGGACGGTGGCGCCGCGTTTGACGGCGTCCTGGACGAGGTCGTGGGCCTTGCTGCGGCCGACGGTGTCGATGAGGGGGCCTACGTCGGTGCCGGGTGCGGTGCCGTCGCCGACGGTCAGGGCGGCCATGCGGGCCGTGAGGCGCTGGGCGAACTCGTCGGCGACGGAGGTGTGGACGAAGATGCGGTTGGCGGCGCAGCAGGACTCGCCCATGTTGCGCATCTTGGCGACCATGGTGCCCTCGACGGCGGTGTCGAGGTCGGCGTCGTCGAAGACGATCAGGGGGGCGTTGCCGCCCAGTTCCATGGACGTGCGGATGACGGTGCCGGCGCACTGGGCCAGCAGGATGCGGCCGACACCGGTGGAGCCGGTGAAGGAGAGCTTGCGGATCTGCCCGCCGCGCAGGAGGGGTTCGACGACGCCGGCGGCGTCGGTGGTGGTGACGATGTTGAGGACGCCGTCGGGCAGACCGGCTTCGGTCAGGATCGCGGCCAGGGCGAGGCTCGTCAGAGGCGTCTGGGGGGCGGGTTTGAGGACGATGGTGCAGCCGGCGGCGATGGCGGGGCCGATCTTGCGGGTGCCCATCGCCAGGGGGAAGTTCCACGGGGTGATCAGCAGGCACGGCCCGACGGGCTGGCGGGAGACCAGGAGGCGGTTCTTTCCGTCCGGGGCGGTCATCAGGCCGCCGTCGATGCGGACGGCCTCCTCGGAGAACCAGCGGAAGAACTCCGCACCGTAGGCGACCTCGGCACGCGCCTCCGCCAGGGGCTTGCCCATCTCCAGCGTCATCAGCAGCGCGAGGTCCTCGGTGCGCGCGATGATCAGGTCGTAGGCGCGGCGCAGGATCTCACTGCGCGCCCGGGGGGCGGTGGCGGCCCAGGCCGCCTGCGCGGCCACCGCCGCCTCGACGGCGCGCTGCCCGTCCGCGGGGGAGGCGTCGGCGACCCGGCACAGCTCCTCGCCGGTGGCGGGGTTGTCGACGGGCAAGGTCCGGCCGGACTCCGCGTCCTGCCAGCCACCGCCGATGAACAACTGCTTGGGAACATCACGGACGACAGTCATTTTCGGTATCTCCTTGTAGCGATAGAGGTGCTGCCGACCGGTCAGCGGATGCGGTCCAGCGTCTTGTAGTAGGCGCCGGCGAAGGGCAGGAACCAGGCGGTGCCGTTGTAGAGGGGGATGCGGGGCGGGGCGATGTCGCGGGACGGATTCACCTCGGGGTGGCCGTCCATGACCTCGGCCATGACCTGCCCCATGTGCGTAGCCATCTGCACGCCGTGGCCCGCGTATCCCATGGAGTAGTGGACGCCGTCGGCGGTCTGCCCGGCGTGCACGATGCGGTCCATGGCGAAGCCGACGGAGCCGCCCCACACGTACTCGATCTTGGTGCGGGAGAGCTGGGGGAAGATCTCGCACATCTCCCGAAACAGGACCTGTCCGCTCTTCTTGTCCGAAGTGGGGTCGGACGGTGCGAAGCGGGCGCGGCCGCCGAACAGCAGCCGGTTGTCCGGGGTGAGCCGGAAGTAGTGGCAGACCTGGTTGGAGTCGACGATGAGGCGGGCCTTGGGGATGATGTCCCGGGCGAGTTCCTCGCCGAGCGGCTCGGTGACGATGATGAAACTACCCAGGCACACCTGCTGGCGGCGCAGCCACGGGAAGTTCTTGTCGGTGTAGGCGTCGGTGGCCATCATGACCTGCCCGGTGCGGATGACACCGCGTTCGGTGCTGACCTCGAAACGTCCGGCGGCGGTGCGCCGTACGCCGATGGCCGCGTTGCGCTCGTGGATCTCCACACCGGTGCGCTCGCACGCCTCGGCCATGCCGCGCACGAAACGGCCGACGTGGAGTGCGGCACTGAACGGGTCGAGCAGACCGCCGTGGTAGGCGTCGGATCCGATCTCGGAACGCAGTTCGGACTTGCCGACCAATTCGGTCTCGTGTCCGAAGTACTGGGCCAGGTCGCGCTGCTGGGCCTTCTTGGCTTCGAAGTGAGCGGGGCGGGAGGCGACGCCCAGGCGTCCGGCCCGACGGAATTGGCAGTCGATGGACTCCTCGTTCACGAGCCGCTCGACGGTGTCCACGGCCTCGCCGTAGGAGTTGTAGATCTCGCGGGCCCGTTCGAGTCCGTATCGGCGGATGGCCTGGCGCACGCCGATGGTGAAGCCCAGGTTCGCCATGCCGCCGTTGCGGGCGGAGGCGCCGGAGCCGACCTGGCCCTTCTCGACGAGGGTGACGCGGGCGCCCTTGCGCGCGGAGTGGAGGGCGGTGGAGAGGCCGGTGAGACCGGCGCCGATGACCACCAGGTCGGTGTCCTCGGTGACGGGCTTGCCGGATCGGTCGGGAAACGCCCCTGCGGTTTCTATCCAGTAGGGAATCGTCTTCATCTCGGGTCCTTAGCGGGGAAGCGGGGAGTTTCGAAAAGGGGCGGGGCGCGGCCGGGCACCACCAGGAGCCCGGCCGATGGCGCTGTCAGCGCTGTGACGGTCGGATCGACGTCGAACCGGAGGGCGTTGAGGACCGGGACCGACAGGGTGCGGAAGTTGCGTCAGTCCCAGCCGCTTCTACAGGACCCTTTCGAGGAACGCCTGGGTTCGCTTCTCGCGCGGGTTGCCCAGGACTTCGCGGGCGTCGCCGCGTTCGACTGCGATGCCTTCGTCCATGAAGAGGATTTCGTCGGCGACTTCGCGGGCGAAGCCCATCTCGTGGGTGACGAGGAGCATGGTCATGCCGTTGCCGGCGAGGTCGCGCATGACGGCGAGTACTTCGCCCACGCGTTCGGGGTCCAGTGCGCTGGTGGGTTCGTCGAACAGCATGATGGTGGGTTTCATCGCCAGCGCGCGGGCGATGGCCACGCGCTGCTGCTGACCGCCGGAGAGCTGGGCGGGGTACTTGTGGCCGCACCCCTCCAGGCCCACCTTGGCCAGCAGTTCTCGCGCCTGCTCGCGGCTGGCCTCGCGGTTCTTCTTCTGCACCAGCACCGGTCCGGACATGACGTTGTCTTCTGCGGTCATGTTGGGGAACAGGTTGAACTGCTGGAACACCATGCCGATGCGGGTGCGCTGCTGGGCCAGCCGTTTGGGGCGCACGGCGTGGTAGGCGTCGTCCTTCTCGACGTAGCCGAAGTCCTCTCCGTTGACCTTGAGGACTCCGCGGTCGACGGTCTCCAGGCCGTTGATACATCGCAGCAGTGTCGACTTGCCGGATCCGCTCGGGCCGATGATGCAGGAGATCTCCCCGGCCGCGACGGTCAGGTCGATGTCACGCAGGACCTGGTGACGTCCGTAGCTCTTGCACAGTTTGCGTGCGACGATCGTTCCGTCGGCGTTCACAGCAGGGACTCCCTCGTGGCGGGTACGGGCTGGCCGGCCCCGAGTTCGGCATCGGCAGCCGGGATCTGCCGCGTCCTACTGGTCGAGCGGGAGAAACGGCGTTCGATCATGGACTGCGGGACGCTCAGCACCAGCGTCATGATCAGGTACCAGAGGCTGGCCACGATCAGCAGCGGAATGGTCTGGTAGTTGCGGGCGTAGATCGACTGTGCGCTGTTCAGCAGGTCGGCGACGCCGAGCACGCTCACCAGCGAGGTCTCCTTGAGCATGCCGATCACCTGGTTGCCGGTGGCCGGAACGACCGACGGCATGGTCTGCGGGATGATCACGCGCCGGAGCTTGGTGAACCCTGACATGCCCAGGGACTCCGCCGCCTCGTGCTGTCCGCGAGGAACCGAGGCGAACCCGCCGCGGATGATCTCCGACATGTAGGCGGCCTGGTTCAGCGTCAGCCCCACCACGGCCGCGGTCAACGGGGTCATGATCGCGTTCACGTTCACCGGCGTGGAGATGTCGGTGAACGGGATACCGATCGAGATGTTCGGGTACAGCGCCGCGATGTTGAACCAGAAGATCAGCTGCACGAGCACCGGGGTGCCGCGGAAGAAGGCGATGTAGAGCTGGGCCAGCCCGGAAACGGGCCGCTGATGCGACATGCGCATCACCGCCAGGACCAGCCCGAGCAGGGTGCTCAGCGCCATGCTGACCGCGGTGAGAACCAGCGTGATCAGCAGACCGTTGAGAATCGATTGCGTGGTGAAGTAGCTGAACACCACCGGCCAGCGATAGTTCTCGTTCGTCACCGCCGTCCACACCAGACCGGCGACGATCGCGATCGCGACGGCCCAGGTGACATAGTCGCGCGGTCGTTTCGGCGTGATCCGCTTCTTTTCTTCGGCCAGCAGTTGTGACACCGGTCGGCTCCTGGTCTTCGTACCGATCAGATCCGTGGACATGTCAGTCCTGCGGGACGGCCATGGCCGCGGTCTTGATCCCGAGGTCCTTCAGACCCCAGCGGCCCAGCGCCTGGGTGTACTTGGGGTCGTCGATGATCGACTGGATGGCAGCCTGCACAGCGGGGGTCAGCGCAGAGTCCTTCTTCAGCGCGACGGCCACGGGCTTGGTGGCCACCAGGGGCTTGAGGACATCGAACGTCCTGGGCTGCTGCCGGGCCGCCCACTCGAGCGAGACGAAGTCGTACATCACCGCGTCGATCCGCTTGGAGACCAGCTGGGTCAGAGCGTCGTTCACGCTGGGCAGGGTCACCGCGTCGATGGCCGGCTTGCCCTTGCTCGTACAGTCCTGCTTGGACAGCTGGGGCAGCCACTGCAGCTCCGCGGTGCTGCCGGAGGTGACGGCGACACGGTGCCCGCACAGCGTGTGGGTGCCCAGCTTCTGCGGATTTCCGTAAGGGACGGACACTCCGGTCCCGGAGTTGGCGTAGTCGATCATGTCGAGCACCTTCAGCCGGTCGCTGGTGGCACCCATGGTGGAGGCGGTGAAGTCGTACCGATCGGCCTGCAGGCCGGTGATGATGGTGTCGAACTTGACGTTGTTGATCTGCAGCTTCAGGCCGAGCTTGGCGGCGATCAGCCGGGACATGTCCGGGTTGAACCCGATCGGGGTCTTGTTGTCCGACGCCATGAACGTGGTGGGCGGATAGGCCAGGTCCATGGCCACCGAGAGCGTGCCCCTGGACTTCACCGCCGCGGGCAGCAGCTTCACCGCCTTCGCATCCGGCTTCACACCGACCGAGATGTCGTCGGTGGGCTCGGCCGACGCACCGGCACCCCCGCCCTGCGTCGTGCCCTTCGCCCCCACGTTCTGCCCGGTGCCGCTCGCCCCGCACGCGGCGAGCGCGAGGGCCAGGGCGGTGGTGACGATCGGGATGCTCAGGTGCCTGTTGACCTGCATCGCAGCGGCCACAGAGCCTGCGGTGCGGAGTACGGTTCTGCGGCCTGTCCTGTTGCTTTCCATGGCGGTGCCTCCTGGGGAACGCTGGGGATACGGGGAATCCGTGATGCGGGGACGACGTGGGGATCGGACGGGGGGGGCGTCGTCAGCCGGCGGCCGGAAACGCGCGGGGCTCATGGGCGGCCACGCGAGACCGGGCGCCTGTAGGAAAAGGGTGCTGAGTGAGCGGGTATGCGTCGCGCGTCAGATGCCCAGCATCTGGTTGAGCTCGTCCAGGGACTTGACGGGCACGTAGTCGTAGCCGTGGGTCACCGGGTCGTAGCCGCGGTCCAGGAGGATCAGGTTGCGGAAGCCCATGTCGTGCATCGGCATCAGGTCGTAGCGGGTGTGCGAGGAGACGTGCACGAAGTCCTCGGGGGAAGCACCGAGACGGTCGAGCATGTACTCGAAGGCGGCGTAGCGGGGCTTGTAGAAGCCCGCCTGCTCCGCGGTGTACACCGCGTGGAAGTCCGCTCCCAGCCGGGGCACGCTCTCCGCGAGGAAGGAGTCGTCCGCGTTGGAGAGGATGACCAGCTTGTAGTGCTCGCCCATCCTCTTCAGCGGCTCGGGGATGTCGGCGTGCGGGCCCCAGCTGCGGACGCCGTCGGCGAACCGCCTGCCCGCGTCCGGGTCCGCCTTCAGGCCCCACTTGCGGCAGACCCGCTCGAAGGAGTCCTGCAGCACCTCTTCGTAGGCGTAGTACTCACCGCGGACCTGGTCGTAGCGGTAACCGCGGAACTCCCGCACGAACTGGTCCCACTTGTCGGCGGGGATCCGGTCGCCGACCAGCTCACGCGTGATGGGGGTGATCGGGTATTCGATCAGGGTGCCGTAGCAGTCGAACGAGACGTACTTCGGGCGGAACGAGCGTTCGCTCATGGAAGGGCTCCGATTTCTGGAGGGCGAGCAGCCGGGCGTGATCGGCTTTTTTCGGTAATTATCCGGCAGTCGGAAGAGGGACGTCCCCATGGCGGGGCGAGGTGACGGAAGATCAGACGGCGTGGGCCCCGGTCGGCGCGAGGAAGCCGACGGGATGGTCGGTGACACCGTCGAGGGCCAGATCGGCGGCGATCTCACCCATGGCGGGCGAGAGTTTGAAGCCGCTGCCGGAGAAGCCGGCCATGACGATGATGTCGTCCTCGCCGGGGAGGTGGCCGACGAGCGGGTTTCCCGAGTCGGTGTAGCCCTCCATGTAGACCGACAGCCGGATGGGGTCGGGGTTCAGGTCGGGCATCAGCTCGCTGATGAGCTCGCGGAAGGTGGCGAGTTCCTCCGGGCGGACCGTGCGGTCGAGCCGTTCGGGGTCGGGTACGGGCAGATAGCGGGCGAAGGACAGGCCCAGCTTGACGGAGATGCCGTCGGGCGAGGGAAGTCCGTAGCAGTCGTGCGGTGTGCTGCGGACGAAGGCCGGGGCGCCGCCCGCGAACCAGTCGTGGCGGGTGGGGATGTGCCAGGAGCTGATCAGCCGGCGGATGTCGACGGCCCGCGGCAGGCCCGGGAGCAGGGTGTTGACCCACGGGCCGACGGTCACCACCGCAGTGTCCACGTGGTCCGTGCCGTGGTCGGTGACGATGTGCACCCCGCCGCCTGCCGCCGGGGCGATCTCCCGTACCGGCGTGTAGCGGTGCAGTCGGGCGCCCAGTTGCTCGGCGCGGGCGGCGGCGGCCTGGATCGACGCCTCGGGCCTGATGATGCAGCCCATCCGGTCGAGCACGGCGGTGTGCCCGTCCGGGAGGCGGTGCTGGGGGTAGCGGCGGGCGAGTTCCTCACGGTCCAGCACCTCGTGGTCCAGCTGGTGAGTGGTGCTGGCGGAGACGAGGAGGCGCATGGACGGGGAGGCGGTCTCTCCCATCACCAGGCAACCGCTGCGACGGCGCAGCGAGAAGCCCGTTTCGCGCTGGAGCCGGTCCCACATCCGGTCGGCGAGCCGCAGCAGCGGGACATAAGCCGGGTCACCGAGGTGCACGGCGCGGAAGATGCGGCTCTCGCCGCCGGCAGCGCCGCGGTCGTGCCCCGGCGCGTACCGGTCGTAGCCGATGACCTCGGCTCCGCGGGCGGCCAGTCGCCACATGGCCTGGCTGCCCATGCTGCCGGCGCCGATGACGGCGACGCGCTTGGATGTGCGGCGCATGAGGTCGCTCCTTTCGCCGGGGTGGCAACGGGTGGCAGTGGTTGCCCCAGCACCGAACGGACACCGTGCGGACCGACGCGGTCCGTGTCCCGCTGGGGATGGCGTTCACTTTCGACCCGGGCGAACACACAGGTCAACCCACACTGTGTTCCACCTCGCGACCTTCTCGAGACGGTCTGTCACGGCGGACGTCCAAGCCTCGGAAAGTGCTCGCCCTCCTCTTGTCACGGTGGGTGGCCGGTGCGAGGGTGACCCCCGATCCCCTGGAAGAAAGCACCGTCTATGCCGCCCAGACACCCTGTAAGCGGGCACTTCCCCACCATCGCGGAGGTTCTTCGTCTGCCCGTGCTCACCGAAGGGATGCCGCGCGTCCTGGCCGGCGAGTCACAGCTGAACCGTGCGGTGCGCTGGGTGCACGTCACCGAGCTGCTCAATCCGGCCGACTTCCTCGAGGGCGGGGAGCTGGTGCTGACGACCGGCATGCCGCATCCGGAGGACCCCTCCAAACTCCGGGACTACGTCGATCAACTCGCCGACGTCGGCGCGGCCGGCCTGATCGTGGAGCTCGGTTACCGCTACCGGAAGGTGCCGGAGGAGCTGGTGGGGGCCTGCCGTGCCCGTGAGGTGCCGCTGATCGAGCTGGCCCGCGGCGTCCGTTTCATCGACGTCACGCAGACGGTGCACGCGCTCATCCTGGACGCCCAGGGCGCGCTGCTGCGCCGCGGGAGGGACATCCAGGACATTTTCACGGCCCTGACGTTGCGGGGCGCGAGTCCCGAGGAGCTGGTGCACACCACCGCGGAGCTCACCGGGGCGCCGGTGGTGCTGGAGGATCTCACCCACCGTGCCCTGATGTGCGAGTTGCTCGGCCGGCCGTACGAGCCGGTCGTGTCGGCCTGGGCCCGGCGTTCCCGGGCCGCGCCGACCCCGGAGAAGCTCGCGCCGAGCGGCCCGGAGGGGTGGCTGATCGCCCCGGTCCAGGATCACCACGGGCCCTGGGGGCGGCTGGTCCTGCTGGACAGCCGGCTGAACACGGAGCCCGACCCGGAGCATGTCCTGGTCCTGGAGCGCGCCGCGGTGGCGCTGACCATGGCGCGTCTGGCCGGGCCGGCCTGGTGGGAGCGCCGGGCCCACCGCTCCGTGCTGCGGGACCTGTACGAACGGCGGTTCCGCTCCCCCGCCGACGCCCGCGCCCGCGCGGAGGCGCTGGGACTGCCCGCGTTCGGGCACCGCCTCTTCGCCGTGGTCATCCGCCACACCCGGCGCGGCGGCGAGGGGGAACAGCTCGACGAACGGATCGCGAAGGCCCTGGTCCAGACGGGCGTCCGCGCACTGGTCGGGGAGACCGCGCCGGGCCGCATCGGCGTCCTGCTCGCGCTGGCCCAGGCCAGCGCCTGGCAGCCGGTCGCCGAGCGGATCGGCCGTCTCGCCCGCGAGGAACTCGGCGAGGGGGCCGTCGTCGCCGTCGGCCCGGGGGTGACCGACCTCTCCGGGATCGCCCGGTCGTGGCAGGAAGCCGAGCAGACTGCCGAGGCCATCACACCGGTGTCCCCGGAACGGTGGTTCTACGTGCCCGCCGATGTGGAGCTCCCGGAACTCCTCGGCGTCCTGCGCGCGGACACCCGTCTCCAGCGGTACGCGGAACGGCAGCTGGCCCGTCTCATCGAGCACGACGACCGCAACGGCGGCGACCTGCTGCCCGCGCTGCGGGCCTATCTGACGGCCGCCGGGAACAAGTCGGTCGCGGCGAAGCTGGCCGGCATGTCGCGGCAGGCCTACTACCAGCGCCTGCACACCATCGAACGGCTCCTGGGCTGCGACCTGGAATCGGGCCTGCAGCGCACGTCCCTGCACGTCGCGGTGCTGGTCCTGGACGCGGGCGCGGGCGCTGTACCGGGCAGCTGAAGGGCCTGTCGGCCGGTGCGGGATCGGCCGTGCGTTCGTTCGTCGTGTTCGGCCTCCAGTCTCACCGGTCCGTGAGAGCCAGCCGGCACGTCTCCCCGGGTTCCACCCCGACCGCCCGGTCGGGCAGTTCGACCTCGATCGGCGGGAGGCCCGACGGCGGCACGGTGATCTCCAGCCGTCCGCTCGTCAACCGCAGCCGTATGCCCCAGTGGCCCTGGTAGCGGATGGAGAAGCCGTACGAGGACAGCTCCGGCAGCGGCACGGGGTCCAGCCACAGCGACCCCGCTCGGGTCTCCAGACCGGGCAGTCCCCGCTGGACCAGGTCGAGGGTGCCTGCCATGGCACCCAGGTGGATGCCCTCGCCGGTGGTGCCGCCCTGCAGGTCGGCGATGTCGCCGCGCAGGGCCTCCTGGCAGTACCGCCACGCGTCGGCCCGTCGGCATCGCGCCAGGACCCAGCCGTGGACCAGCCCGCTCAGGGTGGAGCCGTGGCTGGTGCGGGCCAGGTAGTGGTCGACGGTGCGCCGCCAGGTCTCCTCGTCCAGCCGGTGGCCCAGCCGTCCGAAGAGACGCCGGAGTTCGGACGGAGAGAAAAGGTAGCCGAGCATCAGCACGTCGGCCTGCTTGGACGCCTGGTAGCGGTTGACGCTGTCGCCCTCGGCCTCCAGGATCCGGTCCAGGCGCCGGATGTCGCCGTAGCGTTCGCGGTAGTCGTCCCAGTCGAGTTCGGCGAGTTCGCCGTACCCCTCGAACTGGCTGATGACCCCGTCGTGGAACGGCACGTGGAGCGTGCGCGAGACCTCCTGCCAGCGGTCGGGTTCACCGTCGTCCAGGGCGATGCGTTCCACGAGCTCGCGGCAGCGCGGTTCGGGGAGGGTACGCAGCACCTCCAGGGCGCGGGCGAGGACCCAGGACGCCGTGACGTTGGTGTACGCGTTGTCGTCCAGGCCCGGCCGCTCGGCGCCCGGGTAGGCGTCGTGGTACTCGTCGGGTCCGACGACACCCCGGATGCGGTGCCGCCCAAGGTTCTCGTCCCAGGTGGCCGAGTCGGCCCAGAAGCGCGCGATCTGCACCAGCATCTCGGCGCCCGTGGTGTGCAGGAACTCCACGTCGCCGCCGGCCTCGCAGTACTGCCACACGTTGTACGCGATCGCCGAACCGACGTGGTGCTGGAGGTGGCTGTGGTCGGGCAGCCAGCGGCCCGAGCGGGGGTTGAGGTGCAGCCGCTGGGACTCCTCCCGTCCGTCGCTGCCGCTCTGCCAGGGGTACAGGGCACCCCGGCGGCCGAGGGCCCGTGCCGCGGCGCGGGCCCGGTCCAGACGCCGGTGGCGGTAGCGGAGCAGGGCGCGGGACACCTCCGGGAAGTGCAGGTTCAGATACGGCAGGACGAACAGCTCGTCCCAGAAGACATGGCCGCGGTAGGCCTCGCCGTGGAGCCCGCGGGCCGGTACGCCCACGTCCAGGTCGGCGGTGTGCGGTGAGAGGGTCTGGAGGACGTGGAAGAGGTGCAGGCGCAGGATGTCCCCGGCTTCCCCCGGGACGTCGATCTCGGCCCGGCGCCACAGGTGGTCCCAGGCCGTGCGGTGTGATGCCAGCAGAGCGTCGAAGTCCGGGGCCGCGCCCACCCCGTCCACTGCTGCCTGCAACGGGTCGCTGATCGCCGGATCGCGCGAGGTGTGCAGGGCGATGGTCTTGTCGAGGGTGACGGTACGGCCGGGGGTGAGGGGCAGCGTGGCGCGCTGGACGGCGCGTGCGGGTTCGTGCCCGTCCGTGACCGGTTCCCCGGCCGTCAGCCGGGAGGCCATGCCGATCCGGATGTCCGAGGTGCGGGTGCGGCAGCGCAGCCAGACCGTGCCGGGTACGGCGGTGCCGGTGTGCACGTGGGTCAGGTGACGGCCGTCCAGGTCGCGGTAGCGCGGAACCCCGTCGTTGACGACCGTCCCGTCGAGCGCGGCCTCGATCTCCAGCTCGCCGGTGAAGTTCTCGGCGGTGAGATCGGTGCGCAGCGCCGCGAGGTGCGGATCGCCCATGTGCACCAGCCGTCGCTGCCGCAGGGAGAGCACCCGCCCGCCTCCGAGGGCGTACCGGGTGCTGCGCTCCAGCAGTCCGGAACCCAGGAGGAGGGTCTGGCGGTGGCCGAGGACGGTCGCCGAGTCGGGGGTGAGCCACTGCCCGCCCGCCGGACGGACCCGCAGAGGCAGCCAGTCGGGGAGGTTGACCAGGTCCTCGTTCTCGACGCGGCGTCCCGCGACCTCGGAGGTGAGGCGGTTGCAGCAGCCCGCCGCGTAGGTGCCCGGGTAGTGCACGTCGTCCGCCGTGCACTCGGGCAGCGCCCCGCGGGTGGCGAAATGGCCGTTGCCCAGCGTGCACAGCGACTCCCGCAGGCGTTCCTCCGTGGGACGGTACCCCTCGTAGGTCCAGGTCCGATCCGTCACGGGCGCGGTTCCCGCCGTTGCTGCAGCGGCACCACCGCCACCGGGCACGCGGCGTGCTGCAGCAACGTGTGGGCGGCCATGCCGAGCTGGAGCCCGAAGCGCCCCCGGCGGCGTCGTGCTCCGACGACGACCAGGTCGGCCGCGGCCGAGCGGTGCAAGAGCTCCTTGCGGGCCGGGCCCTCGACCGTGGCGCGGTGCACCCGGGCCCCGGGGTGATCCGCCATGGCGGGGCCGAGCAGGTCGTCGAGTTCCGTGCGGGCCCTCTCCTCGTCGTCCCCGTCGGATGTATCGGCTGCCGCCGGCGAGGCGTGGCGCCGGGCCCGGACCACGTCCAGGACACCTCCGCGGGCCTCGGCCTCGCGGAAGGCGAAGCGCACCGTCTCCTCGCCGGTGGCCGGACCTCCGGCGGCAAGCAGGATCCGCCGGTGGGCGCCCGCCACGCCGGCCCGGGAGCCGCGGACCACGATGACCGGGCAGTGGGCGCGGGCCGCCTCGTCCACCGCCCGGTCGACCGCAGGCAGGCTGCCCTCAGAACCGTCGGCCCCTGCGACCAGGGGAACTTCCGTCGTCATCGTTCCCACCGCCTCGTGCACGGCATGGTCGGACCCACTCGGCGTGTGCGCCCTCAGACCACGGTGATGCGGCGTCCGGTGACGGTGACGGGCTCGATGCGCAGCCACAGGCCGCGCGGACCTCCCGCCCAGGGGGCGCTGTACGCCTGCTCTTCGAGACGGGCGACGTCGTCCGGATCCGTCACGGTCGTCGCGGGCCCCCGCACCAGCACGCTCCACCCCTCGCTGAACGCCTCGTCGATGCGGTCAATCTCGAAGGCGACCCGGTGGCCGTCCGCCTGTGCCGGGGTCGTTCCGGGCGCGGTACGGAAGACGATGCCGCCGTCGACGACGCTGTAGTTGACCGGCACGACGACAGGCCCGGAGTCCGCGGGCACGGCGAGGCGGCCCACCCCGTGGGTGGAGAGCAGGGAGCGGCACTCCGCTTCGGTCAGCTCCGTGAAGCGGGGTGTGCGGGCGGCCCGGCCGAGGCCGGGAGGCAGCTCGGTGTCGCCACCGGTCAGATGCCACACCGTGGTCTTGAGCGCCCCCGCCAGCCGGAGGAGGGTGCCCGCACCCGGGTCGGCGGGCGGTCGCTCCTCCAGGTACTGCAGGTAGGCCGGCGACATGCCGGCCCGTGCGGCCGTCTCCTGCCGGCTCAGGCCGAGTTCCGTACGCCGCTGGGCGATCCGCCGCCCGAGGTCGCCCATCGGGTGTCCTTCGACGGCATGCGACGAGGCGCGTTCGGTCATGACGCGTCACCTCTCTCCTTCGTCAGGCCGCCCGGTAGGGGACGACCTCCTCGTGCGGCTCCTCGCCCAGCACGACCTTGAGGGCGCCGGTGTCGGCGGCCCCGGCGAAGACGTCGTACGCCTCCTCCATGTGGGTCAGCGGGAAGGTGTGCGTGACCAGTTGCCCGGTGGGCAGGCGGCCGGCCGAGGCCATCCGGAGCAGGGTGGGGGTGGAGTAGGTGTCCACCAGCCCCGTGGTGATGGTGACGTTCTTGATCCACAGATCCTCCAGGTGGAGGGTCACGGGTTTGCCGTGCACGCCGGCATTGGCGACGTGACCGCCGGGCCGCACCATGCGCGTGCAGAGTTCGAAGGCCTCCGGGGCGCCGACCGCCTCGACCACCACATCCGCGCCCAGTCCGTCGGTGAGGTCTGCGACAAGCTGTTCGGGTGCCTCCCGGGCGTCCGCCACGGCGTCCGCGCCGAGGTGCTTCGCCGCTTCCAGCCGCGCTGCGGCGAGGTCCACCGCGACGATGCGCTCCGGAGCGAACAACCGGGCCGTCGCGACGGCCGCGAGCCCGATCGGGCCGGCACCGACGACGGCGACGGTGTCCCCGGGACGTACGTGCCCGTTGAGCACGCCGACCTCGTAGGAGGTGGGGAAGATGTCGGCCAGCAGCACGGCGTCCCTGCCGTCCAGGGTGCTGGACAGCGGGTGCACGGAGAGGTCCGCGTACGGCACGCGGACGTACTCGGCCTGGGTGCCGTCGATCAGGCGGCCCAGGATCCAGCCACCGCCGCCACGGCACTGGCCGTACGTGCCCTCACGGCAGGGCCGGCAGCGGCCGCATGCGGTGATGCAGGAGACCAGCACCCGGTCGCCCGGCCGCACCGTGCGGACGTCGGTGCCGACGTCGACGATCTCACCGACCGCCTCGTGCCCGAGGACGGTTCCCGGACGGACCTCGGGGACGTCGCCCTTGAGGATGTGCAGGTCCGTTCCGCAGATGGTGACGGCGTCGACGCGCACGATGGCGTCGGTCGCCTCCTGGACGCCCGGGTCCGGGACGTCCTCCCAGGCGGACTGTCCGGGGCCGTGGAAGACGTAGCCCTTCATGGCGGTACCCCCTGACTGGTGCGGGTGCTGTGTCCGGTTTGCTCCGCAGTTCCAGCTTGGCGCGGATCGGCGCGACGCGCTTGGGCCGGCTTCACGAGGGCGAGCTCGCGGCACACGAGGGCAGGCTCGCGTCACACAGGGGCGAGCTCGCGGCCGATCTTCGCCGCCCATGCCTCGATCCGCTCGAAGTCGCGGAAGTCCCCGCCTCTTCCGTTGCGCACGATCATCCGGGCGACCCAGCCCCTGGCACCCTCGCGCAGACAGCCGCCGAAGGTGACGTGTTCCCTGACATCGAGCCGGGCCATGGCCCGATTCACCCCGGGCACGGGCGGAATCTCCCGCTCCGAGGCCGAGGGGTCGAGCGGGCCGCTGCTGAAGAACCACAGCGGGCGCTCGGCCAGGGCCTTGCCGTGACGGCGGACGAAGCGGCGGGCGTCCTTGTGCCAGTGGCCGGCGTAGAGGCCGCCACCGACCACGACCGCGTCGTACTCCGTCACGCTCCGCAGGGCGCCGGCCGGGAGGGCCTCGGCCGTCAGTCCTTCCTTGCGCAGGACCCTGGCAATCGTCTCGGCGATCTCCGCGGTCGATCCGTTCGTCGTCCCGTAGGCGACGAGCACGCTCGTCGGCATGACGGTCCGCCTCCTCTCACGGGGTGCGCGGCCGCTCGTCGGCCACGCCGTGCGGCAGCTGTTCGTCCGGCCCGCGGCCCGTGTCGTCCGGCCACCGGCCCAGTTCGTCGACGACCTCCTCGTGGTGTTTCACGGTTCTGCCGCCGCCTCGGGGACGACCGCGACGGGACAGGCGGCGTGGTGCAGCACGGCGTGCGTGACGTGACCGATGCGGGGGCCGAAGCGTCCGTGGGGCTGCCGCGCGCCGACCACGAGCAGGTCGGCACCGGCCGAGGCGTCGAGCAGGACGGCCCTGGCCTCTCCCTCGACGGCCCTCCGGCGCACCTCCACGTCCGGGTGTTCCTCCACCGGCGCGCGCAGCCCGGTCCGCACGGCCTCCATGGCCCGCTGCCGGTGCACCTGACCTGGTTCTCCGGTGAACAGGGAGCGCTCGGCCGTCTCACGCGCGGGCCGGTGCCAGGCCCGTACCGCCTCGACGGGTACGCCGCGCCGGGCCGCCTCCCGGAAGGCGAAGCGCACCGCAGCCGAGTCCGCCGGCCGGTCGGGGACCCCGAGAGCGACGGGCCGTCCCCGGGGCCCGGGCTCCTCGTCGCGGTCACCGCGCACCACGATCACCGGGCCGTCCGCCTGCCCGGCGACCGCGAGGCTGACCGAACCGAGCAGCAGTTCGGCGGCGCTCCCCCGGCCGCGCGAGCCCAGGACCAGCGCCGCGGCCTTGCGCGCCGCACGGCGCAACGTGGGTACCGGCCCCTCGGGCACGACCTCGGTGGTGACCTCCAGGCCGGGGATCCGCGCCCGGGCGCGTTTGGCGGCGGCCACCGCGAGGACGTCGGTGAGCATCCGCTCCGACGGCGGCTCCCGGCCCCCGGGGAAGACGGCGTGCTCGTAGCGCTCCCACAGCGACGCGTACACCACGTGCAACGGCACTCCCCGCAGCGCGGCCTCGTCGGCCGCCCAGTCCACGGCCCGAAGGCTCGCCCCGGAACCGTCCACACCGACGGTGATCGGCTGGTTCATCGCCGGGGTCCCTCCCCGGTCGGCAACGGATGGCGGCGGACACGCCGCCCCACCACGATCAGCGACGCCTCGCGCGGGGCGCTGATCAGCCGGTCCGCCGGGTTGCCCGGACGAGACACCTCGGCCACCTCGACGGACGGTGGCCGCCCGGACACGTGCTCCGGCGCCACCTCGACCGAGGGGTGCCGCAGCCGCACACCCGCGGCGGTCTCGCGGACGATCTTCCCGCTTCGGTGCTGGTGGGTACCGGCACCGAGCAGCGGGGCCCGCGCCACGGGTTCCGGCACGGGCTCGCACTCGTGGAGGAACCTCAAGACCCCCGACCGGTTTCCGGGACGCATCGCAAGAGCGCCTCCTCAGACTCACGGCAGTGGCTCGGCGCCGGACCGGGCGGGCTTGCGGCGCACGGCGGAACGGAGCGGGCGGGCCCTGCTCGCACACCGGTCTGTGATCCAGGACGGGTAGTCGGCACCGTGCCACGTGGCGGGACGGTGCGGCGGGTTGTGAGGGGTGGTGAGTCGGACTCAGGTATGGGGGACGACAGCCACGGGGCAGCGTCCGTGGTGGAGGACGGCGTGGGCGACGTGGCTCAGCAGCGGCCCCGAGTGCGCGTGCCGGTGCACGCGCCGGCCGACGACCAGCAGCCCGGCGTCCGCGGTGGCCTGCACGACGGCCTTGGCGGGGCTCGTGAGACGGACACTGTCGGACACGTCCACCCCCGGGTACTTCTCCTGCCAGGGGCGCAGCGCCTTGCCCAGTTCCTGGTGGCCGTTCCTCGTGATCTCCTCGGTGGCGTCGTGGTCCACACCCCAGGGGGTGCGTGCGTGGAGCGGCACGCTGCGGCCGAGGACGGCCAGCAGGGGAACGCCTCGCGCGGCGGCGGTGTGGAAGGCGAAGTCGAGCAACTCGTCGCTGGACCCGCGCGGTTCCACCGCCACGACCACGCGGCTCGCGGTGGCCGGAGGCGGGTGCTCCTTTCCCGGGGCCGTGCGGACCACGACGACGGGCCGGTCGGCGCGTGCCACGACCGGGAGGCTGACGTCGCCCAGGAAGTAGCTCGAGAAGGTCTCCAGCCTCCGGGAGCCGAGCACGAGCAGTTCGGAATCCGAGGCCGCCCGCAGCAGGGCCTCCCGGGCGTCATCGGCGACGAGGCTGCCCAGGACCGTCAGGCCCGGATGACGTGTCTGCAGCTCCGACTGCGCGGTGTGGACCAGACGCTTCGCCCAGTAGTTCTGGTCTGTTTCGGAGGGGCCGCGGGCCGGTTCCGGCACCAGCATCGGCCACGCGTGCAGCAGCCGCAGGGCGAGCTTGCGCTTCTCGGCCTCGTCGGCGGCCCAGCGGGCGGCGGTGAGGCTCTCCGGTGAGCCGTCGAGGCCCACGGTGACGAGGGGTTGCATGGCGGCGGCCTCCGTCTCGTACGAAGCTGGACAGGACGGTGCACGAGTCCGGGGCGAGCCGTCCGGACGTCGCCGGCGGGCCGAGCGTGGTGTGTTTCTCTCTCCCTTCGAGAAGTACACCAATCCCCTGCGGCGCGCATGTGGACCTAGGCACACCCCTGTGACCGGGCTCGCTGGTTGGCACCAGGCCACGTTCACCACCTGCACCGATGCCAAGTAACTTCAGCAGCCGGAGCCGCAGAATCAGCGAAAACAGTTGGCACTTCGGTACAGCGCAGGTCATGAGGCGTGTGTCGCCAGAGCGGGGCCACACATCTTTGGCGGAGGCAGCCTCGATATGAACGGCAGCCACCTCGGCGATGTCGCCGACGCCACCGAGCAAGGCATCCACCGCATCAAGGACAACCCCCGACTGCCGTGGTCATTCCTCGCCCACACCGGCTTGACCATCCGCCCACCACCCACTCCGAAGCCATGGTCCACCTCGCCATGACCGACCTGATGGCACGTCGCCTCACCGGCGAGACGAGACCACGATTTCCTGGCGCAACCCGACATCACATGATGAAGTCCGAATCACGGGCTGAACAGCCGAACCCTCACATACCGGAGTCTCCTGTCCCTGAGCAACCCCCGTCCGCCTGCCTGCGTCCTGGGTAGCGACGTCGGCACAGCACGCAAAAAGGGGTACGCATGAAGCACGACCCGGATACTTGTCTGCTCGTTCCCAGCGACCTGGATCCGGATGTCGACCCGGTCCAGCCGATGGCTTCGATGCTGTTCACCAGCGACAATCCGACGGAGCCCTTCGCAAAGGCCGCCCGATGGCTTGCGGGCTACGACAGTGTGGAGATCAACGTGATCGACACCTCGTGGAAGGTCTTTCACGGTGAGGACGAGCCTTACGGGCTGAGGGTCTACTTCTCCTTCGGGGACGACGAGGAGGACTGATGCGGCGGGGTGCGCCGTCACTCGAGATCCACTCGAAGGCGCGGCGGACGTCGCCTGCGGCCCCCGGCGAGCAGCAGCAGTGTGGCGGCCTGCCCTGGTGAGGGCGGGGGGCGTGGCGCTGACATGTGGGGATCAGTCGGTCTCGTCAGCGAGCGGCGGTGTGAGGGCAGTGCGGTCGAACGGGCCACCATGGGAGGCGGCGTACGCGACGGCGTCGTTGACGGCGTCGAGGCCGAACGACCGGACCCGTTCGGCGGCGAGGTCCAGGGTGCCCGAGGCGAGGAGCCGGATGATGCCGACGTTCGCTGTACGCGGGTACATCCACTGGCCGCGCACGGTGATCGAGTTGCGCATGATCCATGGGTACGGGAGGGCGAGGTCGTCGCCACCGAGCATGCCGACGCCGCCCATGAGAACGACGCGGCCGTATTCGCGCACGGTCATGGCTGCCGTGCGCGCTGCCGAGCTGGGTGCGCTCGGCGGTAGCAGGTCGATCACCATGTCGATCGGGCCGTCGGCCGCCGCGGACATCGCCGCACGGTCACCGGCCTCGTCCCCGGTGAGCGGGACCGGACGCAGACGCGGACCGAACCGGTCGGCGAGGAGGTCGAGCGTGGCCCGGTTGCGGCCCGGGGCGACCACGCGGCCCGCCCCCATGGCGAGCGCGACCGCGACCGCACTGCTGCCGAGGTTGCCGGTGGCCCCGCTGACGAGCAGCGTCTCACCGGCTGCGAGCCCGCCGGCCAGCAGCCCGCCGTAAGGGATGACGTGCACGGCGAGCGCGGCCCAGCGGGCAGGGTCGTCCCCCGCCGCTGCGGGAAGCGGAAAGACGTTCTCCGTCGGGACCCGCATGAGCTCGGCGAACGACCCGTCGTGCAGGTACCGGGCGAGGCGCGCGCCGCCCTCGCCACGGGAGCTCCAGCCCTGAAGCGTGATGTCGGGCGTCAGGGCGTCGTCCCGCGAGCGCACCGTCGAGTCGCACCACACCAGGTCGCCGGGGCGCAGCCGGGTGGCGTCCGAGCCCACGTGGACGACCCGTCCCACGCCGCCGATCCCGGGCACGACGGGAGGGACCAGGGGGTAGTTCCGCTCGCCGCTGAAGACCTCAGCCGCGTACGGGGCCACACAGGCGGCGAGGACCTGGACCACCACCTCGCCGCCGCCGGCATCGGGATCGGGAACCTCCCGCACCGTGAGCGGGGCACCGAACTGCGTCAGAACTGCTGCTCGCACCTGATGACCTCCGTGTTCGTCGTTGTTCGTCGGGATCGACACTAGGAACCCGGGCGACATGCGGGAAGCGACGATCAGGCATCTGTGGTATGCGTATCCCGCATGGACATTTCCAGCACAGGCCTAAGGGTCCTGCGGCAGATCGCCGAGTCCGGCAGCTTCACCGCAGCAGCCACCCGGCTCGGCTACACCCAGTCGGCGGTCTCGCGCCAGGCCGCCTCCCTCGAACGAAGCGCGGGCACCGCCCTGTTCGAACGCCGCCCCGACGGAGTACGGCTCACCCCGGCGGGACTGACTCTGCTGCGCCACGCCCGCACGATCCTGGACTGCCTGACGGCGGCCGAACGCGACCTCACCGGCACGGTCCCGCATACCGAACTGGTGCGGCTCGGACTGTTCCTGAGCGCGGGCGCGGCCATCCTGCCCCTCGCACTCACCCGCCTCGCGGCGACCGACCCGCAGATCACGGTCACGACTACCGAGGGCACCACGCCCTCCCTGGTCCGGGCACTGCGGGCGGGCTCGATCGACCTCGCCGTACTGACGTCCCGCCCACCCCACCGGCCTTTGGACGGCGAGTCGCCGCGCCTGCACGTCGAGACCGTCGCGGACACCGAACTGGTCGTGGCGGCGCCTTCGACCGGAGCGTTCACCGGCCGCACCGCGGTACACGTCGACGAACTGGTCGACGCCCCGTGGATTGCCGCCCCGGCGTCGAACGCCGAGCCACTGCTCGGCGTCTGGCCTGGCCTGCCCGGACGGCCGGACATCGTCCACTGCGCGCGCGACTGGCTGACGAAGCTTCAGCTGGTCGCCGGTGGCTTCGGGGTGACAACGGTGCCCTGGCGGCTCTCGCCGGTGCTGCCGCCCGGGGTGAGCCTGCTGCACGTCGAAGGCGCACCCCCCGAGATCCGCCGGGTTCTCGTGGCGCGGCTCCCTGGCCGCCCCACCCCGGCGGTCACGGCCGTCACCCGAGCGATTGCCTCGACCACCTGATACGTGCCGTCGGCCGTCATATTCGGTGCCGTAGCCCGCCGAGGGTGCGCACCATCACCTGTACCTCGGCATTAGCCAGGGCCCTTTCAGCAGGAGCACCCCGCTGCCGCCCGCGCAAGTGAGCCTTTTCCAACCTCAAGTCGGGGCGTGATGAAGGACGAGAACGGTCTTCACGCTGTCGGTGATCCGGTTGGTGCTGCAGTGGAGCTTTCGCAGGTGGCACCAGCCTTTGAAGGTGGCCATGGCATGTTCGCCGATGCATCGGATCTTGGCATGGCTGCTGTGGCGGAGGCGTACTGGCCGACGGCCGCGTCCGCGTGGAGACGAGAGGCCGTTCCCGGTGACATGGACCGGGGACCGACCCCTCGCCCGTCAGTTCAGGAAGCCCGGATCGCCCGGTCGATCTCCGCGCCGGAACGGGCCACGACGACGGGCCACTCGTCATGGGTCGATCCGGGCAAGCCGTCGCCACCGGGTCCCGATCTCTCGCTGCCGGGCATACAGCCATGTGGTCAGGAAGCGCAGGGTGCGGCTGGAAAGATCGATCGACGACGGGTAGACAAGCACGCGAAGCTCCTGGCGGACACGGGTGATCTTGGTCGAGAACCCGTCTACCAGGAGCTTCGTCGTTCCGTACAACTGGCAGCCCCCAACACCTCACCGCCGCAGGCAGGTTGGAAAAGGCTCACAGTCCCGTCAGCGTCGCACCCTCGGCATCCCCAGCCCGATCCACGAGATGATCTCGCGCTGGATCTCGTTGTTGCCGCCGCCGAAGGTGAAGATGACCGCCGAGCGGTACCCGCGTTCGAGTTCGCCGTGCAGGACCGCGCCGGCCGAGCCCTCCTTGAGGGCACCGGGCGCCGCGACGATCTCCATGAGCCAGGCGTAGGCGTCGCGCCGCGCCTCCGAGCCGTAGACCTTGACCGCGGAGGCGTCCTGCGGGGTGAGGGTGCCGTCCTGTACGGCGCCGACCATCTGCTGGTTGAGCAGTCTGAGGGCCTCCAGCCGGACGTGGGTGCGGGCCAGGAGACGGCGTACCCAGGGCAGGTCGGCGACGCGGCGGCCGTCGGCGAGCTTGGTCTCCGTCGCCCAGCGCCGCACGTCGTGCAGGGCGCGGATCGCCATGGTGCCGTGGGCGGCCAGGGTCACGCGTTCGTGGTTGAGCTGGTTGGTGATCAGGCGCCAGCCCTGGTTCTCGGCGCCGACCCGCCGCGAGACGGGGACGCGGACGTTCTCGTAGTAGCCGGCGGTGGTGTCGTGCGAGGCGAGGGTGTTGATCAGGGTGCAGGAGTAGCCGGGGTCGGAGGTCGGCACCAGCAGCATGGTGATGCCCTTGTGCGGCGGGGCGTCCGGGTCGGTACGCACCGCCAGCCACACCCAGTCGGCCGTGTCCCCGTTGGTCGTCCAGATCTTCTGTCCGTTGACGACGTACTCTCCCCCACTCTCCCGTACCGCCCTGGTGCGCAGGGACGCGAGGTCGGTTCCGGCGCCGGGCTCGCTGTAGCCGATGGCGAAGTCGATCTCGCCGGAGAGGATCTTCGGCAGGAAGTACGCCTTCTGTTCGTCGGTGCCGTACTGCATGATCGTCGGGCCGACGGTGTTCAGCGCCATGAGCGGCAGCGGGACACCTGCCTGGGCGGCCTCGTCGAAGAAGATGAACTGCTCCATGGCCGTAAGGCCACGCCCGCCGTACTCCTTCGGCCAGCCCACGCCGAGCCAGCCGTCCGAGCCGAGCTTGCGAATGGTCTCGCGGTAGAACCGCTTCCGGGCGGCCGGGTCGCCGTGCCGCGCGTACGCCTGGTCCGGGACCAGTTCGGCGAAGTAGGACCGCAGTTCGGTGCGCAGCCGCTGCTGCTCGGGCGTGTATTCGAGGTGCACGGCGCCTCCAGGCTCCCAAGGCCGGTCCTGTCGGCGCACACCGTAGAACGTGTTTCAGAAATTGGGAATGGCGTCGGTCAGTTCAGCGTGGCGAGGAAGTCCGTGCACGCCCGCGCGCAGGCGCGACAGGCCGCCGCCGAGTCCTCCGCTCCCGGTTGCCGGTCGAAGACGTGAGCGGCCTCCAGGCACACGGTCCGGCACCACTCCACCTGGATGCGGATGCCGCTCTCGTCCACCTGGTTCTGCTCGGACAGCACACGGCAGGTCGCGTCGCAGACCTCCGCGCACATGATGCCCTTGCGCCGTACGAGCTCCTGGTTCTCGGTGCCGTCGGGATCCACGAGGCTCGCGCGCAGCGCGCACGCCCGCGCACACTCGGTGCACGCCTGCGCACAGGCGAAACGGTCCTCCAGGAACCGGAACAGCTCCTGCTGGGATGTCGTCGAAGTCACACAGCGCGGGTAGCCCCGGTCGACGCCGCTCAAACCCTGTGCTCGCAAGGGTTCCGTCCGGTGCGGCCGTCATCCGTGCCCAGCAGGTTCACGGAGGGGACCCCGGGTACCCGCGTGCCATGAATAGCGCATGGATGGAGATGGCCGCGGGCCGTGGCGCCGTCGGCATCGGGCTGATCGTGGCGGGTGTGGTGGTCGTGGCCCTGCTGCTGGGGGCCTTCGTCCTCGGCGTGCGCGTCAAGCGCAGGGAGCTGCCCACACCGCGACCGGACGAGCAGCCGAGGCTGCCCGACGGGGGCCCGGTCCGCGAGACGAGTGAGCGCAGGGAGCCGGAGGAGGTCCCCCGGAGCGAGGAGCGCCTGACGCCGCACCAGCTCAAGGGTCACGGCAATCAGAGCGACCGGACCAGCGCCTCGCAGGAACGCCCGCGCTGGAGCGAGGGCGGCAGCGGCGGCTTCGGCAGCGGCGGCCCGGGAGCCCGCTGATCCCAGCGCCCGGCCACGTCCGGCCGAGAGAGGGGCTCGTGCTTGTGCACGGGCCCCTTTTTCGTGCCCGGATCCGGCATCACGGAGGTGAGGTGGATCACAGGCTTCGAGTGCATCGTGGAGCGGGGGCCGGCGTCTTTTGACAGGTGTAGGGGGCCACTGAGACGCAGGACGGTGAGGATGGAGCAGTTTCGGGCGGACGGCTTCGACGAGTTCGCGGCCGCCCGTTGGTCGGCGCTGCTCCATGTCGCGCGTCTGCTCACGGGGGGCGACCGGCAGCGGGCCGAGGATCTGGTGCAGGAGGCCTTGGTCAAGCTGTGGTTCGCCTGGCCGAAGGTGGCCGAGCAGGCTCCCGAGGCCTATGTCCGGACGGTGCTGGTGCGGCTGGCGGCCCGCTCGGCGCGGCGGCGCTGGTGGGGTGAACGTCCGGTGGAGCACCTGCCCGACCGGGCCGATCCGGGCGACGTGTCGTCCGCCGTCGCGGAGCGTTCGCGGCTGGAGGCGGCACTGTCCCAGCTGTCGCCGAAGCAGCGGGCCGCGGTGGTGCTGCGCTACTACGAGGACCTGCCCGAGGCCCAGGTCGCCCAGGCTCTGGGCTGCCCGGTGGGCACCGCTCGGTCCCATGCGTCACGCGGAGTCGCACGGCTCCGTCAGATCCTGTCCGACACCGTCAGGCCCGTGGGGTGAAGGGAGTACCGATGGACGACTTCGAGCGGGACCTGTCGCGGCTGATGCACGACACCCGGCAGCACACCCCCTATGAGCCCGCGCACCGGCAGCGGCTGCACGCGGGCATCCGGGCCCGCCGCCGGTCGCGGTTGCTGTGGAAGGCGGGCGGCTCCGCCGTGGCGGTGGCCGGGCTCAGCGTCGGGCTGGCCCTGCTGCCCAGCATGTTCACCCGCGCCCAGCCCGCGGACCACCGGCCGCGGCCGGTGACGAGCCCGGCGGTCTCACCGGACAGCACCCCGACGAGTTCGGCGCCGACGCCGAGCACGACACCGACCGAGCAGCCCGAGACGACCCTGCCCGCGACGACGACCACCACCACCGGCGGCATCACCCCGTCCAGGGCGACGAGCGAGCCGGCCGAACCCGCACCGACCACCACGGCCCCCGAGAGCCGGACCACCTCGACACCGCCCGCACCTCCTCCCTCCTCCCCACCGACGACCGCCCCCGCGTCGGCTCCGTACTCCGAACAGCCCTCTGCGTCGGTCCACCCCGAGTAGCCGATTGAGCGGCCCCTCCCGTCAGGGGCACCATCGCACCGGCCTTCTCGCCGCCTCACCCGTCAGGGGCGCCCCGCCCCGATCTTCCAGACGCCTCACCCGTCACGGGCGCCTTCGGCATGCCCGGAGCCGGCGCCCGGGCATGCCCCCACGCCAGAAAGAGACCGTGAGACAGCCATGCGAACCGAATTGCGGTCGGTCCCGATCGACCGCCCGACGACCGAACCGACCGCCTTGCCCCGCCGGGCGCCTCTGCCGGCGCACCACCCGGACCCCGTCCTGGACGTGGTCGTTCCCGTGTACAACGAGGAGAACGACCTCGAACCCTGCGTCCGGCGCCTGCACGCACACCTCGGCGAGACCTTCCCCTACGCCTTCCGCATCACCATCGCCGACAACGCCAGCACCGACGCGACCCCGCGGATCGCCGCCCGGCTGGCCGCGGAACTGCCCGGCACGGACTGGATCAGGCTGGCGGAAAGGGGCCGGGGGCGTGCGCTGCACACCGCCTGGTCCCGCTCCCGCGCCCCGGTGCTGGCCTATCTGGACGTGGACCTGTCCACCGACCTCGCCGCACTGCTGCCGCTGGTCGCGCCGCTGATCTCGGGCCACTCCGACATCGCCATCGGCACCCGGCTGGCCCGCGGCTCCCGGGTGGTGCGCGGGCCGAAACGGGAGATCATCTCCCGCTGCTACAACGGGCTGCTGCGCGGCACGCTCGCGGTGGGCTTCTCCGACGCGCAGTGCGGGTTCAAGGCGGTGCGGCGGGACGTCGCCGAGCGGCTGCTGCCGCTCGTGGAGGACCGCGAGTGGTTCTTCGACACCGAGTTGCTGGTCATCGCCGAACGGGCGGGCCTGCGGATCCACGAGGTGCCGGTGGACTGGGTGGACGACCCCGACAGCCGGGTCCACATCCTCTCCACGGCGCTGGCCGATCTGCGTGGCATGGCCAGGATCGGCAAAGCCCTGGCCTGCGGCAGGCTGCCGCTGTCCGTTCTGCGCCGCAGCGGCGGCGACCTCGCCGGAGAGCTGCCCGCGGGTCTGGCCCGGCAGGTGGTGCGTTTCGCCGCCGTCGGTGCCGCCAGCACCCTGTGCTATCTGCTGCTGTACAGCGCGCTCAGACCGGGGACGGGGGCGCAGGCCGCCAACGCGCTTGCCCTGCTCGCCAGCGCGATCGCCAACACGGCGGCCAACCGGCGGGTCACCTTCGGTGTGCGGGGGCGTGGCGGCGCACTGCGCCATCACCTCAAGGGCCTCGCCGCCTTCCTGATCGGACTGGCCCTGACGAGCGGTTCGCTCGCGCTGCTGCACCACACCGCTCCCGGGGCCGGCCACCCGGTCGAGCTCATGGCTCTGGTCGTCGCCAACCTGGCCGCGACGCTGCTGCGCTTCCTCCTCTTCCGGGCCTGGGTGTTCCCGGCCCGCCGCACGACAGGACCGTCCGCCGTATGAGCACCGTCCAGCTGCGTCGTCCGCCCGTCGGTACCGCACGGCCCGAAGTCCCGGGCGGGTCACGGAAGTTACGACCGCGACTGCGCGCCGCCGCCGCACGCTGCAGTCCGGTGCTGCTGACATACGGCGTGCTGAAGCTGGCCGGCTTCGGCGTCTTCATGTTCCTGCTGGACTCCGCGGGCGACTTCCGCAAGAAGAACCCGCGCTTCGGCGGCGGCGAGCACGCCTGGGACGTCCTGGCCAGCTGGGACGGCTGGTGGTACCAGCAGATCGCCGCGCACGGCTACGACCCGGCCCTGAAGCCGGTGCCGGGCGCGACGGGCCTGATCACGCTGGAGGGCAACTCGGCGGCGTTCTTCCCGCTGTACCCGACGTTGATGCGGCTGGTCTCGGAGTGCACCGGTCTCGGCCTGTACGGCGCCGGTATGACGGTCTCCGTCGTCGCCTCGTTCGTCGCCGCGCTCGGCATCTACACCGTGACGCATCGCCTCGGCGGCCACCGGGCCGGTCTGGCCGCGGCCGGGCTGTGGGCGGTCTGGCCCGGATCGGGCACGGAGTGGTCGGGCTACTCGGAGTCCCTCTACACGGCCCTCGCCGCGTGGGCCTGCCATGCGGTCATGACCCGACGCTGGCTCACGGCCGGCCTGCTGACCTGCGCGGCCGGGCTGTGCCGGCCCACCGCCGTCGCGCTCGTCGCCGCCCTCGCCCTCGCGGCGGTGCTGTCCCTGCGCCGACGCGAGGACGGGGTCCGCCGGCCCCTGGCCGCTGTGGCGATCGCGCCCCTGGGCCTGTTCGGCTACCTCGGCTGGGTCAACTACCGCATGGGCGACATCAACGGCTACTCCAAACTCCAGGACGGCGCCTGGGCCCACAAGTTCGACTGGGGGGTGCACACGTTCGACGTACTGACGTCCATCCCCGTCGGCCACTTCGACTACCGCTTCGCGATGCCCTTCGAGGACGTGATCGGCGTCTGCGTGGTGCTCATGGTGCCGGTGCTGGCCGTGCTGCTGACGCGCCTGCGCCCCCCTGCCGTCCTCGTCGTCTACACCGTCCTCTCCTACCTGATGGTGATGACCACCCAGCAGTACTTCGGCAACGTCTCGCGCTACCTGCTCCCGCTCTTCCCGCTGTTCGTCCCTCTCGCTCTCGCGATGCGCCGGCTGCGGTGGCCGTCCCTGGCCGCGGTCCTCGGCACGGCCGCGCTGGCCTCGGGGTCGTACGCGGGATACGTGCTGTTCGTGCTGGGGGTGCCGTAGGAGCGGCCCGCCGTGGGCGCCCCGTGAGATGGCTCCGAAACATTCCCTTCACGCAGGAAGTATTTAGGGGTAACGACCGCTGCCTACCGTGCCTGCCTTGTCAGTACCCAACCCGCAGCAAGGAGGCGTGGCATGAGTGCCGAGCCGCGACTGGCCGCAGTGGCCGAGCCGGAACCCGCAGCACAGGCCGTACCGGGCACGGACCAGGCCGTCAAGGAGACGCTCGAGGACTACACGCTCCGCTTCGCGCCGCGCAGTTACCGGCGCTGGACCCCGATGGTGGTGGCGACGACCGCGCTCGGCGGCATCGCCTACATGGCCGACTTCTCCATCGGGGCCGGCATCGGACTGGCCCACGGCACGGGCAACGCGCTGCTCGCGATCGCCGTCGCCGCCGTCGTCATCTTCGTGACCGGCTTCCCGCTGGCCTACTACGGGGCCCGCTACAACATCGACCTGGACCTGATCACCCGCGGTTCGGGCTTCGGCTACTTCGGCTCGGTCCTCACCAGCGTCATCTTCGCCAGCTTCACCTTCATCTTCTTCGCCCTGGAAGGCTCGATCATGGCCCAGGGCCTGAAGCTGGGCCTCGGACTGCCGCTCTGGCTGGGCTACCTGGTCTCCACGCTGATGGTGATCCCCCTGGTGATCTACGGCATGAAGGCGCTGAGCAAGCTCCAGGTGTGGACGACCCCGGTCTGGCTGCTGCTGATGGTCGGGCCGCTGGTCTATCTCGTCGCCACCGACCCGGGCACCGTCGACCGCTTCCTCGCCTACGCGGGCACCGACGGCGACGGCGGCATCAGTACCGCCTCCGTGCTGCTCGGGGCGGGCGTGTGCCTGTCGCTGATCGCGCAGATCGGCGAGCAGATCGACTACCTGCGCTTCATGCCGCCCAGGACCGAGGAGAACAAGCGCGGTTGGTGGACGGCCGTGGTGATGGCCGGTCCGGGCTGGGTGGTGCTGGGCGCGCTCAAGCAGGCCATCGGCGTGTTCCTCGCGGTGTACATCATCGCCGAGGTCGGCGCCTCCGCCGCACCCGAGCCGATCCAGCAGTTCAAGGGCGCGTTCGACGCGATGATGCCGTCCTGGCTCGTCGTCCCGCTGGCCGTGGTGCTGGTCGTCATCAGCCAGATCAAGATCAACGTGACGAACGCGTACTCCGGCTCCCTGGCATGGACCAACTCCTTCACCCGGGTCACCCGGCGCTACCCGGGCCGGATGGTCTTCGTCCTGGTCAACCTGGGCTTCGCGCTCGCACTGATGGAGGCCGACATGTTCAGCTTCCTCAACAGCATCCTGGGCTTCTACTCGAACTGCGCGATCGCCTGGGTGGTCACGGTGGCCACCGACATCGGCATCAACAAGTACGTGCTGAAGCTGTCCCCGCACGCCCCCGAGTTCCGCCGCGGCATGCTCTACGCGGTCAACCCCGTCGGGGTCGTGGCCTTCGTCGCCGCCTCGGGGCTGTCCATCGCCATGTACTTCCACGGCCTCGGCGACACGCTCCAGCCGTACTCCCCCGTCGCCGCGGCCGTCATCGCCTTCGTCCTCACACCGCTGATGGCCGTGGTCACCAAGGGCCGTTACTACCTGCGCCGTACCGACGACGGTATCGCCGAGCCGCTGCTGGACGAGGACGGCAACCCCAGCGCCGTCGCCTACGAGTGCCATGTGTGCCGGCAGCAGTTCGAGCGACCGGACGTGGCCGCGTGCACGACGCACGACGCGGTCGTCTGTTCGCTGTGCCTGAGCACCGACAAGGTCGGTGACCACGTCCTGCCGGCCACGGTCTGAGCGGTGCGGCGGGAGTGCGGCCGGGCCCTCCCGCCCACGGCACGTTCCAAGTCGGTCTCGGACGCGCTGTCCGTGACCGGAAGGGGCGCTGCTCCGGCGCCCGGGCGGCATACTGATCTTGCGCTGCGCAGTGATCGGGCGAGGCCGGAGAGGGGCTGACGGGACGTGACCACCGAAGAGCCGGACGGGCGGAGAACTCCCCATGAGACGCCCAACGTTCGCCCCGTCCCCGACGACGTGTGGCTGAGGTTCCTGACGGACAGCGAGTGCGCCATACGCGTCTCCGCTCCGAGGGAACCCTCGGCCACGGAGCGGGCGGCGGGCCGGCAGCTCCAGCCCCCGCACGCCGTCGGCGATCTGTGGCAGCCGGAGGACCTCTGGGTCCGCGTGGCGTGGCGGGACCTGGACCGTCGTGCCAAGGTCCGGCGCGCGGGCCGGGTGGCCGCCACCGCCGCCGCCGTCGCGCTGGCCCTGGGAGTCTGGTCCCAGCTGTCCACCGGCGCGGGTACGGGCCACCGGCCCGGCGAGAGTACGGTGCGGCAGGTCGAGGGGGCGACCGCACGCCTGTCCACGACCACGCCCCTGCCGTCCGCGTCTCCCCTCCCGCCGCCGTCCCGGTAGCCGGCACGGGGCGGGGGCGGTTCCGCCTCGCGCCCAGCGGCTCCGCCGCCCGCCCGCCCTCGCCCCGGCGGACGTCACCGCAGCGCCGCGGGCCGGCCTGCGGCCACTGAGCTGACCGTGCACCGAGATCGGCCCCCGGGGGCCACTGGACGCCTCGGCCGGGCCTGGGCGCGTGGGCTGTGCCCCTCCTTCGGCACCACACGACCGCCCTGTTTCAGCCCGTCTTCCAGCCCCTGCGGGTGTCGATCCGCTCCCACTCCGCGTCCCACTGGGACATGCGGCGCCGGTCGAGGCCCAGGCGGGTCAGCCAGGTGGCTCCCAGCACCGTGGCGCCCGTGAAGATCCCGGCGAGCGCGCCGCCCATGGCGGTGTGCAGCCAGGCCTCGCCACCGGACACGGGCGGGGCCGTGAGGTCACCGCTCCGGTCGACCCACACGGAGAGGGTGCTTCCGGCGGGTGCTCTCGCCGGTACCCGGGCCTCCTCCCGATGGGTCGAGCCGTCGGGGGCGGTCCACCGCACCTTGCCCCACACCTTGTGGTCGCTCGCCTCGCGGGCCGGTGACGGTCCGGGCGCGTCCTCGACGACCGTTGCCCGGACCTCGCTGCTCTCGGCCCGCTGCCGCTCGACGGCCTGCTCGACCGTGCCCGCCGCGAACAGTCCCGCGACCAGCCCGCCCACCAGGGCGAGCAACCAGCCGGCGAGCACGATCCAGGCTTCGACGACGTCGACGCGCCGTTTGAGCGCGTTGCGCCGCCACCGCCACCACCGCACGGTCACGCGTTCTGACGCTTTCATCGGCCGACACCCCCTCGTGAGCACCGGCAGCACCCTTCCAGTGTGCGCCTGTCCGCCGGGAACGCCCGCCGATCAAAGCCGCGAGAGCGCCTCCGAGCCGGCGCGAGTCCGGTTCAGCCGGGAGATGCCGCGATCCGTACCCGGTCGCTCTCGTCGCCGGAGAGGAAGGAGGCCATCGCCCGCCCTTCCTCCGCGACGCCCGCGCGGTCGCTCCGTGAGAAGCGGCGCAGCGGGGTGACGAGCACCGTGCCCGCCTCGACGGTCCAGGTGGCGGCGACCCTGCCGTCGACCAGGACGACCCGGGCACCGGCGACGGACAGATGACGGTGCGCGTCGTCGATGATCCGGCTGCGGTCGTCATAGCCGAGGATCGCGTTGTCGAACGCCGGCAGGAACCTCACCGGCGCGGGTGTGCCGGGATCGGGGCGGGGCGCGTCGGGGAGGTCGAGCAGTTCGCGGCCGCGTTCGTCGCGGAAGGCGACGAGTTCCTCCCGGACGGCGGAGACCGCGGCGGGCAGTCCGGCCAGCCCGCACCAGGCACGCAGGTCGGCGGAGGCGGCGGGGCCGAACGCGGCCAGGTAGCGCCGTACCAGCGTCCGGCCCACGGGGTCGCAGACGTCCGAAGAGGGCGGGTCGATGTCGCGGCCGAGCCAGGAGGAGACGAGCGCGTAGCGCGCTCCCCCGCTGGCGCGCCACAGGCCGCGCGGCGGCACCTGGACCGTCGGGAGCAGGGCCGCCACGAGCATCTCGCCCAGGGGGCGCAGCGGCGCCCCGGGCCGGAGGCCGGCGACGGCTCGCGCGAGGTCGGGCATGGAGCGGGGTTCGCCGTCGGCCATGACCTCGCGGCCCACCGCCGCCAGTTCACCGGGATCGATCCCGGCGAGTTCGCGCCGGTACACGCCGAGCACCCGTTGGCGGAGCATGGCGTCGTGGCGGGAACGCCAGGCCACGACATCATCGGCGGTGACGAGATGGACGGTGCGGCGCATGAGATGGGTGCGCACGACACGGCGCCCTGTCAGCAGGTCCGACAACTGCGCCGGGTCGAAGGCCCGCAGCCGGGACCACAGCCCGGGGAACGGTTCCTGCGGTTCCTGTGCCTGGAGACCGCACAGGTGCGCGACCGCGTCGAGGACCGGCAGGTCGGCGCGGTCGAGGAGCAACTGCCGGGCCAGGGTGGCGCGGTTGAGCGCCCGGGCGTCGAGAACGGTCATCGGAGCATTTCGGCCTTCGCGTCGTGTGCCGACCCGCGGTCCAGGTGCCCGGGCGGCTTGCGCGCTCACGGTCGCACGGGATGCGGTCAGGTCGTGACCGCGTCCCGCGTCGGTGTGGCCGGCCGGTCTCGCGCGAAGGGCCCGGCGATGGCCGGCGGCCGCACCACGACTTCAGCGAGCCGCTCGACCCGCGGTCCCCGGCGAGCACGGGGACGGCCGGCCTCGAACGGGCCGGCCGCCTCCGCCGGAGCGCGCGCCACCGTGCGGGCCTACGTCACCTGCGTTGCCACTCCCGCGCGAGGAGCCGGTACGAGCGCACCCGGTCGGCGTGGCCGTGGGTGATGGTCGTGATGATCAGCTCGTCGGCGCCGGTGGCCTCCTGCAGTTGTTCGAGCTGGTCGGCGACGCGTCCGGGCGACCCGACGAACTGGGTGTCCACACGGTCGGCGACCAGCGCCCGGTCCTGCTCGGTCCAGGGGTGGGCGCGGGCCTGATCGGGGGTGGGGAAGGGGATCGCGCCCTCGGCGGTGCGGATGCTGCGCACCCACGGGCCGTACCCGGTGGCCAGTTCCCGGGCGGTCGCGTCGTCCTCGGCGACGACGACGTCCGCGGAGACACTGACGTAGGGCTTGTCGAGGTGGTCCGACGGCTGGAAGGCGGCCCGGTAACCCTCCGCCGCCTCCAGGACGGTGGCCGGGCTGACGTGGTAGTTGGCGGCGAAGCGCAGGCCGTTGCGGCCGGCGACGTCGGCGCTCTCCCCACCGCTGCTGCCGAGGATCCACACCTGCACCTCGGCGCCCTCGCCGGGCACGGCGTGCGCTTGGAGGCCGTCCGCCGAGCGGTAGTCGCCGCGCAGCAGCGCGAGCACGTCGTCGATCTGCTCGCCGTAGTCCTGGTGCCGGGCGCCCGGCTGCTGCAACAGCTGCTGCTGGAGCCGGAGGCGCGGTGAGCCCCGCAGGTGCTCGTACGTGAACCGGGGCGGGATCCGGAGGCCGCCCGGCGTACGGCCGTCGACGACGGGGGTGGTGGTCGGCCGGGGCGGCGCCGTCTGCCCGGGGGGACGTCCGCCGGAACGGCCGAGTCCCAGGTCCAGGCGCCCGGGATGCAGGGCGTCGATCAGCCCGAACTCCTCGACGGTGGACAGCGCGGTGCGATGGCCGAGTTGCACGGCGCCCGAGCCGATCCTGATCGTGGAGGTCGCGGAGGCGGTCAGGGCGAGCAGGACGGCGGGAGAGGCCCCGGCGACTCCCGGGTTCAGGTGGTGCTCGGCGAACCAGTAGCGGCTGTAGCCGAACTCTTCGGTCCGCCGCGCGAGGTCCAGGGTGTTGCGCAGGGCGCCGGCGGCGGTGTCGCCGGACGGGACCGGGACGAGGTCCAGGACTCCGAGGGGGATGCCGGGCATGATCGGTGCTCCTCAGCGTGGGACGGCGGAAGGGGACGAGGGACGGCCGGCATGCCGGGGGCACGCACCGGACGCCGCTCCTGCTCGGGCGAACGTTGCCGGCCGCGGCATTAGCTGCCGGTCTTCGGCAGGCCGGGCGGGTTGATCTCCGACTTCCGCACGGCCTCACCGGACAGGCCCCAGCGCTTCAGGACCTTCGCGTACGTCCCGTTCCCGATGACGTGGTCGAGGGCGTCGGCGAGGGGCTTCGCCAGGCCGTTGTCCTTCTTGGTGGTGGCCGCGATGAGGCCCTGGAGGCGGGCGCCCGCGCCGGAATAGGTGCCGACGACCTCGGTCTTTCCGGTGGTCGCCGCGTGGTAGGCGGCGGTCGGGTTGGGGCCGAGGTAGAGGTCGATCCGGCCGGACTGGAGCGCGAGGTAGGTGTCGCTGTCGTTCTGGTAGTACTTGATATCCACCGGCTTGCGGCCGGCTCTCTCGTTCTCCTTGGACCATTCGACCAGCAGCTTCTCCTGGTTGGTGCCGCTGCCGACGGCGACGGTCCGGCCCGCCACGTCCTCGGGCCCGTCGATCTTCAGGCCGCTTCCCTTCTCGGCCTCGAAGGCCAGGTTGTCCTCGCGGTAGGTGGCGAAGTCGTACTTCTCCTTGCGTTCCTCGGTGACGGTGATGTTGCTGAGTCCGACGTCGTACTTGCCGCTGTCCAGGCCGACGAAGATGTTCTCCCAGGACACCGTGTTCAGGCGCGGCTTCAGGCCGAGGACGTCGGCGACCAGGTAGGCGATGTCGGGCTCCACGCCGATGACGGTCCTGTTGTCCGTGGCCCGGAAGGTCAGGGGTGCCGCGGAGCCGGAGGAGTCGACGATCTCCAGCGTGCCTCTCCTGCGGATCTTCTCGGGGACCTCGGCGGCTATGGAGTCGACCTTGCCGGTGGTGACGCGGTTCTGGTGGGGACTGATGTTGATCTTCGTCTTCCCGCCGGACGTGGCGGCGACCTCGGTGGTGCCGCCGTCGGTGGGGTTGGCGCAGCCGGCGAGGGCGAGGGCGCCGGTGAGTCCGAGCGCTGCTGCGGCGGTGGTACGACGGGGGACGACGGTGGTGGCCACGGTCGGGCTCCTTGCGTGAGGGGCGGGAGGCTGGTCAGAGGACCTTGGAGAGGAAGGCGCGGGTGCGCTCGTGCCGCGGTGCGCCGAGCACGGCCGAGGGCGGGCCCTGCTCGACGACGACTCCGGCGTCCATGAAGACCACGGTGTCGGCGACCTCACGGGCGAAGCCGATCTCGTGGGTCACGACGATCATGGTGGTGCCGGTACGGGCCAGGTCCTTGATGACGTCGAGGACCTCGCCGACCAGCTCCGGGTCGAGTGCCGAGGTGGGTTCGTCGAACAGCAGCACCTTGGGTTCGAGGGCGAGTGCCCGGGCGATGGCGACGCGCTGCTGCTGACCGCCGGACAGCTGCCGCGGGTAGGCGTCGGCCTTGTCGGCGAGACCGACCCGGTCGAGAAGCCGGCGGGCGGTCTCCTCGGCCTCCCTGCGCGGGCGGCGCCGGGCGGAGACCGGGGCCTCGACGAGGTTCTGCAGGACGGTCAGGTGCGGGAAGAGGTTGAAGTTCTGGAAGACGAACCCGATGTTCGTCCGCTGCTTCAGAACGTCCCGCTCCCTCAGCTCGTGCAGCTTGTTCCCCGACCGGCGGTAGCCGATGAGTTCACCGTCGATGCTGATCCAGCCGCGGCTGACCTTCTCCAGGTGGTTGATGGTGCGCAGCAGCGTGGACTTCCCGGAGCCCGACGGGCCGAGGACCACGGTGACCTCCCCCGCCCGCACCTGCAGGTCGACACCGCGCAGCACCTCCAGGGGGCCGAAGCTCTTGTGGACGCCGTGGACGTCGACCATGACGGCACTCATGCGCTCTCCTTCGTGAGGGACGTGACGAACCGGCGCGCGCGCTGGAGCGGGGTGGGGGCCGGGGTGCGGTCGGCGCCGCGGGCATAGCGGCGCTCCACGTAGTACTGGGCCACCGACAGCAGCGAGGTGAGGACGACGTACCAGGCGGTGGCGACCAGCAGCAGCGGGATCACCCGGCCGTTGCGGCCGTAGATCACCTGCGCCTGGTAGAACAGCTCGCCGATGGACATGACGTAGACCACCGAGGTGCCCTTGAGCAGGCCGATGATCTCGTTGCCGGCGGTGGGCAGGATGGCGCGCATGGCCTGCGGGAGGACGATCCGGCGGATCTGCCGGAGCCGGGGGATGCCGAGGGCCGCCGCCGCCTCCAGCTGTCCCTGGTCGACGGCGATGACACCGCCGCGGACGATCTCGGCGGCGTAGGCGGCCTGGTGCAGGGTCAGCCCGATGACGGCGGCGCCGATGGTCCCGATGAGGGTGTTGCTGTCGACGGACCAGAACACCGGCCCGAAGGGGATGCCGAGGCCCAGCTCCTTGTACAGGGCGCTGAGATTGAACCAGAACACCAGCTGGACGATCATCGGGATGGACCGGAACACCCAGATGTAGGTCCAGGCGACGGTCGAGAGCACCGGGCTGCGCGACAGGCGCATGAAGGCGAGCACCGTGCCCAGGAGGAAGCCGAGGACGGTGGCGTAGGCGGTGAGCTGGAGGGTGACCCACACCGCCTGGACGATCGTCTCGGACAGGACGTAGTCGCTGAAGACACCCCACTCCCAGACGGGGTTGGTGACGAGGCCGTGGGCGAACTGCGCGACCAGGACGACCACGGCCGCGCCGGCGGCCCAGCGGGCGTAGTGGCGGGTGGGTACGACCTTCAGTTCTTCGGGATGTCCGGCCCTTCGGGTGGCCGGTGGGGTGATCGTGTCGCTGCTCATGGGGTCACCTGTGCTCGGGCGGGTTGATCCGCGACGTGTCGATCGCGGAGGCGGAGGTGCCCCACTTCTCGAGAATCCGGGCGTACGTGCCGTTCTCGATCAGCTCGTCGACGGCGGCCCGGAACGCCTTGGTGAGCGGGGAGCCCTTCTTGAAGGCGAAGCCGACGTCGAGGCGGTGGTACTCGCCGAGGAACGTGGTCTGCGCCGCGGGCTGGGCGGCCTGGTGGCGCAGGCCGTTGATGGTCGACATGATCACGTCGATGCGGCCCTGCCGGAGCGCGGTGAGCGTCGCTCCGTTCTCGGAGTAGACCTTGACCTCGTAGGGCTTCTTGCCTGCCTCGGCGCAGATGTCCTTGTGCGCGGCGAGGGTCGACTCGAAGGTGGTTCCGGCGCCGGTGCCGATGGTCAGGCCGCACAGCTGGGTCAGGTCGGTGACCTTCTTCCCGACGGCACTGCTGCCCCTCTTCACGGCGAAACCCTGGCCGTCGTCGATGTAGGTGACGAAGTCGACGGTCTTCAGGCGCTGGGTGGTGACGCCGAAGTTGCCGGTGCCCACGTCGTACTTGCCGCTGCCCAGGGCGGGCAGGATCGTCTCGAAGGAGGCGTCCTGCCGGTCCGGCTTCACGCCGAGGACCTTGGCGACGGCGTCGGCGATGTCGATGTCCTGACCCGCGGGCGCCTTGCCGGGCCCGTTCGGGTAGTAGGCGCCGGGCGGGGAGCCGACGGAGCTGCCGATGCGCAGCTTTCCCGAGGTGCGGATGCCGGCGGGCAGCAGGGCGGCGACGGAGTCCACCCGGCGGACGGCGGCGACCGGGTCGTCGGTGGGGGCGGGCGAGGCCTGGGCGCCCGCCGGTGCGGCGCCGCTGGTGGCGCCGGAGCCGCAGGCGGTGAGGGCCAGGGCGGGCAGCAGCACCAGGACGGCGGTGCTGCGCAGACGGGTTCTGTTCACTGCTCGGCGACCTCTCGCAGGTGTTTCTCGAACGGCAGCGGGCCGATGGTCTCCGGGTCGGCCTCGGTGTCGAACAGGGGTGTGTAGCCGGTGGCCAGGTACAGGCCGCGGGCCTCGGGCTGGCGTGGGCCGGTGGTGAGATGGACCCGCCTGTATCCACGGCCCGCCGCCTCGCGTTCCAGCTCGGCGACGACGCGCCGGGCGAGACCGCGGCGGCGGTGGGCGGAGTGGGTCCAGATCCGTTTCAGCTCGGCCGTGGCCGCGTCGTACCGGCGGAAGGCGCCGCCCGCGACGGGTTCGCCGCGTTCCAGCAGCAGCAGGAGCAGACCGCCGTGCGGTGCGGTGAACTCCTCGTCGGGGTAGCGGGAGATCTCGGCGTGCGCGTCCTTTCCGTAGCGCCTGGAGTACTCGTCGCCGAGTTCACGCAGCAGCGGCGCGACCCGGGGGTCGGAGACCAGGACCTGGATGACCGTCAGTTCCGGCGCGGAGGTCACTCGTGCACCGTCGCGAGGGGCCGCGGCTCGTGGGCCGTTCGCTCGGTGGCGCGCCCGGCGGCGCGTTCGGCGTCACGCTTGGCGACCTCCTCGCGGACGATCGGGATCACGTGCCGGCCGAAGTCGATGGCGTCGCCGAGCAGGTCGTAGCCGCGGGCGGAGAGGATGTCCACGCCGATGTCGTAGTAGTCCAGGAGGGCCTGGGCGACCGTCTCCGGGGTGCCGACCAGGGCGTTGGAGTTGCCCGCGCCGCCGGTAGCGGCGGCGGTGGGCGTCCACAGGGCACGGTCGTAGCGCTCCCCCGCCTCGGCGATGGCGAGCAGTCGCTGGGAGCCGGTGTTCTGCGGCTGCGCGGAGCCGTTGTGGCGCTTGGTGACGGCCTCGCCGCGGTCCCTGCGGGCCTTGATCGCACCGACCGTGCGGTGGGCCTTCTCCCAGGCCAGTTCCTCGGTGGGGGCGATGATGGGCCGGAACGCCGCCTGGATGCGCGGCACATCGGTGCGGCCCGCGGCCGATGCCGCGGCCTTCACCTTCTCGATCTGCTCGGCGGTCTTGTCCAGGGGCTCCCCCCACAGGCAGTAGATGTCGGCCTCGGCGCCGCCGGCGGCGTACGCGGCGGGCGAGGAGCCTCCGAACGACACGTTCGGGCGGGGCTGCTGGACCGGGAAGACGTCGCTGACGAAGTCGTGGAAACGGTAGTGCTCGCCCTCGTGGTCGAACGGCTCGTGCGTGGTCCAGATCTTCTTGACGATCCGGATGTACTCGCGGGTGCGGGCGTAGCGCTGGTCCTTGGTGAGCGTGTCGCCCTCACGACCCTGCTCCCGGTCGTTGCCGCCGGTGATGAAGTGCACGGTCAGGCGGCCCTCGCTGATCCGGTCGAGGGTGGCGAAGGTCTTCGCGGCGAAGGTCGGGTACGACACGTTGGGCCGGTGGGCGAGGAGGATCTGGAGCCGGTCCAGCCGGCTCGCGATGTACGCGGCGGCGGGTGCCGGGTCCGGCGATCCGGACCCGTAGGCGAACAGGACCCGGTCCCAGCCGTGTTCCTCGTGGGCCCGGGCGAGCCGGAGTGTGTAGTCCTTGTCGAAGGCGGCGCCGGAGCGCGGTGTGGTTTCGGATCCGTCGTGGGTGGCGGCGATGCCGAGGAACTCCACGGGCATGGGTTCTGGCCTTTCCTCAAGTCGTCCGGCGCCGTGCCGGGACAACGCCTGGGCACGGCGGGGCGGGCCCGTGGCGCGGTCGGGGTGCGACGGCGCTTCAGGGCGTGGCGAAGGGGGCTGTGAAGGGGGTGGCGAAGAGGGTGGTGAAGTGGGGTGATGGCGCCGGGGCCTGGGCCCTGGGCAGGGTGGAGCGGCGGCAGCGCGTGTCAGGAGTGGGACTCGGCCCGCGACGGGGGCACCGAGGGAGGGAAGGGCCGGTCAGACGGCCCGCTGCCGCGTCAGGCGCAACACGCCGCGGACCACACCCGACCGAAGTCGATGTGGCCCCGGGTGACCAGGCGCTGCTCGGCGTTCATGCGACTACTTGAGCAGGGCGACTCGCGTCTCGTCAACCACGGCCCGGATGGCGGACGGGAGTTGGGACGAGTCGGCCCGCGGTTTCCGTGTGGTTGACACCTGTGTGTGTCACCGCCGTACGATCGGGCGCACCGCGTTGAGGGACGCGGCGAGCGTGATGACGCCGAAGCCTGGCTCAGGTCCCCCTGTCCGTGCCTTGCCTCCCTCCCCTGGAGAGCCTTCTGATGGCCTCGCCTTCCGACCTCACCGCATCCGCTCCCGCCCTGTCCGTGGCAGGTCCGAAACCCCCTGGCCCGGGGGCCGGCGACGACGTCCCGCGGATCGTGCCGCGCCGCAACACCGGCCGCCTGCTGGCCGCTGCCGTCGCCCTGTCGCTCTTCGCGCTGCTGGCCCGATCCGTCGTCAGCAACAAGGCCTTCCAATGGGACGTGGTCGGCGGGTACTTCACCAGTGCCGCCGTGCTCGACGGGCTGCTGCTCACCCTCTGGCTGACCGGCGTGGTGATGGTGCTCGGCTTTCTGCTCGGCATCCCGCTGGCCGTGATGCGCCTGTCCGCCAACCCGGTGCTGTCCACTCTGAGCTGGGGCTATGTGTGGGTCTTCCGGTCCACTCCCCTGCTGGTGCAGCTGCTGCTGTGGTTCAACATCGGGGCTCTCTATCCGACGCTCGGCCTCGGCATCCCGTTCGGCCCCCAGTTCGTCACCGTCAAGACGGTGAACCTGCTCGGCCCCGTCCTGACGGCCGTCATCGGCCTGACCCTGCACGAGGCCGCCTACGCCGCCGAGGTGGTGCGCGGCGGCATCCTGTCCGTGGACACCGGACAGACGGAGGCCGCGCAGGCGCTCGGGATCGGCAGGGCGCGCGCCCTGCGCAGGATCGTCGTACCGCAGGCGATGCGCTCCATCGTGCCGACGGCCGGCAACATGCTGATCGGCACCCTGAAGGGCACGAGCATCGTCAGTGTGCTGGCCGTGCACGACCTGCTGTACTCGGTGCAACTGGTCTACAACCAGACGTACCAGGTCATCCCGCTGCTGCTGGTCGCCACCCTCTGGTACATCGCCGTCACGACCGTGCTCGGCGTGGGGCAGTTCTACGTGGAGCGGCACTATGCGCGGGGCGCCGCCCGTGCGTTGCCGCCGACGCCCGTGCAGCGGCTGAGGGCCCGGCCGGCCGCACACCGCCATTCCCTACGTTCCCTATCGAATTACTAGGAAAGTATTGACGAGGCCATGTGCTCCTGCGCAGGATGATGCGGATGGCCCACACATCTTTCTCACCCGTGAGGCTCGACACCCCGTTCTGCACAAGAACTTGAGGAGAATCCTGCGATGGGCGTTGCCCTGGCGCCATCCGGCCCCGCCGCGGAGTTCGACCAGTCCGGGACCGACAGCGCGCACTGGTCGCGCGTGGCACGCGAGACGGCGGAGGACCTGGCCACGGACGCCGTTGCCCGGGACCAAGCGGGCAAGCCCCCCTTCGACGAGGTGGCCCGGCTGCGCGAGTCGGGCCTGCTGACCCTCCTCGTCCCCGCCGAGCTCGGGGGCGGGGGCGCGGACTGGACCCAGGCGTACGCCGTGGTCCGGGAGATAGCGGCGGCCGACGGCGCCATCGGGCAGCTCCTCGGCTGTCACTACTTCACGTCCTGGAGCGCAGGATTCCTCGCCGATCCCGTCCTCGCCGCGCGGCTGGAGCGGCGGACCGCGGCGGAGCGGTGGTGCTGGGGCGGCGGCCTGGCCCGCCAGGAACCGGCCCTGACGCTCACCCGGGACACACGCGGGTACGTGCTGAACGGGCGGCAGAGCTACGCCGCCGGGGTTCTGGTCGCCGACCGCCTCGCCGTACGTGCGGTGCGGGCCGGAACCGGCGAACCCTGTGCGCTCGTGGTCGACCCCGCCCTCGCGGGTGTGGTCGTCGACGGTGACGCCGACCCCTTCGGCCAGCGGCTGGCGGCGGGCGGCAGCGCGGAGTTCGACGCCGTGCCCGTCGCCGCCGACGACGTACTGGGCTCTCTGTCGTCGGACGAGGACGTCCTGTCGCCCTTGACAGCCCTGGTGTCACCGGTCGGCCGTCTGCTGTCGGCGCAGCTCCGGCTCGGCATGGCGGAGGGCGTGCTCGCCGAGGCCCGTGAGTACAGCAGGTCCGGCCACGCGCACTGGCACCCGGACTGGCCGGTCGGCTCCCCGCAGGATCCACAGGTGCTGACGGCGTACGGGGAGCTCACCGTGCTCACCCGCTCGGCGTCCGCACTCACCGACGAGGCACGTCAGGCCGTGCAGGGCGGGCTGGACCACGGCGAGGACCTGACGTACGAGGACTGCGCGGAGATCTCCGTCCTGGTGGCCATGGCCGAGGCCGCCGCGTCCAAGGCCGTCCAGGAGTCCACCGCTCGCGCCCTGGACATCATCGGCACCCGCTCGGCTTCCGCCCGGCTCGGCTTCGACCGGTTCTGGCGCAACGCCCGGACGCACACCCTGTACGAGCCCGTCGGCCACCGGCTCCAGGACGTCGGGGACTACTTCCTCAACGGGGCGCACCCCCCGTTCGCCCTTCCCGCCTGACCAGGGCCCGGTCCGGCAAGACGCCTCGTCCGGCCCACTCCGATGCCGGTCGCCGCGCACCGTGCGCCCGGCCGCCGCGTGCTCGGGGCGGAAGCCGACACCGGCGGCACGCTCCTGGTCGTCCACGCCCGCGCGGACATCGCCGCCGCCTACGCCGCGGTGGCCCGGGGAGCCGTTCAGGGCGTCACGGCATCGTGCTCTGGGCGCTGATCAGCTCGGTGACCGCACGCAGACCGCCGTGTGCGAGGGCGGCGCGCTGCCGGTCCGCACCGGTCCCGTCCTGCAGCAGCCGGTGGATCAGGGACGTGACCTGCCGGGAGTCGCCGGATGCGTCGAGGGCGGGAGCGACGTGACGCAGGAACTCGTAGAGCACGTCGCCGGCCCGGTGCGGGGCGCCGCCGGGGCCGAGAAGGGTGTCGCCGAGCCCGTGCCGGGCGGCGTGCCACATGGCCGCCTGCAGCAGCTCCGGCGCGGTGTCGGGCAGGGGCGCGCCGGCGGCCGCTTCCGTCAGGGCGCTCTCCACCAGGGCCCGGATGAGCGCGGCGAGCATGACCGCCTCGTCCGCCCGCAGCTGGACGTCCAGGCACCGCACCTCGATGGTGGGATACGTGTCCGAGAGGCGGGCTTGCCAGTAGAGCTGCCCGACGTCCGAGATCAGACCCGACTCCAGCAGCCGTGCCACGCGCCGGTCGTAGTCGTCGGCGTCCCGGAAGTGCGGGGGCATGCCGCTGACCGGCCACCTGCTGAAGATCACGGTGCGCCAGCTCGCGAAGCCCGTGTCGTGGCCGTCCCAGAGCGGGGAGTTCGCCGCCATGGCCGTCAGCGTCGGCAACCGGGAGCGGATCCGGTTCAGCACCTGCACGCCCGCTTCCCGGTCCGGCACCGCGACGTGCACGTGCGTGCCGTTGACCAGTTGCTCCGCCACCAGCTGGGGGGCCTGGGAGACCATGGCCCGGTAGCGGGCCTGGTCGGTGACGGCGATGGGACGGCCGTGCCGCAACGGTGGGGTGCCGCAGACCCCGATCCGGCAGCCGTGCTGCTCGGCGGCCACGCCGACGGCGTGCCGCAGCCGCAGCAGGTGACCGCCGACCTCCTCCAGGGTGCCGCAGACCGGGGTGGCCACCTCGACCTGCGCCTGGAGCAGCTCGTACTGCACCTCCTGGTCGGTCACGAGGTGCCCCACGCCCGCCGCGGCGCGCACTTTGTCCGCCTGAGGTACCGGCAGGCCCGTGACCGGGTCGAGCAGCAGGTACTCCTCTTCCACGCCGATGGTCCTCATCTACCACCCTCTGTTCCGCCCGGCGACCGGGCCGGACTCCGGCGCGCGTCGGACGCACCTCACGCAGCGAAGGTCACCTCTCGGGGGAACGCTCGTGGGTTACCGAGTGCCGCACTCCCGCGGGAACAAAACATGACACAGAAGGAGAAACCGCTTACAACAGCAAAGGCGATCGTCGCGCTCCCGGTGCGCGCCTGACCATGCGGGGGCCGGGTACCCGCTCGCGGCCGCATCGACGTCCTGGCCGGTGGCCTCAGTGGCCGTAGGGCGGTTCGAGGCAGCCGCTCTCCGGGTACGGGCCGTTGGCCCGCACCTCGAAGTTCGACTTCTGCACGGCCCCGAGACGCAGGCGTCGTCGTGCACGCGCAGGGCGACCCGCGTCCCCTCGGGCGTGACGTAGCCGTCGTCCTTCCAGCGCGGGGACATCCCCGTGACGGTGAGCGTGCCGCCGACGCGTTCGCCGTCCTTCGTGACGCGCTCCTCCTCGTAGCCGAGCCGGAGCAGGGCCGTCCGTACGGTCGCCGGGTCCCACGTCCGCCGCTCCCACAGCCGTTCGAGCACCGGCCGGATGCGGTCGGCCTCCCGCCGGGCGTCTTCCGCGTGGGCCGGAGTCATGGCGCCCTCACGGCGGGAGGCGTTGTTCTCGTTGTAGTGCGGGGCGCCGTCTCCCGCCCCCGGCTCCACGTACGGCGACGCTCCCGGGGCACTGGGCGAGGATGCCTCCGAAGGAGTGGACGCCGCCCCGGTCCGCGAGTCCGGGGCGTGCAGGTCACCGCAGGCGCTGAGAGAGGCCGTGAGGGCGAGGGCCAGAGCGGCCGCAGCGGCCGGGCGGACGAGAACCGAGGTGGACATGCAGCCGACTCTCTCATCACGGCCGGGCCGCCCGGGCCGGAATCACTCGTGTGGGCATGGCATGAGGAGGCCCTGGTCGCGCGGCCACCGACCCGGCGCGATCGGCGGCCGCCCATGCCTCCGTACCGACGGGGGTCTCGCCCCGAACGGGGCCCGGGCACCCGGCGACTTCACGCACGGCTCCATTTCTGCTGGGCCTGCCCGTTGCAGGTCCACAGGACCAGCGGGGTGCCGCCCGCGGTGCCGGACCCGTCGACGTCCAGGCACAGTCCGGCGTGGACGTTGCGGATCGTCCCGTCGGAGCCGACGGTCCACTTCTGGTTGTCCTGGCCGTTGCAGGGCCAGGTGATGACCCGGGTGCCGTTGGCCGTGCCCTGGTTGTAGGCGTCCAGGCACTTGTCGCCGAAGACACGGATCTCGCCTCCTGCCCACGTGGTCCAGAGCTGGTTGGCGGCGGTGTGGCAGTCCCAGATCACCACGGTGGATCCGGCGGCGGTGGAGGAGCGATCCACGTCCAGGCAGCGGCCGGATCCGGTACCACGCAGGCGTGCGGTGGTGGAGGCCAGCGGGCTGCCGCCGCTGACACGGAACACGGCCACACCGTGCGCGGGGACGCTCGCGGAGATCTGGCCGGAGGTGCTGGACGTGGCACCGGTCCACAGGTCGGTGAGGGTGAACGACCCGCCGGTGAGGCCGGCTTGCGCGGCCGTGGTGGTGACCGTCGCGGCACCCGCGCCCCGGTTGAACAGACCCACCGCGACCGAACCGTCGGACAGGGGCTTGGCGAACACCTCGGTGCTGCCGTCGTCGCGCACCCTGCGCCCGCCCGCCCCCAACGGGTCCTGGTTCACCGCCAGCAGACGCGGGTTGCGCAGGATGGCACTCACGTCGGAGGACATGGAGCGGATGTCGTTGCCGGCCATGAGCGGGGCGCCCATCAGCGCCCACAGGGCGAAGTGCGAGCGGGACTCGGTCAGTGACAGGCCGGGGCGGCCGACAACCAGCATGTCGGGGTCGTTCCAGTGGCCCGGGCCGGACTGAGCGGCCAGCGGCGCGGTGACGTCCAGGACGTTGCCGACGCCCATCGGGTAGCTGTTGGTGTTGTTGTTCTGCCAGATGTCGAGCAGATCCTCGGTCGTCCGCCACAGGTCGGCGACCTCGCCCCAGTTGTAGGTGTCGCCGGTGGGGGCGTGGAAGCTGTTCGGATTGATGCTGTAGACGATCGGCCGACCGGTGGCGCGCAGGGCGTCGCGCATCAGCTTGAACCGCGCGACCTGCTCGTCACGGGTGCCACTGCCGGAGCACCAGTCGTACTTGAGGTAGTCGACGCCCCAGGAGGCGAACGTGGCGGCGTCCTGGGCCTCATGCCCCTTGCTGCCCGTCGAGCCGGGATAGGTGCCCACGCCCTGGGCACATGTCTTCTCGTTGGGCGCCTGATAGATCCCGAACTTCAGGCCCTTGCCGTGGATGTAGTCACCGAGCGCCTTCATCCCGCCGGGGAACTTGGCCGGGTTGGCCCGCAGGTTGCCCGCCGCGTCACGCTGCGGGTCGAACCAGCAGTCGTCGACCACCACGTACCGGTATCCGGCGTCCTTCATGCCCGAGGACACCATGGTGTCGGCGGCCTGGCGCACCTGGGCCTCGGTGATACCGCAACCGAAGCTGTTCCAGCTGTTCCAGCCCATCGGCGGAGTGAGCGCCGGGCTGCCCGGCGCAGCCCCGGCGGTGGAATGTGCGAAGGCCACCAGGGAGGTGGTGACCGTCAGCACGGTGGTCGCGAGAAGGCGGAGCAGTCGTCCGCCTGATCGTCTGGGCACCGGTGCCTCCTCAGCCGGACGGGTGCCATGAGCCGTGACCGCTGCGACTGTCACGTGCATGACATCCCGTGGGTTTCAAAATTTCGCATGCCGTTCCGAAACTCGTGATGCCTGGGATGGTAGACGGAGGCCCGAACATGTCAACAGCGTCGGCGTCCGTGCGGGGCAAGCGATGGACCTGCGGCGATCTGGCCACACAGGCTCCGAATGTTTCGACGCCGAAATCGAATAATGCGAGAAGGATTGACGGGGCTCAAGGGCCTCCTATCATCCAGGGTGCTCGGCACATCGAAGCATGTTCGACATAGCGAACCGATGCAGTGCTCCACCCGTACGAGGCAAGGCACCTCCAGGGTCATGGGCCACCGAGTCGCCCTTCTCCACCGCGCCACACAGGCGCTCGCTGCCCGCGCCCTCATGCGATCCGATCGCACCACGCAACCCCCCACCCCTCCACGAGGAACAACCATGAACCCACTGAAACGGCTCGGCGACGGCACGTACACCGGCATCCTGGACCGTGAGTTCAACTCGGTCACTCCCGAGAACGAGATGAAGTGGGACGCGACCGAGCCGTCCCGCGGCTCGTTCAACTTCAGCCGCGCGGACCAGATCGCCAGCCGCGCACAGGCCCGCGGACAGCGACTGCGCGGCCACACCCTGGTCTGGCACTCCCAACTGCCCGGCTGGGTCAACGCCATCAGGGACGCGAACACGCTGCGCGGCGTGATGAACAACCACATCACCACGGTGATGAACCGCTACAAGGGCCGGATCCACTCCTGGGACGTGGTCAACGAGGCCTTCGCGGACGGCGGCAGCGGCCAGATGCGCAGCTCGGTCTTCCGGGACGTGCTGGGCAGCGGCTTCATCGAGCAGGCGTTCCGCACGGCACGGGCGGCGGACCCCGCGGCCAAGCTCTGCTACAACGACTACAACATCGAGAACTGGAGCGACGCCAAGACCCGGGGCGTCTACCGCATGGTGCGCGACTTCAAGGCGCGCGGAGTACCCATCGACTGCGTCGGCCTCCAGGCCCACTTCGGCACCGGCGGCCCGCCCGGCAGCTTCCGGACGACGCTGTCGAACTTCGCCGCCCTCGGCGTGGACGTCCAGATCACCGAACTGGACATCGCACAGGCTTCGGCCTCTGCCTACGCGAACACGGTGCGGGCCTGCATGAACGTCGCGCGCTGCACCGGCATCACGGTCTGGGGCATCCGCGACAGCGACTGGGTCGACATGTGGGTGATCTGCGACAGCGGCAACTGCTACCTGTTCTCCTCCGACGACAACGGACACCTGTACCGCTCGCAGACGACCACCGGTCAGTTCCCGAACGGGTTCACCAACACCGTCATCGCGGCCCAGGACTCCAAGTACGCGTTGTTCGAGGCGAGCAACGTGTACAAGGTCCAGGGCAGTAACCAGTACCTGCTGCTCGTCGAGGCCATCGGATCGGACGGCCGGCGCTACTTCCGGTCCTGGACCTCGGGCAGCCTGACCGGTTCCTGGACCCCCCTGGCCGCGTCCGAGAGCAACCCCTTCGCGCGGGCCGGCAACGTGGCCTTCCCCTCGGGCGCCTGGACCCGGGACATCAGCCACGGCGAGATGATCCGGGCCGGCCACGACCAGACGATGACCATCCCGTCCTGCCGGCTCCAGTACCTCTACCAGGGCATGAACCCCAACGCGGGCGGCGACTACAACCTGCTCCCGTGGCGGCTCGGGCTGCTCACCCGGACGAACTCCTCCTGCTGACCGACCGTGCCGTGGGCAGCGCTTGAGACGAGAGTGCTCCCCTCACCGGATCGCCGTCGACCTTCGCACGCCCCCGTCAGAAAGCCGAGGTACCCCGTCATGCGCCGCAGACTCCTCGCCCTGGTGGCAGCGCTCTCCGCACTGCCCCTGGCACTCGCCGCCGCCCCGGCCGCGCACGCGGCCGACCCGACGACCATGACCAACGGGTTCTACGTGGACCCCGACTCCAGTGCGAAACGATGGGTCGCCGCCAACTCCGGCGACGGCCGGGCCTCCGCGATCAACGCCGCCATCGCCAATACCCCGACGGCCCGCTGGTTCGGCTCCTGGAGCGGCGGCATCGGCACCGCAATCAGCGCGTACACGGGCGCGGCGGACGCCCGGGACAAGCTGCCCCTCCTCGTGGCCTACAACATCTACAACCGTGACTACTGCGGCGGACACTCCGCGGGCGGAGCCTCCTCGCCGTCCGCCTACGCGAACTGGATCTCCCAGTTCGCGGGCGGGATCGGCGCCCGCCCGGCCGTCGCCGTCCTCGAACCGGACTCCCTCGGGGACTACGACTGCATGAACCAGGCACAGGTGGACGAACGCGAGAGCATGCTGACCGGTGCGCTCGCCGAGTTCAACCGCCGAGCCCCCAACACCTGGGTCTACCTCGACGCCGGCAACCCGGCCTGGGCGAGCGCGGCGACCATGGCCCGGCGTCTGCACGAAGCCGGTGTCCGGCAGGCTCACGGTTTCTCGCTCAACGTCTCCAACTACCTCACCACGGCCGAGAACACCGCGTACGCCGACGCCGTCAACCGGGAACTCGGCGCCCGGTACGGCTACACCAAGCCGTTCGTCGTGGACACCAGCCGCAACGGCAACGGCTCGAACGGCCAGTGGTGCAACCCCTCAGGCCGCCGGATCGGCACCCCCACCCGGCTGGGCGGAGGCGCCGAGATGCTTTTGTGGATCAAAGTTCCCGGCGAGTCCGACGGCAACTGCGGCGTGGGAGGCGGCTCCTCTGCCGGGCAGTTCCTCCCCGAGGTCGCCTACAAGATGATCTACGGCTACTGATCCCGGGCCGTACGGGCGCCCGGTGCTCCTTGCCCGGCTGATCCGGCACCGGGCCGGGGCCGTCCGCGTCCTTCACGGGCGCGGACGGCCTCGGCCCGCAGGGCGCCATCGGTCCGGGACGGACCGATGGGACCAGCCAAGATCGACAACTGGTCAAACGTGATGTGGGCTGCGAAGCTGGAGTGGAGGCCTCATCTACTAGGTCGTCTAGGAGGTACCCCGTGAAGATGCTGATCAACGTCCCGGAAAACGTGGTCGCGGATGCGCTGCGTGGTCTGGCGGCTGCCCACCCGGAGCTGACCGTGGACGTGGAGAACCGGGTGATCGTGCGGCGGGACGCTCCCGTCGCCGGACAGGTGGGGCTGGTATCGGGCGGAGGCTCGGGGCACGAGCCGTTGCACGGCGGATTCGTGGGCCCCGGCATGCTGTCGGCGGCCTGTCCGGGCGAGGTCTTCACCTCCCCCGTGCCCGACCAGATGCTGCGCGCGGCCGCCGCCGTGAACAGCGGGGCCGGCGTGCTGTTCATCGTGAAGAACTACACCGGGGACGTACTCAACTTCGACATGGCCGCCGAGATGGCCGAGGACGAGGGCATCCAGGTGGCGAAGGTCCTGGTCAACGATGACGTGGCGGTGACCGACAGTCTGTACACGGCGGGCCGTCGCGGTACGGGCGCCACTCTGTTCGTGGAGAAGATCGCGGGCGCCGCGGCAGCCGAGGGGATGCCCCTGGAGCGCGTCGAGGCCATCGCCCGGCAGGTGAACGAGAACTCCCGCAGTTTCGGGATCGCGCTCAGCGCCTGCAGCACCCCGGCCAAGGGCAGCCCCACCTTCGATCTGCCGCCCGGTGAGCTGGAGTTGGGCATCGGCATCCACGGCGAGCCCGGCCGGGAGCGACGCGCCATGATGACCTCCGGCGAGATCGCCGAGGCCGCCGTCGAGGCGGTGGTGGAGGACCTCCAGCCGCGCAACCCGGTGCTGGTCCTGGTCAACGGCATGGGCGCGACACCACTGCTGGAGCTGTACGGCTTCAACGCCGAGGTGCACCGGGTGCTCGCCCAGCGCGGCGTCCCCGTGGCACGCGTCCTCGTGGGCAACTACGTCACCTCACTGGACATGGCGGGCGCCTCGCTCACCCTGTGCCAGGTCGACGAGGAGCTGCTGCGACTGTACGACGCGCCCGTCAAGACCCCGGGCCTGCGCTGGGGCATGTGACCCACAGGGGGTAGAGGATCACCACGTACCTACCAGGCAAGGAGATCCAGTGCTCGACGCCGATTTCTTCCGCCGTTGGATGACGGCGACCGCCGCGTCCGTCGACCGCGAGGCGGAACGGCTCACCGCCCTCGACTCCCCCATCGGGGACGCCGACCACGGCAGCAACCTCCAGCGCGGGTTCACGGCCGTCGTGACCGTGCTGGAGAAGGAGGCCCCCGGCACGCCGGGCGGGGTCCTCACCCTGGCCGGACGCCAGCTGATCTCGACGGTCGGCGGCGCGTCGGGGCCGCTGTACGGGACGCTGCTGCGCCGTACCGGCAAGGCGCTGGGCGATGCCGAAGAGGTCAGCGCGGAGCAGCTGGCAGAGGCGTTGCGGGCGGGGGTGGACGCGGTCATGACGCTCGGCGGTGCCGCCCCGGGCGACAAGACCATGATCGACGCCCTGGTGCCCGCGGTGGACGCGCTCGGCGACTCGTTCGCCGCGGCCCGGACCGCCGCGGAGGAGGGCGCGGTGGCGACGACGCCCCTGCAGGCGCGCAAGGGCCGGGCGAGCTACGTGGGCGAGCGCAGCATCGGCCACCAGGATCCGGGTGCCACGTCGTCGGCGCTGCTGATCGCCGGACTCGCGGAGGCCGCAGGTGAGTGACGAGCAGCTGGTGGGAATCGTGCTGGTGTCGCACAGCGCGGGGGTGGCCGCGTCGGTCGCCGAGCTGGCGAAGGGGCTGGCGGGCGGCGGCCCGGCGGTACCCGTCGCTCCGGCGGGCGGTACCGAGGGCGGTGGGCTCGGCACCAGTTCCGAACTGATCGCCGCGGCGGCCGCGTCCGTCGATCGCGGTGCCGGAGTCGCCGTACTGACCGACCTGGGCAGCGCGGTGCTCACGGTGAAGGCGCTGCTGGCGGAGGGCGACGAACTCCCCGAGCGGACGCGCCTGGTGGACGCCCCCTTCGTGGAGGGGGCCGTGGCGGCGGTCGTCACGGCGTCCACGGGGGCGGACCTGGCCGCGGTGGAGGCGGCCGCCACGGAGGCGTACTCCTACCGGAAGGTGTGAGCGCGGGTCGCGGCCGGGCACGCCGACACGGCGGTGCGCCCGGCCGCAGGCCTGCCGGTGAGGTGCCGTCAGCCGTTCAGTTCCGCTCCGTCCGGCTTCCGGTGGCGAACCGCTTCGCCGCTCGTTCCCCCTCCGTCACGGCGGCGGTGCGGTCCTCGATGGGCGACACCCTGGTGTTCTTGAAGACGATGTAGGTGACGCCGGAGGGTGCGCCGCCGCCGTGTGGGTCGGCGCGGATGCCGAGGGCCTTGGCGGTCGCGTAGGACGCCTCTCCGATGATGCCCTGGGGGCCCGCGTCGCCGACGACCGCGTACTGCACGCGGTCGCGGTACACGACGGCCACCACCGAACCGCCGCCGATGCCGTGGTCCCGGTAGTCCCAGCGGCGGCTCGGCGCGGGCACGACGATGAAGGGCAGGCGTTCGGCGCTCAACGGGCGGCCGTCCGACTGGGAGTAGGCCGTGCTGGCGGCGAAGTACGGGTCCGTGCGGACGTTGCAGCGGGGCCCGGGCCGGCCGTCGCAGTCGATGTCCATGTCGGCCTTCCAGAACACGGCGTCGGGGGTGCCGCAGACGGGGATGTCCGCGGGCGCGTCGCTGTCACTGCGGAAGCGGCCCCGGGAGACGGGAGTGCAGTCACTCACCCCGGCGAGCAGTTCGGCGGCGCTCACGGCACTCTCGCGCCATACCGCCGGCTGGGGGTGGGCGGCGGGGGGTGTCGTCGGGGCGAGCAGGGCGGCGCTGGCCGCGGCCAGGGTGAGCGACTGGACACGCACGATACGGGAGCCTCTCATCGGGAACCTGACGGGCACTCAGCCCAATCTGTTCCCGCGACGATCACCCGGCCACCGATAAGGGGCCGGACGGCTCACGTCCTCAACCCCCGACAGGGGCCGGGAGCCTGATTGCGCGTAAGACTCCGGCCGCCCGGTCACCCGGGCCGGCACGAGTTCCGCGATGACAGCGGCCCGCGCACCGCAGGAACGAACTCCCCTTTGCCGAAAGGGGGGTTCGGCCGTGAGGCTCAGCACAGGCACGGCTTCCGGGCGGTCAGGCACGGCCCGGCGTACGCCCTTCCCGGCCGGACCGCCCATGTTCGACCGGACGCCTTCTTGATGCGGTCCCGCCAACGGCGTCATATTGGTCCGGACCATTGCCGTCGACCGGCCGGCCGACCACCCCACGGAGGCAGTGTCGTGCGAGGACGTTCCGCTCCCTCTTCCCTCCTCCTGCGCCGCCTGGCGCTCTGCGGAGCCCTCGCGCTGGCCGCCTCCTGCGGCCCGGCCGGGGCGCAGGAGGGCGACGGCGGCGGTGCGCCGGGGGCGCCGACGGGGGTCACCGCCGCATCGGGCAGCGCGACGAGCGTGCACGTCATGTGGAACACGACCGACCGGGCCGACGTCTACGAGGTGTATCGCGGCACCACGAAGGTCAAGGAAGTGCCGGGTTCGCAGCACATGGTGGATGTCACCAGGCTCCGCCCCTCCACGCTGTACGTCTTCTCCGTGCGGGCGCGGGGCGCCGACGGGCGTCTCGGGCCGCACAGTCGCCGGGTGCGGGCGCGGACGCCCGCGGCCGTGGCGGACGACCGCTCCGCGCCGGCCCGCCCGTCCGCGCCCCGCGGCCGGGCGGTGGGAAGCCGGGCGGTCCGGCTGTCCTGGTCCGCCGCGACGGACGACCGGGGTGTGGTGTCGTACGACATCCTCCAGGGAGGCACGAAGATCCACAGTGTGGGCGCGGGAAGGACGGCCACGGTGCTCACGGGGCTGCGGCCGGGCACGCGCTACGCGTTCACCGTACGGGCCCGGGACGCGGCCGGGAACGTCTCCCCCACCACCCGCCCCGTCCGCCTCACCACCCCGGGCACCGACGACGGCCGGGCCACCGCCCCCATCGGCTTCCGGGCGACGGGCCACCGGGCGGACGGGGCGTACCACCTGGACCTGAGCTGGGTGCCGCCCCGCGTGGACGGTGAGGTCACCGAGTACCGGATCGAGCTGGACGGCCGGCCCGCCACGTCCCTCGTGTTCGGCGGCAGAGCCCCGCGTGACCGGGCCACCTACAGCTTCTACGTGGGACGCAGAGCCGGTGTCACCCACCGGGTCCGCATCAGGGCGATGCTGCCGGACGGCACCTGGGGAGGCCTCTCGGCGGAGCGGACGGTGACGACGGGGTCCTGACGTCCTGTGCGGCATCGGCCGGGCGGAGGAACCCGTCACCTGCACGGGGGCGCTCGGAGTGCGGCCGTGGCCGGGGGCGCCTTGGCTGACTCCGAGGCAGCACGGGCGTTCCCCGACCCTCGGCGGCTCAAGGGATGTACCGCCGACCGTGCCGCCGGAGGGCAGTCCACATGCGCTACTCATCGTCAGTTCTCCGCTCCGGCCTGACCGTGGCAGTCGCCGCGCTGCCCCTCACCCTGGCCGCGGTGCCCGCCGTCGCGGGCCCGGGTATCTCCGTGAGCACCACCGGGTCCACGGTGTCGGTCACGACCAGCTCGTGCACCCAGATCAACGGCAGCTGGGGCACCGCCTCGCTCCTCACCAGCAGTCAGGGCAGCTTCGCCCAGGGCCGCCAGGTGACGCTGTCGGGGACGTCCACCAGTCAGTCCGCGGCCTGGTCGAACGTCTCCCCGGGCACGTACACGGTCATCGTCGTCTGCTCGGACGGCACCACCGCGGGCACGCAGTCCGTCGTGGTCTCCACCGCTCCCTCCCCCTCACGGTCCGCGTCGCCCTCCGCCTCGGCGTCCCGTGGCGTCATGGGCGGGGTCGGCGGCAGCACGAAGGACTACGGGACCCTCACGCTCGTGGCGGGCGGCACGCTGGTCGGGGCGGGCCTGATCGGAACGGCCTGGTACCTGCGCCGGCGCAACAAGCCGTACCGGCTCTGACCCGGTACGGACGGCGGCCCGCTCCCCCGAAGCGCTCCGGGCGGGTGGGCCGCCGTCATGTCGTGTCCGGGGCGACCGGGCGGCCGTCATGCCGTGTGCCGGACGACCGGGCCACCGTCATGTCGTGTCCGGGTCGGCCGGGTCCGTCAGGTGGGTTCGGCGTCCGGGAGTTCGGCGACGTCCGCCAGGGCACGACCGAGCCACTGGGTCCAGAAGGTCTCCAGGTCGATACCCGCCCGCAGCACGAGATGCCGCAGCCGGACGTCGGTGCCGTCCCGGCCGGGTGGGAAGTCGCGCTTCTCGATCTCCTCGTACTCCGCCAGCTGCCGTTCGTGCAGCTCCAGATGGCGTCGCAGATCCGATTCCAGGCCTGCCGTACCGACGACGGCCGCCGCCCTGAGGCGCAGCAGCAGCGGGTCGCGGTGCGGCTTGGGGTCCTGGGAGGCGGAGGTCCAGCGGGCCAGCTCGGCGCGGCCCGCGGGCAGGACCTCGTAGCTCTTCTTCTGCCCGCGGGCCGGCTGCTCGGCCGGCAGGGCCCTGATGAGGCCGTCGGCCTCCAGTTTCCCGAGCTCGCGATAGATCTGCTGGTGCGTCGCCGACCAGAAGTAGCCGATCGACCGGTCGAAGCGGCGGGTCAGCTCCAGGCCCGACGACGGCTTCTCGAGCAGGGCGGTCAGGATCGCGTGCGGGAGTGACATGGCCTCATCCTAGGGACGCCTTCTCGCACTACAGGGCCGCTGCCAGCTCCGTGCCCTGCTTGATGGCGCGCTTGGCGTCCAGCTCGGCGGCCACGTCGGCACCGCCGATGAGGTGTGTGCTGCGCCCGGCGGCGAGCAGTTCCTCGTAGAGCCCGCGGCGCGGCTCCTGGCCCGTGCACAGCACGATCGTGTCGACCTCCAGGACCGTGCTCTCCTCGCCGACGGTGATGTGCAGCCCGGCGTCGTCGATCCGGTCGTAGCGCACGCCCGGGACCATGGTGACGCCGCGGTGCTTGAGCTCGGTGCGGTGGATCCAGCCGGTGGTCTTGCCGAGGCCGGCGCCGACCTTGGACGTCTTGCGCTGGAGCAGGTGCACGGTGCGCGACGGGGCGGGCCGCTCGGGCGCCGCGAGGCCGCCGGGACCGCTGTAGTCCATGTCGACGCCCCACTGCCGGAAGTACGTCGCCGGGTCCTCGTGGGCCTTGTCGCCGCCGTCGGTGAGGAACTCGGCGACGTCGAAGCCGATGCCGCCCGCGCCGAGGATCGCGACCCGGTCGCCGACGGGTGCACCGTCGCGCAGGACGTCGAGGTAGCCGACCACGCTCGGGTGGTCGATGCCGGGGATCCCGGGGGTGCGCGGGGTGACGCCGGTGGCGACGACGACCTCGTCGTAGCCGTCGACCTCCGCGACCGTGACGGGGGTGTTCAGCCGGATGTCGACGCCGTGCCAGTCGAGCTGGGTGCGGAAGTAGCGGAGCGTCTCGTCGAACTCCTGCTTGCCGGGGACCTTGCGGGCGACGTTGAGCTGGCCGCCGATCTCGCTCGCCGCGTCGAACAGCGTCACCTCGTGCCCGCGCTCGGCGGCGGAGACCGCGCAGGCGAGGCCGGCCGGGCCGGCGCCGACGACCGCGACGCGCTTGCGCAGCCGGGTCGGGGAGAGCACCAGCTCGGTCTCGTGGCAGGCGCGCGGGTTGACCAGGCAGGAGGTGATCAGGCCGCTGAAGGTGTGGTCGAGGCAGGCCTGGTTGCAGCCGATGCAGGTGTTGATCGCCTCGGGGCGGCCGGCGGCGGCCTTGGTGACGAAGTCGGGGTCGGCGAGCATCGGGCGGGCCATCGACACCATGTCGGCGGCGCCCTCGGCGAGCAGTTCCTCGGCGAGTTCGGGGGTGTTGATGCGGTTGGTGGTGACGAGCGGGACGGACACCTCGCCCATGAGCCGCTTGGTCACCCAGGTGTACGCGCCGCGCGGCACGGAGGTCGCGATGGTGGGGATGCGGGCCTCGTGCCAGCCGATGCCGGTGTTGATGATCGTCGCCCCGGCGGCCTCGACGGCCTTGGCGAGGGTGATGACCTCGTCGAGCGTCGAGCCGCCCGGGACGAGGTCGAGCATGGACAGCCGGTAGATGACGATGAAGTCCTCGCCGACGGCCTCGCGCACCCGGCGCACGATCTCCAGCGGGAAGCGCGTGCGGTTCTCGTAGGAGCCACCCCAGCCGTCGGTGCGGTGGTTGGTCTGCTGCGCGATGAACTCGTTGATGAGGTAGCCCTCGGAGCCCATGATCTCGACACCGTCGTAGCCGGCCTGCCGGGCGAGGCGGGCGGCGCGGGCGTAGTCGTCGATGGTCCGCTCGATGTCGGCGTCGGTGAGTTCGCGGGGCGGGAAGGGGCTGATCGGCGCCTGGACGGGGCTCGGGGCGACGAGGTCCTTGTGGTAGGCGTACCGGCCGAAGTGCAGGATCTGCATCGCGATCCGCCCGCCCTCGCGGTGCACGGCGTCGGTGATGACCCGGTGCTGCTCGGCCTCCTCCTCGGTGGTGAGCTTGGCGCCGCCCTCGTAGGGCCGCCCCTCGTCGTTGGGGGCGATGCCGCCGGTGACGATCAGGCCCACTCCCCCGCGGGCGCGGGCGGCGTAGAAGGCGGCCATGCGCGCGAAGCCGCCCTCTGCTTCCTCCAGGCCGACGTGCATGGAGCCCATGAGGACCCGGTTGGGCAGGGTCGTGAAGCCCAGGTCGAGGGGGGTCAGCAGGTGCGGGTAACGGCTCATCGGGCCCTCCGTGCGCGGTGTCGTGCCTGTAGTTGTAGAGGACTACCGGCGGTTTATGCAACTAGTTGCATAACGTGATGGAGGGCACAGCAGGGCCACGACCGGGGCCCTGCGACCGCTGTCCGCATGCGTGGACACCGCGCCGAGGTGCCGCCGGCCTGAGGGCGGCCCTGGGCGCGCTACGGGGGAAAAGAACCAGGAGGCCGTCAGCGGCTCTGCAGCCGCACGTGCAGTTCCTTCTCCTGGTCGCCGGAGACCGTGCTGAGATCATGCACGTCGAACAGCGAGTCCAGGGTCGTGCGGAACCGTTCGATCGCCCAGTAGCCGCCGTGCAGGTCGGCCTCGACGGAGGACGCCAGGTGAACCGGCCGCGTGCCCTCGTGCTCGTCGGCTACGTCGAAGGTGCCGAGCCACACGGTCGGGCGGGTCTCGTGCAGTTCCTCGGGCACGTCGTCGGCACACCGGTCGGACTCGAAGCAGGAGCACAGTGCGTCGAACACGATCCGGGCGTCGTACTTGCTGCACCCGCTGATCTCCACCGAGACGGAGTGGGGGTGCGGTCGCTCGTGGTCCATCGCCATCGTGATCAATCCTCTCGAGGCCACCGGCTGCCGTATCCGCCCCTACCCCAGCAAAGCACCACCTTCCGGCGAGCACTACCGGCCGGTGCGGTCGATCCGGTGACGGTTTTGCGGGGCGGTCCGCGCCGTGGTGGGAGATGGTGGAAGGTGACGGAAGGGGCCGCCGGGACACGGCTCCGCGCGGTAGAACTTGGGGTGTCGGCACACGACGGCGTGCCGCGAGGACGGCGAAGGCGGGCGTGGGATGAGTGCAGCCGGGTCTCCCGAATCCGCAGGCGACGCTCCGGTGCGCGGACCGGCGCGCCCGAGCGGGCTGCTGGACGTGCTGCGGGTGGCCTCGGTGGTCCTGGACGCCGAGGGCCGCATCGTGCTGTGGAGCCCGCAGGCCGAGGAACTGTTCGGATACGAAGCCCAGGAGGCGCTCGGCCAGTACGCCGCCCGGATCATGGTCCACGAAGAGCACGTCGACCTCGTGGTCAAGCTGTTCGCCGACGTCATGGGCACCGGACAGAGCTGGGCGGGAGCCTTCCCGATCCGCCGCAAGGACGGCGGCACCCGGCTCGTGGAGTTCCGCAACATGCGGCTGCTGGACGACCAGGGCGACGTCTACGCGCTGGGGCTGTGCGCCGACCAGAGGACCGTGCGCCGGCTGGAGCGCGAGGTGGCCCTGTCGACGCGGATGATCGCGCAGTCCCCGACGGGGCTCGCCGTGCTGGACACCGAGCTGCGGTACGTCTCGGTCAACAGGGCGCTGGAGAAGATCAACGGCGTACCGGCCGCGGAGCACCTGGGCCGCACCCCTCGCGAGGTGGTGCCCCGGATGGACGTGGACGCCCTGGAGGCCGCGACAAGCCGGGTTCTGCAGACGGGCACGCCGGTCGTCGACCAGTCCACGATCGGCCGTACTCCGGCCGACCCGCACCACGACCACGCCTGGTCGGTCTCGCTGTACCGGCTGGAGAACGCCTTCGGGACCGTGCTGGGCGTGGCCGTCTCGATCGTCGACGTCACCGAGCAGTACCGGGCGGGCATCGAGGCCGAGGCGGCCCGCCGGCGACTGGCCCTGATCGCCGACGCCTCGGGGCGGATCGGCACCACGCTGGACCTGGACCGCACGGCTCGCGAGCTGGCCGACGTGGCCGTGCCGGAGCTCGCGGACATCGCGGCCGTCGACCTGCTGGACGCGGTGGTGCAGGGACGGCGCACCAGCCTGGGCCCCGCGGAGTCGGCCGTGATCCGCGCGCTGGCGGTCCAGGGGTACGAGTCCGCCGAGGCACTGGAGGCGGCCGACACTCCCGGGCAGGTCGCCCGGTACGCACCGGACCGGCTCGTCACCCGGTGCGTGCGTACGGCGAGCCCGGTGATGCTGCCGGAGGTCAAGGACGAGGACCTGGTGCACATCGCCCGCTCCCCGGAGGCGGCCGAGCTGCTGGGCCGGGCCGGGGTGCACTCGTATCTGGCGGTGCCGCTGATCGCGCGCGGAGAGGTGCTGGGGGCACTGGACCTCAAGCGCACCCGCAATCCTCTGCCGTTCAGCGAGGACGACCTGCTGCTGGCGCGCGAGCTGGCCGCCCGGGCCGCCGTGCAGATCGACAACGCCCGCTGGTACCAGAGCGCCCGGGAGACCGCCCTCACCCTGCAGCGCAGCCTGCTGCCCAGCCATCCGCCCGTCACGGGCGGACTGGAGGTCGCCTCCCGCTACCAGCCGGCCGGGGCGACGAGCGAGGTCGGCGGCGACTGGTTCGACGTGATCCCGCTGGACGGCGGCCGGACGGCGCTCGTCGTGGGCGATGTGATGGGCAGCGGCATCCCCGCGGCGGCGGCGATGGGGCGGCTGCGCACGGCGACCCACACCCTCGCCTCCCTCGGTCTCGACCCGAACGTGCTCCTGGAGCACCTCGACAAGATCACCGCGGGCCTCGAACAGGCCATCGCCACCTGTGTCTACGCCGTCCACGACCCGCATCTTCGGCAGTGCAGGATCGCCAACGCCGGGCACCTGCCGCCGGTGCGGGTCCGGGCCGGGCGGCCGCCGGAACTGCTCGGCCTGCCCACCGGGGTGCCGCTCGGGGTGGGCGGTGTCGCCTTCTCCACGACCACCGTCGAACTCGAGCCCGGGGACCGGCTGGTGTTCTACACCGACGGTCTCGTCGAGACCCGGCGCGACCCGATCGACGAACGGCTCGAGACACTGCTGTCCCTGCTCGACGGGCCGGACCTGCCGCTGGAGGACGTCTGCGACCTGCTGCTGCGCACACTGCACGAGCCGGACAACTTCGACGACGTGGCCCTGCTCATCGCGCGGGCGACCGCACCGGACTGACCGGCTGCGGCGCGACGCCGATCACCACGTGGGCGTACAGCTCCTCCGACACGGCCAGGTGGGTCGTGAGGCCGCCGCGCTCGAAGGCCTCGACGGCGGCCGGTGCCTGGTGCCGGCTCGTCTCCACCAGGACGCAGCCCCCTGGGGCGAGCCAGCCGGGCGCCTGCGCGGCGACCCGGCGCAGGACGTCGAGGCCGTCCGTGCCGCCGTCGAGGGCGGCCAGCGGCTCGTGGTCCCGGGCCTCCAGCGGCAGCAGCCCGATCTCGTCGCTCGGCACGTACGGCACGTTGGCCGCGAGGATGCCGACGCGGCCCCGCAGCGCACGGGGCAGTGCCTCGAACAGATCGCCCTCGTGCACGCGGCCGCCGGCGGCGGCGACGTTGCCGCGGGCGCATCGCACGGCGGCCGGGTCGATGTCGGCGGCGTGCAGTTCCACGGGGCCGAGCGCGGCGGCCAGCGCCGCTCCCACGGCGCCCGAGCCGCAGCACAGGTCCACGACGACGGCGGCGCCGGACGCCCGCTCCAGGGCCTGTTCGACCAGGAACTCGGTGCGCCGGCGCGGCACGAAGACGCCCGGGGCGACGGCGATGCGCAGGCCACGGAACCCGGCCCAGCCGACGACGAGTTCGAGCGGCAGGCCCGCGACGCGACGCTCGACCATGGCGGCGGCCTCGGCCGGGGTGCGCGCGGCGGAGAGGATCAGCTCGGCCTCGTCCTCGGCGAAGACACAGCCCGCGGCGCGCAGGGCGCGGACGACACGGTCACGTGAGGACGGCGCGGAAGGGGGGACAGCGGACACAGACGGCATGGAAGCCCAGAGCCTTTCGGGAACCGAAGGGCGCTCCGGCGATCGCTACGACCGGCGATCCGCGCGACATCGAGAGGAGAGCACCCGAGCTGACACAGCGGTAATGGGTCTCACCTCCTCGGCTTCCGACGGCCGGGTCCTGACCGGCCGGACGGCAACCCTACCCGACGGGCCCACCGCCCGCCGCGCCCTCGTGACGGCACCCGGTCAGGTGGTTGGGTTGTGCAACCATGGAAGGAGCCGAGCAGCACCGTGGCGAGGGAGGGCCTGTGCACACCGCAGACGCCGTGGAGACCATCCAGCGGGAGATGACGGTCTTCGCCCGCCGGGCCAGGGCCGCGGCGGGCCGGATGCACCCCGAGCTGTCACTGGTGTCGTACACGCTGCTCGGGCACCTGGAGGAGAGCGGTGGGTGCCGGGCCACCGACCTGGCCGTCCACTACGCGCTGGACAAGTCCACCGTCAGCCGCCAGGTGGCGGGGCTGGAGCGCGCCGGACTCATCGAGCGCCGTCCCGACGCGGCGGACCAGCGCGTCCAGGTCCTGCACCTGACCGGGGCCGGGCGGCACATCCTGGCCCAGGTCACCGAGAGCCGCCGCGCGGCGTTCCGGGAGCGCCTGGCCGACTGGCCCGCGGAGGACCTGAGCCGGTTCGCGGACTACCTCGTGCGCTACAACGCCTCGCCGGGTCTTGGCCGGCAGGACTAGGACACCCGGCACGTAGGGTTGAGTACGCACACACCGAGCACACCGGTCCGGCGGGGCACCGTCGGACCGGCCCGGAGGCACCACCGCATGCACATCACCCGAGGCTTCACCGGGCGCCCGCGCGTCGCCGACCCGGGCCTGCCGCCCGGCCAGTACGACGCGGGCGACGACTGGCCCGTGCTGTCGGCCGAGGTCACTCCCGAGCTGGCGGCCGCCGACTGGACCTTCCGCGTCGACGGGCTGGTGGCCGAGCCCCGCACCTGGGACTGGGAGGCGGCGCACCGGCTGCCGAAGTCGGCTTACGAGGGCGCCATCCACTGCGTCACCAGCTGGTCGAAGTTCGGGGTGCGCTTCGCGGGCGTGTCCCTGGACGCATTCCTGGACGTGGTACGGCCCCATGAGTCGGCCACCCATGCCGTCGCCTACTCGCACACCGGCTACACCGCCAACCTCCCGCTCGCCGACCTGACCGGCGGGCGCGCCTGGATCGCCTGGGAGTACGACGGGCAGCCGCTCGCCCCCGAGCACGGCGGCCCGGCCCGGCTGCTGGTGCCGCATCTGTACTTCTGGAAGAGCACCAAGTGGATCGCGGGTCTGCGGATCCTCGACCACGACGAGCCAGGCTTCTGGGAGCGCAACGGGTATCACGAGCGGGGCAACCCCTGGGAGGAGCAGAGGTACTCCGGTGACTGAGACCGCCGTGACAGAGACCGCCGCCACGGAGACCTTCGTGCCGCCCACGCGGTTCGCCGTGCCCGGGCGCATCGCGGTGAACGAGCAGGCCGCGTCCGAGTGGCAGACCGCCACCGTCGTGGAGGTCCGCCGCGAGACGCCGCGTGTGTCCACCTTCCGGCTCTCCGTGCCGGGCTGGCCGGGGCATCTGCCCGGCCAGCACCTGATGGTCCGGCTGACCGCCGAGGACGGCTACGCCGCCCAGCGGCACTACTCGATCGCGTCGGCGCCCGACGACTCCGGGCAGGTCGAGCTGACCCTGGACCACGTCGAGGGCGGCGAGGTCTCGGGCTGGTTCCACACCGTCGCCCGGCCCGGCGACCGGGTCGAGGTGCGCGGCCCGGTGAGCGGCTTCTTCGCCTGGCCCGGCGACCGCCCCGCGCTGCTGGTCGGCGCAGGCTCCGGTGTCGTGCCGCTGATGTCGATGGTCCGGCACCACCGGGCACGGAACCTGACCGTGCCGCTGCGGCTGGTGGTGTCCGCGCGCAGTCCCGAGGACCTCATCTACGCCCGGGAGTTGGGTGCGGAGACCACCACCGTCTTCACCCGGAGCGCGCCGGAGGGTGCGGCGGTCGGACGTATGGCGGCCGCACATGTGGCGCCACTCCTGGCCGAGCAGCCTTCCGGTGGGTGGGAGGCATATGTGTGCGGCTCGAACTCCTTCGCCGAGCATGCCTCGCGCCTGCTGGTGACGGCAGGTCAGCCGGTGGACCGGATCCGCATCGAGCGCTTCGGCTGACCCGGGTGTTTCGCCCCGCGCGCGCCGGGCACCCAGGCGAAGGGGTGCGGCTGCCCGCCGCTGCTGTGCGTGGATGTGGCGGGCGTTCATGATTTTCGCGGGACGCCCCCTCGGACGTGAAGCGATCGACGGGCGCCGGAGGGGGTATCCCATCCGTAGGGCACGCGTACGCGTGAGGTGATGCGCGGGGAGCGGCGGTGCACCGCACGGCCGGTCCGGCCCTCCCCCGCGGTGACGGCGAGGAGGTGGGCATGCGCACGCTGATGCACGGTTGGCGCCGGCGGCGCGGTCCGCTGGGGCGCCGGTCGGACGTCGTCGAAGCGTGGACGGTGCTGGTGGTCGCCGTTCTCGTCCTCGTGGGCGCGCCCCTGGCCGGGACGGCCGCCGCCTGGTGGGCGCATGGCGAGGCACGGTCGCTGTCGATCGAACAGCGGGCCGAGCGGCATCGGGTCCGGGCCGAGGTGATCGGCGGGAACGACTCCCTGCCGTCGGTACGGGCCGGCGGACAGCACGCGTACCGGGCCACCGTGCGCTGGACGGATCCGGGCGGCGCCACACACACATCGACGGCCCGGGTGCCCGCGGACTCCCGGCGCGGCGACCGGGTGGACGTCTGGTTCGACCGCCAGGGACGCAGTGTGCTGCCACCGGTGGACGAAACGGCGGTCTGGGAACACACCCTCACCATCGGCGCCTGCGCCACGGGCGGTGCGGTGGCCGTGGTGCTCCTCGGGCACCTGCTCGTGCGACGGGTGGCGTTGCGGCGCCGGATGGCCGAGTGGGACCGGGCGTGGGCCCGTATCGAACCGGAGTGGACGCATCGCAACGCGTGACGGCGCGCGGGGCCCGGGGCATCGGAGGAAACGCCTGGCCAGTCCTCCGGCCACGGACGTAGTGTGATCATCCGCACTGCCCCTGTAGCTGCTTCTCACCCAAGGCGGTCCTGCATGGCCCTGTTCGACCTTCCGCTCGACGAGCTCCGCGAGTACCGCAGCGCGGCCGCCGAGCCCGAGGACTTCGACGCCTTCTGGTCCAAGACCCTCCAGGAGGCTCGCCGGCACGACCTGGACGCCCGCTTCGAACCGGTCGACACGGGCCTGTCCACCGTCCAGGTCTTCGACGTGACCTTCGCCGGTTTCGGCGGCCACCCGGTCAAGGGCTGGCTGACGCTCCCGGCCGGCGCGGACGGGCCGCTGCCGCTCGTGGTGGAGTACATCGGCTACGGGGGCGGGCGCGGGCTCCCGCACGAGCACCTGCTGTGGGCGTCCTCGGGCCGGGCGCACTTCGTGATGGACACCCGCGGGCAGGGCAGCGGCTGGGGCGGGGGCGGCGGCACGGCGGACCCGGTGGGGGGCGCGCCCGCGTACCCCGGCTTCATGACGCGCGGCATCGACGCCCCGGAGAACTACTACTACCGCCGGGTGTACACGGACGCGGTGCGTGCCGTGGAGGCGGCCCGCTCCCATCCGCTCACCGACCCGGCGCGCACGGTGGCCGTCGGTTCCAGCCAGGGCGGCGGCATCACCATCGCGGTCGGCGGACTCGTCCCGGACCTGGCGGGCATAGCGCCGGACGTGCCGTTCCTGTGCGACTTCCCGCGTGCGGCGACGATCACGGACCGGCACCCGTACCGGGAGATCGGTCTCTACCTCAAGACCCACCGAGGCCGCACGGAGGACGCCCTGCGCACGGTGTCCTACTTCGACGGCGTCCACTTCGCCGCCCGCGGCCGGGCCCCGGCGCTCTTCTCGGCCGCTCTGGAGGACCAGACCTGCCCGCCCTCGACCGTCTTCGCGGCCTTCAACGCCTGGGGCCACGAGGACAAGGCGATCGAGGTCTACGACTTCAACGACCACGAGGGTGGCGGTCCCTTCCAGCAGGCGGCCAAGCTGCGCTGGATGCGCTCGTACATCTGATCCGGCCGTTCCCCTCCGCCGGGCTTCCCCTCGGTCCGACCGGTCGGTACGTTCATCGCGCCCGGGCCGCGACGCGGCGGTCCGGGCCCGGGGCGGTACGCGGAGGGGTTCATGTCCGAGATCGGGACACAGGTGCACGGTCACTGCGACGCGGCGTTCACGGCGGTGCGCCGGGCGTTCGAGGAGAATTTCCGGGAGCGCGGTGAACTGGGCGCCGCGGTGGCCGTCACCGTCGGCGGCCGGACCGTGGTGGATCTGTGGGGCGGCTGGGCCGACGCGGCGCGCTCCCGGCCGTGGGAGCGGGACACCCTGGTCAACGTGTGGTCCACCTCCAAGGGGCCGGTGGCGCTGTGCGCGCACATCCTCGCCGATCGCGGACTGCTCGACCTGGACGCGCCGGTGGCCCGGTACTGGCCCGAGTTCGCCGCCGCGGGCAAGGAGAAGGTCCTCGTGCGGCATCTGCTGTCGCACCGCGCCGGTCTGGCCGGCCTGCGTGAGCCGCACTCGCTGGAGCAGCTCTGCGACTGGGAGCTGACCACGCAGCGGCTCGCGGCCACCGAGCCCTGGTGGGAACCGGGCACCCGGTCCGGCTATCACGCGCTGACCTACGGCCATCTGGTCGGCGAGGTCGTACGCCGGGTGTCGGGGCTGCGGCCGGGGGCCTTCCTGGCACGGGAGGTGACGGGGCCGCTCGGCATCGACTTCCGCATCGGCCTGCCGGAAGGCGACTTCGGCAGGGCGGCCGAGCTGGTCCAGGCGCCGACCGCGACGGACAGCGAACGGGCGGCGGTCTTCGCCCGGTTGACGCCGGCGGCCGTCGCCGCGCTGACCAATCCGGCGGTGTCCGCCGCCGCGGCGCACACCCCGCAGTGGCGGGCCGCCGAGATCCCGGCGGCGAACGGCCACGGCACCGCGCGTGCCGTCGCCGGACTGTACGGCGTCTTCGCGGGCCGCGGCTCCGTCGGGAACCACCGCGTACTGTCCCCCGAGGCCGCCGAGCGGGTGCGCGAGGGGCAGGGCGGCTGCCGGGACCTGGTGCTCGGCGCCGGCTTCGAGCACGAGACGGAGCTCGGTCTCGGACTCTGGCTCAGCGGCCCCGACGGCTCGTACGGCCCCAACCCGCGCGCTTTCGGACACGACGGCGCCGGCGGCTCCTGCGGGCTCGCCGACCCGGACGCCGGAGTGTCCCTGGGCTATGTGATGAACCGGATGGGTTCGCGCATCGCCGACGACCCGCGAAAGAGGGCCCTGATCGACGCCTTGTACGGCGTGCTGTGAGGGCGGGAGCGGGCGGGCCGGTTTCGGCCGAACCGCCCGGCCACCCTTCCCAGCTGGTTTAGACCAATGCTAGATCTGGTGGCGCACCGAGCCCGAACGGCCACCCAACGTCACCCACAGGAGGGGCGGCATGGCCCGCACCACCCCGCACGACCACCCGTCGGCCGAGGACGAGCCCCTGTACCGGCGGATCGCGACCGCGCTGCTCGGCGAGCTGCGCGACGGCACCATCCCGCCCGGTGAACGACTGCCGAGCGAACGGCGGTTGGCCGCTCACCTGGGAGTCAGCCGGGAGACCGTACGGCAGTCGCTGGAGCTGCTGCGCCGCGACGGCCTGGTCTCCACCGACCGGCGCGGCAGTCACGCCATCCTGCCCGGCCCGCCGGTCGAGACCCCGGCGTCGCTCACCTTCCCGGTGGGCGCCGGGGCCGCGGCCCCGGGGCGTGTCGCCCGTGCCACCGTCGCCTGGGAGACACCCCCGCCGGACCATGCGGAGGCCCTGGAGCTGGCGCCCGGCCGCCCGACCCTGATGCACCGCTACCGGTACGCGACGGCCGACGGGCAGGGCCTGCGGACCGCGGTGACATCGTTCTCCGCCGTGGCGCTGGCGGAGGTGGAGGAGCTGGCCCGCTACCGCTACCGCGACCACGCCGACGGCACCGCCGCCGCGCAACTGCGGCGGGCCTACGACTGGATGCGCCGGGCCGGTCTGACCCTGCACCACCGCGACGCCATCACCCGCATCGCGAACGCCCCGTCGGTACGGGTCACCCGGCAGGTGCACGATCAGTACGCCCGCCCGCTGGAGATCACCGATCTCGTGGTGGACGCCCAGCAGGACGCGCTGGTCTACGAGTTCACCCTGCCGGGCCGCGCCGCGGCACCCGGGGCCGACCCTGGCCCGTCACCCGTTCGGCGGACTGCCGACGCGGGTTCCGCGAGATGACGGAGATCATCGAGAGACGGCACGGCTCCCCCAGGCGACCCTCGAGAGGATCCCCATGACCACGTTCACGACCTCCGACGGAACCGAGCTCTACTACAAGGACTGGGGCGCGGGGCAACCCGTGGTGTTCAGCCACGGCTGGCCCCTCAACGCGGACGCGTGGGACGGGCAGGCCCGGCTGGTCGCCGAGCACGGCTTCCGGGCGATCGCGCACGACCGCCGCGGGCACGGCCGCTCGGGCCAGCCCTGGCAGGGCAACCACATGGACCGGTACGCCGACGACCTGGCCGAGCTGATCGAGGCACTGGACCTCACCGACGCGGTCCTGGTGGGCCACTCCACCGGCGGCGGCGAGGTGGCCCGCTACATCGGGCGGCACGGGACGGCGCGGGTCGCGAAGGTCGTGCTGCTCGGTGCGGTGCCGCCGCTGATGCTGCGGACGGAGACCAATCCGCAGGGCACGCCGAAGGACGCCTTCGACGGGATCCGCGCCGGGGTCGCGGCAGACCGCTCGCAGTTCTACTGGGAGCTGAGCGAGGCCTTCTACGGCTTCAACCGGCCCGGCGCCGCCGTGTCGGAGGGCGTGCGGCGGGCGTTCTGGATGTGGAGCATGCAGGCCGGTCTGAAGGGTGCCTACGACTGCGTCGCGCAGTTCTCGGAGACCGACTTCACGCAGGACCTGGGGCACATCGACGTGCCGACGCTCGTCGCGCACGGGGACGACGACCAGATCGTGCCGATCGCCGCCTCGGCCCACCGTACCTCCCAGCTCGTCAAGGATGCGACGCTGAAGGTGTATCCGGGCGCCCCGCACGGCCTGGTCGGCGACTTCGAGAAGGCGTTCAACGACGATCTGCTGAACTTCCTGCGCGGCTGACCAGCACCTCGCGCCGGGGCCTAGCCCGGCAGCCGGGCCATGATGAGCCGCACCCGGGGGCTGCCGTCCGGCCGCCTCCCGAACTCCGGGAGCGGCTGGAGCTCCACGCCGAAACCGGCTGCCTCGAGTCCGCGCTGTACGTCTCCGAGGCGGAACGCGCGGTAGTACATGACGAACGGAGGCCGCCAGAGGGCGTTGCGCACCCGCATGGCGGTGTCGAAGCCGAGCAGTGCCCAGTAGCCGGGCGAGACCGGGCGGGGCGGGGCGACCAGCGGGAAGGCGAAGCAGCCGCCCGGCCGCAGGACGGAGCGGACCTGCGCGAACAGCCCGGGCAGTTCGCGGGGCAGGAAGTGCCCGAAGGCCCCGAAGCTCACCACCAGGTCGAAGGCGGGCCCGAAGGGCAGGGCGCGGGCGTCGGCCCGGACCCAGGAGACCTGCGTGCCCTGTGGCCGCACACGCTCCCTGGCGACGTCGAGCATGCCCGCGCTGAAGTCGACGCCGGTGACCCCCTCCCGGCACACCCCTGCCAGCACCCCGACGCCCGCTCCCGTACCGCAGCACAGGTCGAGTCCGGCGTCGAAGGGCCCGGCCGCCCGCAGGGCGGAGCCCACGGCGTCGAGGATCGTGTCGGGCGTCCGGAAGGGCGTGTGGTCGAACTTCGGCGCGAGGAGGTCGTAGCCGCGCTCCACGGACGACAGTGCCTGGACGGCGAGTTCGCGCAGACTGGGGCCTTCGGGGCTGAACATCGGCTCAGCCTAGGGGAGCCCGCTGCTTCAGGACGGCGCGTACGCGCTCGCACCAGCGGAGGTTCTCCTCCTCGAAGCCGAGGCCTCTCATCAGGGTGAGGTACGGGCCGACACGGTCGGTCTCCCGGAGGTACTCCTCCTCGCTGCGGCCGGCCAGGAGGCGTTCGCGCACCCGCCGGTAGCGGGCGAGCTTGGCCCGGGCCCACGCCTCGCGCTCCTCGACCAGCGCACGGGTCGCGTCCGGGTCCACGCCGTCCATGGCCTGGATCTTGATGAGGAGTTCGTCGCGGATGGCGGTGGGCCGCCGGGGCGGCGCCGCGGCGAACGAGCCCAGGTCCTCGCGGCCCGCCTCGGTCAGCGTGAACATGCGCTTGTCGGGGCGCCGTTCCTGGCGAACCGTCCGGGCCTCGATCAGTCCGTCCTGCGCGAGGCGCTCCAGTTCCCGGTAGAGCTGCTGCGGGGTCGAGGCCCAGAAGTTGGCCAGCGACACGTCGAACACCTTGGACAGCTCGTACCCCGAGGCCTCGCCCTCCAGGAGGGCCGCCAGAACGGCGTACTTGAGAGACATGTGGACACCGTACCAACAGGTGATTATTCTACTCCGCACCTACTCAACAAATTGACCAAGGCGGATTCGATGCGTGCATTCCGTGAGGCGATCGAGAAGCTCGACCTCGACGCCGCCGAGGCGCTGCTGGCGCCCGACGTCGTCTTCACCAGCCCCGTCGTGTTCAAGCCGTACGCCGGCAAGGCGATCACGGCCGCGATCCTGCGTGCCGTCTCCGAGGTCTTCCAGGACTTCCGCTACGAGCGCGAGATCAACGACGTGAACGGCCGCGACCACGCCCTGGTCTTCGCCGCGCGCGTCGGTGACCGGGAGATCAGCGGCTGCGACTTCATCCATGTCGACGAGGACGGCCTCATCGACGAGTTCACGGTGATGGTGCGACCGTTGTCGGCGGCCCAGGCGCTCGCGGCGGCCATGGGCGAGCAGTTCGAGAAGATCGCCGAGGAGGCACGGACCCGCTCTCTCTGAGCGACACGTCCTGAGTTCCGTTCCCGCGTTCTCCCTGCGCCCGCGGCCGGTTCACGGTTTCATGTCCTCATGACGTCCGTCGAGCACGACCGGCTGATGAGGGCCAACCAGGCGAACTGGGACGCCCGCACGCCCGTCCATCTCGCCAGCCGCTTCTACGGCCTCGACCAGGACCTCGAACCCGAGCGCTGGTTCGCTTCGTTCGAGTGGGAGGACCTCGGCGAGCTCGCCGGGCGCGACGTGCTCCACCTCCAGTGTCACCTCGGTACCGAGACGATCGCCTTCGCGCGGCGCGGCGCCCGGGCCGTCGGTCTCGACTTCTCGGGCGCGTCGGTGGCGGCCGCCCGGGACATCGCGGCGAAGGCCGGTACGGCCGTGACGTACGTCCGGGCCAACGTGTACGACGCCGTCGAGGCCCTGGAGGGGCGGCGGTTCGACGTCGTCTACACCGGCAAGGGCGCCCTGTGCTACCTCCCCGACCTGGACCGGTGGGCGGGGGTCATCGCGCGGCTCCTGCGGCCCGGCGGCCTGCTGTACATCGTCGAGTTCCACCCGCTGCTCAACTCGCTCGGGCCGAAGCCCGCCCCGGGCGAGGGACCCGAGCTGCTGCTGCGCCACGACTACCTGGGCGGCGCCGGTCCGGTGCACCGCGACGGGACCCACACCTACACGGACGGTCCGGCCGTCGAGGGCGCCACGGACAGCTACGAGTGGATGCACGGAATGGGCGAGGTCCTCAACGCGTTGTCCGATGCGGGACTCGCCGTGCGGCGGCTGCGGGAGGGCGACGAGCTCCCCTGGCCGCGCTGGCCGCGGATGGTCCGTACGGAGTCCGGCTGGTGGCGCCTGCCCGAGCCGCGGATCCCGTTGCTGTACGGGCTGCTGGCCACGCGCTGAACGGGCTCCCGGCCACGCGCTGACCCACCCCTCCGGGTAAGCTCACCCGCATCCGCCGATTTCGGTGGTACATTGCGAAGAGCACTCGTGCACGCCCCTCTTTGCGGGCGCCGGTGCCGTTCTTCATCTCTCTCCTTCATTTCCAGCACCACGACGTGCATTTCCAGCACCACGACGTGTTCGTCGTACCCGAGGTGCTGTCCCCCGCCGCCCGGAAGCGCGCCACAGGCCCTCCTCCCCGCGCGGCTCTCCCCCTCCCCCTCGCACATCCCATGCCTGCCGTCCGTGAAAGGACACACACCACCATGACCACCACGCTCGACAATCCACCCGTCCGGCAGCAGTCCCCGGCCCGGACCGTCTCCGGTGTCCTCGACATCGACTCGAACGGGAAGGGGCACCTGCGCGCCGAGCACTGCCTGCCCTCGCCCGCCGACGCCGCGGTCTCCCCCGCGCTGATCCGCCGGTACGGCCTGCGCAAGGGCGATCTCGTCGAGGGCGTGACCGGAGACCGGCACGCCCTGACCGACGTCTCCCACATCGCCGGCCGTGCGCCCGGTGACCTGCGCGGCCGGCGCCGTTTTCACGATCTGACGCCGTTGCATCCGCAGGAGCGGCTGCGGCTCGAGCACCCGGCCGCCGGCCTCGCCGGTCGCGTCGTCGACCTGATCGCACCGGTCGGCAAGGGCCAGCGCGGGCTCATCGTGGCCCCGCCCAAGACCGGCAAGACCGTCCTCCTCCAGCAGCTCGCCGCCGCCGTCACCGGCAACCACCCCGAGTGCCGGCTGATGATGCTGCTGCTCGACGAGCGGCCCGAGGAGGTCACCGACATGCGGCGCTGCGTACGGGGCGAGGTGTACGCCTCGACGTTCGACCGCAGCGCCAAGCAGCACATCGCGCTCGCCGACCTCGTGATCGAGCGCGCCAAACGGCGCGTCGAGGCCGGTGAGGACGTCGTCCTCCTCCTCGACTCGCTGACCCGGCTGTGCCGGGCGCACAACAACGCGGCCGCTTCCGGGGGCCGCATCCTCAGCGGGGGCGTCGACGCGTCCGCGCTGACCGGGCCCAAGCGGTTCTTCGGCGCCGCCCGGTCCGCCGAGGAGGGAGGTTCCCTCACGATCCTCGCGACCGCCCTGGTGGAGACCGGCTCCCGGGCCGACGACTTCTACTTCGAGGAGCTCAAGAGCACCGGCAACATGGAGCTCCGCCTGAGCCGGGATCCGGCATCCCGCCGGGTGTTCCCGGCCGTCGACATCACCCTCTCCGGCACCCGCCGCGAGGAACTCCTGCTGCACCCGGCCGAGTTGGCGGCCGTTCACGGCCTGCGGCGCGTGCTGCAGGGCCGGGACGGGCAGGGCGGTCTGGAGACCCTCCTGGAGCGCATGCGCGAGACGCCGGACAACGCGACGTTCCTGCGGCGCATCCAGCCGACCCTGCCGCCGGCCTGACGCGGGGAGATCATCCATCCGGGTGCTAGCGCGCGGAATGCGGCCCCGCCGTCGCCGTGCGAAGCAGGTCCGTTCCTACTTTGATCATATGATCATCGGACTCTCTTCCCGGGTGGCCGCGTCGGCCGGTGCGCTCTGCGTGGCGGGGCTCCTGGCGCTGACGCCCGCGGCGGCGGCCGACCCCGTCGGCGCGGATCCCACGCCACCGGGTGGGCCGCGGGCCGCGGCACCGCACCCCTCGCTGCTGTACCGACCCGGCACCCAGGTCCGCCCGCGCCCCGGCGTGGCTCGCCTCCCGGAGGTCTCCGCGCTGTCCTGGCTGGTGGCCGACGCCCGCAGCGGTGAAGTGCTCGCCGCCCACAACGCGCACCGCAGACTGCCCCCGGCCAGCACCCTGAAGACCCTGTTCGCCCTCACCGTGCTGCCCGGGCTGCCGGCGGGCGTCCGGCACACGGTCAGCGAGCGGGAGCTGCGGGGCATCGGTGCCGGCAGCAGCCTGGTCGGGGTCGTGGAAGGCCACTCGTACCGGATCGCCGACCTGTGGCGCGGCGTCTTCCTCAACTCGGGCAACGACGCCGTGCACGTCCTGGCCGAGCTCAACGGCGGCTGGCGGCTCACGGCCGAGCGGATGCAGGCCAAGGCCCGCTCCCTCGGCGCCCTCGACACCCATGTGGTGTCGCCCGACGGTTACGACGCACCCGGCCAGGTGTCGTCGGCGTACGACCTGGCGGTGTTCGGCCGGGTGGGGCTGCGCAACCCCGACTTCGCCCGGTACTGCGCCACCGTCGAGGCCGCGTTCCCCGGCGACGGCACGTCGTCGTACCCGATCCTCAACACCAACCGGCTGCTGAGCGGCGCCAAGGGCGTGAAGCCGTACCCCGGGCTGATCGGCATCAAGAACGGCTACACCAGCAAGGCCGGCAGCACACTCGTCGCGGCGGCGCGCCGCGACGGGCGCACCCTGGTCGTGACGGTGATGAACCCTCAGGACGGCGGTGGGTCCACCGTGTACGAGGAGGCCCGCTCGCTGCTCGACTGGGGGTTCAGATCGGCCGGGAAGGTCGAGTCGGTGGGCTCGCTCGGCGCGCCCCCCACCTCCGCGCGGGCGACGACGACGCCGCCGCCGGCGGTAGCGGCGGCCGTGCCGGAGGAGCACACCTCCGCCTGGACGGAGGCGGGGCTGATCGCGGGTGCCGCCGGTACGGGCGCGGCGGTCGTGGTGCTGGTGCTGAGGCTCCCGGTCCGCAGACCGGACGGGAGCTGACCGGCCGGCAGCCACAGCAGCAGCCCCAGGGTGATCCAGGCGTAGGTGTTGCTGCCCACGAACCCGTCGACGCCGGAAGCGTCGTCGAACCACAGCCACACCACGCTGGTGCACAGCACCGCGTACAGGGCGCCCGCGATCCTCGGGCGCCCCGCCCGGACCAGCACGGCGAAGGACGGAAGCAGCCACACCAGATGGTGCACCCACGTGATCGGGCTGACGAGACAGGCGGCGAGGCCGGTCAGGGCGAACGCCGCCGTCCAGTCCCCCGCGGCGACCGCCCGGCGCGTCCGTGACACCCATACGCCGAGGACCGCCAGCACCGCCACCGCCCACACCGTGCGGTCCGTTTCACCGAGCCTGGCCAGGATGCCCTGCACCGACTGGTTCGAGACGTAGTCGAGACGCCCCACACGGCCGGTGTCCCACAGCGCCTCGGTCCAGTAGAAGCGCGAGGCGTCCGGGTCCACCCACGCCGCCAGGGCCGTGGCCCCGAGGGCGACGGCCGTCGCGACCGCCGCCGCGTGCCACCGCCTGGCCACCAGCAGCAGACCGATGAACAGCGCGGGCGTGAGTTTGACCGCCGCCGCGAGCCCGATGCCCGCACCCGCCAGACGTCCGCGTCCGGTGGCGAGCAGCCTCGCGTCGGCGAGGACCAGCGCCAGCAGCAGCAGGTTGACCTGACCGAAGCTGAAGGTGTCGCGCAGTGGCTCGAAGAGGGCGAGCAGACAGGCGATCAGGGCCCAGCCGAACCAGCCGGGGCGCTGCCGGTCCTGCCCCGCGAGCAGGCGCATCACCAGGGCGAGGGCTGCCAGGTTGAGCAGCAGAGCGGCGGCGATGGCGGTGCGCAGGTCGAGCAGGGCCATCGGCAGCATGGCGACCGCGGCGAACGGCGGGTAGGTGAAGCCGTACGTCGTCCCGGGCACCCGGTAGTCGTACACCCGGCCGCCGTGGTGAACCCAGCTGTCGATGCTGCCGTAGTAGACGCGCAGGTCGAACCAGTCGCGAAGCAGCGGCACGGTCGCGGTGAAGACCGTCACCAGCGCCGCGAGGGCCAGCACCAGCAGCAGCCGGCCCCGGTCGGTGCGCGGCAGGGCCGGGGTCATGCCGCGCCTCCCGGCGCCGGGGCGAGTTCGGCCTGGTGGGCCTGCCACAGCACGACGAGGGCGAGTGCCGCGCCGCAGACGGCCAGCACGAGTTGCCCCGAGTCCGCCGGGCCGCCGCTGGGCAGGACGGACAGCGCGAGCACCCCGGTCACCGCCGCCGTGCGGTGGCGTACGGAGTTGCTGGGCGTGGCGGCGGCGATGAGGAACAGGCCCCACAGGGCGTACCAGGGGCGGATCGCGGGGCCGAGCGCGGCCACCGCGGCAAGGGACAGGCCGAGCGCGTACACCGGCCGCACGCGCAGCCGTCGCCAGATCAGCACGATCGCCGCCCCTGCGGTCACGACGCCCAGCGCGTTCCAGGCGGGAACGGCGAAGGGCGCGAGATCGCTGCCGAGGTGTGTGAGCAGGGCCCGGGTGGCGCGGCCGAGGAGGGTGGTCAGCGCCCAGTTCTGGGGTGAGGCAGGGGTGTTCAGGGCACCGACCCAGCCGTAGCCGGTGCCGGCCACGGCCGTCGCGGTGACGGTGGTCCCCGCGGCCGCGACGGTGGTCGTCACGACGGCCTTCGACGGGCTGCGGCCCGCACGCACCTGGAGCACCACGACGGCGGCGAGACCGAGCGCGGCGGGCGCCTTGACCAGGGCGGCGAGGGTGACCAGGACGGCGCCGAGGACCGGCCACCGGCCGAGGGCCGCCACCAGGCCGACGCCGAGCAGGCCGAGCATGACGGCGTCGTTGTGGGCGCCCGCGACCAGGTGCAGCAGGACGAGCGGGTTGAGGGCTCCCAGCCACAGCGCCGCACTCGGGTCGGCGCCGTTGTGGCGGGCGAGGCGGGGCAGCGCGGCCGCCATCAGGGCCACGCCCGCCACGGCGACGAGCCGCATCCCGAGCAGGCCCGCGGGCAGTTCACCGCGGGTCAGACCCGACAGGGCCGCCGCCACGGCCAGGAACACCGGCCCGTACGGGGCGCCGGTGTGCCGCCAGAGCGGGGCGACCTCGTCCGCGAGCGGACCGCCGAGCAGGGACGGCCCGTGCGCGTAGACGTCCAGGTGCGCCTCGACCATCGCCCCCTGGGCGAGGTAGCTGTAGACGTCCCGGCTGAACAGAGGCGGCGCCAGCAGCAGCGGGGCCGCCCACACCGCGAGCACGAGCAGCAGGGCGCGCGGCGCGGGTGGTCTCGGCCCCCGGACCAGCCGGCCCAGCAGCGCCCAGGCCGCGATCAGCAGGACGACGCCGAAGTACGCGCCGACCAGGCCTACAGCGGCGCGAGCGGAGGCCGGGTGGAGAAGGTCCTCCACGGGCAGGGCACCGGCAGTCTCACCGCCCAGGGCGAGGCAGGCGGTACCGGCCAGACCGAACATCTGGCAGCGGCGGAGATCGACGGGGAAAGCCATGGCCAACACTCGGGCAGCGTGTCAACGGCGGATGGCCGCAAGGGGACGCACCCCTCTCCGGAGGGCGGCCCCGCGGTGACCGGCCGGTGATCGCCGGCCGGTGAGTTCCCGCCGGAGCAGGGGTCCCACCGCCATCAGCACACCGACGAACGGACGTGATCAGGCTTCGGCCTCGGCGGCCGGACCGCCCTCGACGTGGGCGTGCGCCACCCCGAGCGGGTGGGGCGGCTGGTCCTCGCCGCCACCACTACCGGCAGAACGGCTACTACGAGGCGGTTTGGAACGCGGATCACACCTCGCCGCGGCTGCCGCTCCGGGTGGTCAGAACACCGACAGGCCGGTCAGGGTCGTGAACCGGTCCAGGGCTGCCACGCCCACCACCGAGTTCCCCCGCTCGTCGAGGCCCGGGCTCCACACGCACAGGGTGCAGCGGCCGGGTACGACCGCGATGATGCCGCCGCCCACTCCGCTCTTGCCGGGCAGGCCCACACGGTAGGCGAAGTCGCCCGCCGCGTCGTACGTACCGCAGGTCAGCATGATCGCGTTGATCTGCTTGGCCTGGCTGCGGGTGAGCAGGCGGGTGCCGTCGGCACGTATGCCGTGCCGGGCGAGGAAGCTCGTGGCGAGGGCCAGGTCGGCGCAGGACGCGGCGATCGAGCACTGCCGGAAGTACTGCTCCAGGAGCGTGGGCACGGGGTTGTCGATGTTGCCGTAGGACGCCATGAAGTGGCCGAGCGCGGCGTTGCGGTCGCCGTGCGCCGATTCGGACGCGGCGACCTCCTCGTCGAAGGCCAGGCCGGGGTTGCCGCTCTCCGCCCGCAGGAACGTCAGCAGTTCGCCGGACGCGTCGCCGGTGCGGGTGTGCAGCCGGTCGGTGACGACGAGGGCGCCCGCGTTGATGAACGGGTTGCGCGGGATTCCGTTCTCGTACTCCAGCTGGACGAGGGAGTTGAAGGGGTTGCCGGAGGGTTCGCGGCCCACGTGCTCCCACAGGACGTCGCCCTCGCGGGCCAGGTCGAGGGCGAGGGTGAACACCTTGGTGAGGGACTGCGCCGAGAACGGCTGCCGCCAGTCCCCCACCCCGTACACGGTGCCGTCCGGCTCGGCGACGGCCATACCGAAGCTGCGCGGGTCGCGGGCGGCGAGCGCCGGGATGTAGTCGGCGGGCCGGCCGCGGCCGGGGGTCCGTTCGATCTCCTCGGCGATGCGCTCCAGGACCGGCTGGAAGGTCGTCGGCGACGTCATGATCGGTATTGTCCCTCCGCCGGTCCCGGTGCGCTCCGGCAGGTCAGGCCGGTGCCGGGCCGCTTCCGGCGAGGACCTCGGGGCGCAGCAGGCCGGCGAGTGTCTCGGCGGGGAGCAGGCCCTTCTCCAGGACGAGCTCGGCCACGCCCCGGCCGGTGGCGAGGGCCTCCTTGGCGATGTCGGTGGCGGCCGTGTAGCCGATGTGCGGGTTGAGGGCGGTGACCAGGCCGATGGAGTTCTCCACGCCGGCGCGCAGTGCCTCGGTGTTGGCCGTGATGCCGGACACGCACCGCTCGGCCAGGGTCAGGCAGGCGCTCTGCAGGTGCGTGATCGACTCCGACAGTGAGTGCAGGATGATCGGCTCGAAGGCGTTGAGCTGGAGCTGTCCGGCCTCGGCGGCCATGGTGATGGTGACGTCGTTGCCGATGACCTCGAAGGCGACCTGGTTGACCACCTCGGGTATGACCGGGTTGACCTTGCCGGGCATGATGGACGAACCGGCCTGCACCGGCGGCAGGTTGATCTCGCCGAGGCCGGCGCGCGGGCCGGAGGACAGCAGCCGCAGGTCGTTGCAGCTCTTGGAGAGCTTGACCGCGATGCGCTTGAGCACTCCGGACATCTGGACGAAGGCACCGCAGTCCTGGGTCGCCTCGACCAGGTTGGCCGCCGTCACCAGGGGCAGCCCCGTGATGGCCGCGAGGTGGCGGCGGGCCGCTTCGGCGTATCCGGCGGGGGCGTTGAGCCCGGTGCCGATCGCGGTGGCGCCGAGGTTGATCTCGTGGATGAGCTGGACGGCCTCGGCGAGACGGGAGCGGTCCTCGTCCAGCATGACGGCGTAGGCGGAGAACTCCTGGCCCAGCGTCATGGGCACGGCGTCCTGCAACTGCGTACGGCCCATCTTGAGGACCTCGCGGAACTCGACGGCCTTGTGGGCGAACGTGTCCTGCAGGACGGACATCGCGTCGAGCAGCCCGCGTACCGCGAACACCGTCGCGATCTTGACGGCGGTCGGGTAGACGTCGTTGGTGGACTGGCCGAGGTTGACGTCCTCGTTGGGGTGCAGGAACCCGTACTCGCCCTTGGCGTGGCCCAGCAGTTCCAGTGCCCGGTTCGCCACGACCTCGTTGGCGTTCATGTTGGTGGAGGTGCCGGCGCCGCCCTGGACGACGTCCACGACGAACTGGTCGTGCAGCTTGCCGTCCCGGATCTCACGGCAGGCCTCGACGATGGCGGCGGCCTTCCTCGGCTCCAGCAGGCCGAGCTCCTCGTTGGCGAGGGCGGCGGCCTCCTTGACGGCGGCCAGGGCGTCGATCAGGTGCGGATAGGCGGAGATGGTCATGCCCGTGATGGGGAAGTTCTCCGTGGCCCGCAGGGTGTGCACACCCCAGTACGCCTCGGCGGGAACGTCACGGTCACCGAGCAGATCGTGCTCGGAACGGGTGGCGGCGGTCATGACGGTGGGGGTCCTCTTTCTGAGGGAGGTGAGGGTGGTGGTGCGCCCCGTCAGGGGCGCGGGGAACTGCCCGACCGGCCACATGCGCGCCGCAGCCGCCGGAGGGCAGAATCCGGCACGTCATCAAGCGCGGGCAGCACCGGCGACCGGCTCCAGCGAGCGGACGGGCCGCACACGCCCGACCTCACGCCCACCGCCCAGCAGCGGCTCACCCGCGAACTCGGTGAGCATATCCGGGTCGACACCGGCCCGGGCCAGCGCGGCGGCAGCCACCGGGACACGCGCCCGGTTCGCACCGTCGGCGATCTTCACCGCCACGGCCCGGCCGTCGGGCAGCGCGGCGACCTGTACGCCCTCGAAGCCGTCCTTGGACAGCAGTCCGGGCACGGCCCGCATCAGCGCGGCGACGTCCCGGCCGGAGCCGGAGGCCATCTCCGCGTGTTCGCGCATCGCGTCGGCGACCCTGGCCTCGGGCGTGCCCGGCGCGGCGGTGGTGATCCGGGCGGCGGCCCGGGCCAGTCCGTGCAGGGAGAGGGAGAACAGGGGCGCGCCGCAGCCGTCGACGGTGACGCCGGCGATGCTCTGCCCGGTGAGGTCCTCGACGATCTCGGCGACGGCCTGCTGCAACGGGTGGCCGGGGTCGAGGTAGTCCTCCAGGGACCAGCCGTTGAGGGTGCAGGTGTAGAGCATGGCCGCGTGCTTGCCCGAGCAGTTCTGGGCGAGCCGTGAGGGCAGTCGGCCCTCTCGCACCCAGGCGTCCCGGACGACCGGGTCGAACGGCAGGTCCGGGACGTTGCGCAGGTGGTCCTCGGTGAGCCCGGCGAGTTCGAGGATGCGCCGGGCCCCGGCGAGGTGCCGTTCCTCGCCGGAGTGGCTGGCGGCCGTCAGCGACAGCAGCTCGCCGTCGAGCGGCAGCCCGGCCCGGGCCATGGCCACGGCCTGTACGGGCTTGATCGCGGAGCGGGGGTAGAAGGCGGCCTCGATGTCTCCGATCTGGAGCCGGACCTGTCCGTCGGCGTCGAGGACGACGACGGAGCCGTAGTGGATGCCTTCGACGATTCCGCCGCGGACGAGGTGGGCGACGGGGGCGTGGAGGGGTTCACGGACAAGGGGTGCGTCCGCGAGAGAACTGCTGAACATCACTGCCTGCTTCTCGGGGAGCGACGCGTTCCTCACGCGTCGGCTCAGGTGGTGGACTTGCGTGCGACACGGCCGCGGATGACGAACCATCCGACGACCAGGGCCCCGACGATCAGCGGCAGGCACAGCACGGTGGTGCGTCCCGCGCCGCCGTCGGCGTACATGAGGACCAGGACGGAGGCGAGGAAGGCCAGCGTCACGATCTCGGTCCAGGGGGAGCCCGGGAGCCGGTAGCCCGGGCGGGTCAGCTCGCCCTTCTGGGTCTTCTGCCAGAAGAGGAGGTGACAGATCATGATCATGCCCCAGGTGGCGAGGATGCCGATCGCGGCGAAGTTCAGCACGATCTCGAACGCCTCGGCGGGCACGACGAAGTTGAGGCCGACGCCCAGCACGCAGATGCCGCTGGTGAGCAGGATGCCGCCGTAGGGGACCTGGCTGCGGCTCATCACTGAGGTGAACCGGGGGGCGGATCCGGACATGGCCATGGAGCGCAGGATGCGGCCGGTGGAGTACAGGCCGGAGTTGAGGGAGGACATGGCGGCGGTGAGGACGACGAGGTTCATCACGCCGCCGGCCGCCGGGATGCCGATGTTGGACAGCACCGTCACGAAGGGGCTCTCGCCGGCGGTGTACTTGTTCCACGGCAGCAGCATCGACAGCAGGACGACCGAGCCGACGTAGAAGACGCCGACGCGCCACATGATCGAGTTGATCGCCTTCGGCATGATCTTCTCGGGGTTCTCGGTCTCACCGGCGGCGACGCCGACCAGTTCGACGGAGGCGTAGGCGAAGACGACGCCCTGGATGATCAGCAGCATGGGCAGCAGGCCCTGCGGGAAGACGCCGCCGTTGTCGCCGATGAGGGACGGGCCCGGGGTGTGGCCGTCGACGGGGTGCTGGGTGACCAGCAGGAAGATGCCGATGCACATGAAGACGACCAGGGCCCCGACCTTGACGATCGCGAACCAGAACTCCAGCTCGCCGAAGATCTTGACCGAGATCAGGTTCACGGTGAGCACCACGGCCAGCGCGATCAGCGCGATGACCCACTGCGGGATGTCGGAGAACATGCCCCAGTAGTGGGTGTAGGTGGCGACGGCGGTGATGTCGGCGATGCCGGTGGTGGCCCAGTTGAGGAAGTACATCCAGCCGGCGGTGTAGGCGCCCTTCTCCCCCATGAACTCACGGGCGTAGGAGACGAAGGCACCCGAGGAGGGCCGGTACAGCACCAGTTCGCCGAGGGCGCGCACGACGAGGAAGGCGAAGAGGCCGCAGACCGCGTACGCGATGAAGAGCGACGGGCCGGCGTCGGCGAGGCGGCCGCCGGCGCCGAGGAACAGGCCGGTGCCGATGGCTCCGCCGATGGCGATCATGTTGACGTGCCGGGACTTCAGGGACTTGCTGTAGCCCGCGTCTCCGGCATCGACATGGATGGAACGTTTCTGCACATCGTCGTGCAGGGACTGCTCGCTCACGCCTCGGTTCCGCCTTCCATGGGGGTTTCCGTGGGGGTGTCCGTGCGCGAGGAGCGCACGATGTCGGTGAGGGTGGTCTCGACGCGGTCGAGATGGTGGGCCATGGCCTCCACCGCGTCGGTCTCGGAACCGTCGGTCAGAGCCTCGACGATGGCCCGGTGCTCGCGGTTGGACTGCTCGCGGCGGCCGCCCAGCTCGTTGAGGAAGGCCGACTGGCGGGCCAGCGCGTCCCGGATCTCCTCGATGACCCGGCGGAAGACCGGGTTCTGGGCGGCCTCGGCCACGGCGAGATGGAACAGGCTGTCCATGGCGACCCACGCGGTGGTGTCGGTCTCCCGCTCCATCCGGTCCAGGAGGTGGGCCAGGTGGTCGAGGTTCTCCGGGGTGCGGCGCCTGGCCGCGTACCCGGCGACCGGGATCTCGACGTGACGGCGCACCTCCAGCAGGTCGCTGGCGGAGTAGTCGCCGAAGGTGGGGTCCTCGACGGTGCTGGCCACGACGAAGGTGCCCTTGCCGGTCCGGGACACGGTCAGGCCCATGGTCTGCAGGGCCCGCAGCGCCTCGCGCAGCACGGGCCGGGAGACCTCGAGAGTGCGGCAGAGCTCGGCCTCCGAGGGGAGCTTGTCGCCGATGGCGTACTCACCCCGCTCGATGGCGCCGCGCAGGTACGCCAGCACCGCTTCCATGGCACTGACGCGACGCACAGGCTGTCCGGCTGTCCGGCTGTCTGACAGGTTCACGGGAGAGATACTCCGGCCGACGGCTCGTGCTGTCAAGGGTGCTCCCGAAGGAGCGCGGGGAACTGCGCGACAAGCCACGACGGCGCCGGGCACAGGCCCCGGCGCCTCCCGGCGGAACACTCAGCTGTGCAGAACACCCGCCCCGAGCAGGCCGAACAGCAGCACACCCACCACGATCCGGTAGATCACGAACGCGTTGAACGAGTGCTTGGCGACGAACTTCAGCAGCCAGGCGATGGAGGCGTACGCCACGACGAACGACACGAGCGTGCCCACGGCGAGCGGGGCGGCTCCCACCCCGGTGCCCAGCGCGTCCTTGAGCTCGTAGAGGCCGGCACCGGTCAGCGCCGGGATGCCGAGGAAGAAGGAGAGCCGGGTGGCGGCGACGCGGTCCAGGTCGAGGATCAGCGCGGTGGACATGGTGGCGCCGGAGCGGGAGAAGCCGGGGAAGAGCAGGGCGAGGATCTGGGAGCTGCCGACCAGCATCGCGTCCTTGAAGGAGGTGTCGTCCTCGCCGCGCTTGTGCCGGCCCATCTGGTCCGCCGCCCACATCACGCCGCTGCCGGCGATCAGGGAGCCGGCGACCACCCACAGCGAGGCGAGGGGGCCCTCGATGAGCGGCTTGGCGGCGAGTCCGACGACGACGATCGGGATCGTCGCGCAGATCACCCACCAGGCGAACTTGTAGTCGTGGTGGTACCGCTGCTCGCGGTCGCGCAGGCCCCTCCCCCAGGCGGAGACGATCCGCACGATGTCCTTGAAGAAGTACACGAGCACCGCGGCGATCGCGCCGACCTGGATGACGGCCGAGAACCCGACCACGGCGTCGTCGTCGACGGGGATGTCCATCAGCCCCTCGACGATCTTCAGATGCCCGGTGGAGGAGACGGGCAGGAACTCGGTCACCCCCTCGACGGCTCCGAGGACGACGGCCTGACCGACGCTGATGACGCTCATGGGATCCAGTTCTGCTCGAGGGCGGGAGCGGAGGGGACCGTCTTACTACACCCGGACGAGAACGGAGCTCATGGACGCGCCTCACATACGCGCCAGTGCCGCCCCGGCGAAGGCCGCGGCAAGGCCGACCGCCACCGTGACGCCGACGTTGAGGGCCGCCTGGAGACGCGCGCCGGTCTCCGCCAGCCGCAGCGTCTCGTAGGAGAACGTCGAGTAGGTCGTCAGGGCCCCGCACAGGCCGGTGCCGAGCAACAGCTGGACGTGGGTGGCGGCTCCGGTGAGCAGGCCGAGGACCAGGGAGCCGGTGACGTTGACCGTGAAGGTGCCCCAGGGGAAGACGGAGTCGTGGCGCGCCTGGACCGCCCGGTCGGTGAGGTAGCGCAGCGGGGCGCCCACCATCGCGCCACCGACGACCAGCAGCCAGTTCACAACGAGCTCTTACCCTTCGTGTCCGTCGTGCCGGGCGTGTCGTCCCGGCCCGTGTACCGGATGACCTCGCAGTCGTCGAGTGTCACCAGCCCCTCGGTGACCAGTTCGTCGAGCTGCGGCAGGAAGGCGCGGACCCGTGGCTCGGTGTCGACGATCACCACGGCGACCGGCAGGTCCTCGCTCAGGGACAGCAGCCGCGAGGTGTGGATCAGGGAGGAGGCGCCGAAGCCCTCGATGCCTCGGAAGACGCTGGCGCCCGCGAGGCCCGCCGCGTGGGCCCGGTGCACGATCTCGGAGCAGAGGGGCTTGTGGTGCCAGGTGTCGTTCTCGCCGATGAAGACGGTCAGGCGCAGGGCCCTGCCGGTGAGCCTCGTCATCGTTGCCTGCCTTTCAGGACGCGGCGGGTCGTTCCGGCCGCGAGCCACACCGCCGTGAGGGCCGCGAGCGGGGTGGCGGCGAGGTAGGCCAGTCCGGTGCCGGGACGACCGCCGTCGATGAGTTTCTGGATGTCGACGGCGTACGTCGAGAAGGTGGTGAAGCCGCCGAGGACGCCGGTGCCGAAGAAGGGGCGGACGAGGGGGTGGGCGGTGCGGACCTCGGTGATGATCACCATGAACACGCCGATCACGGCGCAGCCGGCGATGTTGACCCAGAGGGTCGTCCAGGGGAAGCCGCCCGGGGGCTTGGGCCACATGAGGGAGGCCGCGTAGCGGGCGGTCGCGCCCACTCCCCCGCCGAGCGAGACCACCGCGACGACGGGCGCCTGGGCACGCCAAGAGGGCCGGTGGGGAGCCGGCGCCGCGACGCGGAGGCTTTCGGGGGCTGTCATGGGGTGGTCCGTCTCCTACTCGCCGGGGCCCGGGGTCGTGCGGGCGCGTGCCGTCGCAAGTAGGGACCGTTGGCGGCTTCCTCGCCGCGGTTCGGGTACGGCGGGCCCCACCGCCGCGCCGCGACGCCCGTCGCGGCCGGAGTTCAGGTTAACCCCGAGCGCGGGGCGGGGTCACTCCGAGGCGGGCGGTGAGATCACCTGCCGGTCGAGAGCACCTCGGGACGGACGACGCGGGTCACTTCGCCGCGGGCGCCTCGCAGACCGCTACGCCCCGTTCCCGGATGCTGCCGAGGATCAGGTGCCCGCCCGCTTCGCAGACGCTGGTGGGCATGCGGTAGCCGGAGCGGCGGCGGGCGAGATGGTGCACGACGCGGCCCTCGTCGTCGAAGGCCTGGAGGGCGATCGTGCCGGTGGGGCGGAACGGGGCGCGTACGGCGACGCGCGCGGCGGCGGCCCGGACGCCGGGCGCGCTGCGGTGGAGCCGCTCGAGGGGCGGGACGCGGGGCCCGGCGAGCGCGACCCAGATCGGTCCGTCGGGCGCGCCGCGCCAGAGGTTGTCGGGCATGCCGGGGAGGTTCTCGGCGAACGGCTCGCTGCGCCCGGCCTTCGGCCCGGTGAGCGGGACGCGCAGCAGCCGGCGGGCGCCGGTCTCGGCGACGACGAGGAAGGACTCGTCCGCGCCGACGGCGACCCCGTTGGCGAACTGCAGGCCGTCCAGCACCACCTCGGGAGCGTCGGCGCCGGGGGCGAGCCGCAGCAGCCGTCCCGTCCCGGTGTGCTCGACGATGTCGCCGATCCAGTGCTCCAGGGGGTAGCGGCGGCTGGAGACGGTGAAGCAGACGCTGCCGTCGGAGAGGGCCACGACGTTGCTGCAGAAGCGCAGCGGCTCTCCCGCCACCGAGTCGGCGAGGATCCGGACCGTGCCGTCGCCGGTGCCGACGTGCAGGAGTCCGCGTTCGGCGTCGCACACCAGCAGGTCGCCGTCGGGGAGGAGTTCGAGGCCGAGCGGCCGGCCGCCGGTCTCGGCGAGCACCTCGACGCGGGCCGCGACCGGGTCGGCGAGGGCGTCCAGCCGCAGGATGCGTCCGTCCGCGACGCCGGTGAGGACGCGGCCGCGCGGGTCGGCGACCACGTCCTCGGGGCCGGGGCCCACCGCGATGTAGTGGCGGGGGACGAGTGCCGTGGGACGTTCCATAGCGAGAGCTGTCCTTCGTCATCGGGGGCGATGCGGCGGTACCGGGTGGCCTACCAGCCCTTCTCGAACATCCGGGCGACCTCGGCGATCCGCATGTCGTCGCGGTGGTAGCGCACACGGCCCGCGGACCTGCTGGTGCGCAGCATGCCGGTGGCCTCCAGCAGCCGCAGATGGGTGACGGCGACCGGGCGCGGTATCGAGAACCGCTCGGCGACGGCGTCCGCGGTGACACCGTCCGCCGCGGGACCGGGTTCCTTCAGCCAAGCCAGGATGCGCAGCCGCGTCTCGTCCGTGGGAGTCCTCAGCATGTCGTGCCCCTGCCTCGCGGCTTCGCCCTCTCACCGAGCCTTCCCACTGTCGCGCAGCCGATGCCGCCCTGTCCCGCACTCGGCATCGTTGACCGATACCGAACTGCCTTGACCCAGGGTGGAGTTCGGACACCCAGGTGGAGGGGGAGGGGCTCGGACGACAGGCCGGCCCCTCCCCAGGCGGAGTCCGGATCCGTTCTCCGGAGCCGTAAAGTCATGACCATGAACGCTGCGGGAGGCAGGCGCAGGCCGCCCACGATCCATGACGTCGCGCGCGAGGCGGGGGTCTCGCGCGGCACCGTCTCGCGTGTCCTCAACGGCGGCCACTACGTCAGTCCGGCCGCCCAGGAGGCGGTCAACGCGGCCATCCGCAGGACCGGTTATGTGGTCAACCGGCACGCCCGCTCCCTGATCACCGGGCGGTCCGACTCGATCGGCTTCCTGCTCACCGAGCCGCAGGAGCGGTTCTTCGAGGACCCCAACTTCAACGTCCTGCTGCGCGGCTGCACCCAGGCGCTCGCCGCGCACGACATCCCGCTGCTGCTGATGCTGGCGGGCACCGAGGACGAACGGCGGCGCATCACGCGGTACATCACCGCCGGGCACGTCGACGGGGTCCTGTTGGTCTCCAGCCACTCCGGTGACCCCGTGGCGGAGCGGCTGCGCGAGGCGGGGGTGCCGCTGGTCGCGTGCGGGAAGCCGATCGGGCTGGCCTCCAAGGTGAGTTACGTGGCCGCGGACGACCGCGACGGGGCCCGCGACATGGTGCGCCACCTGCTGTCGCTCGGGCGGCGCCGGGTGGGCACGGTGACCGGGCCGCTGACCACACCCGGCGGTGTCGAGCGCCTCGCCGGCTACCAGGAGGTGCTGGCGGAGTCGGGCCTGGAGTTCGACGAGCGGCTGGTCGTCTCCGGTGACTACGGCAGGGCGAGCGGCGAGGCGGGCGCCGAGCGGCTGCTGGCGCAGGCCCCGGACATCGACGCGTTGTTCGTGGCCTCCGACCTCATGGCGCAGGGGGCGCTCACGGCACTGCGGCGGGCCGGGCGGCGGGTGCCGCAGGACGTGGCGCTGGGCGGCTTCGACGACTCGCCGGCCGCCGTGGCCTCCAGTCCCGGGCTGACGACCATCCGGCAGCCCTGGGACCGCATCAGCAACGAGATGGTGCGGGTGCTGCTCGCGCAGATCGGGGGCGAGGAACCGGCGGCGGTGATCCTGCCGACGGAGCTGGTGAAGCGGGAGTCGGCCTGAGGCTCGCGGAGACCTGCCGGAAACGCTTGCGATCCGGGGGGATGTCCGGGGACGGCCGGGGTGGCGGCCGGGGGCGGGCCGTTCCGCGCCCGGGCGACGAGCCCGTACTCCATGCACGGTCATTGAACCCCGCGCCGGTGTTACCGTTCCCATATGGCGGCGAAAACGGCTGGTGGGCAGCTCGAGGACCGGTGGCGGGACATCCTGTCGGCGCACGCGCGCACGATGTGCGAGATCGACCGGGCGCTGCATCCGCACGGTCTCGGCGCGTCCGATTTCGAGGTGCTGGACATGCTCGCGACCGCGGCGGCCGAGGAGGGCGAGCAGTGCCGGGTGCAGAACCTCGTCGGGCGGGTCCATCTCAGCCAGAGCGCGCTGTCCCGGCTGATCGCCCGGCTGGAGAAGGACGGTCTGGTGACACGGTCCGTGTGCATGGAGGACCGGCGGGGCGTCTGGGTCACCCTGACCGCCAGGGGCCGTGACCTGCACGCCGAGGTGCTGCCCCTGCAGCGGGCCGCGCTGGCACGGACGCTGGGCGCATAGCCCCGGGCGTCACGCCCCTGCCGGGGTGTCCTGCCGCAGCAGGTCGCGTACGGCCTCGAACGCGGCCCCGACGGTCGCCGGGTCCGCCCCGGAACGGGCGAGCGCGCTCATCGGAATGGGTGTGACCGGCGGCAGCGCCGCGCAGGCCGCGAGCCCGTCGGGGGCGGAACCGACCGCCGCGAGCAGGGCCACGCCCTCACCGGTGCGGGCGATGTCCAGGACGCCCGCGAGATACCCGGCGTCCCCGACGACCTGGGCGGGCACGCCGTGCGCGGCGAGCGTCGCGATGGCCCGGCGGCGGATCGCGCAGGGGTCCTCCACGGCGACCAGCGGCACGGGAGCGGGTTCGGACGGCGGCTGCCAGCCGGGCACCGCGTACCAGGTCAGCGGCAGACCGCCGACGGGGGTGCCCTCGGTGGCGGCGGCCTCGGTCACGTAGACGGCGACGTCGACACTCCCGCGCTCCACGGCCTCGACGAGGCGGGCGGAGCGGTCGATGCGGTAGCGGACCCGGCAGCCGGGACGCACGTCCTGGACGGCGGCGGTCAGCCGGGGCAGGAACTGGTCGGCGGCGTGCTCGGTGGCGCCGATGGTGACCGTGTCGGCGTCGACGTCGAGCAGGGTGCGCACGGCCTCGTCGTGCACCGCGAGGATGCGCCGGGCCTGCTCCAGAAGCCGGTGGCCGTCGGCGGTGAACCGCATGCCGCGCCCCTCGCGCTCGACGACCGGCCGCCCCAGGATCTTCTCCAGCTTGCGCACGTGCTGGCTCACCGCCGACTGGCTCAGGGCCAGCGCCCGGGCGGCGCGGTGGAAGCCGCCGCAGTCGGCCACGGCGGTCAGGCTGCGCAGGGCGACGAGATCCAGGACGGGTCGGTGCATGCGGCGACCGTATCCGTTCGTGCGATCGATCGCGATTTCTGATCGGTTTCGATGAGGAATCGTCGTTGGACGGCGGCTGTCACGACCGGTCATGATGAACGCATGCCGCACGCCACCGCTTTCGCTGCCCTTCTGACGCAGCGCCGGGTCATCGACTTCGGCGTGGCGTGCAGCGCGCGCTGTCGCTGACTCTCCGCGGCACTTCCCCGCTCCAGCACCCGAGCTGATCACGTTCTTCCGCACTGACACGTGACAGCCGGCACCCCCTGCCCTGCCTTGTCCTGCCCTGGACACCCCCTGCCCCGACACGGGAGTTGCCCCCTCATGTCCTCTTCGCTCCGAACCTGGGACGAACCCGAAGGTCTCGCCCCGCGCGGCACGCTGATCGTGCTGGCCGGGCGTGGTGAACACGCGGGTGTGTACGAGCGGTTCGGCCGCCGGCTCGCCTTCGATGCCTACCGCGTCCGCGCCCTCGGCGACCCGTCCGCCGACCCGGGTGTGCTCGACACCGCCGCCGAGCTGCTCGCCGACGCGTCCCTGCCCGGACCGAAGGTGCTGGTGGGTTCGGACACCGGCGCCCACCACGCCGTACGACTCGCCGCCGACCGGACCCCCGGCATCGACGCCCTGGTCCTGGCAGGGCTGCCCACCGGTGCCTGGACGGCGGGGAGTTGGGTGGAGGAGACCGAGGCCCGCACCGCCTGCCCCACACACCAGGGGCGCCTCGCCGGCGACCCGGAGTTCCGGCGCGGGGCGCTGGACGTCACTCCGGAGCTGTCCGGGCCGGGCCTGGACCGGGTCGGGGTCCCGGTGCTGGCGCTGCACGGCACGGACGACGTGGTGAGCCCGCTCGACGCCGCCCGGCAGGCATACGCCGGCCGCCCCGTCGAGCTGGTGACCTTCCACGGAGGGCGGCACGACGTCCTCAACGACGCCCTGCACCGCACCGCCGCCGCCACTGTCGTGCTCTTCCTGGAGCGGCTGCGCCTGTCCCCCGAACTCCCCCTGATCGCGGAGGGCCTGGCATGAGCGTGACGACGAGCGTTGCCGAACTGCGCGAGCGACTGGCCTCCGAGCAGCCGCCGGTGCTCCTCGACGTCCGCTGGGCGCTGGGCGACCCGCGCGGGCGTGAGCACTACGCGCAGGGCCACATCCCGGGCGCTGTGTACGTAGACCTGGAGACCGAGCTCGCCGCGCCGCCGAGCCCGGAGGGCGGGCGTCACCCGCTGCCCGACCTCGCGCGGCTGGAGGCGGCGGCCCGCCGCTGGGGCATCGGCCGGGACCGGCCCGTGGTGGTGTACGACGACCTCGGCAACACGGCGGCGGCTCGCGCCTGGTGGCTGCTGCGGTACGCGGGACTGACGCGTGTGACCCTCCTCGACGGGGCGCTCGGTGCCTGGCGGGCGGCCGGACTGCCCCTGGAGACGGGTGTACCCGCCGCGCCGGAGCCCGGTGACGTCGTCCTGGCCGAGGGCCGTCTGCCCGTCACCGGCGCCGACGGTGCCGCCGAACTCGCCGCCACGGGTCTGCTGCTGGACGCCCGGGCGGCCGAACGCTACCGCGGCGAGGTGGAGCCGGTGGATCCGCGCCCCGGCCACATCCCGGGGGCAGTGTCCGCGCCCACCGGGGAGAACATCGCGGCCGACGGCACCTTCCTGCCGCCGGAGGCACTGCGCGAGCGGTTCGGTGAAAAGGGGGCGGACGGGGCCACGCGCATCGGCGTGTACTGCGGCTCCGGAGTCACCGCGGCACACCAGATCGCCGCCCTGGAGATCGCCGGATTCGACGCGGTGCTCTTCCCCGGCTCCTGGTCCGCCTGGTCCGCCGATCCCGCCCGCCGGGCCGTGACCGGCCCGCTCCCGGTCTGACGAAGGAACCCGCCATGACGACCCGATCACCGGCCACGGCGGTGCTGCCCGAGCTGACCGCCGACCCCGGCCCGCCCGCCGCCAGCGCCCGTGTCACCCTCCGCGGCACCGCGAAGTCCGGCCGCCGCCTCTCTCTTCCCCGTTCCGTACGCCGTTCCGCGGGCCCGGTCGGCCTGGTCCTGCTGTGGTTCCTGACCTCGGCCACCGGTGTCCTCCCCGAGTCCGTGCTGGCCTCCCCCGTCGACGTCGTGAACCAGGCGGTGGAACTCACCCGCAACGGTGAGCTGCCCTCCGCCATCGCCGCGTCGGGCCGCAGGGCCGCCGTCGGATTCCTGATCGGCGCGTCCGTCGCGCTGAGCCTGTCCCTGCTGGCCGGGCTGTTCCGGCTCGGCGAAGACGTCATCGACTCCTCGATGGGCATGTTCCGGGCGATCCCGTGGGTGGGCCTGATCCCCCTGTTCATCGTCTGGTTCGGCATCGAGGAGACCCCGAAGATCGCGCTCGTCGCGCTCGGTGTGACGTACCCGCTGTACTTCAACATCTACGGCGGCATCCGCTCCACCGACTCCCAGCTCGTCGAGGCGGCCCGGATGATGGGGCTCGGAAGGCTCGGGCTGATCGCCTACGTGATCCTGCCGAGCGCGCTGCCCGGGGCCCTCGTGGGACTCCGGTACGCGCTGTCCACCGCCTGGCTGGCACTGGTCTTCGCCGAACAGGTCAACGCGGACGCGGGCCTCGGCTATCTGATGAGCAACGCCCAGCAGTACTTCCGCACGGACGTCATCGTGCTCTGCCTCGTCGTGTACGCGCTGCTGGGGCTCGCCTGCGACTTCGCCGTACGGATCCTTTCGCGCCGGCTGCTGACCTGGCGCGCCAACTTCGAGGGCGAGGCGTAAACGATGACCAACAGTGTCGAGACCAGGGGGCTTTCGCGGTCCTTCGACGGCAACACCGTGCTGCACGATCTCGATCTGGACATCCGGGAGGGCGAGTTCGTGGCCCTGCTCGGGCACAGCGGCTGCGGCAAGTCGACGCTGCTGAGGATCCTGGCCGGGCTGGACGAGGAGATCGGCGGCGAGGTCACCGTACCCGCCCGGCGCAGTGCCGCCTTCCAGTCGCCGCGGCTGCTGCCCTGGCTGAAGGTCTGGCGCAACGTCGTCCTGGGGCTGCCCGGCCGCCCCGACAAGGCGCTGGCGCTCAAGGCACTCGACGAGGTGGGCATCGCGGACCGCGCGACCGCCTGGCCGAAGACGCTCTCCGGCGGCCAGGCACAGCGCGTCTCACTGGCCCGGGCCCTGGTCCGCGAGCCCGAACTGCTGCTCCTGGACGAACCGTTCGGCGCCCTGGACGCGCTCACCCGGGGCAGGGTGCAGCAACTGGTGGCCGAGCTGTGGCAGCGGCACGGCTGCGCGATCCTCCTGGTCACCCATGACGTGGAGGAGGCGCTGCTGCTCGCCGACCGTGTCCTGGTGATGGACGAGGGCCGGATCGCGCATGAGCTGAGCGTCGACCTGCCGCGGCCCCGGGACCTCACCGCCCCGGAATTCGTGTCCCTGCGCGCCCGCCTCCTGAACTGGCTGGGCGTGAACCGCACCCTGGAAGGAACCCCGTCGTGAACCGCCGTACCGCAGCCGCCGCGCTGAGCATGACCACCCTGCTGGCGCTGACCGCCTGCGGCGGGAACTCCTCCGCGGACGCCTCCTCGCCGCAGGCGACCACCCTCACCATCGGCGACCAGGCCGGGACGCTCCAGACGATGGTCGCCGCGGCCGATGCCCTGAAGGGTGCGAAGTACAAGGTGAAGTGGGCCGAGTTCGAGGGCGCGGCCCCGCTCTACCAGGCCGTGCAGGCGGGTGCCGCCGACACCGGGTACTCCGCGGACCTGCCGGCGCTCCAGGCGCTCAGCGGCGGGGTGAAGGTGAAGAACGTGGCCGCGCTGAAGAACGACGGCCGGCATGTAGGGCTCGTCGTGCGCAAGGACTCCGGCATCGACAGCGTGAAGGACCTCAAGGGCCAGAGGGTCGTGGTGTCCTCCGCCAAGGGCAGCGTCTCCGAGTACCTGCTGGCCAACGTGCTGAAGCAGAACGGGCTCGACTACAAGGACGTCGAGGTCCAGTACCTGCTGCCGACCGACGCGCAGGCCGCGTTCGCCTCCGGGAAGGTCAAGGTCTGGGCGACCTTCGGTGTCTACCAGGCCATCGGGCTGAAGCAGGGCGGGCGCCTCCTCGCCGACGGCGGGGACGGCCGGGTCAGCGGCATCGGCTTCGTCAACGCCAGTGAGCAGGCCCTCGCCGACCCGTCCAAGAAGGCCGCGCTCGCCGACTTCCTCAAGCGCCTCGGCACGGCCCTGAAGTGGACGAGCACGCACCGGGAGGCCTACGCCAAGGCCATCCAGACTCGTAACGGCGCCGACCCGGCCGTGGCGAGGACGCTGGCCTCCGCCGGCTACAGCGAGGTCCTGCCGGTCACCGGCGACGTGAACGCCACCGTCCAGAGCGTGGCCGACCTCATGCACGGCATCGGCGTCCTCGACCCGAACGTCGACGTGGCGACGTCCGCCGACCCCTCCCTTCTCGACTGACCAGGAGCCGTACATGCCTGTCGAATTCATCAGCGCCGTCCACACGGACGCCGGGGCCTCGGGACCGGCCGCGGCGAGCCGCACCGGGCTCGACGTCGATCACCTGCGCAAGTACGCCCGCGCCCTGGACGACGGCGGTTTCGACCACACCCTGGTCGCCTACCACTCGGCCTCGCCGGACGCCTTCCAGATCGCCCAGTTCGTCGCCACCCACACCGAGCGGATCCGCCCGATCCTGGCCCACCGGCCGGGCGTGATCTTCCCGACGCACGCCGCCCGGGCGCTGGCCACCCTGGACCGGATCAGCGACGGCCGGCTGACCGTGCACATCATCTCCGGCGGCAGCGACGAGGAGCAACGCCGGGAGGGCGACTACCTGGGGAAGGCGGAGCGGTACGAGCGGTCCGACGAATACATCCGGATCCTGCGGAAGGTGTGGCAGGCGGACGGCCCCGTCTCGCACCAGGGCAAGTACTTCACGTTCGAGGGCTACCACTCGGACGTGAAGCCGGTGAACGGGCTGGTGCCGATCTCGGTGGGCGGTTCGTCGCAGGACGCGTACCGGGTCGGCGGGCAGCAGGGCGACATCTTCGGGCTGTGGGGCGAGCCGCTGAAGGAGACGGCCGAGCAGATCGCGGCCGTCAACAAGGTGGCGGCGGCCGCCGGGCGCCCCGGCCCCCGTATCTGGGTGTCGTTCCGCCCGATCATCGCTCCCACCGACGAACTGGCCTGGGAGAAGGCGCACCGCACGCTGGGCGTGCTCAAGGACCAGGCGCGCAACACCGAGCTGCTGCGGCACTACCGCACGACCGGCCGCCCGGCCAACGTCGGCTCGCAGCGGCTGCTGGACATCGCCGAGCGCGGCGAGGTGCACGACCGCTGCCTGTGGACGGCGCCGGCGGCCGCCACGAACGCGGCCGGCGCGTCGACGGCCCTGGTCGGCTCACCCGAGACGGTCGCCAAGGCACTGCTGGACTACGTCGACATCGGCTGCGACCTGCTGTCGATCCGCGGCTACGACCCGCTGAACGACGCGATCGACTACGCCCGCCACGTCCTGCCCCTGGTCCGCCAGGAACTCGCCCACCGCGCCAGCACCCAAGCCGCCTGATGGAGAGCCCGTGTTGTTCCGGCACACCCTGCGTACGTCCGCCGCCGCCCTGGCCCTGCTCCTGCCCTTCGCCGCGGGCTGCGGCGGTCCGGCGCAGGCCGAGTCCCCGTCCGGCCTGTCCTCCGTCACGCTCGCCGTCGGCGCCACCGGCTGGAAGACCGAGGAGGCGGTCCTGAAGTACGCCCACCTCGACGACACCCCGTACAAGGTGAGGTGGAGCCAGTTCCAGGGCGGTGAGCAGCAGCTCCAGGCCGTCCGGGCCGGAGCCCTGGACCTCGCCTCGTCCAGTGAGATCCCGCCTGTCTTCGCCGCCGCGGACGGCGCCCCGAACTTCAGGGTCGTCGCCGTCCAGCGCGGGGCGACGCTCAACCAGGAGGTCGTCGCCGCCAAGGGCTCGAAGATCACCGGCATCGCGGCACTCAAGGGCAAGAAGGTCGGCTACGTCCAGAACACCACCGCCCACTACTTCCTCTACGCGCTGCTGAAGCAGGCGGGCCTGAAGTGGTCGGACATCGACGCCAAGCCGCTGCTGCCGAACGACGGGCTCGCGGCCCTGAACGGCGGCAGCATCGACGCCCTCGCCTCCTACGGCACGTCGATCATCACCGCCCACCAGCAGGGCGCCCGCACGATCGGCTCGGGCAAGGACATCCTGTCGGGCAACTTCCTGTGGTCGGCACGCGACAACGTGCTTCGGAGCCCGGCACGGCGGGCCGCGGCGGCCGATCTGATCGCCCGGATCACCAAGGCGTACGCCTACGTCCGCGACGGGCGCGAGGAAGGCTTCGCGAAGATCACCGCAGACGCCACCCACCAGCCCCTGGCCCAGGCGAGGAAGGACCTCGTCGACGCCCAGAAGCAGCGCCCGACGCGAGCCCGCCCGGTCGGTGACGACACCGTCGCCTCCCAGCAGAAGGTCGCCGACGCCTTCACCGAACTCGGAGCACTGAAGGAGCACCTGGACGTGAAGTCCTTCTGGACCACCGCCCTCGACGCCGATCTGAAGAAGGCCCTGTGACCGAGCGCATCGCCGAACTGGCCGCCGAGCACGACCGGTCCGCCGCCTTCCCTGCCGAGTCCCTCCGGATCGCCCACGAGGCCGGACTGCTCACCGCGACGATCGGCCGGCCCTACGGTGGTCAGGGCGCGGGAGTCGAGGAGACCGCGCGAATCCTGCACCGCCTTGGGCGGGCGGACCCGTCCGTCGCCCTGATCGCCGCGATGACGCTCACCAACCACGCCCGGCAGGCGGTACAGCCGCACTGGCCCGAGGAGCTGTACGCGCGCGTGGTGAAGGAGTCGTTCGAGCGGCCGGTCCTCCTCAACCACGCGCGCGTGGAGCCCGATCTGGGCTCCCCCGCGCGGGGCGGGCTGCCCGCCACCCGGGCCCGGCGCACCGCCGGCGGCTGGGCGGTCAGCGGCACCAAGCGGTTCGTCACGGGCGCCGAGGGGCTCGACTGGTTCCTGGTGTGGGCGACCACCGACGAGCCGGAGCCGCGCGTGGGCACGTTCCTGGTGCCCGGCGGCTCGCCGGGCGTCGAGATCACCGGCCGCTGGGACCAGCTGGGCCTGCGGGCCAGTGGGAGTCACGACGTGACGTTCCGGGACGTCGAGGTCCCGTACGAACACGTCATCGGGCTCGGACCGTACGGGCCGGCCGCCGAACAGGACAACCGTGCGGGCGCGAACCTGCATCTCCCGCTCGCCGCCCTGTACCTGGGAGTGGCCCGCGCCGCCCAGTCCTTCTTCCACACGTTCGCCCACGCGCGCGTGCCCGCCAACCTCGGCCATCCGGTGGCCCGCACGGAGCGCTTCCGGCGGACCGCCGGGGAGATCGAGGTGCTGCTCGCCGCCGCCGAGCAGCTCGTGTTCGACGGCGCCGCGCGGGTGGACACCGCCAGCCCCGCCTACACCCCCGAACAGGCCCTCGGCGCACGGGTCCTGGCCGACCGGCACGGTGTGCGGGCCGTGGAGCTGGCCGTGCGGCTGCTCGGCAACCCAGGACTGGCCCGCGGCAATCCGCTGGAGCGGCACTTCCGCGACATCCAGTGCGCCCCGGTCCACGCCCCCCAGGAGGACATCGCCCTGCTCGCCCTCGGCACGAAAGCACTGAACCCATGACAGTGGCACCGGAAACCACCGCCTCCGCGCGCCTGCTCGGCCTGCTCGCCCGTGACCTGCCACCCGACCGGCTGCTCACCGACCCGGACACGATCACCGCGCACACCACCGACCGCTCCGGTACCCGGCCGGACGGGGAGCCGCTGGCCGTCGTACGGGCCCGGCGCACCGAGGACGTCGCCGTCACCCTCCGGCACGCACACGAGCTGGGCGTCCCGGTGGTGCCACGGGGTTCCGGGACCGGTCTGTCGGGCGGGGCGGCGGCCGGAGAGGGCACGCTGGTCCTGGACCTGTCCGGAATGAACCGGATCCTCGAACTCTCGGCGGACGACCAGCTGGCCGTCGTGGAACCCGGGGTGATCACCGCCGAACTGGACCGGGCGGCCGGTGAGCACGGTCTGCGCTACGCGCCGGACCCGGCGAGCGCGGCATGGTCGACCATCGGCGGGAACATCGCCACCAACGCGGGCGGGCTGCGCTGCGCGAAGTACGGGGTGACCCGGGACAGTGTGCTGGGCCTGGAGGCGGTCCTCGCGGACGGGACCGTGGTGCGCACGGGCCGCCGTACCGTCAAGGGCGTCACCGGCTACGACCTGACGGCGCTGCTCACGGGTTCGGAGGGCACCCTGGCCGTGATCACCTCGGCGACGCTGCGGTTGCGGCCGGTGCCGGTGGCGACGGCCACGCTCGCGGCGTACTTCGCCACCTTCGAGGCGGCGGCCGAGGCGTCGTACGCGATCACCCGGGCGGGTGTGGAGCCCGCGCTGGCGGAACTGGTCGACGGGCCGGTGCTGCGGGCCGTGGACCCGGCGCTGCGGGAGCGGGGGGCCGCGCTGCTGGTGGTGCAGTGCGACGGTGCGGGCGCGGCGAGCGAGGCGGCGGCGGTCGCCCGGCTGCTGGAGCCGCTGGCGACGACGGTGGAGCGGACGGCGGATCCGGCTCGGGCCGAGGCGCTGCTGGCGGCTCGCCGGCTCGCACTGCCGTCGCTGGAGCGGCTCGGCCGCCCGCTGATCGAGGACATCGCCGTGCCTCGTTCCCGGCTGGCCGAGGCGGTCCGGGAGATCCGGGGGATCTCGGCACGTTACGACGTGCCGGTGTTCACCATCGCGCATGCCGCGGACGGCAATCTGCATCCGATCATCGTGGTCGACCCCGCCCTCGACAGACTGCCGGACGCGGTGTGGGAAGCGGCGGGTGCGATCTTCGCGCTGGCGCTGCGGCTGGGCGGCACACTGACCGGGGAGCACGGCGTGGGTGTGCTCAAGCGGCAGTGGGTCGCCGAGGAGCTGGGGCCGACGGCCCACGCGGTGCAGCGGCGGATCAAGGAGGCACTCGACCCCCGGGGAATTCTGAACCCGGGCAAGGCGCTCTGACCTGCCGCGCCCGCGTGGGCGCCGGCGCGCGTGCTGCTGACTAACGGACCAGCAGGGTGCGGACTCCCTCCGAGGTCAGCGTCAGCCGGTGCTCCGAGCTGCCGTCGATGGTGAGCGACAGGTCGTCGGCCGGCCATTGGGCGGCGAGGGCGCCGAGCGGCACCATGCGGTAGCGGGAGACGAACGGCAGCAGCCCGGCCATCTCCACCTCGGAGGTGAACACGGGCACCACCGGTTCGCCGTCCGGCTGCTCCAGCACGGGCAGCGCCACCGTCGAGGGGTTGGCGGCGTCGGCGTCGCCCGCGTCGTCGGGCACGGGGATGAGCACGTCGCTGTTGGCGAGCGCGTCCAGAGCCGCCGTGTCCTCGGTGTTCTCGGCGAGGACGTCCAGTGCCCGCTGGGCGGGCGTGGGCGTGGGGTCGTTTGCGGGTGTCTCCATGGCACATTCCCTGGTAGCGGCGGTCGTGCGGCCTGCCCGGGGGAAGATCCGCCCCGGGTTCGGTCCTGCTCGCGTACCCGAACGGGAACGGGGCAATCCTGGTGGATCTCCAGGGTTCGTGGGAGCGCGGGGGAGATCTTGTGGTGGGGCCCCCGGCGAAACCGCACCTGCCGAGGGATGTTGACGAACCTGATGTTACCGGTAACATCAGGTTGCCTGATCCAGACGTACGCGCCTGTGCCCTCCGCCCCGCCACTCGGTGGCCCGTCCCTCGGAGTCCGCGTGATCGAAGAGTGCATCGCCCGTCCCTCCCCCGCACCGCCCGGCCCGCTCTTCAGCAGGGCGGCCGTCCTGGCCTCATGTGCCGGCTTCGTGCTCATCGGGGCGCTGCAGGCGCTGTACGGGCCGGCGATCCCCGCTCTGCGTGCGGAGTTCGGCCTGTCGCCGTCCGCCGCGGGGCTCGGGCTCAGTGCGCACTTCGTCGGTGGTGTCGCCGGTGTCCTGCTGTTCGACCGGCTCTACGGGCGGATCGGAAACCGGCGGATCCTCGGCAGCTCGTATCTGCTGATGGCCGTCGGCGCGGCAGGCTTCGCGCTGGCGCCCGACTGGCCGACCGCTCTGGCGGCGTCCCTGCTCGCCGGGCTCGGCTTCGGCGGCATCGACTACGGCCTCAACCAGCTGTTCGCCGTGGGCTTCGGCCGGCGCTCGACCGCGATGCTGAACATCCTCAACGCGCACTTCGGCATCGGGGCCATCCTCGGCCCCGCCGTGATCGGCGCGGTCGGCTCGGAGCACTACCCGGCCGTGTTCCTCGTCTTCGCCCTCGCCAATCTGCCCTTGCTGCTGTGCCTGAGGGGCGTGCGGAACCAGGCACCCGCCACGGCCGGCGACCGGCCCGTCGGCGAAGCCGTCCTGGGACGCAGCCTCGGTTCCGTGCTCGCCGTCTTCGTCGTCCTCTACGTGCTGCACGTCGGTATCGAGGCCGGTGTGGGCGGCTGGGAGCCCACGCATCTGGAGACCGTCGGCTACGGCGCGGGGACCGCCGCCACCGCCACCTCCGTGTACTGGCTCATGATGACCGTCGGCCGCTTCCTGGTCGCCCCGCTCGCGCTGCGCTTCTCCCCGCAGGCCATCATCACCGTCTCCTGCACGGGGATGACGGTGTGTCTGCTCGCCGCGACCGTTCCGGCACTGGCGCCCTGGGCGTACGCCGGTGTCGGTCTGTTCATCGCTCCGATCTTCCCCACCGGGCTGCCGTGGCTGAACCGGGCCGCCCCGCGGGCCAGGCGGGCCGGTGCGCTGGTCATCGCCGCTTCCATGGCCGGGGGCGTGGTCGCGGGGCCGGCTCTGGGCAAGGCCATCGAGTGGTCCGGGGTCCGCGCCGTGCCGCTTCTGCTCTGCGGCGTGTCGGCGCTCTGCCTGTCGGCCACGCTCTGGCTGATCCGCGCCACCCGCTCCCGCTGACCGTGATCCCCCTCAGCCGAAGGGAAGCTTCCGCATGCCCGCCCTGACCACGACGTCCGACGGATTCCTGCTGCACGGCGAGCCGTTCCGGATCATCTCCGGCGCTCTGCACTACTTCCGCGTCCACCCCCAGCTGTGGTCCGACCGGCTGCGCAAGGCGCGGCTGATGGGGCTCAACACGGTGGAGACCTACCTCCCGTGGAACCACCACCAGCCCGTTCCCGAGGGCCCTCTCGTCCTCGACGGCTTTCTCGACCTGCCCCGGTTCCTCCGGCTCGCGCACGAGGAGGGGCTGCGGGTGCTGCTGCGTCCGGGTCCGTTCATCTGTGCCGAGTGGGACGGCGGTGGCCTGCCCGAGTGGCTGACCTCCGACCCGGACATCCGGCTGCGCACCAGCGACCCCCGCTTCACCGGCGCCGTCGACCGCTACCTCGACCTGCTGCTGCCCGCGATCCGCCCGCACCTGGCGGCGGCCGGCGGTCCCGTCATCGCCGTACAGGTGGAGAACGAGTACGGGGCCTATGGTGACGACGGCGCCTATCTCAAGCACCTGGCCGACGCCTTCCGCTCCCGCGGCGTGGAGGAGCTGCTGTTCACCTGCGACCAGGCCGACCCCGAGCACCTGGCCGCGGGGAGCCTGCCGGGCGTGCCGGCCGCAGGCACCTTCGGCAGCCGCGTCGAGCGGTCCCTGGCCCGGCTGCGCGAGCACCGGCCCGAAGGCCCGCTGTTCTGCGCCGAGTTCTGGATCGGCTGGTTCGACCACTGGGGCGGCCCCCACCATGTGCGGGACGCGGCCGACGCCGCCGCTGACCTGGACCGGCTGCTGTCCGCGGGGGCGTCGGTGAACATCTACATGTTCCACGGCGGCACCAACTTCGGCTTCACCAACGGCGCCAACCACAAGCACGCCTACACACCCACCGTCACGTCCTACGACTACGACGCCGCGCTCACCGAGTGCGGCGACCCGGGCCCGAAGTACCACGCCTTCCGCGAGGTCATCGCCCGCCACACGGCCGTGCCCGACGAGCCCGCCCCGGCTCCGAGCACCAAACTTCCGCCGACCCCGGTCGAGTTGAGCGACCGCGCCCCTCTCCTGCCCCTCGCCGGCTCGCTCGCGACGGCCGTGCGCGCCGACACGCCCGTGACCATGGACGAGCTCGGGCAGCGCACCGGCTACGCGCTCTACCGCACCACCCTCCCGGTCGGTGGCGACGGCCTGCTGCACTTCTCCCGCGGGGTCGGCGACCGCGCCCAGGTCTTCGTCGACGGTGCGCCCGTCGGCGTGCTGGAGAGCGAGCGACACGACGAGTCGCTGCCCGTGCGGGTGCCGCGCCCGGGGGCGACGCTGGAGGTGCTCGTCGAGAACATGGGCGGCGTCAACTACGGCCCCCGCATCGGCGCGCCCAAGGGCCTGCTCGGTCCCGTCTCCCTCAACGGCACGGCCCTGACGGGCTGGGACTGCCGTCCGCTGCCCCTGGACGGCCTGGACGCGGTGCCGTTCGCCCCGGCCGGGGACGCGCCGGTCACCGTCCCGGCCTTCCACCGCGGCACGTTCGCCGTCGGCACCCCCGCCGACGCCTTCCTCTCCCTGCCGGGCTGGTCGAAGGGCCAGGCCTGGGTCAACGGCTTCCACCTGGGCCGCTACTGGAACCGCGGCCCGCAGCGCACGCTGTACGTCCCGGCCCCGGTTCTGCGCCCGGGCACCAACGAACTCGTCCTGCTGGAGCTGCACGGCACCACGGCCACCCGTGCGCTCCTCACCGACACCCCCGACCTCGGCCCGGAGAACACCTGGTGAGGCACGCCGTACGTTCCCTCATCCGGCGCCGGGGGGGTTCGGCACGGCCGAGGACTCCACGGGCACCGCCCGGCCTATGCTGTGCTCCTGCCGGGCGGGTTCAGGACCGCCGCGCCGACCCCGAGGAATCATCCGCCATGACACCGAGCGCCCCCGACGACCCCGTTCCCAAGGGCCGCAGCAGGCGCAACTTCGCGGGAGCGCGGCCGGTGATGGCCGACGTGGCCCGGATGGCCGGGGTGTCCAAGCAGACCGTCTCGCGGGTGCTCAACGACCATCCGGCCGTCCGGAGGCAGACCCGCGAGGCGGTCCTGGACGCCATGCGCACCCTCGGCTACCGGCCCAGCCGCAGCGCGCGGTCCCTGGCCAGCGGCAGGACCCGGATGCTCGGGGTCATCTCCTTCGACGCCGCGCGGTACGGGCCCGCCTCGATCCTCACCGCGATCAACACGGCGGCTCAGGAGGCCGGTTACCTCGTCAGCTCCATCGCCCTCGACACCGCCGACCACGACACCGTCGTCGAGGCCGTGCACCGGCTGTCGGCCGAGGGCGCGGACGGCGTGATCGCGATCGCCCCCCAGTTGTGGGTGGGCCGGACCCTGGCGGAGGCGGCCGATCTGGGCACTCCCCTGGTGGTGCTGGAGAACGCGCTCGACGACGAGACGTCCCTGGTCACCGGTGATTCCCGCACCGGCGCCCGCAAGGCCACCGAGCATCTGCTCGGCCTCGGCCACACCACCGTGTGGCACATCGCGGGTCCCACGGGCTGGACCTCCGCCCACCATCGGCTGACGAGCTGGCAGTCGACGCTCCGGGCGGCCGGTGCCGCCGTTCCGGACCCCCTCGTCGGGGACTGGAGCGCCGGCTCCGGCTACGACCTGGGCCGCCGGCTGGCCCGGCGCCCGGAGGTGACGGCGGTGTTCGTCTCCAACGATCAGATGGCGCTCGGCCTGCTGCACGCCCTGCACGAGTCCGGGCGCTCCGTCCCCGGGGACGTCAGCGTCGTCGGTTACGACGACATCCCCGAGGCGGCGCACTTCCTCCCGCCGCTGACCACCGTCCGCACCGACTTCGCGGAGATCGGCACCCGTTCGCTGCGGCTCCTCGTCGACCGCATCGACGGCCCGGGCGAGCGGCCCCGCGTCGACAGCGTCGTGCCCGTGGACCTCGTGGTGCGGGCGAGCAGCGCTCCCCCACCGGCGCGCTGACCCCCCTTCGTCAGCCGTCTCCCCCGGCGGCGGCCCGCTGCCAGGCCCCCTCCCTCAGCAGCCGCAGCCCGTTCAGTCCCACCAGGACGGTGGAGCCCTCGTGGCCCGCCACGCCCAGCGGGAGCGGCAGGTCACCGGCCAGGTCCCAGACGACGAGACCGGTGATGAACACCCCGGCGATCACGAGGTTCTGCACGACGAGGCGTCGGGCGCGGCGGGACAGGGCGACCGTGGCGGGAACCGCGGCGAGTTCGTCGCGCACGATGACGGCGTCCGCGGTCTCCAGGGCCAGGTCGGAGCCGGCCCGGCCCATGGCGATGCCGGTGTGCGCGGCGGCCAGCGCGGGAGCGTCGTTGACGCCGTCGCCGACGACCAGCACCTTACGGCCCGCGCTCTCCATCTCCTTGACGGCCGCCAGCTTGTCCTGCGGCAGCAGCCCGGCACGCACGTCGTCGATGCCGGCTTCGGCGGCGAGCTGCGCGGCGGCGCGAGGGTTGTCGCCGGTGAGGAGCACCGGGGCGGTGCCGGTGAGCCGGGCGAGGGTGGCGACGGTGGCGGGGGCGTCCGGGCGCAGCCGGTCGGCGATGCCGAGCAGCCCGGCGGGCGTGCCGTCGACGACGACCAGGACGGCGGTACGGCCGGACTCCTCCAGTTCCGCGACCGTTCCGACGGCGGCGCCGGCGAGTCGGGCCGGCGCGCCGACCTCTACCCTGCGGCCGCCGACGACGGCGGTGACTCCCACGCCGGGCGCGGAGGTGAAGTCCCGCGCGACGGGCAGGTCGGCACCGCGCTCGCGGGCCGCGTCCACGACCGCCCGGGCCAGCGGATGCTCACTGGGCCGTTCGGCTGCCGCCGCCAGCGTCAGCAACTCGCCCTCGTCCAGACCGGATCCGGGCAGCGGCCGGACGTCGGTCACCCGGGGGCCGCCCTCGGTGAGCGTGCCGGTCTTGTCCAGCGCGACGGCGTCCACCTGGCCGAGCCGCTCCATCACCACGGCCGACTTCACCAGCACGCCATGGCGTCCGGCGTTGGCGATGGCCGACAGCAGGGGCGGCATGGTGGCCAGGACGACCGCGCACGGGGAGGCGACGATCATGAACGTCATGGCGCGCAGCAACGCGTCGGTGAGCTGCGCCCCGAAGGCCAGCGGCACCAGGAAGACGGCCAGGGTCGCGGCCACCATGCCGAGCGAGTAGCGCTGTTCGACCTTCTCGATGAACAGTTGCGTGGGCGCCTTGGTCTCGGAGGCCTCCTGCACCATGCGGACGATCCGGGCGATCACCGAGTCGGACGCGTCGCGTTCGACCCGGATCCGCAGCGCGCCGGTGCCGTTGAGGGTGCCCGCGAAGACCTCGTCGCCCCGCTCCTTCACCACGGGCAGCGGCTCGCCGGTGATGGTCGCCTGGTCCACCTCGCTCGCCCCGTCCCGCACGCGTCCGTCGGCGCCGACCCGCTCGCCGGGCCGTACGAGAACGGTGTCGCCGACCTCCAGCTCCTCCACCGCCACGGCCTGTTCCTCACCGGAGGGGCTCAGCCGGGTGGCGGTGGCGGGGGCCAGGTCGAGCAGGCCGCGCACGGAGTCGGCGGTGCGGGCGGTGGCCAGGGCCTCCAGCGCGCCCGAGGTGGCGAAGATGACGATGAGCAGGGCGCCGTCCATGACCTGCCCGATCGCTGCCGCGCCCAGTGCGGCGACGACCATCAGCAGGTCGACGTCGAGGGTGCGGTCCTTCAGCGCCTTGAGCCCCTCCCACCCCGGCTCCCAGCCCCCCGTGACGTACGACAGGGCGTACAGGCCCCCCCAGGTCCAGGAGGGGGCGCCCGTCAACTGCAGGGGCAGCGCGAGCAGGAAGAGGACGGTTGCCGCGGCGGCCCAGCGCGCCTCGGGGAGGGCGAGGACACGGGTACGCCGCCGGGCCACCGCTCCGGCGCGTGCGGGCTTCGCCCGTTCGACCGGCTGAGGCGTGAGCGTGGAGGTCATCGGGGGTGGTCCTTCGGGCGGGGGCGTGTGGCTTCCTCACCATACAGGAACACATGAAGACTGATTCATGTCTTCATTCCCCGCCCGCTCCCGACGGCCGTCCCGTCCGCGGTGCCGGGGTCAGCGCAGCCTGTCCTTGGCCTTGTAGTAGGCGCCGCCGAACGGCAGGAACCACGCGGTGCCGTTGTAGAAGGGGACCGGGACCTTCGGGAAGCCGAGGCCCCGCAGCGGGTTGGCCTCGGGGCGGCCGTCCATCATCTCGGCGACCGCGCGGCCCATGTAGGTGGCCATCTGGACCCCGTGGCCGCAGTAACCCATCGAGTAGTAGAGGCCGTCCGCCTCGCCCGCGTGCGGGAGGCGGTCCCAGGAGAAACCGACCATGCCGCCCCACACGTAGTCGATCCGCACCCCGGCGAGCTGCGGGAAGATCTCCGTCATCTCCCGCTTCAGGATGCCGCCGCTCTTGACGTCCGAGGCCGGGTCGGAGGGGGCGAACCGGGCCCGGCCGCCGAAGGCGAGGCGGTTGTCGGGGGTGAGCCGTATGTAGTGGCCGATGTTCTTGGAGTCCACCACCAGACGGCCGTTGGGGATCAGCGACTTGGCGCGCTCCTCGCCGAGCGGCTCGGTGACGATGATGAAGCTGCCGACATTGATGAGCCGCTTGCGGAACCACGGAAGCGACTTGTCGGTGTAGGCGTCGGTCGCGGCCATCACCTGCTTGGCACGGATGGTGCCGTTCAGGGTGTCGACCACGAAACCGCCGCCGGGCAGGCGGGTGAGACCGGTGGCCGCGTTGCGCTCGTGGATCTCCGTCCCCGCGCGTTCGGCGGCCTCGGCGAGGCCGTGCACGTACTTGCCGACGTGCAGGGCCGCGCTCAGCGGGTCGAGCAGCGCGCCGTGGTAGTAGTCCGAGCCGAGTTCGGACGGGAGCTCGCTCCTGGTCAGGAGCTGTGTCTCGTGGCCGAAGTTCTCGGCGAGGTCGCGCTGGGTGGCCCGCATCGACTCGAAGTGCTGCGGTTTGAAGGCGACTCCGAGCCTGCCGGCGCGGTGGAAGTCGCAGTCGATCTGTTCGGTCCGCGTGATCTCCTCGACCACGTCGACGGCCTCACGGAAGGAGTCGTACAGCTCGCGGGCACGCTCCTGGCCGTAGCGCTTGCGCGCCTCGCCGACACCGATGGTGAGGCCCTGGGTGCACATGCTGCCGTTGCGCCCGGAGGCACCCGAGCCGACCTTGTCCTTCTCCACGAGGACGACCCGGGCTCCCTTGCGGGCGGTGTGGTAGGCGGTGGACAGGCCCGTGAGGCCACCCCCGATGACCACCACGTCCGCCTCGGCGGGCAGGTCCTTTCCGGAGCGGTCGGGCAGGGCGGGAGCGGTGTCGAGCCAGTAGGGGATCTGTTTCATGGGGTGGGTCCTCCGCGTTCTCTGTCCTGTGTCGCCCGGGTCAGCAGCCGAGCAGCCCGGGCAGGCCCGACAGGTCGGTCAGCTCGTCGTAGGGCTGGTAGTCGGCGCTGCCGGGGCGGCCGTAGCGGTTGATCCACACGCGGCGCCTCAGGCCGAGGTCACGGGTCGGGATGTGGTCGTACTCCCAGCCCTGAGCGGTGTGGACGACCTGCGAGGGCTCCACGCCCATGGCCTTGAAGGCGTGCTCGAAGGTCTGCCGGTCCGGCTTGTACGCGCCGGCCTGCTGGGCGGTGATGACGTGGTCGAAGTCGACGCCGATGTTCTCGACGTTCCGTGCGATCAGGTCGTCGTCGGTGTTGGAGATGATGGCGATCTCGTAACGGGTCTTGAGCTGCCGCAGGGCGTCGGGGACCTCCGGGAACGGGCCGAACGTGGGGACGGCCTCCACGAGGGCGTCACCGTCGGACTCGCGGTACTCCAGGCCGTGCAGGCGCATGGCGTTGCGCAGGCTGGAGTGCAGGATCTCGTGGTAAGGACGGTAGGCCTCCAGCACGGCCTGGAAGCGCATGACGCGGAAGTCGTCGAGAAACTCGTCGACGTCCAGGTTGTCCAGGTCGAGACGGTCTTCCAGGACCTTCAGGGTGGTGGGGCCGAGCTGGAAGTCGATCAGTGTGCCGTAGGCGTCGAAGGTGACGATCTCTCGCATGGGTTCAGCCTCGCTTCGCAAGTTCGGTAGGGGTGTCAGACGACGCGTTCGCCGGGGGCGACGATCGCGTCGAGGGAGGCCAGGTCGGCCGCGTCGGGGATCCACTCGGCCGCCGCCGCGTTCGCGGTGACCTGGGCGGGGGTCATGGCGCCGCAGATGACCGAGCCGACCGCGGGGAGGGCGGCCAGTGCGCCCACGGCGACCCGGAGGAGGGTCAGGCCGCGTTCGGCGCCGTAGGCGGTGAGGGCCTCGACACGGTCGAGGGCGGCGTCGGTGAGCCAGCCCTGCCGCCAGGACAGCCGGCTGCCGGGCGGTGGCTCCTCGCCGCGCCGGTACTTGCCGCTGAGCAGGCCGTTGGCCAGCGGGTAGTACGGCAGGAGGCCCAGGCCGTGGCGCAGGCAGGCGGGGATCAGGTCGTTCTCCGCGCCGCGGTCGAGCAGGTGGTAGCGGGCCTGCGTGGAGACGAAGGCGTCGCTGAGCTGTTCGGGCGGGAGACCGGAGCAGCCGAGGTGGCGGATCTTGCCCTCGTCCACGAGTTCCCGCAGGGCGGCGACCGTCTCCTCCAGCGGGGTGAGGCCGTCGGGTTCGTGGTACTGGTACAGGTCGATCCGGTCGGTGCCGAGCCGCCGCAGGGAGGACTCGACGGCGTACCGGATGTAGGGGCGGGCGCCGCGGCGCCCGTACAGGTCGGCCTCCGGGCCCATCTTCATGCCGAACTTGGTGGCGAGGACGACGTCGTCGCGACGGCCCTTGAGCGCGGCGCCGAGGAGGCGTTCGCCGTCGCCGCGTTCCCCGCCCCGCTCGCCGAACCCGCCGTACATGTCGGCGGTGTCGAACAGGGTGATACCGGCGTCGAGGGCGGCGTGCACCACGGCCTTCGTGCCGTCCTCGTCCAGGCGCGAGCCGAAGTTGTTGCCGCCGACGCCCACGACGGAGACGGTCGGGCCGCGTTCGCCCAGCGTGCGGTACCTCATGGCCGGGCTCCCCTCACGGCGGTCATGACCGGTCCCCGAACCCGATGCAGACGTTCTTGGTCTGCGTGTAGCTGTCGAGGGCTTGCAGGCCCTTCTCGCGGCCCCAGCCGCTGTGCTTGAAGCCGCCGAAGGGCAGCTCGATGCCGGTACCCGCGCTGGTGACGTTGACGTAGACCTGTCCGGCCCGGATGCCCTCGGCCAGGCGCATGGCCCTGTCGATGTCGCGGGTCCAGACGTAGGAGGACAGGCCGTACGGACTGTCGTTGGCGATCCGGAGTGCCTCGTCGGCGTCGTCGAAGTCGATGACGGTGACGACGGGGCCGAAGATCTCCTCGCGCGCGCAGCGGGCCTGGTTGGTGAGGCCGGTGAGGACGGTCGGCTCGATGTAGTAGCCGTCGGCGAGCTCCATGGCGGACGGGACGCCGCCGCCGATGCGGGCCACGGCGCCTTCCTGCCGGGCGAGTTCGAGGTAGTCCAGGACGCGGTCGCGCTGCCGGGCGGCGACCAGGGGGCCGATGTCCGGGTCCGTGAGGCCCGGCCCGACGCGCAGCGTGGCGATCCGCTCGACCAGCCGGTCCAGGAACTCCTCGGCTCCGCGCTGGAGCAGCAGCCGGGTGCCCGCCGAGCACATCTGGCCGGCGTTGCTGAACGACCAGCCGAGGATCGCGCTGATCGCGAGATCGAAGTCGGCGTCCGCGAAGACGACGAACGGCGACTTGCCGCCCAGTTCGGTGACGGAGGGCACCACGTTGGCGGCGGCGGCCTGGGCGACCTTGATGCCGGTCGGCACCGAGCCGGTGAAGGTGACCTGGTCGATGCCCGGGTGCCCGGCGAGCGCGGCGCCGGTCACGCCGTCGCCGGGTACGACGTTCAGCACGCCCGGCGGCAGCCCGCACTCCAGCGCGATCCGGCCGACCTCCAGCGGGGTGAGCGGCGCCTCCGGGGAGGGCTTCAGTACGACCGTGCAGCCCGCGGCCAGTGCGGGTGCGGAGCCTCGGGCGGTGTTCTGGAGCGGGTAGTTGAACGGGATGATCTGGCCGGAGACCCCGATGGGTTCGCGGAGGGTGTAGTCGATCAGGCCGGGGCCGAGGGGGACCGTGGTGCCGCCGAGCTTGTCGGCGATGCCCGCGTAGAACTCGAAGTAGCGGGCGGCGGACTCGACATCGGATCTGGCCTGGCGGAGTGGCTTGCCGACGTCCTGGCACTCCAGGCGGGCGAGCCGGTCGCCCTCGCGGCGGATGCCCTCGGCGATGCGGTGGAGGAGCCTGCCGCGGTCGGCGGGGCGCATCCGTGCCCACTCGGGTGCCGTGAAGGCGGCTCGCGCCGCCGCCACCGCACGGTCCACGTCCGCGAGTCCGGCGAGCGAGACCTCGGCGAGGGCCGTGCCGTCCGACGGGTCCAGGACCGTGAAGCTGCGGCCGTCGGCGGCGGGCACCGGCTTGCCGTCGATCAGCAGCAGTTCGGTCGTCGCCGGTTCGGCCGACGGGAGTCGGGTCGACGGGAGTTCGGTGCTCATGGCTGGATCGCTCCCTGCACCTCGCCGAAGATGACCACCTCGTCGCCGGGCCGCACGGTGCGGATCCGTCGTACCCAGAGCACGATGCCGTCCTGCGGGGCCCGGACCTCCTCCAGCGTGTTGCCGTAGTGGTCGGTGATCTGGGCGATCAGGTCGCCTTCCTTGCAGCCCTCGCCCGGCTCTGCGTGGCCGAGGAAGAAGCCGCCGGCGGCGGACCGGGCGAAGGTGCCCGACACGGTGGTGTAGGTGTCGCGCAGCTCCACCTCGCCCTCGATCATGCCGAGTTGGCGCATGACGTTGCGGATCGAGTGCACGTGCAGGGCCACGTTCTGCTCGCGGTAGGTGCCGCCGCCCGCCTCGATGGTGATGGCGGGCTTGCCGGCCGCGAGGGTGGGGTGGCGGACCGTCCCGCCCCACTTGCCGCCCTTCCAGACCAGCTCGTGTCCTGCGGCGAGGGCGAGGTCCGTGGCGAGTTGCTCGTAGCCGCCCTGGAGGATGACCAGGGGGGCGATCTCGCCGAAGGTGCCGCCGGTGTGCAGGTCGACCAGGGCATCGATGGCGGGGACGACCTGCTCGACGAAGGTGGCGGCCAGGCGCAGGGAGTACGAGCCGTCCGCGTCGCCGGGGAAGATGCGGTTGAGGTTCAGGTGGTCCAGGCCGCTGGTGCGGGCGGCAGCCTCGAAAGCGGGGGTGTTCATGCAGGGGATGCCGACCAGGGTGCCGCGCAGGCCGGCCGGGTCGACGGCGGCGAGCGCGCGGCGGATGGCCTCCTGCCCTTCGTATTCGTCGCCGTGCACACCGGCGTCCACGCACAGGACCGGGCCGTCCTCGGTGCCGTTGACGACGATGAGCGGGATGCCGAGCTCCACGCCGTAGGTGCTGGTGCCGACCGGGATCAGTCCCTGGGCGCGCTCGCCGGGGGCGACGGTCAGGGGGCCGATGGAATACATGTCGTTCCTTTCCAAAGCAACGGTCCGAAGCAGGGGTCAGAGGCGGGCGGAGGCCTCGTCGAGGGTGGCCGAGATGATGTCGGCGATTCGGTCGAGCAGCGCGCGGTCGCCGATCAGCGGGGGCGCGATCTGGACCAGGGGCGCGGCGCGGTTGTAGACGCGGGCGAGCAGCCCGGCCTCGCGCAGCCGGCGCGGGATCAGGTCGGCGACGAGTGCGGCGCGGGCGCTGTCGCTGAAGGCGCCGCCGTCGAGGTCGCCGACGAGTTCGACGGCATAGAAGTAGCCCGCTCCGCGCACGTCGCCGACGATCGGCAGGGCGCCCAGGGAGGCCATGCGCCGGGCCAGGTGGTCCTGGTGGCCGCGGACGTTCTCCAGGATCCGGTCCCGCTCCATGATGTCCAGGCTGCGCAGGGCGATCGCCGCGCTCAGCGGGTGACCGCTGAACGTGTAGCCGTGGTTGAGGACCTGGCCGGGCCGGTTGATCACCTCGGCGACATGGCCCGCTGTCAGGGTCGCGCCCATGGGGGCGTAGCCGGCGGTGATGCCCTTGGCGACGGTGACGAGGTCCGGGCGGGCGCCGTAGCGCTCGCCGCCGAACCACTCCCCCAGCCGGCCGAAGGCGGTGATGACCTCGTCGGCGACCAGCAGGAAGCCGTACCGGTCCGCCAGTGCGCGCAGGCCCCGCCAGTAGCCCTCGGGCGGGGTGATGCAGCCGCCCCGGTTCTGCACCGGCTCCGCGATGAGCATCGCGACGCTGTCCGGCCCGGCCGCGAGGACCGTGGCCTCGACGTCGGCGAGGAGGTGCTCGGTGAACGCCGCCTCGCCGAGGGGCCGTTCCAGTGCCGTGCGGTTGGTGTTGGCGACGAAGTGGGTTTCGACGGCCGGCGGCCCGTAGGGCTCGGTGAGGCCCGGGTCGTCGGTGAAGGACAGCGCCCCGAGCGTCAGGCCGTGGTAGGCGCCGCGCCGGGCGATCGCCTTGGTCCGGCCCGGCTCGCCGCGCAGGGTGTGGTACCTGCGGGCGATCTTCCAGGCGGTCTCCACTGCCTCGGCGCCGCCGCCGCTGAAGAAGACGTGCTCGATGCCGTCGGGGGCCAGGGCGGCGAGGCGCTCGGCGAGGGCCAGGCCGGTGGGGTGCGCGGAGTCCGACCACAGGGGGCTGTAGCAGAGTTCGCGCAGCTGCTTCTCGGCCGCCTCGGCGATCTCCTCGGCGTAGGAGTAGCCGATCTGGCAGCAGTACAGCCCGGACAGGCCGTCGATGTAGCGGTTGCCGGCCGCGTCGTCGACGTAGGGTCCCTCGCCGTGGCGCACGACGAAGAGTTCCTTGCCGGGCTTCGCGAGCGATCCGTTGGCGGTCATGTTCAGCAGCAGGTGCCGCTGAGCGGCGGTGGTCATACGGCCTCACCTCCGGGGGCGGCGATCGCCGTCGTGTTCTCCACGGACAGCAGGGCGTCCTGCCGGCCGGTGCCCAGCCAGCGCACCAGGGCGACGAGGCCGAGGGCGAGGATCGCGAAGGCGATGAGGATCGCGCTGATCGCGGTGACGCTGGGGTCGATGTCGAAGGTCAGGGAGTTGTAGATCTGCACCGGCAGGGTGACGGTGTCGACCGAGGACAGGAACTGGGAGATGTAGAACTCGTCGAAGCTGGTGATGAAGGAGAAGACCGCGGCGGCGATCATGCCGGGGGCGGCGAGGGGGAAGGTGATCCGCCGGGCGATGGTCAGCCGGCCGGCACCCATGCTCGCCGCGGCGTCCTCCAACCGTTCGTCGATCCCGCGCAGGGTCGCCACCAGGATCAGCACCGCGATCGGCGAGGCCAGCACGGTGTGGCCGAGCGCGATGGCGAGCGGGCTGCCCAGCATGGCGGCCGGTTCGAAGAGCAGGAACAGGCCCAGGGCGGTCACGATCTGCGGGATGAGCAGGGGTCCGAGGACCAGGGCGTAGACCGCGGAGCGCAGGGGCAGTTCGCTGCGGGTCAGGGCGGTCGCCGCGGTCACGCCGATGATCAGCGAGAAGACGGTCGAGAGAGAGGCGACGAGAACGCTCAGCGACAGGGCGGCCGGCCACTTGCTGCCGTCCGCGAACAGCGAGGCGTACCAGTGCAGTGTCCAGGCGTTCGGCGGGAACGCGGCGAAGGCGTTGTCGCTGAACGAGGTGACGACGATGACGACGATCGGCAGGGCGAGGAACAGCAGGATCACGGTGGCGACGGCGGTCAGGGTGATCCGCCCGGCGAGGGTGCTGCGCAGTTGCATCATGCCGCGCTCCTCTTCTTGCGGCTGGCGCCGAGGGAGCCGATGAGTTTCACCAGCAGCAGTCCCGCGAAGGTGAGCAGCAGCAGGATGACGCCCTCGGCGGCCGCCCCGTTCCACTGGTTCTGCTTCATGACCTGCTGGTTGATGAGGGAGGCGATCATCGTCTGCTTGGGGCCGCCCATCAGGGCGGGGGTGATGTAGTAGCCCAGGGAGAGGATGAAGCTGAGCAGTCCGGCGCTGGCCAGGCCGGGGGCCACCAGCGGAAGGTAGATCCGGCGGAAGATGGTGACGCGGCCCGCGCCCATGCTGGCCGCGGCCGCGAGCAGCCGCCGGTCGACGCCGCGCATCACGCCGTACAGCAGCAGCACGGTGTACGGCAGCATCACGGAGGTGGTGCCGATGACCACGCCGATCTCGTTGTAGAGCAGCTGGTACGGCGCCCCCGGGAACCACAGGTCGGACATGCCCTGGTTCACCAGGCCCTTGTCGCCGAGCAGGATGATCCATCCGTAGGTGCGGACCAGGGCGCTGATGAAGTGCGGGACGACGACGACCAGCATCGCGACTCCGGCCCACAGGGGCTTGAGCCGGGAGATCGCGTTCGCCAGGACGAATCCGATGACGAGGCTGAACACCGCTGTCTCCGCGGAGATCCGCAGCGTGGTGATCAGCACGGAGAGGTTCACGCCCGTCAGCGCGTCGGCGTACCAGTGCGTCGTCAGGGAGCCGTCGGTGTTCTTCAGGCTGAGGAGGAGCGTACTGAGGATCGGGTAGACGAACAGCACCAGCAGGTAGACGACGACGGGCAGGGCATAGAGGAGGCCGGCCCGGGTGCGCCGGGAGGCCAGGAGCCTGCGGGGCCGTGCGGGGGCACCGGCGAGGGTGGCGGCCATGGCTCAGCCTCCCTGTCCGGCGGGGAAGAGATTGACGTCGTCCGGATCGGCGGTGATGCCGACCAGCTCGCCGGCGACGGGTGCGTGGCCTGCCGGTACTTCGAGGCGAAGCAGCGGGACGTCGGCGCCGTCGACCCGTACCGCGGCGCGGACCACACTGCCGACGTAGGTGGCGTTCTCCACCGTGCCGGCGCAGAAGCCGTCGCCGGGGGCGGTGGCCCGCAGCCGGCCGGGCTGGACGGCGACCTCGACCGCCGCGCCGGTGGCCAGGTCGTGGCGGCGTGCCCGCAGGAGGCCCCCGGTCCGGTCGAGTCGGACCAGGGTGTGCTCGCCGGTGTGCTGTTCCACGCGGCCGGGGAGGAAGTTGGCGGCGCCGAGGAAGTCCGCGACGAACGGGGTCCTCGGGCGCTCGAACAGCTCCCTGGGTGTGTCGAACTGCTCGATCAGGCCGTTGCGCATCACGGCGATGCGGTCGGACATGACCAGCGCTTCCTCCTGGTCGTGCGTCACGTAGATGACGGTCAGGCCGAGTTCCTGCTGGATGGCCTTGATCTCGATCTGGAGCTGGTCGCGGAGCTTCTTGTCCAGGGCGCCGAGCGGCTCGTCCATGAGGATGACCGGCGGCCGGTAGACCAGTGCGCGGCACAGGGCGACGCGCTGCTGCTGTCCGCCGGACAGCTCGCGGGGGCGGCGGCTGCCGAACCCGGAGAGGCCGGCGATCTCCAGGGTCTCCCCGACCCGCCTGCGGATCTCGCCTTTCGGCACGCCGCGCAGGGTGAGCGGGAAGGCGATGTTCTCGCTGACGGTCATGTGCGGGAAGAGGAGGTACTGCTGGAAGACGAAGCCGAGTCCCCTCTTCTGCGGGGCGAGCCGGGTGACGTCGCGGCCCCCGACGGTGATGGTGCCTGAGTCGGGTTCGCAGAATCCCGCGATCATCATGAGGGTCGTGGTCTTGCCGGACCCCGAGGCACCGAGGAAAGTGACGAACTCCCCGGCGGCTATCTCCATGGACGCCTCGTCCACGGCGACGACGTCCCCGTAGGTCTTGCGCAGGGCCACTACGGACAGGGGTTTTCCGGTCGTGGTGGCGGGCTTGCCGCCGGTGGTCTCCAGGGAAGGCATGGCTACACCGAATTCAGTCACGGGCCCACTCCAGCCAGCGCTTGGTGACGGCTGTCTCGTTCTTGAGCCACCAGCCGATGTCCGCGTCGAAACCCTTGTCGTAGTACTGCGGCGCTCCGGCGAGGGCGTTGCGTTGGCCGGTGGTGAGCTTCTCGTAGGCCACCGGGGAGGCGGGGTTCGACGGGAAGGCCCTGGCCAGACGGGCCTGGGACTCGGGACGCAGCGCGTAGTCCATGAGCCGGTAGGCGGCGTCCACGTGGGCCGCGCCCTTGGCGATGGCGTAGCCCTGGAACTGGCGGCGCATGCCGTTGAGTTGCCGCGCGACCGGGACGCCCTGCTTCTCCAGGTCGGCGATCCGGCCGTCCCAGACGGTGGACATCGTCACCTCCTGGCGGCTCAGGAGCACACCGGGGAGCGGGCCGCTGTCCCAGAACTTCTTGATGTCGGAGCGCAGCCGGGTCAGCACCTTGAAGGCACGGTCCAGGTCGAGCGGGTAGAGCTTGTCCATCGGGACGCCGTCGGCCAGCAGGGCGAACTCCAGCTCGGGCAGGTCCGCGTCCGGGTTGCACATCGAGCGGCTGCCCTTGAACCCCGCGGTGTCCCAGAAGTCGGCCCACGACTGCGGCTTGCGGCCGTCGAAGGCGTCGGTGCGGTAGGCCATGCACTGGCCGTAGAAGCTGTTGGCGACGCCGTGGTCGGTGATCTGGTTGTCGGGGATCCTGGCGCTCTTCAGGCTCTTGATCCGGTCGGTGTCCAGCGTCTCCAGGGCGTCCTGGGCCCCGAACTTGCGGTGGTCCATCATCGAGTTGTTGATGAGGTCGAACTGGGGGCGGCCCTGTTTGATCTGGGCCAGCATCTGGGTGCTCTGGAGGTTGACGACCTGGACGCCGATGCCGGTCTCCTGGGTGAACGGCGTGTAGATCGCCTTCTGGAGGGCCTCCCCGTAGGTGCCGCCGCTGTCGCGGACGACCACCGACTTGCCGCCGGACTTGCCGCCCGAGGCGGCACGGCTGGTGCCGGTGCCGCAGGCGGCGAGAGAGGGCAGGGCGGCGAGGGCGGCGACACCGCCGGCTCCGCGCAGAAGCGCTCTGCGGCCTATGACTGGATCACTCATGACACATCTCCTGGGGCTGGCGCGTGGGGACCGGATGAGCGGGGCGAGGGGGTGGGGTGGCTGGGGGGTGAGGGCGGGGAGCGGGGCGGCCGGTCAGTCGGCGGGCTGCGCCATGGCGGCGAGTTCGGCGCCGGGGGCGACGGTGAGCCCGTTCATGCCGTAGAGGATCCGGCCGCCGGCGGTGGCGGTGACCTTGTGTTCGCTGCCGTGGGCCGGGTCGATGACGCGGCCGATAATCTGGCCCGCGGTCACGTCGTCACCGGTGGCGGCGTCCGGGTACCAGAGGCCGGTGGCCGGGGAGACGACGGAGCCGGTCCACACCCAGTCGCGCGGTGGCGCGGCCACGGGCGCGGTGTGCGGCGGCTCGTCGAGGACGCCGAGGTGGTGCAGCACGCGGTACAGGCCGTCGAGCAGGGTCCGGGTCTGCTCGGGGCGGCGTTCGCCGAGCCGGCCGGTCTCGATGAGGATGGCGGGGATGCCGAGGCGGGCGGCCGCGGCGTGGCTGTTGCCGCCCTCGGCGTTACGCCCGAACAGGACCCGCTCGTAGCCGACGGCGTGGGCCATCGCCCGTGTCCTGGCGTCGAGTTCCCCGTCGGAGGTGAGCCGGTAGCCGACGAAGTCGAGCAGGGTCTCGTCGATGCCGCCGCTGTGCAGGTCCAAGTAGGCGTCGGCGCCGGCGATGACGTGGTCGAAGAGCCATGCGGCCAGTCGCTCGGTGGGGCCTCCCTCGCGGTGGCCGGGGAAGACGCGGTTGATGTTGACGTCGTCGAGCGGGGACCTGCCCAGTCGGCCGTCGTACACCGCCGGCGGGTTGGCCACCGGGCAGATCACCACCTGGCCGGCGATGTCGTCCGGCTCCAGGATTCCGCCGAGGCGGGCGGCCGCGTCGACACCGACGAACTCGCCGCCGTGGACGCCGCCGGTGATGACGACCCGGGGGCCTGGGCGAGAGCCGTTGACGAGGATCAGGGGGATCTCGACGGTCGTGCTGCCGAGGTCCACGGGGATCGTGCCCCGGGTCTTGCATCCCGGTTCGGCCCGCAGGGGTCCGACGGTCAGTGTCATGGCGTACCTCGTTCAGGCCGTGGTGCGGCCGAGTGTGCTGATGAAGTCGATGGGCTGCGCCGAGGTGCCGTCCAGCGCCAGGTCGGCGGCGATGTCGCCGAACGCGGGTGACAGCTTGAAGCCGTGGCCGGAGAAGCCGGCGAGCAGGACGACGTTCTCGGCGCCGGGCAGCGGGCCGATCAGCGGGCGGCTGCTCTCGGTGTAGCCCTCCATGTAGACGGCCAGGCGGGTCGGGTCCGGGTGCAGGTCGGGCAGATGGCGGCGGACCAGGTCGGTGAAGAGCTCCAGCTCCTCCGGCCGGACGGTGCGGTCCAGCGTGTTGGGGTCGCCGGCCGGGGCGTGCAGGGCGCGCGAGAGGCCGATCTTCACCGAGATGCCGTCCGGGGAGGGCAGGCCGTAGCAGTGGGTGGGGGTGGTGCGGATGAAGGCGGGACGCTCTTCGCCGAACCAGGCGCCGGTGGTGGGCACGTACCAGGCGCTGACGAGTCGGCGGACGTCCACCTCCCAGGGCAGCTCGGGCAGCAGGTCGTTCACCCAGGGCCCGACGGTGACGACGGCGGTGTCGAAGCGCTCACTGCCGGCGTCGGTACGGATCTCCACTCCGTTCGGGACGGGGACGATCTCGCGCACAGGGGTGTAGCGGTGGATGTGCGCGCCCAGTTGCTCGGCACGGCGGGCGGCGGTCTGGACGGTCAGCTCGGGGCGGATGAAACCCGCCCTGCGGTCGAGGACGGCGGCGTCCCCGTCCTCCAGCCGGTACTGCGGGAACCGCTTCGCCATCGTCTCGGCGTCGAGAACTTCGTGGTCGAGGCCGTGCTCGGCGATGGACTCCAGGACGGTGGCCATCTGCTGCTGCTCGGTGGAGCCCATCAGCAGGCAGCCGGTGAGGCGGCGCAGCTCACGGCCGGTCTCCTGCTGGAGCCGCTCCCACAGGGTGTCGGCGTGCTTGAGGAGCGGCACGTAGCGGGAGTCCTCGAAGTGGGCGCTGCGGAAGATCCGCGTCTCGCCGCCGGCCGCGCTGCGGTCGTGGCCGGGGGCGAAGCGGTCGTAGGCGACGACCTGCGCGCCGCGGGCGGCGAGCCGCCAGGCGGCCTGACTGCCCATCGTTCCCACGCCCACGACCGCGACGCGCTTCCTGGCAGCTGACACAGGGCTTTCCTTTCGTATCGCAGGGGCGCATCCTGAGCCCCTGCGTGAGGCTGATCGATTCGAGGGGGTTCGGAGGGGACAGGGCCCTTCAGGGCCATCCGGCCGCATTCGCCCGGTTCTCGGAGTCCGGCTCACCTCATCGGGATCTTCCGGAGGGCCGTGCCACATTGTGGAATACTGTGCTAGAATCTGGCACAGAGAATGGCAGTGGCCCTCAGGGGGCGTCAAGAGGGCACCCAGGAGAAATTCCGAGGACCAATGGGGGAAACCGGATGGAAATGAAGAGTGTCACCAGGTCGCTGCGCATCCTGGAGGCGGTCGCCCAGCATCAGCCGGTCACCGTCGGGGAGCTGACCAAGCTCTTCGGCCTGCCCAAGTCGACCGTGCAGCGCACCCTGGTCACCCTCAACGAGGCGGGCTGGCTGCGGGCCAACCGCAAGGACACCACCCGGTGGGAGATCGGCGCCCGAGTCCTGGCCGTACGGCCCGCCGCACTGCAGGGCTCCAGCCTGTTCGCCGCCGCACGCGAACCCATGGTCCGTCTTCGCGACGCGGTGAACGAGACCATCCACCTGACGGTGCCCGACGCCCTGCACTGCATGGTCGTCGTCGACCGCGTCGACTGCGACCACGCCGTACGGACGTTCCACACCGTCGGCGACACCTCGCCTCTGCACGCCACCGCCACCGGGCGCGCCGTGCTGGCACACCTGCCCAAGCAGGACGTCGAGGAGCTCATCGAGCGGGGGCTCGAGCGCTACACCGACACGACACCGACCGACCCCGACGAATTGCGCGCCGAGCTGGACCGGATCCGCACGATGGGCTACGCGGTGAACCGCAACCAGTACCGTCCCGACGTCTGCGCGATCGCGGCACCCATCCTCGACGAGGACGGCACGCCGCTGGCCACTGTCGCCATCTCCATGCCCGAGTCCCGCTACGACGCGGACCGGCTGCCCGAATGGGGCCGCATGGTCGCCGACGCGGCAACGGAGATCTCGGGGCGCCGACTGGGCGCCTGAACGAGGAAGTGACCGCCGCGAGGGCCGGCCCCACCCGGGGAACCGGCCCTTGTCACGTTCGGGGTGCCGCCACCCCCCTTGTGCCCGGCCCAGGGAGGCCGGGCACAAGGGGTCGCCCCGCGGCGGGCAGGCGCAGTCAGGGCGCCACCACCGTCCATCACCGCAGGGACATCGGATTCCGCATCTGTGCCACTTTGTGGAACGCCATGCTAGAATCCGGCACGATGATGGCCGCGGATCCGGGAGAGAGTCAAGAGCCGAGACCGGCGAAACGAGGACGGGCGGGCCGATGGAGATGAAGAGCGTGACCAGGTCGCTGCGCATCCTGGAGGCGGTCGCCCAGCATCAGCCGGTCACCGTCGGGGAGCTGACCAAGCTCTTCGGCCTGCCCAAGTCGACCGTGCAGCGCACCCTGAACACGCTGAACGAGGCGGGCTGGCTGCGGGCCGACCGCAGGGACACCACGAGCTGGGAGGTGGGCGTTCGCGTCCTGGCCGTACGGCCCGCCGCGCTCCAGGGCTCCAGCCTGTTCGCCGCCGCACGCGAACCCATGGTCCGCCTTCGCGACGCGCTGAACGAGACCATCCACCTGTCGGTGCCCGACGCACCGCACGGCACGGTCGTCGTCGACCGCGTCGACTGCGACCACGTCGTACGGACCTTCCATGCCGTCGGCGACATCTCCCCGCTGCACGCCACGGCGACCGGGCACAGTGTGCTGGCCCACCTGCCGGGAACCGACCTCGACGCAGTCGTCGCACACGGGCTGCGGAGCTACAGCGCGTCCACGCCGGTCGACGCGGCGCAGCTGCGCTCGGAGCTCGCCCGTGTGCGGGCCGAGGGGTACGCGGTCAACCGCAACCAGTTCCGCCCCGACGTGTGCGCGATCGCCGCGCCCGTCCTCGACGCCGACGGCACACCACTCGCCTCCGTGGCGGTCTCCATGCCGGCTTCGCGCTACGACGAGAGCCGGCTGCCCGAGTGGGGCCGTATGGTCGCCGACACGGCGGCCGAGATCACCCGCCGCCGTTCGGGGGGCTGGTTCAGCTCTCCGACACGGGCGTGGACCACCCCGGCGCCCCGCCACCGCTAGCGCACGGGCACGGCCACGTACTGGTACTCCAGGAACTCGTCGATCCCCACGCGGCCGCCTTCGCGCCCGAGCCCGGACTGCTTGACTCCGCCGAAAGGTGCGGCGGGGTTGGAGACGAGGCCGGTGTTCAGGCCCACCATGCCGACCTCCAGGCCTTCGCTGACGCGCAGCCCCCGGTCCAGCCCCTCGGTGAAGACGTAACCGACCAGCCCCCAGGGCGTGTCGTTGGCGCGGCGCAGGACCTCGTCCTCGTCGTCGAAGGTGAGGATCGCGGCGACCGGGCCGAAGATCTCCGTGTCCATCAGACGGCTGCCGGGGTCGACACCGGCCAGCACGGTCGGCGGGTAGAAGTGGCCGGGCCCTTCCGGCGTGCGGCCGCCGACGAGCACCTCGGCGCCGCGCTCCACGGCGTCGGCGACGAGCTCCTCCACCTTGGCGCGTCCGTTGGCGTCGATCAGCGGGCCGACGTCGACGCCGTCCCGGGTGCCGGGGCCCACCACGAGGGCGCCCATCCGCTCGGCGAGCCGTCGTCCGAACGCGTCGGCGACCGAGCGGTGGACGAAGAAGCGGTTGGCGGCGGTGCAGGCCTCGCCCATGTTGCGCATCTTGGCGACCATCGCGGCGTCCACGGCGACGTCCAGGTCGGCGTCGTCGAAGACGATGAAGGGCGCGTTCCCGCCCAGTTCCATCGAGGTGCGCACGACGGTGTCGGCGCACTGCGCGAGGAGGAGCCGGCCGACGGCGGTGGAGCCGGTGAAGGACAGCTTGCGGATCCGGCCGCCGCGCAGCAGCGGCTCGCACACCTCACCGGCGCGGGAGGTGGTGACGATGTTCAGCACGCCGTCCGGCAGGCCCGCCTCCTTGAGGATCCCGGCCAGTGCCAGGCTGGACAGCGGGGTCTGCGGGGCGGGTTTGAGGATCATCGTGCAGCCCGCCGCGATCGCCGGGCCGATCTTGCGGGTGCCCATGGCCAGCGGGAAGTTCCACGGCGTGATCAGCAGGCAGGGGCCGACCGGACGGCGGGAAAGCAGCATGCGGTTGCGGCCGTCCGGCAGGGTGCCGCAGCTGCCGTCGATGCGGACGGCCTCCTCGGAGAACCAGCGGAAGAACTCGGCGGCGTACGCCACCTCTCCCCTGGCCTCGGCGAGCGGCTTGCCCATCTCGGAGGTCATCAGGTGGGCGAGGTCGTCGGTGCGTTCCAGGATGATCTCGTGCGCGCGGCGCAGGATCTCGCTGCGGGCCCGGGGCGCGGTGCGGGCCCAGTCGGACTGGGCCTGGACGGCCGCCTCCTCGGCGAGCCGGGCGTCCTTGGGGCCGGCGTCGGCGACGTGGCAGAGGATTTCGCCGGTGGCGGGGTCGTCGACGGGCATGGTGGCGCCGTCCGCGGCGTCCACCCAGGCCCCGCCGATGAACAACTGGGTCAGTACCTCGGTCATGTCGTCTCTCCTGGTTGATCGGCGGCGGGGTCGAGGAGTTCGGCGAGGTGCAGGGCGCGGATGCCCTGGTCGCCGGCGAGATGGTCGATCTGGGTGGCGCAGCTGAAGCCGTCGGCTACGACGGGGCGTCCGTCCAGCCGGTCCAGGCGGGGCTTGAGGGCGAGGTCGGCGACGGCGAGGGAGGTGTCGTAGTGCTCGGCTTCGAAGCCGAAGTTGCCGGCGAGTCCGCAGCAGCCCTCGGCCTCGTCGACGCTGCCTGCACCCAGGCGGCGCAGCAGGTCGGCGGGGCGGCGGCCCTTGAAGGTGGCGTACTCGTGACAGTGGGTCTGCAGTACGACGTTCTCGGGGAGGGGCGAAGGGGTCCAGTCCGGGTCGGCCAGGTCGCTCAGGGCGCCGGTGAAGGTCTGCACGCGCTCCGCCACGCGCCGGGCGGCCTCGGTGCCGAGGAGTTCGGGCACGTCCCGTTTGAGGGCTGCGGCGCAGCTGGGTTCGGCCACGATGATCGGCCGGTCGTCGCCGTCGTCGAGGGCGGCGACCGTGCGGCCCATGATCTTGCGGGCCGTGGCGAGCTGGCCGGTGCTGACCCAGGTCAGTCCGCAGCACAGGCCGTCCCGCGGGGTGCAGGGGACACCGGCGTCGGCGAGCACGCGGCTCGCCGCTCCCGCGACCTGTGGGCGGAAGGCACGGGTGAAGCTGTCGACGAAGAGGATGGCCTTGGCCGGTTCGGCGGTCTTCGCAGCGCGGAGGGTCTTGCGCAGGGCGCGGCGGGAGGCGAAGGCGGGGATTCTGCGCTCGGTGGTGACGCCGCCCAGGCGGGCCAGGAGCTTGCCGAGCGGTCCGCGCAGCAGCAGGTTGACCGGGCGGGCCGCGTACCCGGCCAGGGCGGAGGTCCGGGGCAGCCAGCCGAGGGAGTAGTGGGAGCGGGGGCGCAGGCGGCCCTTGTAGTGCTGGTGGAGGAACTCCGCCTTGTAGGTGGCCATGTCGACGCCGACCGGGCAGTCGCTGGAGCAGGCCTTGCAGGACAGGCACAGATCGAGGGCGTCCTTGACCTCGGTGGAGCGCCAGCCGTCGCTGACGGCTTCGCCCCGGACCATCTCCTGGAGCATGCGGGCCCGGCCGCGGGTGGAGTCGTTCTCCTCGCCCGTGGCCCGGTAGCTCGGGCACATCACCCCGCCCGCGTCACTGCGGCAGCGGCCGACCCCGACACAGCGACGCACGGCACCGGCGAAGCCGTCCTCGTCGTGCGGGAAGCCGAACGTCGTGTCCACCAGCGGCAGTTCACGCAGCGCCAAGTCCGCGTCGAGTGGGGCCGGGTCGATGATGACACCGGGGTTGAGCAGCCCTTCGGGGTCGAAGGTCTGCTTGAAGGCGGCGAACGCGGCGATCATGCGGTGGCTGTACATGACCTTCAGCAGTTCGCTGCGGGCACGTCCGTCACCGTGCTCACCCGACAGCGTGCCGCCGTGCTCGACAACCAACGCGGCGGCCTCCGACAGGAACCGGCGCATGACCGTCCGGCCTGCGTCCGTCGCCATGTCGAAGTCGATCCGCACATGGACGCATCCGGCACCGAAGTGCCCGTACAGCACACCGGTGAGCTCGTGGGCGGCGAGCAGCTTGCGGAAACCGCGCAGGTAGGCGGCCAAGTCCGCCGGGGCGACTGCCGCGTCCTCCCAGCCTGGCCAGGACTCCCCGCCGTCGACGAGCCGGGCCGCCAGCCCGGCCCCGTCCTCCCGCACCCGCCACAGCGAGCGCCGCTCGGCCGGGCTCTCCACGAGCCGTCCACCGGTCAGCCGTCCCAGGGCCTTGAGCGCCTCGAGCAACTCTTCGGCCCGGGCGTTCACGGTGGCCTGGTCGTCGCCTTCGAGCTCGACGTACAGCCAGGCGCGGCCCTCGGGCAGGCCGGTGACGGAATCGGGGCCGCGGCGGGCGCGCATGGTGGCGACGATCGCCTCGTCCATGCCCTCCACCGCACTCGGCGAGAAGCGCAGGATCTCCGGCACGTCCTCAGCCGCCTGGACCACATCCTCGTAGCCCAGGGTCAGCAGGGTGGAGGCCTGTGCGGTCGCCACCAGGCGGACCGTCGCGGCGGTGACGACCGCACAGGTGCCCTCGGTGCCCACCAGGGCGCGAGCCAGGTCGAAGCCGTTCTCCGGCAGGAGGTGGTGGAGCTGGTAGCCGGAGACCTGCCGCGGGATGCGGCCCAGCTCGGTCCGGAGCAGCGCCAGGTTCTCCCCGACCAGACGCTTGAGATCGGCGTCCAGCCGGGCGACCGGCCCGGCATCGCCCGGATCGACCGGGTGCAGCCCTGCGTGATCGGCGACGGCCCGCACGCCGTCGGCCGTCACGATCTCCAGCGACACCACATGCCCACTGGTCCGCCCGTCGCGCACCGACCGATTCCCGCACGCGTCATTGCCGATCATCCCGCCGAGGGTGCAGCGGCTGTGCGAGGACGGGTCCGGACCGAAGTCCAGCCCGTGCAGCGCGGTGGCGGAGCGCAGCGCGTCCAGCACCACCCCCGCCTCGACCCGCGCCGTGCGCGCCTCGACGTCGATGTCCAGGATCCGGTTCATGTACCGGGAGAGGTCGAGCACCACCCCCGGCCCGACGGCGTTGCCCGCCATGCTCGTGCCACCGCCCCGGGCCGTGACCGGCACCCCCGCCTCACGGCAGGCCCGCAGCACGCCGACCACATCCTCGGCGGAACGCGGGAAGGCCACCGCCCGCGGCGGCACACGGTAGTTGGAGGCGTCGTAGGCGTACGGGCCGGTGGCCCCCGGGCCGGTCTCCACCCGCAGACCGGGCGCGAGCTCGGCGAGACGCGCCGTGAGACCCGCCAGGTCGCGGGTGGCCGTGGTCATCGCTCTCCGGCTCCCGACATGCCGGCCTCGACCGCGTTCGCCCAGGCCTGGAGGCCCTCGTCGACGCCCGCCTCGTCGATCACGAGTGCCGGGATCATGCGGACGACCTGGTTCCAGGCGCCGCACAGCAGCAGGAGCAGGCCCTCGTCGATCGCGGCGCGCTGCACGCGGGCGGCGGTCTCGGAGTCGGGGCTGCCGTCCTCGGTGACGAACTCGGTGGCGAGCATGAGGCCGAGGCCGCGGACGTCACCGATGCCCGGGGTCCGGTCGGCCACGGCTTCCAGACCCTGGCGGAGCCGCTTGCCCATCGTCTCGGCGTTCTCCACGAGCTTCTCGTCGCGTACGACGTCCAGCGTCGCGCAGGCGGCGGCGCAGGCGACGGCGTTGGCGCCGTACGTGCCGCCCTGCGAGCCGGGCCAGGCCTTGGTCATCAGTTCCTCGGAGGCGGCGATGCCGGAGAGGGGGAAGCCGCTGGCCAGGCCCTTGGCGGTGACGAGGATGTCGGGGGTGACGCCGAAGTGGTCGTGGCCCCAGAAGCGGCCGGTGCGGCCGACTCCGGTCTGCACCTCGTCGAGGATCAGCAGGAAACCGTGCCGGTCCGCCCGCTCGCGCAGGCCTTCCATGAAGGCGCGGTTCGCGGGGACGTAGCCGCCCTCGCCGAGAACCGGCTCGACGATGATCGCCGCCGTGTCGGCGGGCGACGAGATCGTCTGGAGGGTGTAGTCGAGTTCCTTCAGGGCGAAGCGGGTCGCGGTCTCCTCGTCCCAGCCGTAGCGGTAGGCGGTCGGGAAGGGGGTGACGACCACGCCGCTCATCAGCGGGGAGAACCCGGAGCGGAAGCGGATGCCGGAGGTGGTCATGGAGGCGGCGGCGACCGTACGGCCGTGGAAACCGCCGTGACAGACGATGACGTTCGGCCGGCCGGTCGCCTGGCGGGCCAGCCGCAGTGCCGACTCGACGGCCTCGCTGCCGGAGTTGGTGAAGAACAGGCTGTCCAGGCCGGCCGGCAGCACCTCGCCCAGCTTGTCGACGAGGCGGCGCAGCGGCTGGTGCATCACGGTCGTGTACTGGCCGTGGATCAGTGTGCCCACCTGCTCCTGCGCCGCCGCCACGACCTTGGGGTGGCAGTGCCCGGTGCTGGTGACGCCGATGCCGGCGGTGAAGTCGAGGTAGCGGCGGCCGTCCTCACCGTAGAGGTGGACGCCCTCGCCCCTGGCCGCCACGACGGGCGTGGCCTGGCGAAGGTGCGGCGACAGTGCGGTCATGGTGTCTCCCGGCCGTACGACGAGGTGTGGTTGCTTGGCTCAGCTCCGGTGTCCGAGCATCCAGGCCGCCGCGACGGACGACAACGCGTGATCTGTCCGGCCGGAACCCGTTGTTCGGACGTTGTGTCAACCGCCGGACCCCCCAGGCACCCCCTGTCCCACCCGTGGACAGCTCTTGCGCAGGTCAGCCCCGCTTGTCAGAGTGACCGGGCACGCAGGGAGGCACCGTGAACCAGCACCCCCCGACGGCCGGCCGTGATGCGGACCCGGCCGGTCGCGCACCCACCCTCGCCGACGTCCTGGCCCTGCCGGTCCTGGCCGCCGGACAGCCCCAGGTCGTCACGGGGCTGGCGCAGCTGGACCGGCCGGTGCGCTGGGTGCACATCACCGAGCTGACGGACCCGGCCTCCTTCCTCAAGGGCGGCGAGCTGGTCCTGACCACCGGCATGCCGCTGCCCGAGGACGCCGCGGGCGTCCGCCGGTATGTCGACGAACTCACCGAGGTGGGAGCGGCCGCCCTGGTCATCGAGCTCGTACGGCGCTATCACCGGCCGCCCGACGCCCTCGTGCAGGCCTGCCGGGCCCGCGGACTCCCCCTGGTCACCCTTGCCCGGGACGTCAACTTCCTGGAGGTCACCCAGGTCGTGCACGCGCTGATCCTCGGCAACCAGGCCGACGCGATGCGGCGGACGCAGCGGATCCACGAGGCGTTCACGGCTCTGACGTTGCGTGGGGCGGGGCCGGAGGACGTGGTGCGCGCGGCGGCGGAGATGAGCGGCCGGACGGTCGTGCTGGAGAACCTGGTGCACCAGGCGCTGATCTGCGAGCCCTCGGGGAGCACGGTGGAGGAGGCGCTCGGGGGCTGGGAGCGGCGCTCCAGGGCGACCGAGCCGGGCGATCGCACCGAGGTGGGCGGCCCTGAGGGGTGGCTCACCGCGCCCGTCTCCTACCAGGGTGAACGCTGGGGGCGGCTGGCCATGCTGCCCGGCGACGGGCCGGCCTTCGGCCCCGAGCACATCACCGTCCTGGAGCGGACGGCGATGGCCCTGACCGTGGCCCGGCTCATCCACTCCACGCCGTGGGAGCACACGGCCCACCGCACCGTCCTGCGGGAGCTGGCGGAGCAGCGCCACCACTCCGCCGAGGACGTCCGCGCCCGCTGCGCCGCGCTGGGCCTGCCCACGGAGGCCGGTGTCTTCCTGGCGATCCTCGTGGATCCGGGGCCCGGCGGGGAGGGCGCGGAAGCGGAGGCCCGGCTGCACCGGGAGCTGAGGTCGGCCGGGGTCCCGGCCCTGGTCGGCGAGCTCTCCCCCGGCCGCCTCGGCGTGCTGCTGGCCCTGCGCCCCGACCGGCCCTGGCGGCCCGTGGCCGAACGGCTGAGCCGCACCGCGCTGGCCCTGGCCCCGGAGGCGATCATCGGCGTCGGCTCGGAGGTGGCGGACCTCGCCGACACCGCGCGTTCCTTCCGGGAGGCGGCCCGGGTCATAGAGGCCACCCCGCCCGGCCAGGCCCCGCCCGAAGGCCGTTCCTTCCACGAGCTGCCGGACATCGACCTGCGCCGGCTGCTGTACGCGCTGCGCGAGGACACCCGGATCCAGGACTACACGGAACGGCGGCTGAGCCGGCTCGTCGACCACGACACCCGGCACGGCACCGACCTGCTGGCGACCCTCGGCCACTACCTCGACGCCGCCGGCAACAAGACGACGGCGGCCCGTCGCGGCGGTCTGTCCAGGGAGACCATGTACCAACGCCTGCGCACCATCGAGCGTCTCCTCGACACCGACCTCGAATACGGCGACCGCCGCACGGAACTCCACGTGGCGCTCACGGCGTTGCGGGTGCTGCGCGCCGGTCAGGGGCGGTGAGGAGGCGAGGATCAGGTGTCGAAGTCCACCGTCAGTTCCTCCGACACCGGGAACGACTGGCAGGTGAGGACGTAGCCGGCGTCGACCTCGGACGGTTCGAGGGCGAAGTTGCGGCGCATGTCGGCCTTGCCGTCGGTGATCCGGGCCCGGCAGGTGCCGCAGACTCCGCCCTTGCAGGCGAAGGGCAGGTCGGGACGGGTCTGCTGGGCCCCCTCCAGGATGCTGCGGTCGCGGGGCAGCGGGGACGTGGTGGAGCGGCCGTCGAGGGTGACGGTGACCCGGCTGACCGGGCCGGAGGGACCGGTCTCGGCGTGGTGGACCTCGCGGACGGGCTCGTCGTCGGCGTAGAACAGCTCCTGGTGGACGCGGCCGGCGGGGACGCCGAGGCCGGTCAGGACCTGCTGGGCGGCGCGGACCATGCCGTGCGGGCCGCACAGCCACCAGTGGTCGGCGGACTCCACGTCGACCAGGGCGTCGACGAGGGCGGCCAGCCGCTCGGCGTCGAGGCGGCCCGAGAGCACCTCGGCCTCGCGGGGCTCGCGGGACAGGACGTGGGCGAGCTGGAACCGGGTCGGGTAGAGGTCCTTCAGGTCGGCGAGTTCGTCGGCGAACATGACCGTGCCGGTGCGGCGGTTGCCGTAGAGCAGGGTGACGCGCGAGCGGGGGTCGGCGGCCAGGACGGACTCGGCGATGGACACCATGGGCGTGATGCCGGATCCGGCGGCGATCAGGACGTGGTGTCCGTGGGTGGTGAGGTCGGGGGTGAAGGCGCCGGTGGGGGCCATGACCTCGACGGTGTCGCCGGGGCGCACGTCGCGCACCAGCCAGGAGGAGAACAGGCCGCCCGGCACCACCCGGACGCCGATCCGCGGCGCTGTGCCGGCGGGGGCGCAGATCGAGTAGGAGCGGCGCTCGTCCCGGCCGTCGATGTCGCGGCGCAGAGTGAGCGACTGCCCGGGTGCGAAGGTGAACTCCTCGGCCAGCTCGGCCGGGATGTCGAAGCTGACGGCTGCCGCGTCCTCGCACAAAGGCTGCACGGCGGCGACCCGCAGGGGGTGGAAGACCGGACGTCGGCGGGCACGCGGGCGCGGCGCCGGGGCGGGGGCCGGCTCCATCAGGTCCTCCATCAGATCTCCTTGACGTACTCGAACGGCTCGCGGCAGGCGAGGCAGCGCCACAGGGACTTGCAGGACGTGGCGCCGAAGCGGGAGGTCTCCTCGGTGTCGGGGTGACCGCAGCGGGGGCAGGGCACCGAGCGGCGGGCCGGCGAGAGCACGAGCGGGACCGGGCCGGTGGCGTGCCGCGGCGCTGCTCCGGGCGGGGCGATGCCGTGCTCGGCGAGCTTGCGGCGGCCGTCCGCCGTGATCCAGTCGCTGCTCCACGGCGGGTCGAGGACCGTGCGGATCTCCACGCGCGCGTACCCCGCCTCGCGCAGCCGGGCGGCGACGCCCGCGCGCATCTCGGCCATCGCCGGGCAGCCCGAGTAGGTCGGGGTCAGGCTCGCGACGACCGTGCCGTCCGGGGCGAGGCTCACTTCGCGCAGTACGCCGAGGTCGGCCAGGGTGAGCATGGGCAGTTCGGGGTCGGGCACCTGCTCGGCGATGCGCCGGGCCCGTCGCGCGTCCAGGAGTGCCGTCACCATGTCGCCCCCGGGTGGGCGCGGGCCACGCCCTGCAACTCGGCCAGCAGCGGGGCGAGATGTTCGGTGTGGTCCCCGGTGCGGCCCGAGCCGGGCAGCGGGCGGTAGACCGGCATGGGCAGCCCCGCCGCCTCGGTGACCTGACGGAGGACCGCGACGACCTCGTCCCGGACGTCGCAGGCCGTGAACAGCTCGCCCAGGTAGGGCGCCACCTGCTCCTGCGCCCTGCGCATCCGGCGGTGGGACTCCTCGGTGCCGTCGCCGAGGCGTACGGCCCACTCGGCCGCGTACTGGCGGTGGTAGGCCAGTTCCTTCACGCCCTTGGCGGCGATCGCCGCCAGCACGGGGTCGCGGTGAGCGGTGAGCCGTTCGAAGTGAGCGAGGCGCCAGCTGGCGAGCACCAGCAGCCGCACGATCGAGAACGCGAAGTCGCCGCCCGGGAGTTCGGCCAGGCGTACGTTGCGGAAGTCGGCGGCGTCGCGGAAGTAGGCGTAGGCGTCCTCGTCACGGCCGCTGCCGTCGGCCTGGCCCGCGCGGGAGTAGAGCAGGCGGGCCTGCCCGAGCAGGTCGAGCCCGATGTTGGCGAGCGCCACCTCCTCCTCCAGCTCGGGGGCGCGGGCGGTCCACTCGGCGAGCCGCTGGGCGGAGACGAGGGCGTCGTCGGCCAGGGTGACGCACAGGGCGGCCAGTTCGGCGGCGTCCACGTCGCCGGGCACGGTGGTGTCGATGCCGTGCAGGGGGTCCTCGAAGCCGGTGCCGTAGGCCCAGCGGGTGTCGTCGTCGTGTCCCTCGGCGAGGGTCAGGTAGACGTGGTCGTCGCTCATGGCCCTCTCCTTCAGATGTGCGGGACGTCTTCGGGGATGTCGTAGAACGTCGGGTGCCGGTAGACCTTGTCGGCGCTGGGCTCGAAGAAGGGGTCCTTCTCGTCGCGGGTGGAGGCGGCGATGTGCTCGGAGCGCACAACCCAGATCGAGACGCCCTCGTTGCGCCGGGTGTACAGGTCGCGGGCGTGGGTGAGGGCCATGCGGTCGTCGGCGGCGTGCAGCGATCCCACGTGGACGTGGTTCAGCCCGCGCTTGCCGCGCACGAACACCTCGTACAGCGGCCAGTCCTGCCGGTCGGCGGTCATGCCACCGCTCCCTTCTCCGCGCGGGCGGCCTGCTTGGCGGCGTGGGCGGTGGCCGCCTCGCGTACCCAGGCGCCCTCCTCGTGGGCCGTGCGGCGTCGTTCCATCCGCTGGTCGTTGCACGGGCCGTCGCCCTTGATGACCCGCATCAGCTCGTCCCAGTCGGGCGTGCCGAAGTCGTGGTGCCCCCGCTCCTCGTTCCAGCGCAGCTCCGGGTCGGGGAGCGTCACGCCGAGCTTCTCGGCCTGCGGGACGGTCATGTCGACGAAGCGCCGGCGCAGTTCGTCGTTGCTGTGCCGCTTGATCTTCCAGGCCATGGACTGCGCGGAGTTGGGCGAGGCGTCGTCGGGCGGGCCGAACATCATCAGCGACGGCCACCACCAGCGGTTCACCGCGTCCTGCACCATCTCGCGCTGTTCCGGGGTGCCGCGCATCATCGTCATCAGCAGCTCGTAGCCCTGCCGCTGGTGGAAGGACTCCTCCTTGCAGATGCGCACCATGGCGCGCGCGTAGGGCCCGTAGGAGGAGCGGCACAGCGGCACCTGGTTGCAGATCGCGGCGCCGTCCACGAACCAGCCGATCACCCCGACGTCGGCGAAGCTCAGCGTCGGGTAGTTGAAGATCGACGAGTACTTCTGGCGGCCCTCGATCAGCCGCTCGGTGAGGTCCGCGCGGTCGGCGCCCAGCGTCTCCGCCGCGGAGTACAGGTACAGCCCGTGCCCGGCCTCGTCCTGGACCTTGGCGAACAGAATGGCCTTGCGGCGCAGCGACGGCGCGCGGGTGATCCACTCGCCCTCCGGCTGCATGCCGATGATCTCCGAGTGCGCGTGCTGCGCGATCTGCCGGATCAGTGTCTTCCGGTACCCCTCCGGCATCCAGTCGCGCGGCTCGATCCGCTGGTCACGCGCGATCGTCGCGTCGAAGTGCTGCTGGAGAGCCGGCTCGGCGCCGTCCGCCCCCGGGGGGCTGGAGTGTGTCGTGTCCATCCGTCCCACTTCCCAACCGACCATTCGTTCGGTCCATCGTAGGACACGTCGGCGCACCTTGGTAAGACCCCTCGGGTAAGTCCTGGACCCTTGACAGGCACGGAGAGGGCTGGATTACATGACAGCGCCAAGCTGACCGAATGTTCGGTCGGGCCATGAGGTGGGCCGGAGGAGTCCTGAATGACCAGCGACACGACGACCCCCCGGGCCCCGGAGCCGACGGGACGGCGACGCGGCGAGCCCCTCCCCCACGACCTGTACGACGACGGTGAGCGACTGACCCGCGAGCAGTTGCGCGAGCTCCAGCTCGACCGTCTGCGCGGAAGCCTGCGGCACGCCTACGACAACGTGGAGGCGTACCGGAAGAAGTTCGACGCGGCCGGGGTCTCCCCCGACGACTGCCGCTCGCTGGAGGACCTGTCCCGGTTCCCCTTCACCACGAAGGCCGACCTGCGGGACACCTACCCGTTCGGGATGTGCGCCGTGCCCATGGACCAGGTGCGGCGGGTGCACGCCTCCAGCGGCACCACCGGCCGCCCCACGGTGGTCGGCTACACGGAGAACGACCTGTCGATGTGGGCGGACCTCGTCGCCCGCTCGATCCGAGCCGCCGGCGGGCGCCCGGGCCACAAGGTCCACATCTCCTACGGGTACGGGCTGTTCACCGGCGGTCTCGGCGCGCACTACGGCGCGGAGCGCGCCGGCTGTCTGGTGATCCCGGCCTCCGGGGGCATGACCGCGCGCCAGGTGCAGATCATCCAGGACTTCCGGCCCGAGATCATCATGGTCACCCCCTCCTACATGCTCACGCTGCTCGACGAGTTCGGGCGCCAGGGCCTCGACCCGCGCGCGAGCAGTCTGCGGGTGGGCGTCTTCGGTGCCGAGCCGTGGACGGAGGAGATGCGCCGCGAGATCGAGGAGCGGACGGACATCCACGCCGTCGACATATACGGCCTGTCCGAGGTGATCGGGCCGGGTGTCGCCCAGGAGTGCGTGGAGACCAAGGACGGGCTGCACGTGTGGGAGGACCACTTCTATCCCGAGGTCGTCGACCCGGTCACCGGTGAGGTGCTGCCCGAGGGCGAGGAGGGCGAGCTGGTCTTCACGTCCCTGACCAAGGAGGCCCTGCCGGTCGTCCGCTACCGCACCCGGGATCTGACACGGCTGCTGCCCGGCACGGCCCGGCCCGCGTTCCGCCGCATCCAGAAGATCACCGGCCGCTGCGACGACATGATCATCCTGCGCGGGGTGAACGTCTTCCCCAGCCAGATCGAGGAGATCGTGCTGCGCACACCCGGCGTCGCCCCGCACTTCCAGATCCAGCTGACCAGACGCGGCCGCCTGGACCACATGACCGTCCGTGTCGAGGCCCGCCCCGGTACCGGCCCCGAGCGGCGCGAGGCCGCGGCCGGGACGATCGCCCAGGCCGTCAAGGACGGCATCGGCATCACCGCCGACGTGACGATCGTCGAACCGGAGACCCTGGAGCGTTCCGTCGGCAAGATCCGCCGGGTGAGGGACCTGCGCGAGGCGTGAGCGTCCGTGGCCGCGGCGACCGCTCCCGAGCAGCATCCCGCCTGGCCCCCCCGGGGGGTGTCCGGGCCCGTGCGGCCACCGAAGGCCTCAGGACCAGCACTCCGCCCCGGGCACCGGGGCCGGAACATCCGAGGCGGTGCCGTCCGGGGCAGGCGCCTCCTCTTCCGCCGCGCGCACAACCGGCTTGCGGATGAGGAGCAGGGCCGCGTCGTCGTGCAGCCTGCCGCCCACGTGGGCCAGCAGTTCCTCGTGGAGCGCGCCGAGCGTCCGGGCCGGCTCCTGGGAGACATGCCGCTGCAGGCCTTCGGCCAGGGGGTAGAAGGCGCGGCCTCCGTCGCGGGCCTCGGTGACCCCGTCGGTGTAGAGCAGCAGCTGGTCGCCGTCGGCGAAGGGGAGCGTGTGGAGTCCCGGGGCGTACCCCGCCAGGTCGCGCAGTCCGAGGGGCGGCGCCGGAAGCACGGGCTCCACCGGGGTGACGGCCCCGGAGGCGCGCACCAGCAGCGGGGGCGCGTGCCCGCAGTTCACCACCTCCAGATGCCCGTCCCGCGGATACCCGGCGACCACGGCGGTCACGAAGTCGTCGCGGCCGAGGTTACGGGCGAGGCTCCGCTCGATCCGGTCGACGACGGCGAGGAGGTCGGGCTCGTCGTGGGCGGCCTCCCGGAAGACACCGAGCACCAGCGCGGCGGTCCCGACGGCGGGCAGCCCCTTGCCGCGTACGTCGCCGACGATCAGCCGCACCCCGTGCGGGGTGGGTATCAGGGCGTAGAGGTCCCCGCCGATACGGGCCTCGGCCGCCGCGGCGCTGTAGCGGACGGCCACCTGGAACGGCCCGACGGTCGCCGGCACGGGTTTGAGCAGGGCGTGCTGGGCGGTCTCAGCGACCGATCGGACGGCGGCGAGCACCCGCTCCCGGCGTCCGCGCAGCACGCCGGCCAGGCCGCTCGCGAGTGAGACGGCGACCAGGGCCGACAGCACGGCGGCCAGTTCGCGGTCCGGCACTCCGTCCCGGACCCCGAGCGTCGCACCGACCAGCACGGCGAGGACGCCGACGCAGAGGACCCCGCGCGGTCCGTTGGTCGTCGCCGCCAGGGCCGGCCCGGCCGCGAGCAGGGGCAGCCAGACCATCCCCGCACCGCCCACGAGGTCGGCGGACACGACGGCGGCGAGGACGAGGACGGGCAGCACGGGCAGTACGGGTGCGCCGGCGCCCAGCTGCGCGACGGCGCGCCTGCGGGCCGAAGCCCCGGCACCGGCCACCCGGTTGCGGAACGGCCGTACGGGCGAGTGGTCGTCGCCATGGTTGCGGGCTTGGCTCATGTCGGTGTCCGCAGTCCTCACCTGTGCACGGGGCACGTCCCGGAAATGTCTGACTTATCCAGAAAACGGGGTGAGGGTAGTGCCCGGCAAGGAGCGGATTTTCAGATAGTGAGCGAGAGGTTCCTGGTCACACGGCTCGCGGTCGGAAGCAGCCGCTCGCGGATCTCCGGCAGCCGGGAGAGCCGGTTCGACGGCAGCGACACTCCGAGCGAGCCGAGCGTGTCCCCGCTGTAGACCGGTACGGCGACGCAGACCGTGCCGAGGGAGTACTCCTCCAGGTCGGTGACGGCCGGGGCCATGGGCGGGGTCTCCAGCCTCCGCAGGAGTTCCGGGAGGCTGGTGATCGTCCGCGGGGTGAGGTCGGCGAGATGGTGCCGGGAGAGGTAGTCCTGACGGGCCTCCTCGTCCATCTCACGCAGGACGGACTTGCCCAGTGCGGTGGCGTGCCCGGCGTCCTCGAAGCCCACCCAGAGATCGACACGGGGTGTCCCGGGGCCGTCGACGATCTCGGCGACCCGGATCTCGCCGTCCTCGTAGAAGGTGAGGTAGGCGGCCGAGGCGAGCTCGTCCCGCAGCGCGGCGAGGGTGGGCCGGACCCGGCTGAGAAGGGCCTGCGCACGGCCCGTGGACTGCAGCGTCTGCAGTTTGTCGCCGAGGACGAAGCCGCCGTCGTCCAGCTTGCGCACGTACCCGTCGTGGACCAGGGTCCGCAGCAGGTGGTAGGCGGTGGCCAGGGGCAGGCCCGTCTCACGCGCCAGCTGCTTGGCAGGCGCGCCGTTCTCGTGCGCGCTCACCGCCTCCAGCAGCCGCATGGCCCGCTGGACGGAGTTGATGAGCGTAGGGCCGTCTTGCCCACCCATACGAACAGCGTGCGTCAGGCCCGGGCCCCGGGCAAGGGGGAGGCCGGTGCATCAGCGTGGGCCGGCCGCCGTGTCGCCCCGCGGCTCGGCCCCGGTGGGTGCGGGCGGACGTGCGCCCCGGGGCGGGGGTGCCGTGGACGCGCGGACGACGAGCTCGACCGGCGGATCGTACGCCGGCGGCAGGTCCGCGTCCGGGTCCTCGATCGCGCGCACCAGGAGCCGCAGCCCCTCCCGCGCCACGGCGTCGAACGGCTGCCGCACCGTGGTCAGCGGCGGGGTGACGAAGGCGGCCACGGGGATGTCGTCGAAGCCCACCACGCTGATGTCGTCCGGCACCCGCAGCCCGGCCTCCGCCAGGGCGCGGACGACGCCGATGGCCATGTCGTCGTTGGCGGCGAACACGGCGGTGCAGTCACGGCGCGCGGCGATCTCGCGGCCCACCGCGTATCCGGACGCGGCCGACCAGTCACCGTGCAGCACGGCGGGCGGCGCGATGCCGCGTGCGGCGAGGGCACCGCGCCAGCCCTCCAGCCGGTCCCGGGCGGCGAACCACCGTTGCGGGCCGGCGAGATGGTGGACCGTCGCGTGGCCGAGATCCAGCAGGTGCTCGGTGGCCGTCCGGGCGAGGAGTTCGGCGCCGACCCCCCTGGCCATGGTGCGGGCACCGCCGAACGCCTCCGGTGCGCCGAGCACGAGGACCGGCACGTCGACGCCGATGGAGACCGGCCCCTCGTCGATCGGCTCGGAGACGACGATGCCGTCCACGCCCTGCTCCAGCAGCGACTCCACCGCACCGGCCACACCACCCGGGTCGCCCTCGATCGTGTTGACGACCCGCAGCGCGTAACCGGCGTCCCGTGCGGCCCGTTCGATGCCGATCAGCAGCGAGGCGGGGCCGTACAGGGCGGTCCCGAGGGTGATCACGCCGATGGAACGGGTCCGCCCGGAGGCCAGGGCCCGGGCCGCGCTGTTCAGCCGGTAGCCGAGCTCCCCGGCCGCCTCGAGCACCCTTCGGCGTACGTCCTCGGAGACGTAGCGCTCCCCGTTGAGCACCCGTGACACCGTCTTCTGCGAGACCCCGGCCAGCCGGGCCACGTCCACCCCGCGCGGCGCGCCGCCACCGGCCCGGCCTCCCACTCGCGTCATTCCTCACTCCCCCGTGTCCGGCGGCCGCACCACGGCCCCTCACACCCAGCGTTCCACACCCCAGAACGCCCCGGACCCGCGCCCGGTGCCCGACCGTGGGGCACGTTCTCGAAGGTGGCGCGGACGCCCCGGCGGCACACCCGGCCGGACTCGACTGGAGGCCGGGCCCGTTCCGCCGGAAGCGGATGAGCACCGCGAAACGCCGCCGTGGTCCTTCACGGCCCACCCGTGACGGGCGACCATGCCGTGTCATGGACATCTTGCTCGTCGCCAGCGCGTTCAACAGCCTGTCCCAGCGTGTGTTCGCCGAACTGTCGGACGAGGGGCACCGGGTGGACGTCGTGCTCGCCTCGCACGGGCCCGACGCCGTCCGGGACGCCGTACGGGAGACAAGCCCGGAGCTGATCGTCGCCCCGATGCTGAAGTCGGCCCTGCCGGAGGACGTGTGGCGGGACCACACCTGCCTGATCGTGCACCCGGGGCCGCCCGGCGACCGGGGCCCGTCGGCGCTCGACTGGGCGATCGCCGAGGAAGCCTCGCAGTGGGGCGTCACGGTGCTGCAGGCCGAGGCGGCCATGGACGCCGGGGACGTGTGGGCGGACGGCTCCTTCCCCGTGCCGCCGGCGGGCAAGAGCGACATGTACCGCAACGAGCTGGCCGACGCCGCCACGGCCGCCGTGCTGCTGGCCGTGCGGCGCTACGCCGACGGGTCCTACAAACCGCGTCCGCAGAGCGAACCCGGCACCCATGTGGTGTGGCGGGACTTCTTCCGCCAGGAGCAGCGGCGGATCGACTGGGGCGGCGACGACACGGCGACGGTGCTGCGCAAGTTGCGCGGGGCCGACTCGCAGCCCGGCGTCCGGGACGAGATCTGCGGCCGGGAGGTGTTCCTGCACGGCGGGCACCCCGAGGACCGGCTGCGCGGGGAGCCCGGTGAGCTGCTCGCGACCCGGGCCGGTGCGGTCTGCCGGGCCACCCGGGACGGCGCGGTGTGGATCCCGGAACTGCGCCCCCGCAAGAGCTCCGGTGACCCGGCGCCGTTCCGCCGTCCCGCGGCCTCGGTGCTCGCCGGCTTCCCGGCCCCGCCCGGCAGCGGCCCGGGTATGCCGGGTTCGCACGACCGCCCGTACTGGCTGCCCGAGATCGCGGCGCCGCTCGAACTGCCGCCGGACCGCACCACCTGGACCGACATCCGCTACCGGCAGCGGGGTCCCATCGGCTTCCTGACCTTCTCGTTCCCCGGCGGGGCCATGAGCACCACCCACTGCCGCAGGCTGCTCGCCGCCTGGCGCTACGCCCTCACCCGCCCCACTTCGGTGCTGGTGCTCGGCGGCGCCCGGGACTTCTTCTCCAACGGCATCCACCTCAACGTCATCGAGGCGGCGAGTGACCCGGCGGCCGAGTCCTGGTCCAACCTCAACGCCATGAACGACCTGGTCGAAGCGGTGCTGCGGACCACCGACCGGCTGGTGGTGGCGGCCCTCGGCGGCAACGCGGCCGCCGGCGGGGTCATGCTCGCCCTGGCCGCCGACGAGGTCTGGTGCCGCGCGGGCGGCGTCCTCAACCCGCACTACCGGAACATGGGCCTGTACGGGTCGGAGTTCTGGACGTATTCGCTGCCCCGCCGGGTGGGCGCGGAGACGGCCGAACGGCTGACGAGCCGGGCGCTGCCCGTGAGTGCCGCGACCGCCGAGCGGATCGGGCTGGTGGACCGTCTGGTGCCGGCCGCGGCCCAGGACTTCGCCGGCGAGGTGGAGCGGCTGGCCGCCGGCCTGGCCGGGGATCCGGATCTCCCCGGCCGGATCACCGCCAAGGCCACGGCACGGCACGCGGACGAGCTCCAGCGGCCCCTCGCCGAATACCGGCGGGACGAACTCAACCGGATGCGCGCGGTCTTCTTCGACCCCGAGGCGCCGTACCACGCGCTGCGGTCCGCGTTCGTGCGCAAGCTCCCGGGCGGCTCCGCCCGGCCGACGGCCACGGGAGACGCGCAGTGAGCGCGCGGCTGCTCGTGGCGGGGGTCGGCAACATCTTCCTTGCGGACGACGCCTTCGGCCCCGAGGTGATCCGCGCCCTGGACGAACGCCCGCTGCCGCCGGAGGTCCGGGTGCGGGACTTCGGCATCCGCGGCATGGACCTGGCGTACGAGCTGCTCGACGGCTACGACACGGCCGTCCTGGTCGACGCGGCCGTGCGGGGGCACGCGCCGGGCACGCTGTCGCTGATCGAGCCGGACCTGCCGGATCGATCCACCGCGGGCGCCCCGCCCGAGGCGCACGGCATGGACCCGGCGACGGTCCTCGCCCTGGCCGCCCACCTGGGCGACGAGCCGCTGCCCCGCGTCCTGGTACTGGCCTGTGAGCCGGAGCTGCGGGCGCCTGCCGACGAGGACATCGCCCCGGGCATCAGCGCGACGGTGCGGGAGGCCGTGGGGCGGGCCGTCGCGGCGCTGCACGCGATGGCGCCGGTGCTGCTCGCCGACCCCGGGGCCACGCCCCCGTTGAGCCGCCCGGACGAATCCATCGCCCTGTCGTCGGCCGGGCTGCCGGGCACGGTGCGCGGCGGCGCGGAGGATCGGTAGCGGAACGATTTCCCTACCGACCCGCGAGGAGCGGCGCCCATGTGCGATTCCGTGGACGAGGTCACCCAGGCCGTCCTGGCGAAGAACGACTCCCTGGCCGCGGGCCTGCGCGAGGAGCTGGCCCGGCGCGGAGTGAGCGTGGTCAACCTGCTGTCCAGCCCGGGCAGTGGCAAGACGGAGCTGCTCGGCCGGGTGCTGGCCAGGGCGGTGGAGCGGGGCCTTGCGGTGGCAGCGCTCACCGCCGACCTGGCGACCGAGAACGACGCCGACCGGCTGGCCCGTTCGGGAGCCCCGGTGAAGCAGTTGCTGACGGACGGGCTGTGCCATCTGGAGGCGCGGCAGCTGCGCGCTCACGTCGAGAGCTGGCTGCCCGAGGGGACCTCGCTCTTGTTCGTGGAGAACGTCGGCAACCTGGTCTGCCCCGCGTCCTACGACCTCGGCGAGAGCCTGCGGATCGTGCTCATGGCGGTGACGGAAGGCGAGGACAAGCCCCTGAAGTACCCGACCGCCTTCGGGTCCGCCCAGCTGGTGGTGCTGACGAAGACCGACCTGTCCGGGCCGGCCGGGTTCGACGAGGGTGCCTTCGAGGCGAACGTCCGGCGGGTCAACCCGGGGGTGGAGGTGGTGCGGTCCTGCGCCCGCACCGGCGCCGGCGTCGACACCGTGCTGGAGCGGGTGCTCGCCGTCCGGGACGGAGCCCCTGCCCACCGGCCGCCCCTGGCGCCCCGTCCGCACACCCACTCCCACACCCACACCCACGAGGGCGCCGAAGCCGGCCTCGTCTCGTGACAGCGCCCGTCACCGGGGCGGTACGCCGTCGCGTCACCGTGCGCGGCACCGTGCAGGGCGTGGGTTTCCGCCCGTTCGTGCACCGCCTCGCCTCCGAGCTCGCGCTGGCGGGCTTCGTGAGCAACACGGCGAGCGGCGTCCTGATCGAGGTGGAGGGCCCGCCGGAGGGTGTCGCCGGCTTCTGCGACCGGCTGGCGAAGGAACCTCCGCCGCTCGCCACCGTCACCGGCGTCGGGTTCGAGGACCTGCCCGCGACGGGCGCCGACGGTACCTTCGACATCCGCTCCACCGACCGCTCCCCCGGCAGCACCCTCCTCCCGCCCGACACGGCCACCTGCCGGGAGTGCCTGCGGGAGCTGGGCGATCCGGCCGACCGCAGGCACCGGCACCCGTTCGTCACCTGCACCCACTGCGGCCCCCGCTTCACCATCGCCACGGGCATGCCGTACGACCGGGCGGTCACGACCATGGCCGGCTTCCGGATGTGCGCCGCGTGCGCCCGTGAGTACGGCGATCCGCTCGACCGCCGCTTCCACGCCCAGCCCGTGGCCTGCCCCGACTGCGGTCCCCGGCTCCGCCTGGTGCCCGCCGCCGGGAGCGGGGTCCGCCCGGACCGGGACGCCGGGGCCCTGGCATCGGCCCGCGCGCTGCTGGCGGCCGGGAAGATCGTCGCCGTCAAGGGGCTCGGCGGTTACCACCTGGCCTGTGACGCCGGTGACGCACGCGCCGTCGACACCCTGCGCAGCCGCAAGGCACGCGGCGGCAAGCCGTTCGCGGTGATGTGCGCGGACCTCGACGAGGTACGGCGGCTCGCCGAGGTCTCCTCCTCCGAGCTGGCGGCGCTCACCGGCCCCCGCCGCCCCATCGTCCTGCTGCGCCGGCGCCCGGAGACGAACGGCCTCGCGCCCGGCGTCTGCCCCGGCAGCCCGCACCTCGGCGTGATGCTGCCCTACACGCCCGTGCACACCCTGCTGTTCGGCCTGCCCGGTGATCCTCCCGGCCCCCGGGTGCTGGTCATGACCAGCGGCAACCGCTCCGGGGAGCCGATCGTCACGGACGACGACGAGGCGCTGACCCGGCTCGCCGGGCTGGCCGACGCCTGGCTCGCCCACGACCGGACCATCGCCTCCCCCTGCGACGACTCCCTGCTGCGCGTACGCCCGGACGGCACCGAGCAGGTGCTGCGCCGGTCCCGCGGCTACGTGCCCCGGCCGCTGCGTCTGCCGGTGCCCGTGCGGCCCGCTCTCGCCGTGGGCGGTGACCTGAAGAACGCCCTGTGCCTGGGTGCGGGTGACCAGGCATGGTTCGGCCCGCACATCGGCGACATGGGCGACCTGACCACCCTGGAGGCGGCCCGGCGGGCGGACGCGCACCTGCGGGCCCTCACCGGTGTGAGCCCCGAGCTGGTCGCCGCCGACCGGCACCCCGGGTACCACTCCACACGGTGGGCCTCCCGACTGGCCGGGCACGCCCCCGTGCCGGTCCAGCACCACCACGCGCACATCGCCTCCGCCATGGCCGGGCACGGCCTGGACGGCACCACCCCCGTGATCGGCGTCGCCTTCGACGGCACGGGCTACGGCGACGACGGCACCGTCTGGGGCGGCGAGATCCTGCTCGCCGACTACACGGGCTTCCGCCGCTACGCCCGTCTCTCCCCCGCCCCGCTGCCGGGCGGTGACGCGGGCGTCGCCAACCCGTGCCGTCTGGCCCTGGCCCGGCTGTGGGCGGCAGGGCTGCCGTGGGACCCGGACCTGCCGTGCGTCACCGCCTGCCCACCCCGGGAACTGGCCGTGCTCCAGCAGCAGTTGTCCGGCGGCCTGGCCTGTGTGCCGACCTCCAGTATGGGCCGCCTCTTCGACGCGGTGTCGTCGCTCGTGGGTGTGTGCCATCGCGCGGGGTACGAGGCGCAGGCCGCGCTGGAACTGGAGGCCGCTGCCGCTTCGGTGTGGGACGCCGACCCGTCGGCGTACGCCTTCACCGGGGATCTCGACCCGGCGCCCGTGCTCGGCGCGCTCATCGCCGATCTGCGGCGCGGCACCCCGGCCGCCGTGCTCGCGGCCCGTTTCCATCGCGGCGTGGCACAGGCGGTCACGGGGATCTGCCGGCGGGCGCGTCAGGACACCGGCCTGACCACCGCCGCGCTCAGCGGCGGGGTGTTCGCCAACGCGCTGCTGGAGGAGGAGTGCGCGCGGCTGCTGTCCGCAAACGGCTTCGCGGTGCTCCGCCACTGCGAAGTCCCGCCCAACGACGGCGGGCTGGCCCTCGGCCAGCTGGTGGTCGCGGCGCACCTACGACAGAAGGAGTGACCCATGTGTTTGGCAGTGCCCGGAAAGGTCGTGTCCATCGACGACAGTGCCGACCCGCTCACCGGGCTGGTCGACTTCGGCGGCGTGCAGAAACCGGCGTGCCTGGAGTACGTGTCCGACGTGAAGGTGGGTGAGTACGTCATCGTGCACGTCGGGTTCGCGCTCCAGCGCCTGGACGAGGAATCGGCCCTGGCCTCCCTGAAGCTGTTCGAGGAACTGGGGCTGCTGGAGGAGGAGTTCGGGGACGCCTGGGAGCAGGCGGCCAAGGAGGCGGGCACCGCCGCGGTGACGGAGCCCCAGGACAGCGGGAGCGAGGCCCGGTGAAGTACATCGACGAGTTCAACGACCCCCAGCTGGCCCGGCGCCTGCTGGACGAGATCCGCGCCACCGCCACCCGGCCCTGGGCCCTGATGGAGGTGTGCGGCGGCCAGACCCACTCGATCATCCGGCACGGCATCGACCAACTGCTGCCCGAGCAGGTCGAGTTGATCCACGGACCCGGTTGCCCGGTCTGTGTCACGCCGCTGGAGGTCATCGACAAGGCGCTGGAGATCGCCGCGCGGCCCGGGGTGATCTTCTGCTCCTTCGGCGACATGCTGCGGGTGCCGGGCACCGACCGCGACCTGTTCCGGGTCAAGGGCGAGGGCGGCGACGTGCGCGTGGTGTATTCACCGCTCGACGCCCTGGAGCTGGCCCGCGGCAACCCGGACCGGGAGGTGGTGTTCTTCGCGATCGGGTTCGAGACCACCGCCCCGGCCAACGCCATGGCCGTGCACCAGGCACGCCGGCTGGGCCTGACCAACTTCAGCCTGCTGGTGTCGCACGTGCGGGTGCCCCCGGCCGTCGAGGCGATCATGACGGCGCCAAAGTGCCGGGTGCAGGGCTTCCTCGCCGCCGGGCACGTGTGCAGCGTGATGGGGATGGCGGAGTACCCGGACCTGGCCGAGCGGTTCAAGGTGCCGATGGTGGTGACCGGCTTCGAGCCGCTGGACATCCTGGAGGGCATCCGCCGGGCGGTACGCCAGCTGGAGCGCGGTGAGCACCGGGTGGAGAACGCCTACCCGCGGGCCGTGCGCGAGGAGGGCAACCCGGTCGCGGTGCGCATGATCGAGGAGGTCTTCGAGGTCACCGACCGGAACTGGCGCGGCATCGGGCCCATCCCGGCGAGCGGCTGGCGGCTGACCGACGCCTTCCGCGCCTACGACGCGGAGCACCGCTTCGACGTGAGCGGGATCCGTACCGAGGAGCCCGCCGAGTGCCGGGCCGGCGAGGTGCTCCAGGGCCTGATCAAGCCGACCGAGTGCGGCGCGTTCGGCACCACCTGCACGCCGCGCACCCCGCTCGGCGCCACCATGGTCTCCAGCGAAGGCGCCTGCGCGGCCTACTACCTCTACCGCCGCATGAACGCCCCGGCCCCGCAGGCCGCGGGAGCCGCCGCGCAGGAGGAGGTGACTCCCGTTGCCTGAGCACGTCACCGATGTGGTCGACCCGGCCGACTGGACCTGCCCCGCCCCGCTGCGTGACCAGGGGGTGGTGGTCATGGGGCACGGTGGCGGGGGTGCGCTGTCGGCGGAGCTGATGGAGCAGATCTTCACCCCGGCCTACGGCAACGCCACCCTGTCCGGTCTGGCCGACTCCGCGGTCCTCGAACTGGGCGGCGCGCGGCTGGCGTTCTCCACCGACTCCTACGTGGTCCGGCCGCTGTTCTTCCCCGGCGGCTGCCTGGGCGACCTCGCGGTCAACGGCACCGTCAACGACCTCGCGATGAGCGGCGCACGGCCCGCCTACCTCTCCGCCGCCTTCGTCCTGGAGGAGGGCGTGGAGCTGACGGTCGTCGAGCGGATCGCGCGCTCGATGGGAGCGGCCGCCGAGGCCACCGGGGTCACGATCGCCACGGGCGACACCAAGGTGGTGGAGTCCGGGCACGGCGACGGGGTGTACGTCACCACCGCCGGGGTGGGTCTGGTGCCCGGCGGGGTGGACATCCGGCCCCAGCGGGCCCGGCCCGGGGACGCCGTCATCGTCAGCGGGCCGATTGGACTGCACGGCGTGGCGATCATGAGCGTGCGGGAGGGGCTGGAGTTCGGGGTCGAGGTCGCCAGCGACACCGCACCGCTGGCGGACCTGGTGGCGGCCGTGCTGGCCGTCACCCCGGACATCCATGTGCTGCGCGACCCCACCAGGGGCGGCCTGGGCGCGTCCCTCAACGAGATCGCCCGTGCCTCGGGGACCGGGGTCAGGTTGGTGGAGCGGGCGATCCCCGTACCGGACGCCGTGGCGAACGCCTGCGGGTTCCTCGGGCTCGATCCGCTGTACGTCGCCAACGAGGGCCGGCTGGTCGCCTTCGTGCCCCCGGCGCGGGCGGAGGAGGTGCTGGCGGCCATGCGGGCCCATCCGCAGGGAGCCGGGGCGGCGCTGATCGGCGAGTGCGTCGCGGAGCATCCCGGGATGGTGGTGGTCGCCACCGGGCTCGGCGGGACACGGGTGGTCGACCTGCCCCTCGGGGAGCAGCTGCCGCGCATCTGCTGAGCACGGGACAGAGCGAAGGGCCCCGCCGAGGCGTCGGCGGGGCCCTTCGTCCGTCGGCTATGCCGGTGCCGGCTCGATCCCGGCGATCTCCAGTTCACGGCCGCTGCGCAGGTCGCTGGAGGGCTGGTCGCAGCGTGGGCACCAGAAGAACGGGGGCATGCCCACCGCGAACTCCTCGGCGCACGGGCCGCACCAGGCCTGTGCGGGAATCTGCTCGACGACGAGCCGTGCTCCCGCGAGGGACGTGCCGTCGCGGGCGGCCTCGAAGGCGAAATCCAGGGCGTCGGGGACGACGCCCGCCAGCTCGCCGACCCGGACGGTCACCTTCGAGACGGTCTCCGTCCCGTCCGCCCGGGCCAGCTCGCCGGCCCGCTCGATGATCGCGGTCGCGATCGACAGTTCGTGCACGGCCTGCTCACGGATAGCGGTGACCGGCGCGGAACCCGCCCGCCATCCGCCAGATCCGCGCCTCGCGCCTCAGGCTGGGCCACTCCCAGCACAGCAGGGCCAGGGCCGCGCCGCCCACCAGGACGGCCTCGGTCTTCAGCACCCGCCGGCCGCTCATACCGCCCCGCCTGCGCATGACGGTTCTGCGTACTCGTTTCATCGCGGTGACTCCCTGCTCGTTCGCGTCACGGTGGTCATCCCGGCGAGATGTTCGGCATGGTCTCGGCGAGGGTGTCGTGCCTCTTCCAGTGGATCCCGGTGGAGCGGCGCGCGTCGGCGCTGCCGTCCTCGTGGTGACCCTTCTGCCGCTCGCGCGGTCCCCTGTTGCCCTGGTGCATCCCGGTGACGTGCCGGGGCGTGTCGGGCTTGGCCTGGGGCCGGCCCACTCTGATGTTGCCCATGAGGGTGCTCTCCTTCCTCGCCTCCGACCTGCGGAGTGCGTGGCTATGACCGCTCGGTGAGGTCCTCGAAGAACTGCTCGACGGCCGGCCACACCCGGCCGCCGCCGGACAGGCCTCGCCACTCCCGGCGTACGACGGCGACCATCCGGTAGCAGTCGTCGATCGGCACGATCCAGTGGTGGTCGAGGCCGTGGACGGTGTTCACGAGCAGGGCCTCCACGTCGGGTTCCACGGTCGCGAGCTGCGGACACATGCCGGACAGTTTCCGCCAGGCCGCCGCGTCCACCTCCCAGCGCATGGCTCCCGCGGGGCTCGGGCCCTCGGCGGTGACGGTGCCGTCGGCCCGGGGCACGAAGAAGACCAGGCCGACGGGCACGCCCAGCGCGGCCGTGTCGACCTCGGGCAGCCGGACCCGGCGCCGGGGCACGAGACGGTACTGGCCGTCCCCGGCCGTCGCGTCGGCGAACAGCACGGAGCAGGGGCCGCAGGCGCAGCGCACCTCCTCCTTGCCCGTGTCGTACAGGTGGGCGTGCTCGTCGGCGACGGGTGCGGCGCACAGGTCGCACACCTCCCGCTCGGCCGCCGCCGTGCGGTCGGCCGAGGAGCGGATGAGGCGGGCCAGCGCACCGTCACTGCCGGTCGTCACGGTGCGCTCCGGTGCCTGAGCGTGGTCAGGGGGACGAAGGCAGGGGGCTTCTCGGTCAGGGACTCCACCGACGTCAGCTCGGGAGCCGCGGCGAGCACCGCCGCGCTGACCGCATCGGTGACCTCTGATCCTCCGCCGCCGCATCCGGACCCGCATCCGCCCCCGCCCGTGGTCAGACGGACCCGGGCGACCTGCCCTTCGACCCCGGCCCACTCCACGTCACCGCCGCGTTCCTGCACGGCGGGCCGCAGCCGTTCGACCGCGCGTGCCGCCCGGCGTTCGGCGGGCTCGGGGTGGATGTCGTGCAGCACCATGAGGTGCCCGAGCAGCTCGTCCTCGGCGAGGCGCTCGGCCAGCTGCCCGTCCGCGGCGTCCAGGACGCGGGCCAGGGCCTCGCCGTAGACCTCGGTCAGCAGGGCCACCGCCTCGGTCGCGGAGCGGGTCGTGGGCCCGGGCGCGGACTCGAGGGTTTCCAGCGCCTGGTCGAGCCGGGCGAGCCGGGCCTCGACGTCCGGGTCGGCCAGCCGTGCGCCGACGGCCTCAGCCATGGTTCGCCCCGTACGTCGGCGAGTGCAGGGTGGTCAGCGTCTTGCCCTTGCCGACGTACATGTGCACACCGCACGGCAGACAGGGGTCGAAGCTGCGGACCGTACGCATGATGTCGACGCCCTTGAAGTCGTCCGGCCCGTTCTCCTCGAAGATGGGCTGGCCCTGGACGGCGTCCTCGTACGGGCCGGGGGTGCCGAACTTGTCGCGCGGGCTGGCGTTCCACGGGGTGGGCGGGTACGGGTGGTAGTTGGCGATCTTCTTGTCCTTGATCACCAGGTGGTGGGAGAGGACGCCGCGCACCGCCTCGTGGAATCCACAGCCGATCGCCTCGTCGGGCACCTCGTAGTTCTCGAACACCTTGGTCTCGCCCGCACGCACCATGCCCATGGCCTCTTCGAGGAACTGCAGGGCCATGGCGGCCGCGTAGGCGATGAAGTAGGGCCGGGCGCGGTCGCGTTCGATGGTGTTGCTCCACTGCGGGATGCGCCACTCCAGGGTGGTCTCCGGCAGCGACTCGCCCTTGGGCAGGGAGATGCGCACGCTGTGGCCGGTGGCCTTGACGTACGGGGTGTCGACCAGGCCGCTCAGCGCGGTCGACCACAGGCGGGCCAGGGGGCCGCCGCCGGTGTCGAGGGCGAGGTGGTCGCCGGTGCGCTGGTCGAACCAGCGGGGGCTCATCACCCAGCTGTACTTGTCGTCGAAGTCGCGCTTCTGCGGCACGGGGACGGTGGTCTGGTTCCACGGGTGGCGCATGTCGACGGGGTTGCCGAGCGGGTCGTGGGTGACGAACGGCTGCTCGTTGACCCAGTCCTCGTAGTAGGAACTGCCGAGCATGATGCGCAGGCCGAGGTTGATGTCGACGAGGTTGTTGGTGACCAGCTCGCCGTCGACGATGATGCCCGGGGTGACGTACATGTCCTTGCCCCAGGAGTTCATGTTCTCGTAGCGGTAGTCGACGGTCTGGGGGTTCTGGAAGGCGCCCCAGCAGCCCAGCAGGACGCGACGGCGGCCGACCTCCTCGTAGCCGGGCAGCGCCTCGTAGAAGAAGTCGAAGACGTCGTCGTTCATGGCGACGGCCTTCTTCACGAAGTCGATGACCCGCATGAGGCGCGCGAGGTAGTCGGTGAAGACGGTGGGCTGCGGCATCGTGCCGACGCCGCCCGGGTACAGCGTGGAGGGGTGGACGTGCCGTCCCTCCATCAGGCAGAACATCTCGCGGGTGACCCGGCTGACCTTCAGGGCCTCCTTGTAGACCTCGCCCTCGAAGGGGTTGAAGGCCTTCATGATGTCGGCGATGGTCCGGTAGCCGTGGATCTCGCCGCGGGGCGCCTCGGTGCGTTCGGCGCGGGCCAGGACACCGGGGTTGGTGGCCTTGACCATCGCCTCGCAGAAGTCCACGAAGACCAGGTTGTCCTGGAAGATCGTGTGGTCGAACATGTACTCGGCCGCCTCGCCGAGGTTGACGATGTGCTCGGCCAGCGGGGGCGGCTTGACGCCGTAGGCCATCTGCTGGGCGTAGTCGGAGCAGGTGGTGTGGTTGTCGCCGCAGATGCCGCAGATCCGGGACGTGATGAAGCCCGCGTCGCGCGGGTCCTTGCCCTTCATGAACACCGAGTAGCCGCGGAACAGCGACGAGGTGCTGTGGCATTCGACGACTTCCCGGTTGGCGAAGTCGATCTTCGTGTAGATGCCCAGGTTCCCGATGATCCGTGTGATGGGATCCCAGGACATGTCCACGAGCTGTGGCGGCTTGCGGTCCGTGGGCCGCGCCTCGGTGGTGGTCATCTGCGGTACTGCCCCTCGCTGTCGGTGGTGTGTGGGGTGGTGGGCTTGCTGCGGGGAAGCCTCATCAGGCGCGCCAGTGGGGGTCGTAGCCGCTGGTCAGCTTGCGCTGGTTGTGGCGCCATCTGGGCTCGTGGTTGACCAGCTCGTTGGTCATGCCGCGCAGTCGGCGCACGACGGCCCCGTACGGCTTGATGACCAGCGACGACAGGGTGCTGCCCGGAGGCTCGTCCATGAACGGCATGAACGCGTCCGGGAAGCCGGGCATCGTGCAGCCGATGCAGATGCCGCCGACGTTGGGGCAGCCTCCGATGCCGCCCATCCAGCCGCGCTTGGGCACGTTGCAGTTGACCACCGGACCCCAGCAGCCCGTCTTCACGAGGCACTTGGGCGAGTTGTAGTCGGCGGCGAAGTTGGCCTGCTCGTAGTACGAGCCGCGGTCGCAGCCCTCGTGGACCGTCTTCCCGAACAGCCACTGCGGGCGCAGCATGTGGTCCAGCGGTGGCGGGGGCGCGGAGCCGGCCGCGTGGTAGAGGACCCAGATCAGGGTCTCCATGAAGTTCTCGGGCTGGATCGGGCAGCCCGGCACGTTGACGACGGGCAGGCCGGCCTGGGAGGTGTAGTCCCAGCCCAGGTAGTCGGCGAGGCCCATGCAGCCCGTCGGGTTGCCGGACATGGCGTGGATGCCGCCGAAGGTGGCACAGGTGCCGGCGGCGACCACCGCCCAGGCCTTGGGTGCCAGTTGGTCGATCCACCAGTTGAGGGTCTGCGGCTCGCCCGTCTCCGGGTCGTTGCCGAAGGACGTCCAGTAGCCGTCGCCCTCGATGATGTTCTGGTTGGGGATCGAGCCCTCGATGACGAGGATGAAGGGGCCCAGTTCGCCTCGTACGGCGGCCCGGTAGGGGGCGAGGAAGTCCTCGCCGCCCAGGCTGGGCGAGAGCACCTTGTTGACCAGGTTCACCTTCGGCAGGCCCGGGATCAGGCCGAGCACCAGGTCCTCGATGGAGGGCTGGTCGGCGGCGGTGAGCGAGACGGTGTCGCCGTCACAGCTCATGCCCTCGGAGATCCAGAGGATGTGGATCTCGTCGATGCCCTGCCGGTCCTCGGACCGTTCGGGTTCCTTGCTGACTTCTTCGGTGCTGCTGTGGGTGGTCATGTCACTCGGCCTCCGCTGCGGGGGTCTCGGAGTCGGACGTGTGCCGCGCGGGAGCTGCGGCGGGAGCCGGTGCCGACGGCTCGTCCGGGGATCCGGCGGGCTCGAGGGGTTCGAGCTCGTCGGGCCGGAAGTAGTGGAAGCGGCCGTACCAGTTGTTCAGTTCGGCGGCGGGGTCGTCGTCGAGGGTGACGGCGAGGTGCGTGCTGCCGTCCACGTCGTGGAAGACGGCGGCGACCTCGGCGGTGCGCCCGGCCAGGAACATGTCCTGGGCGTCGGCGCCGCGTCCCCGGGGGCGCAGCCGTACCCGGCTGCCGCCGCCGAGCCGGACGCCGTCGACGAGCACGGTGTCGGTGGCCGGGGACAGACCGTCGTCGGCCCCCTCCTGCCACCAGGCGGGGCGGTCGGCGGGCCCCGTGGGGGCGAGGGGGGCCGGGGAGTGGTCGGCGGGCGCCGCGGGGGCGGCCGGTGTCAGGGAGCGGACCGCGCCGTGCAGCCGTTCGAAGACCTCCTGCGGCATGGTGTCGACGCGGTCGAGGATCGCCGCGGCCCGCGGGTCGGTGGCGCGCGCTTCGCGCTTCTCCTCGTCGGTCAGCAGCATCGTGCGCAACGTGAGGATCTCGTCGATCTCCGCGGCGTCGTGCAGGTCGCCCGGGCTCTCGGGGGCGACCTGGGGGTGGTCGGGCAGGATGATCGGCGCGGACAGCAGGACGCGTCCGGTGTCCCCGGTCTCGCCCCCCAGCACGGGGAAGGTGAACTCGTTGCGGCATGCGCGCACGGCTGCTTGCAGGTCCGCCGGTGGGTCGATCAGCGAGACGAACTCCACGCCGTCGCCGCCGGCGAGGGTGTGGGTGGCGATGAGGGCCCGGCGCAGTGCCTCGTCGCGCACGGTGCCCGGACGGGGTGCGGGCGCGGTGTTCGCGGTGCGTACGCGGATCCTGCAGAGGTCCTCGGAGAGCCGCTCGGCGCTGAGGGTGGTCTCGGCCCGGATCTCCTCCCGGCTGCGCACCACCCGCCCGGTGCCGTCGGGCAGTGGCTCGACGTCCTCACCGGCCGCGGCACCCACCGCGAAGGTGCGTGCGCCCTGGAGGAGTTCGTCGAGCGGGGCCGCCACCTCGCACTCGCGCGGCAGGGCCTCCTCGAAGGTCAGATGCACCGTGCCGTCGTCGGTGCGCAGCGACTCGACGGGGCGTCCCGCCTGTTCCACCTGCTTGCGCTGCATCTGGAGGTAGCGGACCCGCACGCGGACGCGGGCGCTGTCCGGCCGGCGGATCCGCAGCAGGCATTCGGTCTGCTGGTACCAGGAGTCGGCGGAGCCGGAGACACCGGGGAGGACGGGGCCGTCCGCCTCGACCCAGTCCCGGGGGAACAGCACGCCGAACTGCCAGCGGACCCGGTTCTTGCTGGAGGAGCGGCGGTAGGGGTAGAGGAGGTAGCCCTCGTAGAGGACGGCGTCGGCGACAGCGCTGAGCTGCTCGAAGACGTCAGGCAACGTGCCGACCGCCGTGGCGGCGCCCTTCGTGCCGCCCTCGACCAGTGCCTCCGCCATCGTGTCTCCTCGTCCTGTGTGCGAGCGGTCCCGCGTGCGAGCGGTTCCGTGTGCGAGCGGTTCCGTGTGCGAGCGGTCCCCGTGTGCAAGCGGTCCCTGTGTGCACGCGCATCCCTTCCACCACGGTCACACCGCTCATCCACGTTCGCCTCCTCCGGCGCAGTGCGATTGGGCTGTTCGGGGTGGTCACGGTGCCGCGGCCGGGCGGCGGCACCGTGACCGGACACAGCGGCGGGCCCGTCAGTGCCGGGCGTGAGGGCAGCGAGGCGGCAGGGCGGAACTCGTCGGTGGCCGGGAGACGTTTCCCGAGGGCCGGTGGTCGTCCGGATGGCACACGTCACCCGCACGTACCGGCGCGTCACGGGAAGGCGTCACCTCATGGACCAGCCGACACATCACCCCCGCCCCACCACCGGCCCCGCCGTCACCACCCTGGCCGACCCCCTGGTCAACAAGGGCACCGCGTTCAGCCGTCGCGAACGCGTGGAACTGGGCATCGACGGACTGCTGCCACCCGCCGTGGAGACCCTGGACGAGCAGGTCGCCCGCGCCTACGAGGCGTTCCGCGGCTACGACAAACCCCTCAACCGGCACATCTACCTGCGGCAGCTCCAGGACACCAACGAGGTGCTCTTCTACCGTCTGGTCACCGAGTACCTGGAGGAGCTGCTGCCCGTCGTCTACACGCCGACGGTGGGCGAGGCCTGCCAGAAGTTCAGCGAGATCTACCGGCGGCCCCGCGGCCTGTTCCTGACCTGGGAGGACCGGCACCGCTTCCGGGACATCCTGCGCAACCGCCCGCACCGGGACCACGACGTGGACGTCATCGTCGTCACCGACGGCCAGCGCATCCTCGGCCTGGGCGACCAGGGCGTCGGCGGCATGGGCATCCCCATCGGCAAGCTGAGCCTGTACACGGCGATCGGCGGCATCCACCCGGCCCGCACGCTGCCGATCCTGCTGGACGTCGGCACCGACAACGAGGCCCTGCTCGACAATCCCCGCTACCTGGGCCGGCGCGACCGGCGGCTGACCGGCGCCGAGTACGACGAGATGATCGAGGCGTTCGTCTCGGCGGTCGAGGCGGAACTCCCCGGCACGCTGCTGCAGTGGGAGGACTTCGCCACCGCGCACGCCCATCCGATCCTCGCCCGCTACCGCGACCGGCTGCTCACCTTCAACGACGACATCCAGGGCACCGCTGCCGTCACACTCGGCGCCCTGTCCACCGCGGCGGACGTGGCCGGCACCCCGCTGCCCGAGCAGCGCGTGGTGATCCTGGGCGCGGGGTCGGCGGCGATCGGCGTCGCCGACATGATCCGTACGGCGATGGTCGACGAGGGCTTGTCGAAGGACGAGGCCACGGCGCGGTTCTGGGTCCTGGACGTCGACGGCCTGCTGGTCTCCTCGCGTTCCGAACTCACCCCACAGCAGCGGGAGTTCGCGCGCGACGACAGCGAGTTGGCGGACTGGGACGACACCGGTCTCGCCGAGGTGGTGCGCCGCGTGGAGCCGACGGCGCTCATCGGGCTGTCGACGGCGCACGGCGCGTTCACCGAGGAGATCGTGCGGCAGATGGCGGCGGCCTGCGAACGGCCCGTCGTCTTCCCGCTGTCCAACCCCACCTCGCACTCCGAGGCCGACCCGGCGGACCTCACCCGCTGGACCGAGGGGCGGGCGCTGATCGCCACGGGGTCGCCCTTCCCGCCGCTCACGGTCGACGGGCGCGAGGTGCCCGTGGCGCAGTCGAACAACGTGTACGTCTTCCCGGCCATGGGCCTCGCGGTGACCGCGAGCGGGGCCACCCGGGTCACGGACCGCATGCTCGTGGCAGCCGCCCGGGCCGTCGCACGGTGCGCGGTACGGGCGGCGGACGGCGAGGACCTCCCCGTGCCGCTGTTGCCGCCGTTGACCGGGATGCGGGAGTCCGCCCGCGAGATCGCCCTGGCCGCGGCCCTCGCCGCCGTCGAGGACGGGGTGGCCCCGCGGGCGACGGAGGAGGAACTGCGTGAGGCCGTCGCCCGGGCGCAGTGGACGCCCCGGTACGAGGGCCGGGTACCGGTCACACCGTAGAGGTCGATCGCCCGGTCGGCGTCCTGGGGGCGCAGTCCGCGCAGGAGGCCCTCCATTAGGTAGTGGTCGGCGTTGCACGAGCGACGCGGCACTGTGCACCCTGTGCGATGGTCGTCACCGTGAACATGGCGCACCGATAAGCTGATCATCATGGAGTACGAGGGGGCCGGAGGGCCGGTCGGAGTGGTGTGTCCGAGGTGTGGCGGCAGCCGGGTCCGGACGGTTGAGCAGGCGCGCGGCGGCAAGGGTGCGATGCGGGACGACTTGTTCGGCCGGCTGGCGCCGGGGCCGGACAAGCGCGGCGACGGATGCGTGCACATCGCGGAGGGCATGGTGCTGACCGGCATGGGCATCGCCTTCGCCTATGTCGGCGTGCACCAGGACAAGCCGCTGTACCTGGCCGGCGGGGCGGCGTTCGCTCTGCTCTGCTTCATCGGGACCATCGTGGTCGCGCGGAGCGACAGCCGGGAGAAGGCCGCGGCCGAGGCCGGCGCTCAGCGCGCCGAGCGCTTGTGGCGGCCCGCGCACCACTGCTCCGACTGCTCCTCGGTGTTCTGCCCGGGCGGCATTCCGTGGCAGGGCGCGCTCACCCCGGAGCAGTTCAAGAACCTGGTGTGGACCGAGGCCGGCTACGCCGACCAGCTCCCCACCGGCGACAAGGCCAGGGACGCGGTGATTCCCCCGGGCGTCCTGCAGCGACGGTGAGGCGCGAGGGGCGGCAGAGCCGCTCCCCGCACCTCCTCGCTCTCGCCCCTCACCCGACCCGGATACCCACGATGCACGTGTCGTCGTCGGTGTCCGACTTGCTGTAGGTCAACAGGCGGTCCAACTGCTGGTCGAGGGTGCTGGGTGCCGTACGGGCCGTGGTCAGCAGGTGGGTCAGGGACTCCTCCACGGGCCGGTCACGGCGTTCGACCAGGCCGTCCGTGTACATCAACAGGGTGTCCCCGGCTGCCAGTTGCAGCTCCGTCTCCTCATAAACGACCTCCGGGACGGCACCCAGCAGCAGTCCCTTGACCAGGGGCAGCGGGTCCGCTTCGGAATCCCGGACGAGGACGGGCGGGAGGTGTCCGGCCCGGGCCCAGCGCAGCGTCCGCGTGACCGGGTCGTACAGGCCGCACACCGCCGTCGCGGTGACGGCACCCGTCAGATGGTGCGCCACGATGTTGAGCCACGACAGCAACTGTCCCGGCCCGGCGCCGGTCACCGCCAGACCACGCAGCGCGTTGCGCAGGACCACCATGCTGGTGGCGGCCTTGATGCCGTGGCCGGCCACGTCCCCGACGCACAGCAGCACCTTCCGGGACGGCAGGACCACGGCGTCGTACCAGTCGCCGCCCACCAGCTGCTCGGTCTCCGCGGGCCGGTATCGGACGGCGACCTGGAGGCCGGACACCTGCAACGGCGCCTGAGTGGGGGGCATGATGGCGTGCTGCAGCTGCAGGGTCAGCCGGTTGCGTTCGGTGGCCTGCTGCTCGGTGTGCGCCAGCTGGTCGCGGGTGGCCGCGAGCGCCACCTCGGTCCAGTGCTGGGCCGAGATGTCCTGGCAGGCGCCGCGGACCAGGAGCAGCCGGTCGTCGGTGTCCAGCACCGGTTCGGCGACGATCCGGATGTGCCGGGTCACCCCGTCCGGCCGCTGCAGCCGGAAGGCGGCGGCGGCCGGACGCTGGTGGTGCAGCAGCGTGCGCAGGAAACGGCGGATGGACACACCGTCGTCCGGGTGCGCATGGGCCGGCAGCTCCTCCAGCGGCACCGGGATGCTCGTCTGCGGGCGCCCGTACAGGTCGAAGAGCTGCCCGTTCCAGGTGATCTCGCCGGTGAGGACGTTCTCCTCGAACCCGCCGATACGGCCCAGCCGTTGGGCGTGCTGGAGGAGGCTCGCCAGTCGCGCAGTCTCGTCCTCGATGCGCCAGATGAGCAGGACGGACATGCCATGGCGGCTGATGCTGATGTCCGCGACCGCCGAGAGCGGGACCTGGTCGACGAGGGCGGTGAGGTTCATGCGGCGGGCCCGGAAGGGCTCACCGGTGGCGTAGACCCGCTCGACGCGCTGGAACAACTCGCTGTCCCCGGCAGCCATCGGGTAGGCCTCCAGGAGCAGCGCGCCGTTCACGACCGCCCGTGGCCTGCCCGCCGGGTCCAGGAAGCGGTTGTTGGCGTGCTGGATGCGGAAGTCCACCAGGTGCCCGTCGCCGTCCAGATGGGGCACCAGCACGAGGGCGGGGTCGTACAGCCCGTCGGCCAGGTCCATCAGCTCGGCGGCGTCCGGCAGCACGCGCGGCTCCTGGGCAGCTCCCTGCGGCGGCGTGTACATCTCCAGGGTGTGGGCGCACAGTTCGGCCAGTGCCTCCAGCTGCCGGACGATCTGCGGGGGCTGCGGTGCCAACGGGGCCGGCCAGGCGACCTCCAGCACACCGTGGATACGGCCTCCGGTGCCGGCGGGCAGGGCGGCCCGGCCGCCGTCCGGATGGTGGTGCAGGCCGATGGTGGGCAGTCCGGTCGTGCCGAGGGTGGTGATCCACTGCCCCTCGCGCTCGATGAGCCCCCGTCGTGCCACGGTCACCACGTCCGGCGGGACGTAACGCCAGCGCTCCGCCTCGGCCGGCGAGAAGCCGGCGCTGCCCGCCAGGGTGAGCGAACCGTCGGCGCCCGCGGCCCAGATGGCCACGGCCACCGCACCGAGCGGGCGCAGCGCCTGCTCCAGCAGGGCGTCCGCCACGGCCTGGGCGTCGTCCGCCGCCAGTACGCCGCTCTCGGCCGCGCGCAGGCGCACGGCGGCCGACCCGGTCTCCACCTCGTCCGCGGCCCTGGTGGCGGCGAGGAAGGCGTCCGTCACCTCGGACATCCGGTCCCGGGCCGCCTGGTTGATGACGTCGACGGCGAATTCCAGGGGGGAGACCTGGGATTGCTCGGCCAACTGGGTGAGCTGTCGGGCGGCCTGGGCCGGACCGCACTGCAGCCGCTCGACCAGGACTCCCTTGGCGAGCTCGATGAGGGCACGCCCTTCGGCCTCCGCCTGAGCGGCCCGCACCTCCCGGCTGAGCCGTTCCACGGTGGCGGCGAGCCGGCCCACCGGAGAGGCGGGTGAGGGGTCCTCGACGTCGGCGGGCGGTTCGTCGCGGGACTCCGGCGGACCCTCGACGTCCCGTGCCGGCCCGCCGGGGATCGCGACCGCTCGGTCGGAGGACGTGGGCTCCCCGTCCGCGGCCGGGGTCGACGCGTCGGAGGTCACCGACGGCGGCGATGACTCCGGATCTGCGGCCGAGCCGCGCTCCGGCTCACCGCCCCGACCCGGCTCGCGCGGCTGCTCGGACATGCTCACGGTGTGGAAGCTCCTCGGCTGGAGTGCCCTGGGGCGCGGAACGACAGGCGCTGCGGGGCGCCCGGCCCGCCGGTGCGGGGGCCGGGCGCCGGTGTGCTCATGCGGGCAGCCAGCGGCGGACGCAGGCCATGAGGTCGCGCGTGTCGACGGGCTTGGTGACGTAGTCGCTGGCCCCCGAGGCGAGGCTCTTGTCCCGGTCCCCCGGCATCGCCTTCGCCGTGACGGCGATGATGGGCAGCGAGGAGTACTGCGGCATCCGGCGGATCTCGGCCGTCGCGGTGTAGCCGTCCATCTCGGGCATCATCACATCCATCAGCACGATGGCGACGTCCGGGTTGTTCATCAGTGTCTCGATGCCTCTGCGCCCGTTCTCCGCGTGCAGGACACGGAAGCCGTGCATCTCCAGGATCCCGCTCAGCGCGAAGAGGTTCCGCGCGTCGTCGTCGACGACGAGGACGGTACGGCCCGCCGTCGCGTCGTCGACGGAGGGCGGCGTCAGGTGCTGCGGCCCTTCGGTCCGCACGAGGGAGAGCACGTCCCCGGGTTCCTCGGCGGACAGGTGCAGGGCGATGCGCTCGCGCAGTTCGTCGAGGCTGGACAGCAATTCCAGCGCGCCGCCCTCGGAGCGGGAACGCAGCGTCTCGTCCAGGGGAACGTCCGCGGGGTGGCTGCTGTGGACCAGCACCGGAACGCTCGTCAGCGCCGAATCGCCCTCCAGGGCCTGGAGGAAGCGGGACGCCTCGTCGTCGGGCATGCCCAGCTCCAGGACGACGCAGTGGCACGGCTCGGACGCGAGGGCACCGGCCGCCTCCTGTGCGCCGACGGCGGTGATGATGTCGACCGCGGGACGCTGAGCGCCGTCGGCGCGGCCGTGCGTCAGGTCGGCGACCACGCTCTCCGCTACGAGGGTCAGCAGACCGCGCGAGCGCTCCTCCACGACGAGCAGACGCCGGGGCCGGGTGCCGGGCCCGATCTGGGGCACCGGCACCGAGCCGGCCAGTCCCTCCGCCACGGGCTCCGCCGAGATCCGCTCCAGGGGCCTGCCGGAGTGGAGCAGTTCCTCGAAGTCGGGGCGGGCCACGGGCAGGAACAGGGTGAACGTACTGCCCTGGCCGGGCGTGCTGTGCACCGAGACGGCGCCGCCGAGCAGTTGGGCGATCTCCCGCGTGATGGACAGGCCCAGGCCGGTGCCGCCGTACTTCCGGCTGGTCGTGCCGTCCGCCTGCTGGAAGGCGCCGAAGATCGTCTCCAGGTGCTGTTCCGGGATGCCGATGCCGGTGTCCTTGACCCGGAAGGCGACCACGGCGGCACCCCGCACCACGCCCTCGGGCACCTCGTCGTCCGAGGCGGGCTCGATGCTCAGTTCCACGCCGCCCTGCTCGGTGAACTTCACGGCGTTCGACAGGAGGTTGCGCAGCACCTGGCGCAGCCGGGAGTCGTCGGTGAGCACGTCGGCGGGCGCGCCGGGCGCGGTCGTCACCGTGAACTCCAGGCTCTTCTGCGTCGTCATCGGCCGGAAGGTGGCCTCGACGTACTCGATGAGCTGCCGCAGCGTCACCCGCTCGGGCGTGACGTCCATCTTCCCGGCCTCGACCTTCGACAGGTCGAGGATGTCGTTGATCAGCTGCAGCAGATCCGAACCGGCGGAGTGGATGATCTGCGCGTACTCGACCTGCTTGGGCGTGAGGTTGCGGGACGGGTTCTGTGCGAGCAACTGGGCGAGGATGAGCAGGCTGTTGAGCGGGGTGCGCAGTTCGTGGCTCATGTTGGCCAGGAACTCCGACTTGTACTTCGAGGCCAGCGACAGCTGCTGGGCACGGGTCTCCAGCTCCTGACGCGCCTGCTCGATCTGCAGGTTCTTCGCCTCGATGTCCCGGTTCTGCGCCACCAGCAGCGAGGCCTTCTCCTCCAGTTCCGCGTTGGAGCGCTGCAGTTCCTCCTGCTGCACCTGCAACTCGGTGGACCTGGCCTGGAGTTCGACGGTGAGGCGCTGCGACTCGACGAGCAGCTCGTCGGTGCGGGCGTTGGCCACGATGGTGTTGACGTTGACGCCGATGGTCTCCATCAGCTGCGCCAGGAAGTCCCGGTGGATCTGGGTGAAGCGGGTGACCGACGCCAGCTCGATGACGCCGAGCACCTGGCCCTCCACCACGATGGGCAGCAGCACCAGCGCGGACGGCACCACCTGGCCGAGGCCCGAGGAGATGGTGACGTAGCCGTCCGGCAGCTCCTCGACCATGATGGTGCGCCGACTGCGCGCCGCCTGTCCGACCAGGGTGCGGCCGAAGGCGATGCGGGAGGGGCGGCTGCTCTCCTCCGGGTAGCCGTAGGAGCCCACGAGCCGCAGTTCGGGCCCGGCGTCGCCGTCCTCGGCGAGGTAGAAGGCTCCGTACTGGGCCGACACCAGCGGGACCAGCTCGTCCATGATCAGCTCGGCGACCACGGGCAGGTCGCGGTGGCCCTGCATCAGGCTCGAGATCCTGGCGAGGTTCGTCTTGAGCCAGTCCTGCTCCTGGTTGGCCCGGGTGGTCTCGCGCAGGGACTCCACCATCGAGTTGATGTTGTCCTTGAGCTCGGCGACCTCGCCGGACGCCTCCACGTTGATCGACCGGGTCAGGTCGCCCTCGGCGACGGCGCTGGTGACCTCGGCGATGGCCCGCACCTGTCGGGTCAGGTTGCCCGCCAGTTCGTTCACGTTCTCCGTCAGGCGCTTCCAGGTGCCGGAGACGCCCTCGACCTCGGCCTGTCCGCCGAGGCGTCCTTCGGTGCCGACCTCGCGGGCGACTCGCGTGACCTCGTCGGCGAACGCCGACAGCTGGTCGACCATCGTGTTGATCGTCGTCTTGAGTTCGAGGATCTCGCCGCGGGCGTCCACGTCGATCTTCTTCGACAGGTCGCCCCGGGCCACCGCGGTCGTCACGAGCGCGATGTTGCGCACCTGGCCGGTGAGGTTGTTGGCCATCGAGTTGACGTTGTCGGTGAGGTCCTTCCAGGTGCCGGCGACGTTCGGCACGTGCGCCTGGCCCCCGAGGCGCCCCTCGGTGCCGACCTCGCGGGCGACACGCGTGACCTCGTCGGCGAACGCCGACAGCGTGTCGACCATCGTGTTGATGACCTCGGCCAGCGCCGCGACCTCGCCCGCGGCCTCCACGGTGATCCGCTGCGACAGGTCGCCGCGGGCCACGGCGGTGGCGACCTGGGCGATGGAGCGGACCTGGCCGGTCAGGTTCGACGCCATGACGTTGACGTTGTCGGTGAGGTCCTTCCAGGTCCCCGACACCCCGCGCACCTGGGCCTGGCCGCCGAGGCGCCCCTCGGTGCCGACCTCGCGGGCCACGCGCGTGACCTCGTCGGCGAACGCCGACAACTGATCCACCATCGTGTTGATGGTGCTCTTCAGCTCCAGGATCTCCCCGCGAGCGTCCACGGTGATCTTCTGCGACAGGTCGCCCTTGGCCACCGCCGTGGCCACCAGGGCGATGTTGCGGACCTGGCCGGTGAGGTTGCCCGCCATGAAGTTCACCGAGTCGGTGAGGTCGCGCCAGGTGCCCTTGACGCCCTTGACGTCCGCCTGGCCGCCGAGGCGCCCCTCGGTGCCGACCTCGCGGGCCACGCGCGTGACCTCGTCGGCGAACGCCGACAACTGGTCCACCATCGTGTTGATGGTGCTCTTCAGCTCCAGGATCTCCCCGCGAGCGTCCACGGTGATCTTCTGCGACAGGTCGCCCTCGGCGACCGCCGTGGTCACCTGGGCGATGGAGCGGACCTGGCTGGTGAGGTTGCCCGCCATGTGGTTCACGGAGTCGGTGAGGTCACGCCAGACGCCGGCCACGCCGGGCACCTGCGCCTGGCCCCCGAGCCGTCCCTCACTGCCGACCTCGCGGGCCACGCGCGTGACCTCGTCGGCGAACGCCGACAACTGGTCGACCATCGTGTTGACGGTCTCCTTCAGCTGAAGGATCTCGCCCCGGGCGGGCACGTCGATCTTCTGCGAGAGGTCGCCCTTGGCAACGGCCGTGGCCACCTGGGCGATGTCGCGGACCTGGGTGGTCAGGTTGCCCGCCATGGCGTTCACCGAGTCGGTGAGGTCGGCCCAGGTGCCCGAGACGCCCGGCACCTCCGCCTGCCCGCCGAGCGTGCCCTCGGTGCCGACCTCACGGGCCACCCGGGTGACTTCCGAGGTGAACACGGACAGCTGGTCGACCATGCCGTTGAAGACCGTGGCGATGTCGCCCATGAGGCCGTCCGCGTCGTCCGGCAGCCGGGTGCCGAAGTCCCCGTCGCGAACGGCCGTCAGGCCGGCCAGCAGCCTGCGCAACTCCTGGTCGCCCGGCACCGCGTCGACGACCCCAGTGCTGTCGCTGGTCATGCGCACCCTCGTTCCGCTCCCCAAGAGTCCTCGAAGCCGAGGACTCGGAACCCCCCGGACCGATGTGCGGCCCGGTTGTCGTGCAAGCGTGTTCCACGGTCACAGTTGTGTATGCGATGTGGAAATACGCCGCAGGTTAACCCACGTTTCAAGCCCTGAACAAAGCAGGAGCAACCATCCTCGGCCGAACTGCGTCAGCGAGCCTCGAACCCTTCGGCGGCGCGGGCAGGCCGACCGGGGAAGCGCCACGGAAGTGAGGCCGGCCGGCTCAGGAGACGGCGGCGGTGTCCACGGAGTCCCGGATCTCCAGGAGGGCGTCGACTCCGGTGATCTCGCAGAGCCGCCGCAGCTGCGCCGAGGGCGCCACGACCCGCAGGGTGCCCGCCTGGTGGGTGAGGATCAGCAGATTCAGCAGGGCCGAGTCGGCGAAAGTGATGCCGGAGGCGTCCAGGATCACCTTCGGATGCTTCCTGACCGCGACCGAGAGCGCGTCCGCCAATGGCGTGATCGAATCCATGTCGTAGGCGCCGCGGGCGATGACGACCCAGGCCCCCCGCCATTCGTACCGCAGCACCGCGGCCCCTTCCGAGGCAGGCACGGCGGGCTGTTCCGGCCGCGTCTCGGCGCCGGCGTCGCGCGTGAGCGCCGGCGCGCCGGCCTCGTCCCAGGGCATGGTCAGTCCTTCTGTGGATCCCCCGAGGGGAGCACGTCATATGTTGCATGAAAAGTATGTCACGTATCTACGTTCCGGCAACGGGCTCCTCTAAAATGCTGCGCATGGTCGGAGTGCCCGAGTCCCACAGCGGATGGACGTTCATCACCAGCCACGCGCGCGTACTGGCAGTCATTGCCGACAACCCGAACGTCCGCATCCGCGACATCGCTGCCCGCTGCCGTCTGACGGAACGTGCCGTCTCGCGGATCATCGCCGATCTGGAGCAGGACGGTTATCTCTCCCACACCCGGGACGGGCGCACGAACATCTACCGCATCGAACCGGACAAGGTGCTGCGCCACCCGGCCGAAGCGGGCCTGCCCGTGGCCTCCCTGCTCTCCCTGCTCCTGCAGGACGAGTCCGCCCGAGTCGGGAAGCCCGTCGCCCGCTAACCGCCCTGCCGGGCTCCGGGATCGCGCTCGATCACCGGCTCACACGTTCGGGGCCCGGGCGAAGCGCGAAGCCCCCGGCAACGCAGGTTGTGACGGCCCGGCACAGTCCCCGGCCGGCAGCACCGTGAGTAAGGCGGCGGCAACCGTCCTGCCCGCGCCCCGGGCCCCGGCAGCGCTCGACTGCACGTCACTTGGAACGATCAAGAGCCGGACAGGACACGGCACTTGAACCGGATCGGGAGGCGCCCGGCGCGTGGAGCGCCGGGCGCCCGCCGGTAAGGGGGGCGTGCGCGCGTCGAAACGGCCCCGGGGCGCGTCGAGGCGGCCACCGGCCCGGCGCGCAGTGCCGCGGCCGGGCCGTGCGCGCGGTCGCCGCCGGCCCCCTCGCGTCCCTCACCTCGGGATGCGGGAAGACGGCGGGCGGATCCTCACCCGGTGACGAAGGTCGTCACGCTCTGAGCGGGAAGCTGACCGGTGAAGGAGCCGTTCGACACGGTGATCCTGTTCTGGGCCGCGAGATTCCTGCCGGCGTCCGTCAGCCAGGACGACACACCGGACGAGGTGTTGTTCTGCAGGACGAACTGCTGGCTCACACCGGAGGTTCCCTTGTTGACGGCGACGATGACCAGCCGGGAACCGCTCCCCTTGTACGCCGAGACGAAGACGTTGGGCGCGGGATTCGGCGTCACCGCGATGCGCACGTGCCCCGGTCGGACGAACTTGGAGAAGTGCGCCATGCCGGCACCGCGCTTGCTGATCCGGCCGTCCTCCCGCATGGGTCCGTAGCCGCGCCGGATGTACCACCACACGTAGGCCTGGAACTCGGCGTCCACCATCGCGCGGTGGACGTGCTCCGCCACGCCGAGTGCCTGGGGCCAGAGATCGGCCGAGTCGCTGCTGTTGGGGTAGTAGACCTCCGTCATCCACAGTTCCTTGCCCCCTCCCTTCTGCTTGAAGAGGGGGTAGGGGAAGTTCTGGAACGGTGTGCCGTAGAGGTGGGCCCCGAGGATGTCCACGTTGGCGAGTGCTCTGGCGTCGTTGAGGATCGGGTCCGAGAAGCTCTTCACATACTGGAAGGACTCGGGGGCGATGACCTTGGTGCTGATCGAGCCGGCGTTCTCCCGCAGGAACCTGGTCATCTCGCCCGGGGTCCACCACGTCCAGTCGTGAGCGTAGTCGGGCTCGTTCTGCACGGAGATGGCGTACAGGTTCACTCCGTTGTTCCGCATGAAGCCGACGAAGTCGTTCAGGTGCTGTGCGTAGGCGCCGTACATGGTGGACCGGAGCCGCTTCGCGTTGGTCTGCTGGCCGTGGACGAACGTCTCGACCATGTTCGCGGGCGGGTTCCAGGGCGATGCGAAGACGGTCGCCCCGAGTTCGATCGCACGCTTGGCGGTGGCGACTTCGCGGTTCCAGTTGGCCCGGTCCTCCGAGACGAAGATTCTCAGCACCGAGAAGCCGAGCTGCCCTTCGCCGTTGCCGAAGGCCGTGTCCCTCTGAGCGGGTGTCAGGTCGCCGATCCACAGGGGGTGGTTCATGCCGCCGAATCCCCGGATCGTCTGCCGCGTCGCCGACGGGTCGACGGTCACCGCGGCCGCGACGGACGGGGTGCGAGGTGCCCCGACGGCCGGTGTCGCGGCCGCGAGGACGGGCAGCGCGCCCATCGTCGCCAGAAGGGCACGACGACCTGGAGATTCGGGCCCTGTGGTGCTGGATCCCTTGCGGTGTAACGGCATGGTTCCTCCTTCACAGAGGGGCGTCGCTCGTCCGGGCGTCTGCTCTGTTCGCCCGGACGGGGCGTGGGAGCGCTCCCGCCGCAGCGAAAGTTTCGGGAGATCGACCGATCGGGAGCGGTGTAGGGAACGTAGGTGCGCGCTCTTGCATCGTCAAGACTTCCGCTCTTGCATCGTCAAGACTTCGGGGAACCGGTTGTACGCAGGCCGCGCGGGCTCCTCGGGCTCGGCCGCTGCGTGTCCGCAGTCACCGGAGGTCCGAGGCCGGACCCGTGCTCAGCCGCGCCGTACCGCACCGAGTTGGGCCCGGTGCAGGCCGGGGGCCGTGAACCGCTGCGCCACCGTGCGCAGGACACGGGCCATCGCCTGGGCGGGTGGAGTGGCGGGGCGGGCCGTGGCGCGGGCGAGCAGGATGCGGCGGGTGGGAGCCGGTACGTCGGAGGCGAAGGGCAGGAGACGTACGTCGCTGCGCCGGCTGGTGAGGGCCAGGCGGGGGGCGAGCGCGATGCCGAGCCCGGCGGCGACCATGGCCTGCGCCTCCTGGTAGTCGTGCGAGGAGTAGGCGATGTGCGGCTCGAAGCCCGCCTGGCGGCAGCTCCGGCGCAGGACGTCGGCGACGGGGTGGTTGTCGGCGCGGATGATCCACTCCTGGTCGGCGAGGTCACCGAGGCGCACGGAGGGACGGTTGCGAAGGGGTGAGTCGGCGGGGACGACCAGCACCGTGGGGTCGTCCAGGAGGTGGGTGAGGGAGAGCGCCGGATCGTCGAGGCGGTTCCACTCGTAGTCCCAGAGCAGCCCCTGCTCCACCTCCCCGGTGTGCAGCATCTCGCGGAGCTCGGCGAGGACCCCGGCGCGTACCTCGATGCGGATGCCGGTGTGACGACGCCGGAAGCGGGTGAGAGCGAGCGGCAGCAGGGACGCGCTGGCCGTGGGGAAGGAACCCAGCCGCAAAGTGCCCTGGTCGAGGGCCGTGAAGGAGTCCAGGTCGGCTTGCGCCGCGCGCAGTTCACGGCGGATCGCCTGACCGCGCCCGGCCAGCGCGGCACCCGCCGGGGTGGGGCGGATCCCGCGTGGCAGCCGCTCGATCAGGGGCTGTCCGGCCTCCTGCTCCAGCAGGGACATCTGCTGGGAGGCGGCGGACGTGGTCATGCCCAGGGCTTCCGCCGCGGCGGTGAGGGACCCGCGTTCGGTGGCCTCGGTGAGCAGCAGCAGTCGGCGCACGTTCAGCATGCCTGCGACTTTAGCTGAGCTAAACCCACCTGTAGCGAACTGCGATTGTTCCGAAGTCAGCCCTCTGCGAAGGTCTCCGCAATCGCCGAGCGGTTCACCGGCCCGCAATGCGCCCGACACCACCGCCTCGGCCCTTCCCTCCCCCTTCGTCGATCAAGGAAGAGCTCAGAGTGCACACTCCCGCGACCCTGGTGCGTGGCGGCACCAGCAAGTGCTGGCTGTTCAACCAGGTCGACGTCCCCGCCGGCCGTGACGACCTGGAGAAGCTGCTGGTCGCCGCGTACGGCGCCACCGATCCCGTGGAACTCGACGGTGTGGGCGGGGCGACCCCCACCACGTCGAAGGCGGCGGTGGTCGGCGCCGCTGCCGAACCCGGGGTGGACGTGGACTATCTCTTCGCCCAGGTGGGCATCGGCACGGGCTCGGTCGAGTGGACCAGCAACTGCGGCAACTGCGCCACGGGGGTCGCGCTGTACGCCGTCGCGAAGGGCATGGTGGCGATCACCGGCGACCGCACTCGTGTGGTGATGCGCAACACCAACACCGGCGCGGTCCTCGAAGGGCTCGTCGACACCACCGGTGGCGTCGTGCACCACTTCGGCCGCCAGACCGTACCCGGCACCCGGGCCGGCGGGGTCGCCGTCGGCCTCACCTTCCGCGATCCGGCGGGCGGCACCACCGGTTCGCTCCTGCCCACCGGGCAGGCCTCGCAGGACCTGCCGGTCACTGCCGCCGAGCCGGTACGGGTGAGCATGGTGGACGCCGGAGCACCCGTCGTCCTCGTCGACGCCCTCGGCGCCGGACGCACCGGCGCCGAGTCACTGGAGCGGATGTCCGCGGACGTGCCCTGGCTGCGCACCGTCCGTCATGCCGCCGCACCGCTCATGGGGCTGGTCGAACCGGGTGCGCAACCCGGCGACGCGGTGCCCAAGGTGGGACTGGTGGGCCCCCCGGGGCCCTACACCACCACCCTCGGGGAGCGGGTGGCCGCCGAGGACCACGACGTCTCGGTGCGCATGCTCAGCATGAACGCCCCGCACCCCGCGATCGGCCTGACCTCCGCCGTCGCCGTCGCGGCGGCCGGGCTCGTCGGGGACTCCGTGGTCCGCCGGACCCTGGGCGGCCCGACCGACGAATGGCTGCGTCTGGGCACCCCCGCCGGCGTCGTCGCGGTCCGCTGCACCGACCTGCGGGACGGCCTGCCGCGGCGGGTCACCGTGCAACGCGCGGCTCGGCTGCTCGCCGACGCCCGCATCTACGTCCCGGAAACCGGCCGCGTCCATGTCCCGGGAACCGGCCGCACGCAAGCCGCCTGAACCGGGACGGACATCACCTCGGTCGGCCGGTCCCCCAGCCGTCCGCACCGGGACACCCTCGCGCCCCCGGGGCGCGCCCCTCCCCCATCGCACCAAGGACGAAGATGTCTGCTGAAGTGATCTCCATAGGCGCGCTGCTGGTGATGTTCGTGATCGGCACGGTGCTGCCGATCAACCTGGGCATCCTCGCCTTCGTCGCCACCTTCGCGGTCGGCACCGCCTCGCTCGGCCTCACCGAGGACGAGATCTTCGAGGGGTTCCCGGCGAAGCTCTTCGTGACCATCGTCGGGGTCACCTACCTGTTCTCCGTCGCCCGCCGCAACGGCACCATCGACCGGCTCGTCGCGGCCGGGGTACGGCTGGTGCGCGGCAAGGTCGCCCTCATCCCGTGGGTGTTGTTCCTGGTGGCCGCGCTGCTGACGGCGTTCGGCACGTTCACTCCCGCCGCGGTCGCGATCCTCGCGCCGATCGGCATGAACTTCGCCTACCGCTACAAGCTCAACCCGCTGGTCGTGGGCATGATGGTGATCAGCGGCGGGCACGCGGGCGCGTTCTCCCCGCTCGCGGTGTCCGGTGCGCTGGTGCTCGGCCTGGTCGACAAGACCGAACTGCACATCTCCGCGGTGACGCTGTTCAGCGCCAGCTTCCTGATCAACCTGGTGCTCTCGGCACTCACCTACGTGCTGCTGGCCAAGCGGACCGTCCCGGCGGCCGAGGACTCGGCGGAAGCGGCCGAGGACCGGGACCTCGCCGTGTCCGGCAGGCCCGACTGGCGTCAATGGCTCACCCTCGCCTGCCTGGCCGCCCTCGTCATCGGCGCCCTCGGCTTCCATCTGGAGATCGGATTCCTCGCCCTCGGGGCCGGTGCCCTGCTGGCCCTGGTGGACATGAAGCGCCAGGAGAAGGCCGTGGAGGGCGTCAGCTGGTCCACGCTGCTGCTGGTCGCGGGCATGATGACCTACATCGCCATGCTGGAGAAGGCCGGCATCATCGAGAACATCTCCGAGCACGCGGCGGGCCTGGGCGCACCGGTCGCCGTCGCCCTGCTGCTGTGCTTCACCGTGGCCATCACGTCCGCCTTCGCCTCCTCCACCGCGATCCTCACCGCGATCATCCCGATCGCCGTACCGCTGCTGCTCTCCAGCCACCTCAGCGCCGCCGGGCTGATCGCCGCTCTCGCCGTCTCCACGACGATCGTCGACACCTCGCCCTTCTCCACCAACGGCGCGCTCGTCCTCAGCAACGCCCGCGGGGTGGATCCCCGCCGCTTCTACCGCCAGGTCATCGGCTACACCGGCGGAATCGTCGCCCTCGGCCCCGTCGTCGCCTGGGGCGCGCTGGTCCTGCCCTGGTCGTAGCGCCTCGCGGACGGCACCGGGGCCTGGAGCGCCGTGCGGCGGGGGCCGACCTAGGCTGGAAGCTACCGCTGGAGACCAGCCCCGACGGGCACGGCAATCCGGACGGAGGCGTGATACGTGGAGACGGACGGCAAGCAGGATGCCCCCACGGCCGCTGTCGTGGTGGGCCCGGACGGCATCGTGAGCGGCTGGAGTGAGGGGGGCCGGCTGCTGCTGGGCTGGACGGCGGAGGACACCGTCGGGCACCTCCTGACCGATCTGCTGGTCGATCCCCCGCCGCCCGGCTTCCCCGAGGGCTACGGTGCCGGCCCCGGCCCGACGGGGTTCCTCCTGCTACGCCACCGGGACGGCTCCGTGGTGGACGCCGTGGTGACGGCCCATCCGCTGGAGGGGCCCGACGAGCGGGCGCTGGGCCATGTGGTGACCATGCAGCGCTGGGGACGCCGCCCGGTGATCGCCGACCGGGCCTTCGAGCAGTCTCCCTTCGCTCTGGGCGTCTACGACCTCGAGCTGCGGTTTTTGTGGATCAACGCCTCCTCGGGCCGGGTGATCGCGCACTCCGAGGAGCAGGTGCTCGGCAGGAAGTACCGCGAGGTGCTTCCCGAGTTCGACCGCTCGCTGTTTCCCGAGAGGGACGACAAGCCCTACACCGACGCGCTCGCCCAGGTGGCGAGGACGGGCGAGCCCACGCGTCTCATCACGGTCTTCCGGCCGCGCGGCAGCGACTACGCCAACGCCTGGGCCACCAGCATCTGGCCCGTCCGGGATGCCGAGGGCAGGGTCCGCGCGATCGCCAACTGGGGATTCGACATGAGCGCCGAGTACTGGGCTCGGCAACGCCTGCTCATCCTCAACGAGGCCAGTGGTGGCATCGGCCGGACACTCGACGTGATCGGCACCGCCCAGGAACTGGCCAGGACCCCGGTGCCGGGATTCGTCGACCTCGTCAGCGTGGACCTCTTCGACGAGGTCCTGCGCGGCGAGGAACCGCCCTCAGGTGCCCAGTTCTCCCCCGGCGAGACCATCCGGCTCTGCCGAGCGGCCCAGCACAGCACGAAGGTGGGCGCCGACCGGGCTCCGGGGGTCACGGCACCGGTCACGCACGCGGCCGGTTCCGTCGCCGCCCGCTGCATGGCTGCCGGCAGGTCCACGGTCGAGCTCTCCGTCGAGCCCGGCCAGGGCGGCGAGTGGGCCTTCGGGCCCGGACTCGCAGCCGACCCGGCCCACTGGCCCCCGGGCAACCCGGTGATCGACGAGTCCATCGCCGCGGACGGGCTGACGGGCCGGATCACCGTGCCGCTCCGGGCGCGCGGCGCGCTGCTCGGCGTCGTCGCCTTCTCCCGCGTCGACCGGCCCGAGGCGTTCACCGCCGACGACTTGATCCTCGCCGAGGAGCTGACCGCCAAGGCGGCCGTCGCCATCGACAACGCCCGCCGGTTCTCGCGCGAGCGCACCACCGCGCTGACCCTGCAACGCACCCTGTTGCCACAAGTGCTGCCGAACCAGGAGGCGGTCGAGGTGGCCTCGCGCTACCTGCCCGGCGGGACCGGTACGGAAGTGGGCGGTGACTGGTTCGACGTCATTCCGCTGTCCGGCGCCCGGGTCGCCCTGGTCGTCGGCGATGTCGTCGGTCACGGCCTGCACGCCTCGGCCAGCATGGGCAGGCTGCGGACGGCGGTACGCACCCTGGCCGACGTCGACCTGCCACCGGACGAACTGCTGACCCACCTGGACGACCTGGTCCTCCACCTGGCGAGCGACCTGCAGCCCGAGGGCCACTTCCAGCCGGCCGGCGAGTCCGGGGCCACCTGCCTCTACACCGTCTACGACCCGGTCTCCCGGCACCTCACGCTGGCGAGCGCCGGCCATCCCCTGCCGCTGATCATCTCGCAGGACGGCACCCGAGCCCCTGTGCCGGTCCATCCGGGGCCGCCGCTCGGCGTCGGTGGGCTGCCGTTCGAGGCCGCCGAGCTCGAACTGCCCGAGGGCAGCCTGCTCGCCCTCTACACCGACGGACTGGTGGAAAGCCGCGAGCACGACGTCGACCAGCGCACCGCGGAACTCCAGCGGGCACTGAACCACCCCACCACCTCGCTGGAGGCCCTGTCCGACACGGTGATGGACACCATGCTTCCGCGGCGCCGCGCCGATGACGCGGCCCTGCTTCTCGTTCGCACCCACGCGCTGGATCCCCGCCACGTCGCCGACTGGGAGGTCGAGCCCGACACCGCGCAGGTGCCGCATGCCAGAAAGCTCGCCGTCGACCAGGTGGACGCCTGGGGCCTGGAAGAGGCGGTGTTCGTCACCGAACTGGTCGTCAGCGAGCTGGTGACCAACGCCATCAGATACGGCGAGCCGCCCATCAGGCTGCGGCTGATTCGCGACTCCTCCCTGATCTGCGAGGTCTCCGACGCCAGCAACACCGCCCCGCACATGCGCCGGGCCCGCGCGTTCGACGAGGGCGGCCGCGGCCTGTTGCTCGTCGCCCAGCTCACCCAGGGGTGGGGCACCCGGCACACCACCGACGGCAAGACGATCTGGTGCGCGCAGTCCCTCCCCCAGCCCGAGCGGCACTGAGAGCCGACCCGCGGACGGTCTCTCTCTCTCTCCCCCCCCCGCAGCCGTCCGATTCGGTATCAGTGCCCAGCAGAGGCCACTCGGGCTTCCGCCCGGCCCTGCTGTCGGCAGATGATCGCCGCGGCGGTCGTCAGGGCCAGGAAGGTGCTCATCACCACCACCATGGGCACGGCGCTGCGGGTACCGAAGACGCTGGTGCCGGTTGTGACCATGGGGTGCATGGGAGCCGCAGCCTTCGCCTGCATCGCCGGGGCGACGTTCGTCCCCGCTCGCATGGCGTTCCAGCGGCCTACGACGAGTGGCATGTCGTCCGACGCTTCCCCGCCTTCCGTATGGCCGGTCCTTCACCAGGGCGAGACGAGGGCGGCGTTGCGCTCTCGGGCGGAACCGCGAGGGCCCCGGCAGGTCGGACGCTGTTGGTGTTGCAGCGTCCGACCGGCCGGGGCCCTCTGCGATTTCGGCACTGGAGGTCAGTGGCTGCCGGTGAGTTCGCCGCTGAGCTTCTGGTGGATCCGGGCACTGGGCTGGTTCAGCCGGATGATCTCGACGTCCTTGCCGCGCTGAGCGTACTTGGTCTCGATCGCGTCGAGGGCGGCGACGGAGGAGGCGTCCCAGATGTGGGTCTCGGACAGGTCGATGACGATCTTGTCAGGGTCCGTGGCGTAGTCGAACCGCGTGACCAGGTCGTTGGAGGAGGCGAAGAACAGCTCACCCGTGACCCGGTAGACGACCGTGGTGCCGTCGGGGTCGACGACCGGGGTGACTTGGGCGAGGTGCGCGACGCGCTTGGCGAAGATCACCATGGCCGTGATGGTGCCGCCGCCGTGACGATCAGCAACTCTACCCCGACGTCGTGGGAGAGGCCGGCGGGGTCGCACGGGACCCGGCCGGTCTCGAGGCGCAGTGCCAGGAAGGTCTCTGCCTCCGACGGATCAGGGGCGTCCGGCCACCCGATCCGCTGGTCGCGGCCGTTGAGGCGCTCCTGTGTTCCGAGGGAACCATGGCCGCTCCGCGCCACTTGCGGAAGCAGGACCCGATGCCGGGGTTGCAGCATGCTGAGGCCCGTGTCAGGGCCGTCCGCGACGGAGACCAGCCCCCGGTCGACGTCCCCGAAGGGAACCGCAGGCTCAGAGAGCCGTGTCCCCGCCCGGCTCGGGCGGGGACGTTCCAGCCGTCGTGCGGAGGGGTCAGTTGGCGTTCACCAGATCGTGCGCCGGCACGGTGACCGTCCGCTTGCCCGGCTCGCCGCCGAGCACGATCTTGCGAAGGGCGCTGTTGTTGTCGAGGTTGGTTTCCTTCAGCCGCTTCGCGGGGTTGGCCAGCACCTGGATGTAGTAGGTGCCGTTGGGCACGCCGGTGATGTCGAACGACTGGCCCGGCAGGTCCTGGGTGTACGTGTCACCCGAGCCGACGTCCAGCACCTCGCGGACGGAGATCGAGTTCTCCTCGCCGCAGGCGGTGGCCAGATCCGTGTTGTACGGGTGCCAGTTGGCGTTCTTCACCGTGTAGTCGATCGCGTCGGTGTTGGCCAGGCAGAACGCTTCCTTGCCGCTGCGCACGGCTTCCTTCTTGTCGGCCTTCAGCAGCCGGTAGCTGGCGAAGTCGGTGAAGTGCCAGTGCACGTGCCCCGGGCGCGGGTCCCACTCCATGGTGCCGGTCGGGGTGTAGCCGACCTGCTTGCCCTTGGCGTCGTAGAAGTACTGGAAGGCGTCCATCTTGTCCTTGCCGGGCGAGCGGAACCCGTCGACCACGAGCTGCGCCGGGCCGGCGTTCCAGACGTTGGCACTGAACGCCAGGTAGTCCTTGCCCGGGATGTCCTTTTCGCCGTCGCTGATGATGATGCCGTAGGCCGGCAGCGAGCGCAGGTCGGGCTTGGGGACGTCCGGGACGGAGGCCTTGCCGGTGGGCCTCTTCGACAGCGGTTCGAGAGCGGGCGCCTGACGCGAACCGTCGGTCTGGCCGCCGGTGTCCCGGGCCTGCTGAGACAGTGCGGACTGCTGCTTCTTCTTCAACGCCCACGGCAGGGCCGGCGGCGCGGCCTTCAGCGGACCGTGGCCCACGTTGTACGACGGACCCGCACCGCTCGTCACCGGCGCGGCAGCCTCGGCGGGCGTCGGGGCATGCCCCGGCCCGTGACCCGCGTGCGCGGCCGGCGCCTGGTGACCGGCACCGTGCCCGGCGTGCCCGGCGTGCTCGCCGGCCTTCGCGGAGCGGGGCGCCGCCCCGGTGGAGCCTTCGTCCTCGTCGCTTCGTTCCACCACGGTCACCTTGACCGTGGCCGGCTTGTCGGCGATGCCGAACAGGTCGCGGTACTTCTTGGCGACACCGACCTTGGCCGTATAGGTACCGGCCGGCAGCTGGACCAGCTCGCTGTACGAGCCCCCGTAGGTGTTGGCCGCCCAGCCCTTCTCGACGCCCCACACGGAGCCGAGGGTGAAGGGGTTGGTGGGACAGCTCTCCGGATACTTGGAGGTCGAAGGTGCGTCGGGCCGCACTCGGCCGCTGGCGTTGTTCGGGCAGAAATCCTCGCTGCGGGTGAGGACCTTCTTGCCTGCCTTGTCGGTGAGGGTGATCTCCGAGAAGCCGGGCAGCCCGGAGAAGTCCTTCACGGTGCCCGTGGGCAGCTTCTTCGCCTCGGCCTTGCCTCCCTCGTACACGGTCTGAGTGACAGTCACCGGGTCCTTGTAGGACTTCCGGGTCACCTTGAGGTCCAGCGGCGCCCCCTCGGCGATGAGGTAGGTGCCGAGGTCCAAGTACACACCCGGATCCTCCTTCCAGGTGGTGAGCGTCACCGAAGTGGTCGCCGCGACGAGGCTCAGCTCCGGGCCCCTCGCGGCCTTCGCGGGCTCCTGCGCTGCGGCCACGATGCCCGCGGTGACGGCTGTCACGGCGACAGCCGTGGTGCCGGCGAGCAGCGTCCGCCGCAGCCGAGCGGTGCGTCTTCTGGTCATGGTTACCTCGTCCTTCGGTGCTGTGAGAAGGAAGCAGGCGGCACGGCACGTCCGCGAGGTCCGGGCCGGGGCCGTCATGTGAGAGGCGTTTCGCTCCGCCCGCGCTGTGAGAGGGAAACGACCGGCCGCGCGGTTGTCCGAGGACGCAAAGGGGTGGAGGGTTGGCCGAATGCCATTGCCGTGACGAGATCCGGTCGTGGGTCACGTCGGCACCGCCACGCTGACCGGAGCGGACCGCCCCGACCACGAAGAACGCGGCTGTCCGCGGCGGTGCGAACCCGGCCGTCGTACCGGCCGCCCGACTCGGGGGAGACCGGCGCCGTGGAAATTCCGTTGCTCCAGCAGCGGCATTCTCGATCGTATGTCTCCATGACTCATGACGGTCCGGCGGACCACGTGGAGCGGAACCGACGTTTTTGGGATGACGAGGCGGCTGCGTGGCACGGGCCGCTCGCCCGTGATCACTGGGCGCAGATGGAACCGTCCTGGGGATTGTGGGCCACCCCCGAGTCGCGGGTTTCCCTGCTTCCCGACGGCATCGAAGGGATGCGCACCATTGAGCTGGGCTGTGGCACGGCCTACGTTTCCGCTTGGCTGGCCAGAGCAGGGGCCCGCCCGGTCGGGATCGACCTCTCGGAGCAGCAGCTCGCCACCGCACGCGCGATGCAGGCGGAGTTCGGCATCGACTTCCCCCTCGTCCTGGGCAATGCGGAGCAGGTGCCCTACGAGGACAGCACGTTCGGCCTGGCGATCAGCGAGTTCGGCGCCTCTCTGTGGTGCGACCCCTACAAGTGGATCCCGGAGGCAGCCCGGCTTCTCGTTCCTGGAGGCCGGCTTGTGTTCTCGCGCTACTCACCGCTGTACGCGCTGTGTTCACCGCCCGAGGGGCCGGCATCCACCACTCTGTCCCGGGGCCAGTTCGGCCTGACGCGGCTGGACTGGGGCAAACGCGTGGAGTTCGTCCTGCCGCACGGTGAGATGCTCCGTCTGCTGCGGGCCTGCGACTTCGTCGTGGAGGACCTGATCGAGATTCAGGCACCCCGGTCCGCGCGGGACTATCCAGAGGTTTCCGCCGCCTGGGCCCGGCAATGGCCCAGCGAGGAGATCTGGAAAGCTCGGCTGGCAGGCTGACAACTCTGCCTCGTCCAGCTTCCAGCTTCCAGCCCCATGCTGGCCGGGCTGGACGAGATCCTCCCGGGACCGGGGCCGTCTCCGGAAGCCTTCGCCTGGTAGCGATCGCAGCCGCCTCGAGGGCCGCGACATACGGCGTGTGGCAGCGGCCCCCTGACGGACGGCCGAGGCCGCGGCTCGGCTCGTCCCCAGGGCGTCGGGGCGGCAACTCCCTGTCGCCGTCCGGGAGGTGATCGCGTCTCGGTCAGCCGGGAGCAGCCACCGCCGAGGCCGCAGCCGCGGCAGCGGGCTCGGGGTTCAGCAGCCGTTCGGCCAGTTCGCCGAAGAGGAGCCCGAAGCCCGCCCACAGGGTGACCTGCAAGGCCAGCGCGGACAGGCGGAACCGCCACAGCACGGTGGCCGGGAAGTCGCTCGGGACTTCGTTGACGACCGGCAGGAACCCGTACGCCAGTCCGATCACGACGGCGAACGCGGCCACCGCGACGACGGTGGCGTGCCAGGTGCCGAGCCTCGGTGCGAGCCGCTTGCCGAGCAGCGTCGCAGCGACCGCGATGAGCACGCTGAGCACCATCATCAGGAAGTACAGGGTGGTCCGCTGGCCGATGGTGTCGGGGTCGCCGACGGCGGGCGGGTTGGCCGGGTACTTCAGGAACGGCACGACATAGACGGCGAGCAGTGCGCAGCCGGACAGCAGCAGCGCGGTGGCCCGTGGGGTGAAGCGGCCGACTCGGCCGAGGGCGAAGCAGTAGGCGAGGGCGGCGATACCGCCGAAGGCGACCCCGTAGATCAGGACACCGGTGGCCAGGCCGGCGGTGGACTGGAGGCCGCGGGAGACGAGTTCGGCCTCGTGCTCGTGCGCGGGGGCATGGGCCTGCTCGAAACCGATCGCCTTGTCGACGTTCGGCTCCCCGAGAAAGTAGGCGACGACCAGCGCGAGCACGCCGGCCCCGAGGCCGGCGAGCATGCCCCGCACGAGCAGGTTTCTTACGATGGTGGAGTTCATGAGGTGTCGGCTCCCGGCGTCAGTGGCAGGGGAAGCCGAGCAGGTGGCGGGCGTCGTGCACCCACTCGTGGACGTCCTCGCCGGAGACGACCGAGGTGGCGCCCTGCTCGGCGCCGACGAAGTAGAGCAGGACCAGCATCAGGATGCCGAAGAAGACCGCCCAGGGGGCGATCGCGCCGATCGGCAGCTTGGCGGGAAGAGCGGGGGTGTTGGCGGTCGGCGGGGCGACATGCTGCGCCATGGCAGGGCCTCCTCTGGGAGTTCGCGTCCCATCTCGGTGGTGCACATGACGACGGCTACGGGTCTGACTCTCCGCCCCCTGCTGTCAGAGGGTGGAACACAGTGGCGCGACCGTTCCGGATTCTCACCGGCTTCCGTTCTGCCGTCGTCGATATCGGAGCGACGGTACCCCTCGGCCGGTACATGACCAATGCCGAGCCGAGGGGCGAGGAGCTGTTCTTACCGAAGGCTTACCAGTGGCGGAACGCGGGTGAGTGCCTTGAGCGCGATGTTGAGCTCCAGGACGTTCACCCGGGGCTCCCCGGCGAAGCCGAGCGTGCGGCCCTCGGTGTGCTGGTCGACCAGCTTCTGCACCAGGGAGACGGGCAGGTCGTTCTTCTCGGCGACCCGGTGGATCTGGAGCTCGGCGTAGGCCGGGGAGATGTCCGGGTCCAGACCGGAGCCGGAGGACGTCACCGCGTCGGCGGGCACCTCGGACGGCTCGACCGTGTAGCCGGGCACCGAGTTGTCCTTGACGACGGCGGCCTTCGCGGTGGTCACCCAGTCGATCAGGTCCTTGTTGTCGGCCGACCGGTTGGTCGCCCCGGACAGGATCAGCTTGTACTGGGTGTTGACGTTGTTGGTGCCGAGGCCGTTCTGCGGGCGGCCCTGGAACCACTTCAGGTCCGGCTCGGGGGTTTTTTGGCCTTTCTTCGGCGGCAGGTTGTACGCCTGGCCGATGAGCGAGGAGCCGACGACCCTGCCGTCCGCCTTGACCTCCGAGCCGTTGGCCTTGTCGTTGAAGAGGGTCTGTGCGACGCCCGTGACGGCGAGCGGGTAGATCACGCCCGTCACCAGCGTCAGCACCAGCAGGGCCCGCAGCCCCGCCCACAGCAACCGGCCCGTGTTCGATACGGAGTTGTTCATGGCCTTCAGCCGATCCCGGGGATGAGGGAGATGAGCAGGTCGATGAGCTTGATGCCGACGAAGGGGGCGATCAGCCCGCCGACGCCGTAGATGGTCAGGTTCCTGCGCAGCAGCTTGTCGGCGCTCACCGGCCGGTACTGCACGCCCCGCAGGGACAGCGGCACCAGCGCGATGATGATCAGCGCGTTGAAGATGACGGCGGACAGGATCGCGGAGTCGGGTGAGGACAGGCCCATGATGTTGAGCTTGTCCAGGCCCGGGTAGACCGCGGCGAACAGCGCCGGGATGATCGCGAAGTACTTCGCGACGTCGTTGGCGATGGAGAACGTCGTCAACGCGCCCCGGGTGATGAGGAGTTGCTTGCCGATCTCGACGATCTCGATGAGCTTGGTCGGATCGGAGTCGAGGTCGACCATGTTGCCGGCCTCCTTGGCGGCCGACGTGCCGGTGTTCATGGCCACGCCGACGTCCGCCTGCGCGAGGGCCGGGGCGTCGTTGGTGCCGTCGCCGGTCATCGCGACGAGCTTGCCGCCCTCCTGCTCCCGCTTGATGAGGGCCATCTTGTCCTCGGGGGTGGCCTCGGCGAGGAAGTCGTCGACACCGGCCTCCTCGGCGATGGCCCTGGCCGTCAGCGGGTTGTCACCCGTGATCATGACGGTCTTGATGCCCATGCGGCGCAACTCGTCGAACCGCTCGCGCATGCCGTCCTTGACGACGTCCTTGAGGTGGATCACGCCCAGCACCCGTGCGCCGTCGGCGTCCTCGACCGCGACGAGCAGCGGGGTGCCGCCCGCCTCGGAGATCCGGTCGGCGGTTGCGTCCGCGTCGTCGGCGACCGTGCCGCCGCGCTCCTCGACCCACTTGATGACCGAACCGGCGGCGCCCTTACGGATCTTGCGCCCGTCGACGTCGACGCCCGACATGCGGGTCTGCGCGGTGAACCCGATCCACTCGGCGCCCGTGAGCTCGCCCTGCCGGCGCTCACGCAGTCCGTACTTCTCCTTGGCCAGCACGACGACGGAGCGGCCCTCGGGCGTCTCGTCGGCCAGCGAGGAGAGCTGGGCGGTCTCGGCGACCTCGTCGTCCGTCACTCCGGCCACCGCCACGAACTCGGCGGCCCGGCGATTGCCGAGGGTGATGGTGCCGGTCTTGTCGAGCAGCAGCGTCGAGACGTCACCCGCGGCTTCGACGGCCCTTCCCGACATGGCCAGGACGTTGCGCTGGACCAGGCGGTCCATGCCCGCGATGCCGATGGCGGAGAGCAGCGCGCCGATGGTGGTCGGGATGAGGCAGACCAGCAGCGCGACCAGGACGACCATCGTCAGGTGGGTGCCCGCGTAGTCGGCGAACGGCGGCAGCGTGGCACAGGCCAGCAGGAAGACGATCGTCAGCGAGGCGAGCAGGATGTTCAGCGCGATCTCGTTCGGCGTCTTCTGCCGTGCCGCGCCCTCGACCAGGTTGATCATCCGGTCGATGAAGGTCTCGCCCGGCTTCGTCGTGATCTTGACGACGATCCGGTCGGAGAGCACCTTCGTCCCGCCGGTGACGGCACTGCGGTCGCCGCCCGACTCCCGGATGACCGGCGCCGACTCACCGGTGATCGCCGACTCGTCGACGCTCGCGACGCCCTCGACGACGTCTCCGTCGCCGGGGATGACGTCACCGGCCTCGCAGACGACCAGGTCGCCGATCCTGAGCTCGGTACCGGGCACCTGCTCCTCGGCAGGGCCGTTCAGCCTGCGCGCGACCGTGTCGGTCTTGGCCTTGCGCAGGGTGTCGGCCTGGGCCTTGCCGCGGCCCTCCGCGACGGCCTCGGCCAGGTTGGCGAAGACCACCGTCAGCCACAGCCAGGCGCTGATCGCCCAGCCGAACCAGTCCCCCGGGTCCTTGAAGGAGAACACGGTCGTCAGGACCGAGCCGATCCACACGACGAACATCACGGGGGACTTGACCAGCACCCGCGGGTCGAGTTTGCGGAAGGCGTCCGGCAGTGACTTCAGCAGCTGCGCGGGGTCGAAGAGGCCCGCGCCGACTCGGCCCTCGGGGGACTTGCGCCCGGTGGGTACGTCGCTGTGCGGTGCCCGGGCCGGTGTGGTGGTGGACATCTGTGTGCTTTCGGTCCGGGTGGTCATGACGCCAGCCCCTCGGCCAGCGGGCCCAGCGCGAGCGCCGGGAAGTACGTCAGACCGGTGATGACGAGGATCGCCCCGACGAGGAGTCCGGTGAACAGCGGCTTCTCCGTGCGCAGGGTGCCCGCGGTGACCGGTACGGGCTTCTGTTCGGCGAGCGAACCGGCCAGTGCCAGGACGAAGACCATGGGCAGGAAGCGGCCGAGCAGCATCGCTATGCCGAGTGTGGTGTTGAACCACTGCGTGTCCGCGTTCAGGCCCGCGAAGGCCGAGCCGTTGTTGTTGGCGGCGGACGTGTAGGCGTAGAGGATCTCCGAGAAGCCGTGCGCCCCGCTGTTGGTCATGGAGTTCGCGGGTGTCGGCAGCGCCATCGCGAAGGCGGCCAGGATCAGTACGAGCGCCGGGGTGATGAGGATGTAGCAGGCCGCGAGTTTGATCTCGCGGGTGCCGATCTTCTTGCCCAGGTACTCGGGCGTGCGGCCGACCATCAGACCGGCGATGAACACCGCGATGATCGCCATGATCAGCATGCCGTAGAGACCGGAGCCGGTGCCGCCGGGCGCGATCTCGCCCAGCATCATGCCGAGCATGGTGATTCCGCCGCCCAGGCCGGTGAACGAGGAGTGGAAGGAGTCCACCGCGCCGGTCGACGTCAGGGTGGTCGCCACCGCGAAGATCGACGAGCCGCCGACCCCGAACCGGACCTCCTTGCCCTCGTACGCCCCGCCCGCGATCTGCAGCGCCGGGCCGTGGTGGGCGAACTCGGTCCACATCATCAGGGCGGTGAATCCCAGCCAGATGGTGGCCATGGTCGCGAGGATCGCGTAGCCCTGCTTCACGGAGCCGACCATGAGCCCGAAGGTGCGGGTCAGGGCGAAGGGGATGACGAGGAGCAGGAAGATCTCGAAAAGGTTGGAGAAGGGGGTCGGGTTCTCGAACGGGTGGGCGGAGTTGGCGTTGAAGTAGCCGCCGCCGTTGGTGCCCAGCTCCTTGATGGCCTCCTGTGAGGCGACCGCGCCGCCGTTCCACTGCTGCTGCCCGCCCATGAACTGGCCGACCTCGTGGATCCCGGAGAAGTTCTGGATCGCGCCGCACGCGACGAGCACGATCGCCGCGACGAAGGCCACAGGCACCAGAACGCGGGTGACCCCGCGGACCAGGTCCGACCAGAAGTTGCCCAGCTCACCGGTGCGGGACCGCGCGAAGCCGCGCACCAGGGCGACCGCGATCGCGATGCCGACGGCCGCGGAGACGAAGTTCTGCACGGCCAGCCCGGCGGTCTGCACGACGTGGCCCATGGCCTGCTCGCCGTAGTACGACTGCCAGTTGGTGTTGGTCACGAAGGACACGGACGTGTTGAACGCCTGGTCCGGGTCGATCGAGGAGAAGCCCAGCGAGCCGGGCAGCACACCTTGCAGCCGCTGCAGCAGGTAGAGGAAGAGCACACCGGCTGCCGAGAAGGCGAGGACACCGCGCAGGTACGCGGGCCACCGCATCTGTGTGTCGGGGTCGGCGCCGATGCTCTTGTAGATCCACTTCTCGACGCGCCAGTGCTTGCCGGAGGAGTAGACCTTGGCCATGTAGGTGCCGAGGGGCTTGTGGGCGAGTGCCAGCGCCACCATGAGGGCGAGCAGCTGGAGGACGCCGGCGAGTACGGGGCCCATGAAGATCTCAGAACCTCTCCGGGAAGATCAGGGCGAGGACGAGATAGCCCAGCAGGGCGACGGCCACGAGCAGACCGACGACGTTCTCGACGGTCACAGCTTCGTCACCCCCTTGGCGACGAGGGCCACGAGCGCGAAACCCGCGAGTGTGACGACGACGAAGGCCAGATCGGCCATCGCGAACTCCTGGAGTGAGGTTCGGTTGGTGCGGACGATTAGAGGAGAACGCCTCTGTGGCCGGAAAGGGGCACCCGTTGACGACTCCCTTACGGCCAGGCCCCCGGCTTTGACGGGCCTCTTACGGCATCCGGTCCACACGGGTGAGCGTGGCCCCCGCACGGTGTGCACGTGCACTCCAACGCCCAGAACTGTGATGTCCCACCCCATACGCCACTGACCTGCACGTTCCTACGGCATCGCGGCTACCGGGTCCTTCAGGATCAACTCGGGTGCGGTCACGACACGACTCGAAGGGCGCCGACCGGGCAGGCGCCGGCGGCCGCGCGCGAGGCGGTCCGATGCTCGTCGGGTATCTCTGCGCCTTCGAAGTGGTGGGTGAGTTCGGCGTCGTCGTTCAGGCTGAAGACGCCGGGGGCCTGTTCGGCGCACAGGCCGTGGCCTTCGCAGCGCGCGTGGTCGACGGAGACCTTCATGGTGCTGTCCTCGCAACGGTCATGCGTGGGACTCACGCGGGGATGAGTTCGAGAGGCAGGCTCTCGAGGCGGTGGATGACGTTGTTCAGGGCCCACTCGGGTGTGCCCGCCACCTCGATGCGGTCGACGCGGTCGACCAGGGCCCGGAGCATGGCGGAGGTCTCCATACGGGCCAGGCCCTGGCCGGCACAGCCGTGGGTGCCTTGCCCGAAGCCGAGTTGGCGGGCGGCGTTGCGGCGGATGTCGAAGGTGTCCGGGTCGTCCCACTCCAGCGGGTCACGGTTGGCGGAGCCGTAGAGGACCAGCACCCGGGAGCCCCTGGGCAGGGGGACTCCCGCGAGTTCCGTGTCGTGGGCTGCGGTCCGGGAGAAGGCGCGGATCGGAGATGCGTAGCGGACGACCTCGTTGACCGCTTTCGGCACGAGGTCCGGGTCCGCCTTCAGCAGGCCCCACTGCTCGGGGTGAGTGGCGAACAGGTGCAGGGCGCTGGAGATGGCGCTGATCGTGGTGTCGAGGGACGGCGCCAGATAGTCGATCATCATCGTGGCGCACTCCTCCGGCATGATGCGGCCTTCGTCGGCGGCACGCAGCAGGTCGTGCCCCACACTGCCGTCCAGCACGGAGCGGTCGCGCACGACACCGCGCGCGTAGCGCAGCATGCCGAGGGACGCAGGGAGGGTGCGCACCGCTTGGCGATTGAATGGACCCAGGGCGTCGAAGGTGGCGCCGGCCCATCGCAGCAGGTGCTCGCGGCCCTGCCGGGGCCAGCCGACCAGATCGGGGACGACGGCCATCGGCAGAGCCGTGGCGACCTCGACGGCATCGACCGTACGGCGGGCGACGGCGGCCGCGACCACGGTGGCGGCCAGCTCCTCGACCGTGTCCTGCATCGTGCGCAGCGCCCTGGGAGTGAGGCGGCGCCCGAGGAGGGCACGGCGGCGGGTGTGCTCATCGCCGTCACTGAACAGCGTGGTGCCCTGGCCCACACAGTTGGCCACGGGGTTCAGGGCGACACCGCCCGAGGAGACGAAGGTGTCGTCGTCCAGCAGTACCTGCTTGCACTCGGCATAGCGTGGCAGGGCGTAGACCTTGTGCTTGCTCAGCCGGACCACGGGGCCGAGTGCCCGCAGGGCGGCGTAGTGCGGATACGTGTCGCGAATGGCCGAGGCCGAGTACAGATCGGGGTGGTAGACGGGAATCTCCGTACCTATGGGCATGAAGAGGCCTCCTCAAGCTTGATGGAATGCACCGTCGGGGGTCAGAGAAATGATGAACTCATCAGGACTGCGGGTGCTCTTCTGCACGGCGGCGATCTTCGCCGGCCCCGGAGGGAGGACGACGAGGGACAGCGCGACGGCGAGGGTGGTCTGTGCGGTGGTCATGCCGATCGGTCCCGGCGCCCGGCGCCCAGGTGGGCGTAATAGCCGATGAGGTCGGGGGCGTCCACGGCTGCGGGGTCGACGACCCGCTCGACCGGGGCGCCCTGGAGGAGGCGTTTGACCGGGACTTCGAGTTTCTTGCCGGTGCGGGTGTGCGGAATGCCGGGGACCTCGAGGATGTCGTCGGGGACGTGGCGGGGTGAGGCGCCGGTCCGGATCGCTTCCCCGATCTTCTCGCGGAGGGCGTCGTCCAGGGCCGCCCCTGCGGCGAGCACCACGAACAGCGGCATCCAGTATCCGCCACCCGGCTCCTCCACACCGATGACCAGCGCCTCCGCGATCTCCGGGAGGCGTTCGACGACGTCGTGGATGTCGGCGCTGCCCAGGCGGACGCCGTTGCGGTTGAGCGTGCTGTCGGAGCGGCCGTGGACGATCACCGAGCCATGGGAGGTGAGGGTGATCCAGTCGCCGTGGCGCCACGCACCGGGGTAGGAGGAGAAGTAGGCGTCGCGGTAGCGGGTGCCGTCGGGGTCGTTCCAGAAGGACAGCGGCATCGACGGCATCGGGCGGGTGACGACCAGCTCGCCGACCCGGTCCACCACGGGGAAGCCCTCGGCGTCGTACGCGGCCAGCGCCACACCCAGGTGAGGTGCGGACAACTGTCCCGCCCAGACGGGTCTGTTGGGCGCGCCGCCCGCGAATCCGGAGACCACGTCGGTGCCGCCGCTGATGGAGGCCAGCAGCACGCGGTCGCCGACGTGGTCACGGACCCAGGGGTAGGCGGAGGCAGGCAGGGCGGAGCCGGTGCAGCCGACCACGCTGATCGACGACAGGTCGTGGACGGACGGGTCGATGCCGAACTTTTCCATGCCGAGCAGGTACTGGGGGCTGGTGCCGAAGACGGTGACCCGGTGACGCGCGGCCAGCTCCCACAGGACGTCGGGCTTCGCGAGGGGCGCCGGACTGCCGTCGTACGTGCAGGTCGTGGCGCCGGTCAGCAGCGTCGAGGCGACAAGATTCCACATCATCCAGTGCGTGGTGGTGTACCAGAGCAGGCGGTCTCCGGAGCCCAGGTCGGAGTGCAGGCCCAAGGTCTTGAGATGCTCCAGCAGGACACCGCCGTGGCCGTGGACGATGCCCTTGGGCAGGCCGGTGGTGCCGGAGGTGAACAGGACCCACAGGGGGTGGTCGAACGGCACCGGGACGCAGGTGAGTTCCTCGGTGCGGGTGGAGGCGTCCTCCCACGAGACGACCAGGGACGGATACGCCCGCGAGGGCCACGGCAGGCCCACGTGGCCGACCAGCACGGTGGCCTTCACCGTCGGCAGTGCGGCCGCGAGTTCGAGGGCGGCGTCGCGACGGTCGTAGGTGCTGCCGTTGAAGAGGTAGCCGTCGGCGGCGACCAGGACGGTCGGTTCGAGCTGGGCGAACCGGTCGGCTGCCGCCCTGGGGGCGTAGTCCTGCCCGCACACCGACCACACGGCGCCCAGGCTCGCGGCGGCCAGGAACGCGACGATCGCGTGCGGGGTGTTGGGCAGATAGCCCACCACCCGGTCGCCTGGCCCCACGCCGAGCTCGCGCAGGGTGGCCGCGACCGAGGCGACCTGGGCGCGCAGGTGACCGGCGGTCACCTCGTAGCAGGAGCCGGTCTCGTCGAGGGCGATGACCGCCACGGCGTCGTCGGCGTGGTTGCGCAGGGCGTGGTGCGCGTAGTTGAGGGTGGCGCCCGGGAACCAGCGGGCACCGGGCATCCGCTCCTCCGCCAGCGCCCGCTCGTACGGGGTGTCCGCGTCGATGTCGAAGTACTCCCACACCGCACCCCAGAAGCCCTCCAGATCGGTGACCGACCAGCGGTGCAAGGTGGCGTAGTCGGAGCCGGGCATCCCGGCGTGGCGGGCGAAGTCCATGATGCAGCTGTCCGCGACGGCCCGTGGATCAGGCGTCAGGAAAGGGTCGGGCACGCTCATCGTGTGATGCTCCTCAGCAGGCGGTCGTCGAGGGTCCGGGAGGAAGGACGGGGCCCGAGCGTGGTGTGCAGGAGGGACGCCCAGGCGGAGGTGTCCGTGAAGTCGAGGCCGCCGGCCGGGACGACGTCCATGACGATGCGGTCGGGACGCAGCAGGACGGCGTCCGCCCGGCCCGCGTGCAGCCAGGCGGCGAGGGTGCCGTCGTCACAGAGGTCCGTGACGGGGATCGCGCGGATGCCGAGTCCGTGGGCAAGGGCGTTCAGCGAGGGCCCGGGTTCGTCGGCGGTCAGGAGGGCGAAGGAGTCGCCGAGCAGCTCGTCGAGGCGGGTACGGCGCCCGTCGGCCGTGATCCACGGTTGCGGGCAGTGGGTGCCGGCAAGTCCCCTGCGAGGACGGCGCCGGACGAGGGGTCCGGTGGTCAGGGGCGGGCTGAGGTCGCGGCCGGCCGCCGTGGTGAGCCCGGGCATGCGGCAGGCGACGGCCAGCAGCCTCCGGCGCGCCGCGGCGGCGCCGTCCTGGCCGCCGGTCATGGCCCAGCCCATGGCGACCGCGAGCCGGATGACATGGCGGGCATGCGGTTTCCGCTCGCTCTCGTACGTGGCCAGCAGCTCTTCCTCGCCGCCCCGTTGGAGGACATGGGCGAGTTTCCAGGTGAGGTTGCGGGCGTCCCGCAGGCCCGCGCAAAGGCCCTGCCCGATGAACGGCGGAGTGAGGTGGGCGGCGTCGCCGAGGAGGAAGACCCGTCCGCCGCGCCAGCGGTCGGCGACACGCGCCCGGAAGGTGTACTGCGTCTCACGGACGACCTCGAAGTCCCCGTCGTACGACTGCGGCAGCCACGGGGCGATCAGCTCGCGGACCGGCTGCCGGCCGTCCCGGAGCCGGAACTCCCAGCGGTAGCGGTCCTCACCGACGCGCATGAACGTGGCCGGCCGGTCCGGATCGCAGACCTGGTCGACGCCCTCCCAGGAGCGGACGTCGGCCGTCGTGCGGACGTCGACGACGGTCCACTGCTCCTCGAAGCGCAGGTCCTCCCATACGGCGCCGATGGCCTCGCGGGTGAGGCTGCCCGCGCCGTCGCAGCCGAGGACCGCCTCGGCCCACAGCTGGTGCTCGCCGTCGTCGTCGCGGTAGGTCACGCGCACGGGGCCGGCCGTGTCCGGTCCGACGGAGGTGACCTCCACACCGCCCCGCAGCTCGCACTCCGGGCGCCGGGCCAGGGCGGCACGCAGCAGTCGTTCCAGCTCGGGCTGGTCGAACATGCTGGTCTGCGGGTAGCCGTGCAGGCCGTGCCGGGTGCGGCGGAACTCGGCCATCACCCGGTGCCGGGCGTCGAGCAGCCGCAGCCCGTTGGCCGGTCGGGCGATTGCGGCGAACTCCTCTCCCACGCCCGCGGCCTGGAGGATCCTGCGTACCTCGTCGTCGGTGGCGACGGCGCGTGGAAGCGGGTAGACGTCCTGGTGGCGTTCGAGGACGACGCTGCGGATCCCGCGCCGGGCGAGGAGGAGGGCGGCGGTCACGCCCACGGGTCCGGCCCCGATGATCACCACGGGTACGGCTGCCGGGTTGTGCTCGACGGTCATGTGCGGCTCACCTCTGCCCTACTGCGCGTCCGTGACGGGCGTACGCTGCTCGCCGAGATCGATGCGGCCGTCCGGGGTCGCGATCGTCGCCGTGATCACGTCGCCCGCGTGCAGGTAGTGCGGGTTCTTCGCCTGGCTCCTGAAGAACGCCTTCCACTTCACGGCGGGCGGCAGCAGCGCGCCGATCTTCTCGACCGGCTTCGGCGGCGCCTTGAGCGCCGTTCCGCCCGGGGTGCCGGTGAGCAGCAGGTCACCGGCGTCGAGGGTCTGGAAGCGGGCCAGCAGGGTGAGAGCCTGCGCCGGGCGGACGATCATGTCGGCGAGAGTGCGGTCCTGGCGCAGTGCGCCGTTGACGGACAACTTCAGCCGCAGGTCGAGAAGGCGGGCGAAATCCTCCGGCTCCAGCAGGGTGAGGTACGGCCCGGTCGGGGTGAAGGTCGGGTACGACTTGCTCTCGTAGAACTGCGTCTTGGTCAGCTGGACGTCCCGCGCGCTGACGTCGTCGGTGATCACGAGCCCGGCGACGTACGACGGCAGGTCCCGCTCGTCGACTCGGGTGCCGACGGGCAGCGGCGCCCCCATGACGAGGCCGAGTTCGATCTCGTAGTCGAGGAACTTCACATGCGGCGGCCGGACGACGGCGTTGCCGGGGCCCGTGACCGAGCCGGACGCCTTACGGAAGAAGGCGGGCGGAATGTCTCCGGTGAACCCCGAATCGCGGGCGTGACTACGGTAGTTGACCATCTGCGCGACCACCCGGCAGGGCGTGGTGACCGGCGAGAGGACGGCCAGGTCGGCGACGGGCGTGCCGGGCTCGCCGGAGAGCGCGGCCTCTCGTACGGCGGCCCGGTCGGCGATCAGTTCGGCGGTGCTGACGGCCTCGGTGCCGACGGGGACGGCCCGGTCGATGGGGGTCCCCCCTGCTCGAGCGGAGCCGGGAGCTTGAGGGAGGACCACCCACCACCCGTCGGCGGTGCGCAGGACGTTGGTGCTCATGTCAGTACTTTCGTGGAGGAGTTGAGGATTCAGGACTTGGCGGCATGGAGCAGACCCAGCAGACGCGCCACGTCCATCTCGTTGTCACCGCGCAGGGCCTCGATGACGTGGCGGAGCCGCTCCGGGGAGGGGCTCGCACCGAGGAAGTCACGCGTGGCCGGCGGACCCCACTGGGCCAGCCCGCTGGTCGAGAAGGCCGCCCAGCCGGGCTCGACGTCGCAGGAGAACAGGTCGCCGTCTGCGAAGTGCTCGAGCATGAAGTGGTCGGGATCGCGCCAGTAGTCGAAGAGCTGGCTGCCCTGGACGTGCCGGCCGATGCCCCAACTGCGCCTGTAGCCACGCTCCTTGAGATATTCGCCACCGGCGGCGATCGAGTCCAGGTCGGTGACCTGGTAGGCGGAGTGGACATAGCCGGTACTCGGCCCCAGGTGCATGGCCAGCGTGTGGTGGTCGGCCGGCACGCTGCCGAGGTCGCAGCGGAGGAACGCCATCACCGGGCCGCGCTCGCGCTGCCCGTCGATGAACAGGAAGTCGGACACGATCATGCCGAGGGTGTCCAGGTACCAGTCCAGTGCCCGCGCGAACACCCGGGTCTCCAGCACCAGATGTCCCAGCCGCTGGATCCGGGACGGCTCGCGCGGTGGGCGCTGTGCGGTGTTCGTCCGGCGGTGAGCCGTGCCGAAGTTGAGCAGCAGCGGCTGCTGCCCGGGCAGCGCGGGAAGCTGTTCCCCGCAGTGCACCACCCTTACCGGGAGGCCGGACGGGTCGAGCAGGCCGACCGCTTTGCCGCCGCCGGGCACGTCCGCGTCCCGCACGTCGGACCCGGTGGCCCGCGCCAGCAGGTCCAGGTCGACCCGCTCCGCCGCGCGGAACGCCGGGCCGATGAAGCGCGAGCTCCGCCCCCGCCGGATCACCATGCAGGGCGAGCCCTGGAAGGTGCCGCGCAGCCACAGCTCCCGCTCCGTGCGGGCGGCGATACCGAACCCGAAGTCCCGGGCGAAGACCTCCGCCCGGTCCAGGTCGGGCTTTTCGAACTCCAGCCAGGCCAGGTCCGCCACCTTGATGACGGGATCGCGGGAGCGGCCGGGGTGCTCGCCGCGCAGGGCGCCCTGGTCGCTGTGCAGGTCCTGGTGGGCCGTCTTGACGTCGGTCCCGTGGACGCAGGGTTCAGACATGGTGCCCTCCGAGCAGCATTGCCGTGATGACGGAATCATCAAGTTTGACAGTCTCGTCGTCAAGGCCTTCCCGACAGGAAATGATGATTTCATCAGAGCTGCTGTCGTCATCGCCCCGCGGTTAGACTCTGTCCATGCCTACGTCAGCCCCGCCCAGCAACCGCTTCGAGCGGCGCCGCGCAGAGACCCGTCGCGCACTCATCGGCGCCGCCCGGCAGATCCTCGCCGAGACCGGTGACACCAGCGCCAGCATCCAGGCGATCGCCGAGCGCGCCGACGTCGGCTTCGGCTCCTTCTACAACCACTTCGAGTCCAAGACGGAGCTGTTCGAGGCAGCCGTGGTGGACGCCCTGGAGGAGTTCGGCCAGAACTTCGACGAGCGCCTTGCCGGGATCGACGACCCCGCGGAACTCGTCGCGGCGGGTTTCCGGCTCAGCGCCCGCATGGCCGACTCCCACCCCGAGCTGATGCAGGTCCTGCGCCTGCGCGGTATGGGCCACATCCACTCGGACAACGGACTGGCCCGGCGGGCACTGCGCGACCTCGAGGCCGGCCTCGCCTCCGCACGCTTCACCCCGGTCGACCCGGTCGTGGCCCTGACCGCCCTGGGCGGAACCCTGCTGTCCCTGGTGGAGCTGAGATTCGCCCGCCCCGACCTGGACGGCGACGAGGCCGCGGTGAACCTCGCCGAGATGGTCCTGCGGATGCTGGGCGTGCCACAGGACGACGCCCACAGGGCCGCCCGGCGCCCCCTGGCCGACCCCACCTCACCGGCCACTCCCGCGCGGTGAGCGACGAGCCCGGCCGGAAGGTGGCCGAGCGGCCGGCGAAGGCCGTGCTCGGCGGACAGGTCCCGTGACTCGGAGGCCCGCCAGGTACAAGGAGGCGGGCCGGGTCGCCTGACCCGGCCCGCACCGGAGCGTCCCGCTGTGTCACCGTCGATCCGGCTCGCACCTCGTGCGCCCTGCGCACGTCAGGGGTGTGCGGCGAAGTACCGGGCGATGCCCTCGATCCCCTCACTCACGGCTCGCTCGACGATGGGCGCCAGGGCCTCGGGAAGGATCTCCTCGCTGTAGACCACGCGTGAGCCGTCCGCGTCGGGAAGCTGACATCACACGGAAGCCCTCCGACCACCTGACCTTCGGCGTCGGCATCCACGCCTGTGTCGGCCAGAACCTGGCCAAGCTGGAGGCACACGCCCTCCTCACAGCACTGCTCGCACGAGTGCGCCGGTTCGAGATCGGCAGGCCCGAGTTCATCGTGAACAACACCCTGCACGGGCTGAGCAAGCTGCCCTGCCGCATCGTCACCTGAGCGAGCCGCGAGGACGAATCCCGTCAGGCTGCCGGTCGTTACCGCCGGGATTTCATGAGGCAGCCCGTACAGAGACTCGTACAGGTACGGGTGGCGCAGTACACCACGGTCGCCCGCAGTGGATGGCGCGGACGCCGTGGGCGCGCCCGGCTGAAAGGCCAGTGGCTCATCCACCGCCGCGGCCACGCGAAGGCGGCATGGACCGCCTGGCGCCGCCGGGCGACAGCTGACACCCGGCGGTGCCTTCAAGCCGCCGAACACGCTGGTCGGCCGCCGGCCGACGCAGCCCGAGGCCTCCCCGGATCAGACTCCCGTGCGACTGCGGACGCCCGCCCGGCCGAGGCGCGAGCTACCGCGGCGCGCGCCCGACTCCTCAGGCCGCGAGACCGTGACGCCCGGAGGGCTTGCACTTGACAGGCCCACCTTATCGGTAACAGTGTAGCCATTATGAGCACCTGGTCTGAGCCGCAGCCCGATTCCCGGTTCATCGCGGTGGGTGGATCGCGGATCCACTACAAACGCGCCGGGCACGGCCCGGCACTCGTTCTGCTGCACGGCAGCGCTTCGTCGCTTCAGCACTTCGACCGTGCGGCGGCCCTGCTGTCGGGGTCGTTCGACGTCATCCGCCCCGACCTGCCGGGGTTCGGCCTGACCGGCCCTCGCAACGACCGCGACTACCGCATCCCGACCTACACGGCGGCGGTGGCGGCCTTCCTGGAGGCGCTGGAGGTGCCTCGCTACGCGGTGGCCGGCAATTCACTGGGCGGCAACATCGCCTGGAACCTCGCCCTGGACCATCCGGAGCGGCTGACCGGCCTGGTACTGGTCAACGCCACCGGATACCCGGAGAAGGAGGTCCCGGCGGGCATGCGCCTGACCCGCAACCCGCTGCTACGGCCTGTGCTGCGGCGGGTGATGCCGCGCGCCGCCATCGAGCGCAACCTGCGTTCGAGCGTCGGGCCGCACTCGACGATCGTGGACGACGCCATGGTGGACCGTGCCCACCAGCTCATGAACCGGCCCGGGAACCGCTCGGCCTTTGTCGACTTCTGCAACACCGACCAGCCCGACCGCAGCGCCCAGATCCCCCGCATCACGGCGCCCACGCTGGTCCTGCGCAGCGCGAGCATCGACGGCCAGCACTTCGGCCGCGACCTTCCAGGCGCCGGGGAGATGGTGCACCCCCATGGCGGTCACCTGCTGCCCGAAGAGGAACCGCAGTGGGTCGCGGACGCGATCGTGATGTTCCTCCGCTCCTCCACCGGCACCCCCACGCACTGAGGTCAAGGAGAACCGATTCATGAAGTACTTCGTCGCCTCCGGCGAGGACCGACGGCTCACCACCGAATCGCGGCAAGCCCTGCGCGGCAGTTTCATCGAACTCTCCGACGGCCTCACGCACTACGAACTGAAGGGCCCCGAGGACGGGGAACTGGTCGTGATGACGGGCGGCCTGACCATCCCGCTCCTCTACTGGGACGGCCTGGTCACCGAGCTGCACGCCCGCGGGCTGCGCACTCTGACCTGCAGCGCGTACGGCCGCGGCTACTCCGACCGGGTAGAGGCGCGGTACGACGAGGCCCTCTTCACGCGGCAGCTGGCCGAACTGACCGAACGCCTGGGTCTGACGACGAAGCCACTGCACATCGTCGGCACCTCCATGGGAGCCCTCGTCGCCATGACCTACGCCGCCCAGTACCCGTCGCTGGTGTCCACCCTCACGATCGTCGGGCCCGCCGGTCTCGCGCAACCGCGACCGACTGCCCCGCACCGGCTACTGCGCAACGATCTGCTGGCCGGTGCCGTCGCCCGGACGCGCGGCCGCCGGATACTCCAGGGGCACCTCGGGCACAACGTCCGCGACCCCGAACTCGGCGCGAAACTGACGGACATGGTCCTCGAAGCCTTCCGCTTCGAGGGGTCACTGTATGCGGTCTTCGACACACTGCAGCACCTGCCGCTCTCCGGCCGTGACGACCTCTTCCGGCAGACGGGCGCGCTGGGCATTCCCACACTGCTCCTGTGGGGTGACGAGGACGACGTCACGCCCCTGACCCACCTCACCGCGGCTCGCGCCCTCCTGAAGCCCCAGGAGCATCACGTCATTCCGGAATGCGGTCACATGGCCCCATTCGAACGTCCGCTTCACGTCGCCGACCGGATCGCCCCGTTCGTGGCCGCACGCGCCGAGAGGCTCGACTCATGAACGACCCGCAGGCCATCGACGTACTGGTCATCGGTGCGGGGCCTTCGGGATCTGCCCTCGCGATCGACCTCGTGCGCCGGGGACTCGACGTACGGATCGTCGACAGGTCTCACCATGCCTTCGACGGCTCCCGCGCCAAGGGCGTCCAGCCCCGCAGCCTCGAAGTCCTCGAAGACCTCGGTGCCCTGCCCGACGTGCTGGCCGGCGGCAGTACGTACCCCAAGATCGGGATCCATGCCGGCCCCCTGGCCGTGCCGTGGAAGATGTTCACCCACCGGGAGGCGACTCCGAACGTCCCGTACCCGAACACCTGGCTGATCCCTCAGTTCCGCACGGACCGCGCACTGCACGCCCGGCTCAGCGAGCTCGGCCATGAGATCGAGTACGGCAGGGAACTGACCCGGCTGACGCAGGACGAGAACGCGGTGGTCGCAAAGGTGGCGGGCGCGGACGGCACGGAGGAGATCGTCGCCCGGTACGTCGTGGGCGCCGACGGTGGTTCCAGCGCGGTGCGCAAACAGCTCGGCATCGGTTTCACCGGCACCACGGACGAGAGCGACCGGATGCTCGTCGTCGACGCCTCGGTGACCGGGCTGGCCCGTAACCGGTGGCACATGTGGCCCGGCCGCGGCGGCACGTTCACCGGCGCCTGCCCGCTCCCGCACAGCGACATGTTCCAGTGGATGATCCGTCTCACCCCGGACGAGGAACCGCCTGCCGAGAAGGACGACATCGTCCAGCGGATCCACCGGCACACCCGCAACCGGGGCATCCAGTTGCACGACATCCACTGGACGTCGGTGTTCCGGCCCAACATCCGCCTGGCGGAGAGTTACGGCCGGGGGCGGGTCTTCCTCGCCGGTGACGCCGCCCATGTCCACACCCCGGCCGGCGCCCAGGGCCTGAACACCGGTGTGCAGGACGGCTACAACCTCGGCTGGAAGCTCGGCCAGGTCCTCGCCGGGGCGGACGCCACGCTCCTCGACACCTACGAGGCCGAGCGGCAGCCGATCGCCGCCGGGGTCCTGGGCCTGTCCACGGACAAGTGGGGCGGCATCGCCAAGCTCGACCCGTCGAGCATGAAGCGAGGCAAGGACGAGCAGCAGCTCGCCCTGACGTACTACGGCGGCCCGCTCGCCCCTGCCGACGGGATGCGCACCGGGACACTGCGTGCGGGCGACCGTGCGCCGGACGCCCGACTGCTCGGCGCCGACGGAACCCGGACCCGGCTGTTCGACCTCCTCCGCGGGCCCTGCTTCACAGCCATCGCCTACGGACCGGGGGCCGCCCGGGACCTGGACATGCTCGCCTGGCCGACGGCCGGCGCCCAGCTGAAGCGGCTGACGGTCGGGACGACAGCCGCCGACGGTCTCGGCTTCCTCGACCCGAAGAACACGCTGAAGGGCGCTTACGGCCTGACCGGCGACACCCTGCTGCTGATCCGTCCCGACGGCTATGTCGGGCACATCGCCACTCGGGACTTCCTCACCACCACACGATCCGCCGCGCGGGCAATGACGCCATAGGCAGCAAGGAGCCGCACCATGTCCCCTCAGCGTCACACATGTTCCCGTTCGGGAGCCACCGCATGAGCCGCGTACTGCTGCGCGGGGCGCGGGTCATCACGATGACGCCGGGCCGTCCCGACGCCGAGCATGCCGACATCCTCGTCGACGGCGACCGTATCGCCGCCCTCGGCGAGAACATCGAGGCATCCGGAGCCGAAGTCGTCGACTTCTCCGGCCGCATCGTCATCCCCGGCCTCGTCAACGCCCACTTGCACACCTGGCAGACCGCGTTGCGCTCCGTCGGTGCCGACTGGACTCTGATGGAGTACCTCACCCACCTCCACGGCGCGTGCGCCGGCCACTACACCCCGGCCGACATGCACATCGGCAATCTGGCCGGCGCGCTGAACCAGCTCAACTGCGGTACGACCACCCTCGGCGACTGGTGTCACAACGCCCTCTCGCCCGAACACGCCGACGCCGCCGTCGAGGGCCTGGCCCGATCCGGGATCCGCGCCGTCTTCCTGCACGGCACGGCCTACCGGTCGCCGGACACCCCCCACCCCCTCACCGAGATCGACCGGCTGCTCGACGGCCCCGTACGCGACCGCGCCCTGCTCACCCTGGGCATGGCACTGCAGGGGCCGCAGTACTCCTCGCCGGAGACCGCGGCGGCCGATTTCCGAGCCGGCTCGGAACGCGGCCTCGTCGTCTCGATGCACCAGAGCGGCGGAGAACCCTCCCCCGGCTGGGAAGCCGTGCGCGCCGCCGGACTGTTCAGCCCCCTGACCAACATCGTGCACGGGATCGACCTGCCCGACGACTGGATCAAGACGCTCGTCGAGGCAGGCGTCACCTTCACCAGCACCCCGGAGAACGAACTGGGCCAAGGACACGGCACACCCATCACCGGGTCACTGCTACGCCTGGACGCGGCGCCCTCCCTGGGCACCGACATCGACACCGCCGTGCCCGGCAATCTCCTCACGGCCGCCCGCATCGCCCTGGCCCACCAGCGCAGCCTGGACCACGCCCAGCACCGACAGACGACAGGCATGCACGCCAACACCGTTTCGGTCACCGCCAAGCAGGCACTGGCCCTGGCCACGGTGGAAGGGGCGAAGGCCCTGGGCCTCGCCGACCGGGTCGGCCGGATCGACGTCGGCATGCAAGCCGACCTGGTCGCCGTCGACGCCCGGACCCTCAACCTGTGGCCGGCACACGATCCGGTCGCCACGGCCCTGCACGCCGACATCGCCGACATCGAAGCCGTGATGGTCGCCGGCACCTGGCGCAAACGCGATCACGCCCTGCTCATGTCACGACTCGACGAGGTCAAGGACCGGCTCCGCGAGTCCGGAGAGCGGCTCTTGCGCAGCATCGGGCCCGCAGAGAAAGAGGGTTGACACCTACAGCAGCCTTCGAGCAGGAACCGCGCGCCGACGGGCACGGCACCCGGAACGCGATCCGCCGAGGCCTGCCTCCCAGGGAGGGCCGACCGGCCCCGGCGGACGCTCACCGCGTCAAGGGGTTACGGAAGCGGCGGGTAGGCGTTCTGCACCAGCTGCCGGAACTGGGCGGAGAACCAGTGCCCGGCCACCGGCGCGTTCGGCAGCGACCCTGTGGGGTTGTTGCCGTTGCGGGGGTTGCCGCCGTAGGTCGGGTCGCACATGCGGTCGAAGCCCTTGCCCTCGTCGTTCGGGACGGCGGCGCTGGAGCCGTCGGACTCCCCCGGCGGCTTCACCCACACGTAGGCGTCGATGCCGGCGGCCGGTGCCGCGGTGGGTCGTTCACCGAGGCCGGCTCCACTCTGGTTGCACCAGTTGCCGGCATGGATGCGCCGGTCGACACGGCTGCCGTTGACGTAGTCGTCCACGGAGGTCATCGGTCCCGGGCCGGTCGGCCGGGCGGTGCCGCCCCAGCCGTTGCGGGAGGTGTCGATGAGCATGCCGATACCGGAGTCGAAGCCGCCCGCGACGAGCTTGTCCCGCATCGCCTGAGCGAATGACTGCTCGTCGGCGTACTGGTTCCAGTCCAGCCACTTCGACTGACGCACGGTCTGCCCGCTGACCGTGTCGGTGATCTTCAGGTACGGCTCCTTGGTCGGACTGTAGTTGGCGGTGTTGACGATGAACCCGGCCACGTCGTTCACGCTCGCGCCATTGGTGGTGGCGACCTTGTGGAACTGCTGCACAGCGGGGCCGAGGTTGGTGTCCCAGCCGAGCCAGCCGTGGTGTGCGGCGTCGATGTAGTTGTAGACGTTCGGGATGGCGCCGAGCTTGTCGAGGGCGTAGGAGACGCCCTTCTCGTAGTTGCCGTTGTTCTTCATGGTCACGCAGGCGTCGGTGGTGGTGTTGGTGCCGCCGGCGTTGGTGACCAGGTTGGGCAGGGAGTCGGGTTCGATGATGGTGGCGATCCTGAGGGACTCGTACTTCGAGTCGGAGAGGATCGAGGCGATGGGGTCGATGTACTGGGTCCTGTACTTGTCGATCTCGTCCGGCCCGAGCTCACCGTTGGAAGCGAGGGCGGCGCAATCGCGGCCCGGGAGGTCGTAGATGACCACCTGGACGACGAGCTCGCCGGAGCCCTTCTGCTTCAGGGCCTCATCGAGGTGGGCGCGCAGGCCCATGCCGCCGTTCACGCCGTTGATCGCGGCGATCCGGTCGAGCCAGACGGCCGTGGGCTGGTCGGAGATGCGGCTGCCGCCCGGCTCGGCGGCGGCCTTGGCCGACCATTCGGGGTTCACATAGGCCTTGGCCCCGACGTAGGGGTTGGCGACACGACTGCCGTTGCCACCGCCGCCTCCGCCGTTGTCGCCTCCGCCGCCCGAGCCGCCTCCGTCGTCGACGTTGCAGGTCACGCCGTCGAGGGTGAACGTGGCCGGAACGGCGTTGGTGCCGCTGTAGGTGCCCTGGAAGCCGAAGCTGACCGAGCCGCCGGTGGCGAGCGTGCCGTTGTAGGTCTCGTTGGTGGCGGTGACGGCGGACCCGCTCTGACTGAGCTTCGCGTTCCAGCCGCTGGTGATCTTCTGGTTTCCGGCGTACGACCACTTCACCGACCAACCCGACTTGGCAGCCGCGCTGTTGGTGATGGTGACAGCGGCGGTGAAACCGGTGTCCCACTGGTTCTGCACCTTGTAGTCCATGGTGCAGGGTACGGATGCGGTGGCGGCACCGGCCGGTGTCGTCAGGAGCGCAGCCCCTGAGCTTCCGGTGAGCAGCGCGAGGGCGGCGAGCAGTGATGTCCTGGTGCGACTCATGAGTGTGGTTCCTTCTCCGTCGAGATCCTTCTGGATCACGGCCGCGCAGGCGGTTGCGCGGTCCGATGCCGTGCAGGATGGGCGTACGTCGTAGTTCGGGAGCGGGCCGGAGGAGCAGAGCAGTGCCCGGTGTTCCGGCTCCGTCCCGAGGGGACGAATTGCCGTCGCCGAACCGCTCAAGACCTGGCCGGCGAGGCCGTGCGAGGAGGTGCTCTCGCCGATCTCCCGCGCCACCTGGGCCATGTGCGCGGCGGGAGCGAGCGGGGGCGTCCGCGGACTGTTGCCGGTGCAGGTGCTGATGTCGTGCACGCGCCGGGCGCGAGCGGATCGTCCGCCCGGCCGGCGGGCTCGTGCGGCAGCCACCGGCCGAGGTCGCCGGAGCATGCCGGTCCACCCGCAGGGATCACGACGACCGGGGTGGCGACGAGCGCGTCGGCGCCTGCAACGGCTGAGAGTGACGAGGGTGGGGGGTGTCGCATGAGCGACTCCTTGCAGTTGAGCGCGCCGTGACCGGCGCGTCGCCTGGTTGGAACCGCTCCCACTGGTGCGAAGGAAGCTAGCGCCCGGTGGCGCGGTTGCCCAGGGGTACTGCTGAACTTTCTTTGAACTGAACCGTCTCGCGCCTTCGACTCTTCAAGCGTCTTGACCGCCGTCGCCCGCATCCCCATGATGGGAGCGCTCCCACTGGCCAAGACTTGTCCTTCCCCGAGCCGCAAGCCGCTAGGAGGAACCAGTTCATGGATCCCGGACGCAAACGCAGAGCCGTTCGGCGGGTATGGACCGCCGTGGCGACCGCTTTGACCTTGCCCCTGTCGTCGCTGGCCACGGGTTCGACTCCCGCCCGGGCGGCCGCGCTTCAGTGCAGTGTCGACTACAAGACCAATGACTGGGGTTCCGGCTTCACCACGGACCTGACGATCACCAACCGCGGTACGGACGTCATCGACGGCTGGACCCTGACGTACAGCTACTCGGGCAACCAGAAGCTGGGCAACGGCTGGAACGGCACCTGGTCGCAGTCCGGTTCGAACATCACCGTGAAGGACGCCGGCTACAACGGGCGGATCGCCGCCGGTGCCGCCGTCAGCACCGGTGCGCAGTTCAGCTACAGCGGCTCCAATGCGGCCCCCACGAACTTCGCGGTCAACGGCACCAGCTGCACCGGCGCCCACCAGCCCCCCATCACCGTGCTGACCAGTCCGGCAGCCGGCGCCGTCTACTCGCAGGGCAACGCCGTCCCGCTCGCGGCCACCGCCGCGGCCGCGGACAACGCCACGATCAGCAAAGTGGAGTTCTACGACGACACCACGCTGCTGGGCACGGACACGTCGGCGCCGTACTCGCTCTCGGTCTCCAGCTTGACCGTGGGCAGTCATTCGCTCGTCGCAAAGGCCTACGACAGCATGGGCGCGTCGGCATCGTCCACGCCCGTCGGCATCACCGTCGCTTCCGGGCCCACAGTGGTCGCCACCCCCACCCAACTGGGCATCCAGCAGGGCAAGACGGGCTCGTACGAGGTGAAGCTGTCGAAGCAGCCGAGCGCGAACGTGACGGTTGCGACCGCTCGTGCCGGCGGTAACTCGGGCCTCTCGGTGGCGAGTGGCGCCTCACTGACCTTCACGCCGGCGAACTGGAACACCGCCCAGAAGGTGAGCATCACCGCCGACAGCTCCGGTACCGGCGCGGCGACCTTCGAGTCGACGGCCACCGGCCATGCGAAGGCCTCGGTCACCGTGACGCAGCTGGCGGCGTCGAAGGTGTACGACGCGCGCTTCCTGGAGTTGTACGGGAAGATCACCAACCCGGCGAACGGTTACTTCTCCCCCGAGGGCATCCCTTACCACTCGGTGGAGACGCTGATCGTCGAGGCGCCGGACCACGGCCATGAGACCACCTCGGAGGCCTACAGCTACCTCCTGTGGCTGCAGGCCATGTACGGCAAGGTGACGGGTGACTGGTCGAAGTTCAACGGGGCGTGGGACCTGATGGAGAAGTACATGATCCCCACCCATGCCGACCAGCCGACCAACTCCTTCTACAACGCCTCCAAGCCGGCCACCTACGCGCCCGAGCTGGACACCCCGAACGAGTACCCGGCCAAACTCGAGCCGTCCGTCGCGGCCGGCCGGGATCCGATCGCGGCCGAGCTGAAGTCCGCGTACGGCACGGACGACGTCTACGGCATGCACTGGCTGCAGGACGTCGACAACGTCTACGGCTACGGCAACTCCCCCGGCAAGTGCGAGGCGGGCCCCTCGGACACCGGACCGTCGTACATCAACACCTTCCAGCGCGGCGCGCAGGAGTCGGTGTGGGAGACGGTGCCGCAGCCGACCTGTGACGCCTTCAAGTACGGCGGCAAGAACGGCTATCTCGACCTGTTCACCGGTGACGCCTCCTACGCCAAGCAGTGGAAGTTCACCAACGCCCCCGACGCCGACGCCCGGGCCGTGCAGGCCGCCTACTGGGCCGACCTGTGGGCCAAGGAGCAGGGCAAGGGCTCCGCCGTCTCCGCGACGGTCGGCAAGGCCGCCAAGATGGGCGACTACCTGCGCTACTCCATGTACGACAAGTACTTCAAGAAGGTGGGCAACTGCGTCGGACCGTCCACCTGCCCGGCGGGCACCGGCAAGGACGCCTCGTTCTACCTGATGTCCTGGTACTACGCCTGGGGCGGCGCCACGGACACGAATGCCGGCTGGGCCTGGCGCATCGGCTCCAGCCACGCCCACGGCGGCTACCAGAACCCGCTGGCCGCGTACGCGCTCAGCAGCTACGCCCCGCTGAAGCCGAAGTCGGCGACCGGCGCGGCGGACTGGGCCAAGTCCATGGACCGGCAGCTGGAGTTCTACCGCTGGCTGCAGTCGAGCGAGGGTGCCATCGCGGGCGGCGCGACCAACAGCTGGGCGGGCCGGTACGCGACCCCGCCGTCGGGCAAGTCGACCTTCTACGGCATGTACTACGACGAGAAGCCCGTGTACCACGACCCGCCGTCCAACCAGTGGTTCGGCTTCCAGGCGTGGTCCATGGAACGCGTCGCCGAGCTGTACCAGCAGACCGGCAACGCAACCGCCAAGACGGTCCTGGACAAGTGGGTCACGTGGGCACTGTCCAAGACCACCTTCAACCCCGACGGCACCTACCGGATCCCCTCGACGCTGCAGTGGTCGGGCCAGCCCGACACCTGGAACGCCTCCAGCCCCGGCTCCAACAGCGCCCTGCACGTCACCGTCGCCGACTACACCGACGACGTCGGTGTGGCAGCCGCGTACGCCAAGACCCTGACCTACTACGCGGACCGCTCCGGTGACACACAGGCCGCGACAGCGGCGAAGAAACTGCTGGACGGCATGTGGGCCAACCACCAGGACGCCCTCGGCATCGCCGTCCCCGAGAACCGGACCGACTACAACCGCTTCGACGATGCGGTGTACATCCCGAGCGGCTGGACGGGCACCATGCCCAACGGTGACGCCATCAACTCGTCGTCGACGTTCGACTCGATCCGCTCCTTCTACAAGGACGACCCCGCCTGGTCCAAGATCGAGAGCTATCTCGCCGGCGGCGCGGTGCCGTCGTTCACCTACCACCGGTTCTGGGCCCAGGCCGACATCGCCCTGGCCATGGGCTCGTACGCGGAGCTTCTCGAATAGCCCCCCGCTGAGGCTCCGCGTACGCGACCCCGTCATCAGGAGACGGGGTCACCCGCCGGGCGGCCCTCACCCCTACGGGGGCCGCCCGGTGACCACCCATTGATTCGCCGCTCGATGAGCCGGTCGGCCGTGAGTGGAGTGGGCATCGATCAGGCTCGCCGGCTTGTGCCCCGGTACGCCTTCGCAACAGCAGACATCAGATCTCATCGGCAGGGCGGCATGGATGAGACCCGGCCAGAACAACGCGTTGCGGCGCGAGGGCGAGCACCGGGAGGCCATCGAGTCGCCCTCCTCTCGAACGACCTGCGGTTTCGGGGCTCGCTCGAGAGGCGCACCTCCACCGTCTTGTCAGGCACATGATCCTCTCTTACAGTCCCCGTCCAGAAGAAACTGGGAGCGCTCCCATTCATGGGTGCGCTTCTCCCCCACATCCACCGCGGAGGAGCCGCATGCAACCGTCACGTCACCAAGTCCGCAGGGTGCGCGCCCTGTCCGGTGCGCTGCTCACGTCACTCGTCGCGTTGGCAGCGCTTCTCACCGGCGCTTCGACGTCGCACGCCGACACCACGATCTGCGAGCCATTCGGCTCCACGACCATCCAGGGCCGTTACGTCGTGCAGAACAACCGCTGGGGGACGAGCCAGCCCCAGTGCGTCACCGTCACGGACTCGGGCTTCAGGGTCGCGCAAGCCGACGGTTCGGTCCCCACGAACGGCGCCCCGAAGTCCTACCCGTCCGTGTACAACGGCTGCCACTACACCAACTGCTCCCCCGGCACGAAGCTCCCGGCGCGGCTGAGCTCCATCGCCGGCGCTCCCACGAGCATCTCCTACAGCTACGTGGGCGGCGATGCCGCGTACAACGCCTCGTACGACATCTGGCTGGACCCGACGCCCCGCACCGATGGCGTGAACCGGACCGAGATCATGATCTGGCTCAACAAGGTGGGCCCGATCCAGCCCATCGGCTCCCAGGTCGGCACTGCGAGCGTGGGCGGACGCACCTGGCAGGTGTGGTCGGGCAGCAACGGCTCCAACGACGTGCTGTCCTTCGTCGCGCCGTCGGCGATCGACAGCTGGAGTTTTGACGCCATGGACTTCGTCCGGCAGGCCGTCTCCCGCGGACTCGCCCAGAACGACTGGTACCTGACAAGCGTTCAGGCAGGCTTCGAGCCTTGGCGGAACGGTGCGGGACTGGCCGTGACCTCGTTCTCCTCAACCGTCAACCTCGGTGGCGGAACCCCCGGCGGCCCCGGCACTCCCAGCGGACCAGCGGCCTGCAAGGTGGCCTACGGCACCAACGTGTGGCAGGGCGGCTACACCGCCGATGTCACCTTGACCAACACGAGTTCATCGCCGGTCAACGGCTGGAATCTCGCGTTCACGCTGCCCGCGGGGCAGACGATCACGAGCGCGTGGAACACCGGGATCTCTCCGTCGTCGGGAGCGGTGACGGCCGGCAACCTGGCACACAACGCGCTTCTTGCGCCCGGCGGCCAGGTCTCCTTCGGCTTCCAGGCGTCCTACAACGGCGGCTTCGCCAAGCCGGCCGCCTTCAGCCTGAACGGCACTTCCTGCACCACCGCATGACGTGATCAGGACCCATCCACCCGCACCCCTCATCCACGCTCGCGCTCTCCGTCACCTCCACACGTCCGGCGCTGGGTGACCCCATCCTCTCGGAGCGCGGGTCCTTCCTCCTCGTGGCCGACAAAGCACAGGTCGCGCCCGGAAGCCGTGTGCCCCGTTCCGTCGCCCCGTAAGATCGGATGATCTCGTGGGGGAGGTGGTCATGGGCAGGCGACGCCCCGGTACGCCGACGCTGGAAGAGGTGGCAGCTCACGCCGGGGTGGGGCGTGGCACGGTTTCCCGCGTCATCAACAACGCGGCCGGAGTGAAGGAGTCGACGCGCGAAGCGGTGCAACGAGCCATCCAGGAGCTGGGATACGTTCCCAATCTCGCGGCGCGTTCCCTGGCCGGGCAGCGAACCGATGCCGTCGCTCTCGTTTTGACGGAGCCCGACTGGCGCGTGTTCGCCGAACCGTTCTTCTCGGAGATCGTCCGCTCGCTCGGGGACGCGCTGGCGGACACCGGGATGCAACTGATGCTGACCCTGGTCCGCTCGGACACCGAGCGGAAACGCTTCCTGGAGTACGCGCGGGGCGGCAGGGTCGACGGAGTTCTCCTGTTGTCCGTGCATGCGGGGGACCGACTGCCGGACATGCTCGCCGAGGCACGGCTGCCGACCGTGATGCTGGGGCGCCGCTCGGGCGACGAATACGTCAGTTACGTCGACGCGGACAACGTGGGCGGTGCCCGCAGTGCCGTCTCCCACCTGCTGGCACGGAATCGCCGAGCGATCGCCACCATCACGGGGCCGCTGGACATGCACGTCGCCCAGTGCCGGCTGCGCGGCTACCAGGATGCTCTGTCGCTGGCCGGCTCGGGGTACGAGGAGTCCTTGGTAGCCGAGAGCGACTTCACTGAGGACAGCGGGCGCCGCGCCATGGCGGAACTGCTCGAACGGCACCCGGAGATCGACGGCGTTCTCGCCGCGTCGGACACCACGGCGGCGGGGGCTCTGCAAGCACTGCGTGCGGCGGGACGGCGCGTGCCGGAGGATGTCGCCGTGATCGGGTTCGACGACTTTCCCCTGGCTCAGCGCACCGATCCGCCCCTGACCACCGTGCGTCAGCCGCTGGAGGAGATGGGCCGGGCCATGATCCGGCTGCTCCTGGAGGACATGGAAGAGCCGTCGATGGCCTACCGCCACGTCATCCTCCGTACGCAGCTGCAGGTCCGTGATTCGGCTTGATGTCGAGGAGCCCGATCGAGAGCGGCGGCAAGAGGCGTGTACGGCGCTCCCCGTACACGCCTCACCGGTGGGCGATGTGTGCCCGGTGTTCGGCCGGCACATCCTGCTCATTTCTGTGGAGCTGCCGCTGACCGTGGAGCGGGATCTGCCCGAAGGAGCGATCCGTTCGCAGAGTTCGCCTGGGTGATCGCGCTGCCCTGTCATGCCTCGTCGCGCAGGTGGGCAAGCCCGCTGAGAAGAAGCTCGAGGCCGAAGGAGAACTCGTCCTCGATGGGAAGGGGCAACACCCCGGCAACGGCGACGGTGGCCGGGAACAGGTCCGGATCCACGCCCTGAAAGACGGCCGCCGGCTGTGCGTCGTCGGGCCGTCCTGCGCCGCCGTGCCCGTTGACCTGTACGGCGAACCCGAGGACGTAGCGGGCCAGCGTCGCGAACGCGTACGCGGCGACTCGCGGCGGGAAGCCACAGTCGAGCAACACTGCGACGCAGCGCTCCCGCAGCGCCATGGCGTTGGGTCCCAGGGGAATCTGCTCGACCAGCAGGCGTGCCGCGTTCCGGTGCCGGGCCAAGGCGTCGAACATGGTGTGCGCGACCGTTCGCAGCGCCTGCTCCCAGCCCGGAGCGGCGAGTTCGTCGTCGTTCAGCTCCGCGCTGGCGAACATGCGGTCCACGACGTGGGCGACCAGCGCTGCCCGGTTGTCGAAGTGCCGGTACAGCGTCGCCGTGCCCGAGCCCAGACGTTGGGCCAGCGTCCGCATCGAGAGAGCGTCCGGGCCCTCCTCGTCCACGATCTGAAGTGCTGTGGCGACGATGCGCTCCAACGGCACCGGCGGCCGCCCCGGAGAACGCCGAGTCGCTGCCGGGTCCGCTCGCGCAGGCACAGGGTCCACCACGGAACGTCCCACCTCCTCGGCCGGCACCATAACAGTAACGCCGTAGCCGATACAGGGGTCGCCGATCGGGCGAGACGCCTGATCGTTTTCCCTGCACACGGCGGCACGGCCGAATTCCGCCTGCACGGATCTTGACACCTTCTCGCCGGGCGGCAAAGAATTCCCGCTGCAAACACAGGAATGAAACGATTCAAGGCACAGGGGCGGCGTTTCCGCACCTCCTCTTCCCCGGTCTCCAGGACGCCCCTCACCCCCCACATCACCGCACATCGACAGTAGGAGCCCGCATGTCCTCTGCAACGCGCCGGTCCGTCCTGTGCTCCGCCATAGCCGTGGCGCTCGCGCCCACCCTCGGCTCGGTGCTTGCCCCGGGGCTGGCTCCCGTGGCGTCGGCCGCCGTCTCCTGGACCGCGAAGTGGATCTGGGCTCCGTCCAGCTCGACGAACCAGTGGGTGGCGTTCCGCAGATCGTTCACCCTGGGCTCCGCGCCGTCCAAGGCGGTGACGCAGGTCGCGGCGGACTCCAAGTACTGGCTGTGGGTCAACGGCACGCTCGTCGTCTTCGACGGACAGCTCAAGCGCGGCCCCGACCGCACCGGCACCTACTACGACGAGATCGACCTCGCCCCGTACCTCACGAGCGGCCGCAACACGGTGGCGCTGCTGGTGTGGTACTTCGGCAAGCAGGGCTTCTCACACAGCAGCAGTGGCAAGGGCGGTCTGCTCTTCCAGTCCGACATCACCACCGGTTCCACCACCACCCGGCTCGTCAGCGACACCAGTTGGAAGCACATCGTCCACCCGGGCTACTCCGACAACACCAGCGGCACCCAGGTCAACTTCCGTCTGCCCGAGTCGAACGTCTACTACGACGCCCGCAGCGCCACCGCCATGACCGCCTGGGAGTCGGCCGGTTTCGACGACAGCGCGTGGAGCGCCCCCACCGACTTCGGAGCCGCTGGAGCCGCGCCCTGGAACGATCTCGTCCGGCGGCCGGTCCCTCAGTTCCGGTACTCGGGCCTGAAGTCCTACGCCAACGCGTCGTCACTGCCGTCCACGGGACAGGGCGCCACCGCCATCACGGCCACCCTGCCGTCGAACCTCCAGGTCACGCCCTATCTGAAGGTGGACGCTCCGGCCGGAGCGGTGATCGGCATGCGGACCGACCACTACGCCGACGGCGATGGCCTGACCGGCCTCACACCCGGGGCGGAGAACAACGTTCGCGCCACTTACGTCTGCGCGGGCGGGGTCCAGGAGTTCGAGGCGCTGGCCTGGATGAGCGGCACGGCGGTGAAGTACACGGTCCCCGCAGGCGTCACCATCCTGGACCTGAAGTACCGGGAATCCGGCTACGACACCGACTTCGCCGGATCGTTCAGCAGCAACGAGGCGTTCTTCGACACCCTGTGGGGCAAGGCGGCGCGCACGATGTACGTCAACATGCGCGACAACTACATGGACTGCCCCACCCGCGAGCGCGCCCAGTGGTGGGGCGATGTGGTCAACCAGCTCAAAGAAGGCTTCTACACCTTCGACACCCGCTCCCACGCCCTCGGCGCCAAGGCCATTGCCCAGCTGACCGCCTGGCAGAAGCCCGGCGGCGCGCTCTACTCGCCGGTCCCGTCCACCATCTGGACCGCCGAACTGCCCGTCCAGATGCTCGCCTCGGTATGGGCCTTCGGCACGTACCGCCTCTACACGGGCGACTCCGGCTCCGTCACCGGCGCCTACCCCGCGGTGAAGGCGTACCTGAACCTGTGGAGCCTGGACTCGGCCGGGCTGGTCAGCCATCGCGCCGGGGACTGGGACTGGGAGGACTGGGGCAGCAGCATCGACGCCCGCGTCCTGGACAACTGCTGGTACTACCTGGCCCTCGACACGGCCATCACCCTCGCCGGCCTCAGCGGCAACAGCGGCGACGTCGCCGCCTGGCAGGCCAGGCGCGACAGCATCAAGGCCAACTTCGACAGCGTCCTGTGGAACACCTCCAGGAACGAGTACCGCTCCCCCGGCTACAACGGCGACACCGACGACCGCGCCAACGGCCTCGCCGTCGTCGCCGGCCTCGCGCCCGTCTCCCGCCACCGGGCGATCACCGAGGTGCTGCGCACCCACCTCAACGCCAGCCCCTACATGGAGTTCTACGTCCTGGAAGCGCTCTACCTCATGGGAGCGGCCACTGTCGCCGAGGAGCGGATGCGCAACCGCTACGCCGCCCAGGTCGCCGACCCCACCTGCTACACCCTGTGGGAGATATGGGACAAGTCGGGTGGTACCGACAACCATGCCTGGAACGGCGGCCCCCTGTACACCCTGTCCGCCTACGCCGCCGGAGTCCGGCCCACCAAGCCCGGCTGGGAGACGTACGACGTCATCCCGCAGACCGGCACCCTCACGAAAATCAACACGGTCACGCCGACCGTCAAGGGCGACATCCGCTTCGGCATCACGCGTGACGGCGACCAGGTCACTCTGACCCTGACCTCCCCGAGTGCAACGAGCGCGCGGGTGGGTGTTCCGACGTACCGCGGCTCGTCCCCGGTCATCAAGGCCAACGGAACCACCGTCTTCACGGGCGGCGGCGCCACCGGCAGCGTCTCGGGCCTCAGCTATGCGAGCAAGGACTCCTCGTACGTCTACTTCACCCTCCAGCCGGGCAGCTGGACGTTCACGGTCACGGGCGCCGGCCGCCTCGACAACCTCGCCCTCGGCCGGCCGGTCTCCAGCAACAACAGCCTGGAGAACAGCGACTGGGGCCGCAGCCGGCTCACGGACGGCAAGTCCACCAGCGTGGCCGGTGCCAAGGGGTACACCAGCAACGACTTCTCCTCCCCCGACGTCAGCGCCGGCCCCGTCTGGGTGGAGATCGACCTCGGTGCCGACACCGACCTCGACGCCGTACGGCTCTTTCCCCGTACCGACACCCCGGCGGTCGGCGGCGGCACAGCGGGCTTCCCCGTCGACTTCGCGATCCAGACCCGCCCCGAGGGATCGAGCACCTACACCACCACCCGCACGATCACCGCCGAACCCAACCCGGGCGGACTCGTGCAGACGTACGGCTTCAGAACCACGACCGCCCGCTACGTCCGTCTGCAAGCCACCAAGCTCGGTGCCCCTCCCGTGGACGAGACCACCAAGTACCGCCTCCAGCTCGCCGAACTCACCGTCCCCACCGCCGCGACCGCCGTCACCGCCAACTACACGCTGGAGAACGGCGACTGGGGCAAGACACGCGTCCTCGACGGCAAGCTCACCAGCGTGACCGGCACCAAGGGCTTCACCAGCATCGACTTCCCCTCCGCCGATGTCAGCGCCACCCCCGTGTGGCTCGAGATCGACCTCGGCGCCGACCGGGCCATCAGCTCCGTCACCCTCCACCCACGTACGGACGCCGGCGCGGCGGGCGGCGGCACAGCGGGCTTCCCCGTCGATTTCACGATCCAGACCCGCCCCGACGGGTCGAACAGCTACACCGCCCGCACCATCACCGCCGAACCCAACCCCGACGGAGCCGCTCAGACGTACACCCTCACCTCCGCCACCGGCCGCTGTCTACGCCTGAAGGTCTCCAAGCTCGGCAGGCCCGCCTCGGACGAGACCGACAAGTACCGCCTCCAGCTCACCGAGATCCGCATCACGTAGCAGACCATCCCGAAACGGGCGGCGGTCCAGCGGACCAGCCAGACCATGGCGCCGACGTGGTTGTTCACGCTGCCGTCCCAAGCGGTGGCGTCGAGCATCCACGGCCTGGCGCCCGGCGGGTGTGAAGACGCGGGGCGGGGCGCCCACCACTTCTGCGGCAGGTGACGTGGATGCTCTCGCACCAGGTGTCCACAACGCGTCGGCGGTCAGCGCCGACTCGTTCACGCCTTCGGTCAGGCCAGGTCCGAGGAGCCGTAGTAGCCGGTCCTGCCCCGCAGGATCACGGCACGGGCTTCGAGCCGGGCCTGACCGCAGCCGCGGTGACGGGCCCTACACGTTGCCGCCCCGGTTGAGCCAGCACCGGACGGCGCCACCGTCGTAGACGACGATGTAGTCGGCCTTTCCGTCGCCGCTGATGTCGCGGAACGTCGACTTCTCACCGGGGTAGTCGGTCTCGTTGACGAAGTACCGGTGCTCGGTGAACCCTCCGGCGCCCCGGCCGCCGTCGTTGAAGTACGCGTGGACGGCACCGGTGGAGCCGACCATGAGGTAGTCGGCCTTGCCGTCGCCGTTGACGTCCGCGAGCCGGAGCTTGTCCCGGGAACCGTAGGAGACGCCAGGGGCCCAGTTCAGGATTTCCTCGAAGCGGTACCCGCCGTCCCCCGCTGGATGGTTGACGTAGGCGTGCACGGCCCCGCTGTCACCGACCCGGAGATAGTCGTCGCGGCGATCGCCGTTGATGTCGGCGAACCGGACGGCTTCGCGCGGCACCCCGGCGGCCTTCGGATTGACGGCCAGGACTGCTCCGCTCCACGTGACCCGGCCGCTACGCACACCCTCGTTCACGTAGTGGATCAGAATCTCGGTGGAGCTCCCGGTCGGGCGGACCTCGACGAGGTCGTCTCGGCCGTCTCCGGTGAGATCGGCGAAGCGGAGGCTCTCAGCCTCGTCGCGGTTGTCGATGTCGAAGTCGGTTTCCACTTCCACCCACTTCGGTTTGCCGGGCTCGGCCGGGGTGTTCAGGGCGACGCGCATGCGGCCGTTGTCGGGGACCCGTATGTAGTCGTCGCGGCCGTCACCGTCGATGTCCGCGAGCTCGGTGCGGCCCTGCGGAGACGTCATCCCGGGAGCGATGACGCCCAAGGCACGCCAGCCCGGGCCGGCCGCGCTTCCCTCTTCCACGTTCGGGGCGCCGGCGTCGTCGCACCGCGAGCCGGTCCCTGGGACGGGTTCCCGCAGCCACCCCTCGTCCTCGACACGAAGCAGCGCCTCGGCGAAGGCCTGGGCCACCTTGCGGTAGCCCTCGTCATCGGGGTGCGAGCCGTCTACGTCCTCGGTCGTCAGCTCGCCCATGCTGACCAGCCTGACGTGTTCGCCCTGCCGCTGGCGCTGCTCGACGATCCGGGGCAGTTCGGCGTTGTACCGGTCGATCTTGGCCTGCATCCCCGGCTTGGTGGAGGGGACCAGCGTGGCCACCAACACCGTGGCCTCCGGGGCGTCGCGCAGGATCTGGTCGATGAGAGCGCCGAGCCGCTCCGGGGCGCCGGCGAGTTCGTGATCCTGGTTCATGTCATTGGTCCCGGCCATCAAGGTGACCACATTGGGCCGGTACGCCTCAACGGTGCAGTCCAGCACGCGGGCGATCTGGTCGATCCGGTACCCCGGGTGGCCCTCGTTGTCGTGATCGGCGCCGTCGGTCTTTCCCGAGCGCTGGGAGCCGACCATGTCCACGTCCCGCTTCCGGAGCAGGCCCGTGTCGTCGGCGACATACTTGTACTGGGTGGACAGTTCGAATTCGGCGCGGTACCCGTCGCCGTGGGTACTGTTGACCCCGTAGCTGATGGAATCTCCCGCCGGCATGACCCGTGCGGGAACGGGCTGCCGCACGGGCCTGGACGGCGGGGTCTCGTCCACGGACTGGTCCGGTCCCACCTGTACGCCCCAGTGGTCCGAGCCGACCTGGTCCAGCCGCCTCACCCTGAGGCCGTAGAAGTACTGGTCGGCGACCACGTAGTCCAGTTCGTGGCCGCTGTTCTGCGTCTGCTGGTGGGTGCGGTAGATCGCTGCCGAGGGGAAGTCCCTCCGTGTGACGAGGGTGTCCGGCTCGACGTTGAAGTCGCCTCCCACCGCCCACCGGTAGACCTCGCCGTCCTGTCTTGCCCATTCTTCGACGTGGTCGTCGATCTCGTTGAGCATGGCCGCGGAGTCACCGCCGCCGCCGGACAGGCCGTGGAAGGTGAAGTACCAGTGCTGTCCGAAGCGCACGCCCAGGGCCCGCCGGCCGGCATCCACCGGATTCTGGACCACCCGGACCTGGTCCGCCGCCCCGCGGACCACGATCGCGATGTTCACCCGGCCTCCGGCGTTCGTCCCCCCATTGGTGTCCGTCTGGAGGAAGTAGACCTCGTACGGCCCGCCTTCGTGCGTCTCGGTCTCCGGGTTCCAGGTGCTGTTCTCGTACGTGTCGCCGTCGACCGTCGTACGGGTGACCGACCTGACGCGCTCTCCTGTGCCGTCGACCAAGCTGGACGGCGGGCCCGCGCCTGCTTCCTGCAACAACAGGACGGACGTCCGCGTCATGTACTCACGGACTCGTTGCCACTTGATGCCCGCCTCACCGGCCAGGCCCTCACCCTGCATGTTCCAGGTGATAACCGTCCTACGGTCGATTCCTGCGGCACGCGCGGGGCCCGCTGTCAGGGCCACCACGGCCAACGACGTCGCCAGCATGACCATCATGAGGGCAGCCGTGAACAGCGCCCGTAACGGCCGGGGACATAAGTATGTGTGTCTCACGCCAGTCAGACGGTCCCCCGCCCTCATCGGTTGTCCCCCGTCCACCGTGACGGCGCTCACGATCAATAGGTCAGGAGCCCTCACGAGGGCATCGGGATCCGGGCACTTTTCCCCCCGACCGACGCGGCCCGCGTCCTGGCCCGCTACCCCGCCGACCGCTTCCAGTCCCCGGGCGAGGCGCTGTCCGCCGTCATCGGCGACTGGGCCTGGGGGTGCACGGTCCTCGACCGGGGCCGGGTCCTGGACCGGCACGTACCGACCTACGCCTACGAGTTCGCCGACGACGAAGCTCCCTGGTTCAGCGCCCTCAAGAAACCTGACTTCCCCACCGGGGCGTTCCACGGCAGCGAGCTGCAGTACCTCTTCGCCGACGAGCAGCTCCCCGGTCCGGCCACACCCGCTCAGCACCAACTCGCGGACACGATGGTGCGCTACTGGGCCCAGTTCGCCTACACGGGCGACCCGAACGGCCACGGCGCGGCGCCCTGGCCCCGATTCGGAACCGGCCGGCACGTCCAGTCGCTGCAACCGGGGAAGACGCAACCGGTCGTTCTCGCCCAGGAACACCAGTGTGGCTTCTGGAAGACCATCGGCAGCTGACGGCCGCCACGGCGCCTGGCGGTCGAGTGCATGAGCGGGACGAGCTCGCCGTCCCCGCGAAAGTGCCGGCCTCGATGATTGAGCAGGTCGCCGCCGAACAGACGTTGACCGCGCCGGTGTCTGCGCAGACGGGCCGACGCGGGATGCTGGTCCCGGACCGCGCGCCCACCGTGGACAAGGGTGCTGCCGCCGGAGTACCAGCGCATCCTCGCCGTCGTGCACCAGGCCCGCGGGCCGGTGACGCCCCGGCAGGTCGGCAACGCGCTTGGGTTGGACACGGGAAAGCAAGGACTGACCAGCCCACGGTGGCCTTCTGCGGGGCCGCCCGCGTCAAATCATCCTGAACTACGCGTCCTGGACGGTACTCGTTTCGACCACCGTAGATCCCCTGAACCGCCTTTCCGCGAGCCAGCATGGTGGCCGCACGCATAGCCGACCGTCGAACTATGTTGCCCCACCACATGTGCGCCTGACCTGCGGATTCCTACGGTGTGGCGACACGAACACGTCCCCGTCAACCGCTTGGAAGTGGTGCCGATGTCCTCCCCCGCGACCGCTCCCCCACCACCCGCCAGCCTCAAGCGCATCGTCGCCGCCAGCCTCATCGGCACCACCATCGAGTGGTACGACTTCTTCCTCTACGGCTCCGCCGCCGCGCTCGTTTTCAACAAGCTGTTCTTCCCGGACTCCGACCCGCTCGTCGGCACCCTGCTGTCGTTCCTGACGTACGCGGTCGGGTTCGCCGCCCGGCCGCTGGGTGCGCTGGTGTTCGGGCACTACGGCGACCGGCTCGGGCGCAAGAAGCTGCTGGTGCTGAGTCTGCTGCTGATGGGCGGGGCGACCTTCGCGATCGGACTGCTGCCGACGCACGCCTCCATCGGTACGGCCGCCCCGGTGCTGCTCACCGTGCTCCGGCTGGTCCAGGGATTCGCGCTCGGTGGTGAGTGGGGCGGTGCCGTACTGCTGGTGTCGGAACACGGGGACGCTCGGCGGCGCGGCTTCTGGGCGTCGTGGCCGCAGACCGGCGCGCCGGCGGGGCAACTCCTGGCCACCGGTGTGCTGTCGCTGCTCACCGCCCTGCTGTCGGACGCCGCGTTCGGCAGCTGGGGCTGGCGCGTGCCGTTCCTGCTCTCGGGCGTGCTGGTGATCGTCGGTTTGTGGATTCGTCTGTCTGTCGATGAATCGCCCGTATTCAAGGAGGCGTTGGCGCAGGCCGAGGCCCGCAAGGCGGACGCCGCGGCGGACGCCGAGAAGCTGCCGCTCGTCTCCGTGCTGCGGCACCACTGGCGCGACGTCCTGATCGCCATGGGCGCGCGCATGGCGGAGAACATCAGCTACTACGTCATCACCGCGTTCATCCTCGTCTACGCCACCACCTCGGCCGGCGTCTCCAAGCAGACCGCTCTGAACTCGGTGCTGATCGCCTCGGCCGTGCACTTCGCGGTCATTCCGGCGTGGGGCGCGCTGTCCGACCGGATCGGCCGCCGACCGGTGTACCTGATCGGTGCGGTCGGAGTCGGGCTGTGGATGTTCCCGTTCTTCTCGCTGATCGACACCGGCGGGTTCGGCAACCTGATCCTCGCCGTCACCGTCGGGCTGATCCTGCACGGGGCGATGTACGCGCCTCAGGCCGCCTTCTTCTCCGAGATGTTCGCGACGCGGATGCGCTACTCCGGTGCCTCGATCGGCGCCCAGTTCGCCTCGGTCGCGGCGGGTGCGCCCGCCCCGCTCATCGCCACCGCGCTGCTGTCCGACCACGGCAGCTCCACACCGATCGCCCTGTACGTCATCGCCGCCGCGGTGCTCACGGTCGTCGCGGTGGCGGCGGCCGAGGAGACGCGCAACCGGGACCTGGCCGACGCGGCGCTTCCCAGCGGCCCGGGCGGGGACCGGACGGCAACCGCTCCGGAGGACGCCCGCACCGTCTGACCTCCAGGAGCAGTGCACTCCGGCCCCCGTACGCAGGCCGCGTACGGGGGTCAGTGCTGTGCCGGTGCCGCCAAGCGGTGCAGACGCAGCGCGAGCTGGATCTCCAGGGCCCGGGCCGGGCTCTGCCAGTCGTCGCCGAGGAGGCGCCCGACGCGCTCGAGGCGCTGGGCGACCGTGTTCACGTGGACGTGCAGTTCGTCCTTGGTGCGCGCGGGGCTCATGCCGCAGGTGAAGTACGCGTCGAGGGTGCGCAGCAGTTCCGTGCCGCGTCGCCGGTCGTAGGCGACGACCTCACCGATGGTGCGGTCGACGAAGCCCGGGATGTCCCGGTCGCCGGCCAGGAGCAGTCCCAGGAAGCCGAAGTCCTCGGCGGCGGCCCCGTCCCCGAGGCGGCCGAGGACGCGCAGGGCTTCGAGGCAGCGGCGGGCCTCCGCGTAGGCCGTGGCCACGGTCTCGGGGCGGGCCGCGAGGTCCTCGGCGGGTGCGGAGGCGCCGACGGTGACCGGTGCGTGGACCGCTGTGCCCAGCTGCCGAGCGGCGCGGCGGGCCAGATCGGTGCCGGTGTCACCGGGGCTCAGAGGCAGCAGCAGGACGGTGCCCCCGTCGCGTGCTGCGGCCAGGCCGTGCCGGGTGGCGGCCAGGTGGGACGCCGCCGCTGCCAGCCGTCTGCGGGCGTCGGCCTCCTGGCCGGCGTCGGTCGCGTCGCCCTCCAGCCGGGCGGCCAGGACCACGTGGAGGGCGTCGAGGTCGGCGTGCAGCCGGGCCGCGCGTTCCCGCAGCAGGCGCGGGTCGCGATCGCGGGCGTCGAGCAGGTCGTCGAGCAGCTCACCGCGCACGCGCTGTTCGGCCTCGGCGGCGGATCTGCGGGCCAGGAGCAGCAGGGAGGTGACCATGGCGGCACGCTCCAGGGTGCGCTGGTCGACGGGGTCGAGCCCCGGGTGCCCGCGCAGCACCAGAGCACCGAGCAGTTCGCCGCCGGCGGCGACGGCGGCGATCCAGTCGTTCTCGTGCAGCACGGCGTGTCCCTGCGCGCCGGACTTCTCCAGGGCTCCGGCGGGTGCCGCGGTGGCCTCGGTGAACTCGACCGTGCCGTCGAGGATCTCGGAGACCGCGGCGGCCACGTCGTGCACGCCGCCGCCGCGCAGGACGAGTTCGGCGAGCCGGTCGTGCACGTCGGAGGCCCGCTCGATGACGCCGCTGCGATCCCGGATGATCTCGTTGGCCCGCTCCAGTTCGGCGAGGGCCGACCTGGTCTCGGCGAGCAGGTTGGCGGTGTCGATGGCGGCCGCGGCGAGGGCGGCGAAGGAGCCGAGCAGGGCGATCTGCTCCCGCTCGAAGACCCGGGCTCGGCGGTCGGCGGCGAAGAGCACGCCGATGACGTGGTGCCCGAGTGTCAGGGGCACACCGAGGATGGCCACCAGCCCCTCGTCCCGCACGCCCGTGTCGATGGTGGGGGTGTGCTGGAAACGGTCGTCCTTGAAGTAGTCGTCGGTGACATAGGGGCGTGCCGTCTGTGCGACCAGGCCGCCGAGCCCCTCCCCCATGCCGAGCCGAAGCTGCTGGAACCGGGCCGCGACCGAGCCCTCGGTGACCCGCATGTAGGTGTCGCCGCGCTCCGGGTCGTTCAGGCTGAGGTAGGCGACGTCCGTGCCCAGCAGCGAGCGGGCGCGCTGCACGATCGCCTGGAGCACGGCGTCGAGGTCGCGCAGCCCGGCGAGGTCGTGGGCGGTCTCGAAGAGTGCGGACAGCTCGGCCTCGCGCCGGCGTCGCCCCTCCAGCTCGGCGCGGACGCGCAGGGCGAGCGGCTTGGCCTGCCGGAGCGCGGCGATCCACTCCGCCGGGCGCCCTTCGGCACGCGCGAGCAGCTCGGGCTGCTCATAGGCGTCGGCCGACGCGCCCCGGGCCAGGAGCTCGAGGAACGGCATCTCGGCGGACTGCACGTGATCGCTGGACATGCTCACAGGATTCACCATGTCCGGGCCGCGCCGTCAGCCCTGTGGACAACTCCCCGGGGCCGACGGGGCCGGCCGCTCAGTGGGCGGTCCAGCCGCCGTCGAGCACGAGCGAGGTGCCGGTGACGAAGGACGCCTGCGGGCTGCACAGATATGCCACGGCCTCGGCGACCTCCTCCGGCTCGATGAGCCGTTTGACGGCGCTGTCCTGCAGCAGCACCTCGGACAGGACCCGTTCCTCGGGGATGCCGTGCGCCTGTGCCTGGTCGGCGAGCTGCTTCTCGACCAGGGGGGTGCGCACATAGGCGGGATTCACACAGTTCGAGGTGACACCGTGGGGCGCGCCTTCCAGGGCGGTGGTCTTGGAGAGTCCCTCCAGCCCGTGTTTGGCCGCCACGTAGGCCGACTTGTAGGCCGAGGCGCGCAGCCCGTGCACGGAGGACACGTTCACGACGCGGCCCCACCCCTGCCCGTACATGTGTGGCAGGGCCCCGCGGATGAGCCGGAAGGGGGCCTCCAGCATCACGGTGAGCACCGTGTGGAAGACGTCGGGCGGGAACTCTTCAATGGGGCGCACCAGTTGGATGCCGGCGTTGTTGACGAGGATGTCGGTGCCCGCGGCGGAGAGTTCGGCGGCGTCCAGGTCGGTGAGGTCGAGGACGTGCGGCTCCACCGTGCCCGCGAGGCCGTGCCCCCGGTCGGCCAGGGCTGCCAGGCCGGCCGCGTCCCGGTCGACGGCTCTCACCTTGGCTCCGGCGGCCGCGAGCCGCAGCGCGCAGGCACGGCCGATGCCGCCGGCGGCGCCGGTGACGAGCGCGGTGCGGCCGCCCAGGTCGAGCGGGGAGGCGTGGGGAGCCAGAGGGAGGCGGGGCGCGGTCATGGTGCGACCCTAGGCAGCGCCGACGCCCCACCCCATGTGGTCACGCCCCATAGTTCAGCTGGACGCAGTGGGGTCGAACCATGTGGGGGCGTCCGACAGGGCCTGCTTGATCCGGTGCATGCCGAACTGGTCGAGGTCGGGCAGTGCGTCGACGTCGAACCAGGCGACGTCCAGTGACTCGTCGTCGTTCACCCGCGCCTCGCCGCCGACGGCCCGGCACCGGAAGGTGATGTCCATGAACTGGCAGGTGTCGCCGTTGTCGTAGGTGACGGGCTCCAGCGCCTGGACGAGGACGACCCGTTCGGCCACGCAGCGTACGGCTGTCTCCTCGTAGACCTCACGCACCGCGCAGGCGGCGGGCTGTTCCCCCGGGTCGGGGATGCCGCCGAGCACGGACCACTTGCGGGTGTCGGCACGGCGGTTGAGCAGCACCCTGCCCTCGTCGTCGAAGACGAGGGCGGTGACACCGGGGAGCCACAGCAGCTGGTGACCGGCCGAGGCTCGGAGTGTTCGGATGAAGTCGGGAGTAGCCATGCCGTCGACCCTAACGGGCCGCTCGGGGCGCCCCGGCGCGATTCAAACGGCGTGCGACGGGCGTACGGTCACGCGTCACCGGCGCGTCGCCCGCGCAGCCCGGCGCCGACGGCCCAGCCGATGCCGCCGGCCGCGACCAGGACGAGGGCGATCTCCGGCAGGATGCCGAGCCGCGTGGCGGGGGTCTGCGAGGAGCGCAGCGGGACCTTCTGCACCAGGGAGTCGGCCACGAACATGCCGGTTTTCTGTGTGATCCTGCCGTCCGGCATGATGATCGCGCTGACACCGCTGGTCACGGGTACCGTCACGGTGCGGCTGTGCTCGACCGCGCGGACCCGGGACATGGCGAGCTGCTGGTAGGTCATCTCGCTGCGGTCGAACGTCGCGTTGTTGCTGGGTACGGAGATCATCTGGGCGCCGTCGGTGACCTCGGAGCGCACCGTCCAGTCGAAGGCCGCTTCGTAGCAGGTGACGAGGCCGACCTTGGCGCCGTCCATGGTGAACACGCCCGGCTCGGTGCCCCGGCTGAAGTCCTGGCGGACCATCGCCGTCCAGTTCTTGTTGATGGCGCCGATGAGCGAGCGCAGCGGAAGGTACTCGCCGAAGGGCTGGATCTGGCGCTTGTCGTAGGTGTCGACGGGGCCCTTCGCCGGGTCCCACAGGATCTGCTCGTTGTACAGCTTGCCGTCCCGCTCGACGACACCGCCCACCGAGATGGGCACGCCGATGGACTTCGCGGCGGCGTCGATGACGGCACGGGCGTCGGGGTTGGCGAAGGGGTCGATGTCGGAGGAGTTCTCCGGCCAGAGCACGAAGTCGGGCCGCGCGACCTTCCCGGCCCTGACCTCGGCGGCCAGGCGTTCGGTCTCGCGCGCGTGGTAGTCGAGTACGGCCCGGCGCTGGGAGTTGAAGTCGAGGCCGGCGCGGGGCACGTTGCCCTGGATCACCGCGACGGTGGCGGTGCCGTCCTCGGCGGTATCGCTCACGAGCGGCCGGGCCGCGACGGCGCCGACGACCGGAACGGCCAGGCTCAGCAGGCCCATGGCCGCCGCGGCCCGCCGTACCTCACCGGTCCGCCGCCATCGCACGGCCAGCCGGACGACCTCGTACAGTCCGAAGCCGCACAGGACGACCGCGAAGCCGAGCACGGGGGTGCCGCCCACCGCGGCGAGCGGCAGGAACACTCCGTCCGCCTGGCCGAAGGCGACCTTGCCCCAGGGGAAGCCGTGGAAGGGCACACGCGCGCGTGCCGCCTCGCAGGCGATCCACACGGCGGCCGCCCACACCGGCCTGCCGGGCAGCTTGGACACGGCCGCGACACCCGCGCCGGCCGTGGCGACGAACAGGGCCTCGATCGCCACCAGGGCGAGCCAGGGACCCGGCCCCACCTCCACCCCGGTCCACACCAGCAGCGGCAGCAGGAAGCCGAGGCCGAAGAGGTAGCCGAGGCCGAACCCCGCCTTCCAGCCGCGGCCGCTCAGCACCCAGCCGAAGACGGCGAACGCCGGCAGCGCGAGCCACCACAGCGTGCGGGGCGGGAAGGAGACGTAGAGGAGCAGGCCGGAGAGTGCGGCTGCGGCGGCCGGAGCGAGACGGACGAGCCGCCGGGCCCACGTCCGCGCCCCGGGCGCGGTCCGCGGCTCCAGCTGGTCCGACTCGCCGACGGAGGTTGCGGTGACGGTCACTCCCGGAGTGTAAGGCGCGTGACCTGGGAGCCGACAGCGCGGTATCCACCGCGGACTCCCTGTTCATTTCGTCACGACACATCCTCAAACCATCCACAAGCCGTTACGGTGTGCCCAGCCTCAGTCGTACGGCCCGTGGCGGCTCGTGACGGCGGGGGTCTTCACGGGTCGGGGGCGACGGTACGCCGGGGGGGCGGGCGGGGTGGATTCCAGCGGGATGACGTCCGCGTCGGACGCGGACGCGGAGAGACGAATCGTTTCCGACGCGGCCGGTGTCGTGGTGCTGGGCGCCTGCGCCACCTGGTCGCTGGTCACGGCGGCCGTGCACGACGGCAGGCCCGAGGGGGTTCTGCTGGCGGTGCTGGCCGTGGCCGCCGGGTACGCCGCCGGACGGATCAGCGGGGCGTTGCTGCCCGTCGGCGCGCCCTGCGCCTGGGCACTGGCCGGCATCGCGCTGACGGTGGCCGTTCCCCACCTCGCGCCCGGCCCGCAGATCGCCGCACCGCTCGGGCATGCGGGGGCCACCGCCGCCGTACTGACCCTGTCGGCCGGTGCCGCGTGCTGCGCGGCCTGGTCCACGTCGGTACCGGCCGTGCGGCTCGCCCTGCGTCTGCTGGCCGCCGGGACCGCGGTGCTGGCGGCCGTGCTCGGCTCCACCAGCGGCTTCGCGACCTGCCTCGCGGTGCTGCTGTGCTCACTCGCCGCCGGCCGCACCCGTCACCGCGGCGCCGGAACGGCCGTACTGGCCTCGGTGGCCGCCCTGGTCACTGGTCTGGTCTGGGCCGTTGCCGCACGGGCCGTCCCCGGCGGCTTCGTGGCGGCTCTGGAGGGGCGGCTGACGCCGCACCGCGTGCGACTGTGGCAGGACGCATGGAACCTGCTGGGCGACGACACCCTGCTGGGGGCCGGGCCGGGCCGCTTCGGGGAGCTGAGTGCGACGTCCGCCCGGTCCCTGCTGTCCGACGACAAGCCCCACTCGGCGCCCCTTCAGCAGGCGGCGGAACAGGGGATCGTCGGGGTGGCCCTGCTCGCGGCCGTTTTCGGCTGGGTCCTCTACGCCCTGTGGCGCGGTCCGCGCCCGGCCCCGGTGGCACTCACCGCCGGCGCGGCCCTGACGGCACTCGCCGTGATCGCCGCCGTCGGCAACGCGCTGAGCTTCACGGCGGTGTCCGTCGGAGCGGGCCTGCTGGCGGGTATGGCCACGGCGCGCCCCCTCACCGACGAACCATCGGGCCTTACCACGCGAAGCCGGCCGCGCGGAGCGGGACGCACCCCTGCGTGGTGACCGGCGGGCACCCGGCGTCCGGCGCCGTGGAGGTCCCGTCCGGGGGCCACAGTTCGGTGACAGCATCCCGTGCCCGCAGCTCCGTGATCGCAGTCCAGCCACCACGGTCCCGTGATCACAGTCCGTGATCAATGCCGGTGATCACAGCCGGTGACGATATCGCCGCGGGGTCAGTGCGCGGGAGCGCCCGGCTTGGTGGGCCGCAGCCGTGCCTCGATCACCCGTACGGCGGCTTCCGCGTCGTCCACGGTGATCGTGAAGGTGTGTCCGTCCCACAGTTCGAGCTCGACGCCCTCGCCGCGTCGTACGACCACCGCGGTGCCCTTCTCCGGCCGCCACCGGTAGCCCCAGCCGCCCCAGTGGCGGGGGGTGACGTGGGAGATGTAGGTGGCGCCGGCCACGCTGGAGAGCGGGATACGGCGGCGGGGCACGCCGATGTGGCCGCAGCGCACCTCGAGGTGCTCCTCGTCGACCCGCAGGGCGACGTGCACGAAGGCGAGCGTTCCGAAGAGGACCAGCAGCCCGGCCGCGATGCATCCGACGACGGCCATCACCAGGGGAGCGATGCCGGAGGTCCAGGCCGAGTCGACGGCCAGCTCGACACCGAGCGCCATGCAGGCGGCGCCCACGAGCGCCAGCAGCCACTGCACCCGGTTCGTGGCACGGCCGGTCCACACGTCCGTGTGCGGGTGGGGGGCGTTCTCGCCGTGGCGGTGGTCCCTCATGCCTTGAGGGTACTCAGATTTCGCTCCGCTGGTACCTCGTGGCGGAGCGTGACTGCGCCGGGTGGGCGTCGCGCCGGTCCGGGTCGCCGGTGACCTTCGGTGACCGGTTCTCCGGTCAGCGGGTGGGCGTGACCGTCTGCAGCAGACGCCCTTCGGCGTAGGCCAGGGCGGGGGCGGGCAGCGCGCCCTCGCGTCCGCTGAGCAGCACGGTGAGCGTGCCCTGCGGGGTGGCGCCCGGCACGGGCTGCAGGCCCAGGCGGCGCAGGGCCTGGGCGGCCACCGCTCCGGCGGAGCCGTGCAGTACGAGGGGCGGGCGGCCGGGTCGCTGGACGGCGGCGCGGATGCGCTCGGCGACCAGCTCGTAGTGGGTGCAGCCGAGGACGACGGTGGTCACGTCGTCCGGGGTGAGGGCCGCGGCCGCGGACACCGCCGCGTCGATCGCCGCCTCGTCCGCGTGTTCCACGGCCTCGGCGAGGCCCCAGCAGGGCACCTCGGTGACGGGTACGCCACCGGCGAAGTCCTTGATCAGGTTCTGCTGGTAGGGGCTGCCCGTGGTGGCCGGGGTGGCCCAGATGGCGAGGTGGCCGCCGCCCGCCGCGGCCGGTTTGATGGCGGGGACGGTGCCGATGACCGGAAGCTCCGGTTCGAAACGGGCGCGCAGGGCGGTCAGCGCGTGCACGGTCGCGGTGTTGCAGCCGACGATCAGGGCCTCGGGGCGGCGCGCCGCGGCGGCCTCGGCGACGGCCAGCGCACGCTCGGCCAGGTCCTCGACGGTGCGCGGGCCCCACGGCATTCCGTCGGGGTCCAGGGAGAGCACGAGATCGGCGTCGGGGCGCAGCCGTCGTACCGCGGCGGTTGCCGCCAGCAGGCCGATTCCGGAATCCATGAGCGCGATCTTCACCCGATCACGATAGACGATGAGCCGTACGGGGCAGCGCCGGTGGGGCAGACTGCGCCCGTGAGCGCCGTTGTGTGGACTGCCGCTGGATCACTCCTCGCCTGGTTGTGGCTGCTGCTCTGTCAGGGCTTCTTCTGGCGCACCGACGTGCGACTGCCGGCGCGCACGGAGCCGGACGTGTGGCCGTCCGTGTGCGTCGTCGTCCCCGCCCGCGACGAGGCGGCGGTGCTGCCCGTCGCGCTGCCCTCGCTGCTCGCGCAGGACTATCCGGGTCGGGCGGAGATCTTCCTCGTCGACGACGGCAGCTCGGACGGCACCGGCGATCTGGCGCGTGCGCTGGCACGCCGGCACGGCGGGCTGCCGCTGACGGTGGGGTCGCCGGGCGAGCCTCCCGCGGGCTGGACCGGCAAGCTGTGGGCGGTGCGGCACGGCATCGGGCTGGCACGCGCGCGTGATCCCGAATACCTCCTCCTGACGGACGCCGACATCGCGCACGCTCCGGACAGTCTGCGGGAGCTGGTGGCGGCGGCCCGTTGCGGTGGGTACGACGTCGTCTCGCAGATGGCCCGGCTGCGGGTGGACAGCGTGTGGGAACGGTTCGTCGTGCCGGCGTTCGTCTACTTCTTCGCCCAGCTCTACCCCTTCCGCCGGATCGCCGCGCCGGGGCGGACGGCGGCCGCCGCGGGGGGCTGTGTCCTGTTGCGGGCACAGACGGCCGAGCGGGCGGGAATCCCGGACGCGATCCGGAACGCCGTGATCGACGACGTGGCGCTCGCCCGGGCCGTCAAGCGCGGGGGCGGCCGCGTCTGGCTCGGGCTCGCCGAGCGGGTGGACAGCGTGCGGCCGTATCCGCGCCTGCACGACCTGTGGCGTATGGTCTCGCGCAGCGCGTACGCCCAGCTGCGGCACAGCCCGCTGCTGCTCGCCGGGACGGTCGCCGGGCTGGCGCTGGTGTACCTGGTGCCGCCCGTGGCGGTCGTGACCGGCCTCGCCGCCGGCAGCACGTCGGCTGCGGTCCTCGGCGCTCTCGCGTGGCTCGTCATGTCGGGGACGTACGTCCCGATGCTCCGCTACTACCGGCAGCCGCTGTGGCTCGCTCCGCTGCTGCCGTGCACGGCGTTCCTCTACCTCCTCATGACCGTCGACTCGGCGGTGCAGCACTACCGGGGACGGGGCGCGGCCTGGAAGGGCCGCACCTACGCGCGCCCGGACGCCCTGCCCGAGGAGGGCTGACGGCCGCCGCGGGGGTCATTTCCGGCCGGGGGTCCAGTTCATGCCCCAGCCGTATGCGTGGTCGACGGTCCGCTGCGGACTCACCCCGCGCTCGGGCACCAGGTAGCGCGCCTCGCGCTGGACGACCAGGTCCCCTCCGGTGTTGGTGATCAGGGCGAGCGCGCACACGAGCGAGGGAACCGTGCACTCGTCGAGTGAGAACTCGATCGGCGCCCCGTGCTGCGGCCGGAGCGTGACCGAGGCGTGCAGATCGGCGAAGGACCGGGCGCCTTCGTAGATGGTGACGAAGACGAGGATGCGCCGGAAGGCGTCCTTGTGGTCGAGGTTGACGGTGAGGTTCTCCCCGCTCGACACGGCGCCGGTGCGGTCGTCACCGTCGAGGTGGATGTACGGCGGCCGGTGCAGCGCTCCGAAACTGTTGCCGAGGGCCTGGACGACGCCCTTGCGGCCGTCGGTGAGTTCGTACAGCGCGCACAGGTCGAGGTCGAGGTCGGAGTGCGTCGCGGTGGGGCGCCCGAACTTGCTGCTCCACCCCGAGAACTGCTTGCGCACCTCCCAGTTGAGGTTGACGTGCAGCGCTCCGGAGGTGCCGCCCTGCTTGGTGAGGGAGACGGACGGGGCCTCCTTGGTGAGCGTCACCTTGGTGAGGCGGACGGGCGTGGGCGGCGCGGCGGGCGGGGGCGGAGCGGCGGGGTGCGGCACGGGCGGGGGCGTGTACGCGGCGGACGGCGCTGCTGCGGGCGGCGCCGCGACGGGGGTCGGTGCAGCCTGCTGCGGTTCGTCCACCGTGATGCCGTAGTCCGTGGCCAGCCCTTCGAGGCCGCTGCTGTAGCCCTGCCCCACGGCGCGGAACTTCCAGGCGCCCTGGCGACGGTAGAACTCGCCCAGCACGAAGGCGGTTTCGGTGGTGGCGCCCGGGTTGTCGAAACGGGCCACCGGCGTGCCCCGGATGGCGTCCTGGACCTCGATGTACAGGTCGGGAATCCGCCCGAAGGTGCCGCCGTCGGCCGAGGCGGCGAGGACGACGGTCTCGATGGCGGGTTCCACACGCGCGAGGTCGACCAGGAGCGTGTCGGTCACCCGGCCGTCGGCGGTGTGCTTGCCCTCGTGCCGGATCGCGCCGGAGGAGTGCTCGGGCTGGTTGTAGAAGACGAAGTCCGCGTCGGAGCGGACCTTCCCGCTCACCAGCAGCAGAGCGGAGGCGTCGGCGTCGGGCACGCCCGCTCCGGTCCGCCATCCCAATTCCACCCGCAACGCGGCGGTCGGCACCGGAGTATTTGAACCTTTCAGCATTTGCATGTCCGCCCCCATTGCGTGTCGCCGCGGCAGGCCCGTCCCGGCCGTCCGTCGAGTTTCGTGCGCACAACCTAATTGCTCGCCACGGCGAAGTCCCCCGCGCGACCACCACGGAGACCGGCGGCCGACCGCCGGTAACCCGCCCGGAACTCGGCCTTTACACGATCAAGCCCTCGTTCGCCGCCCCTTTTTGGCGAGTTCGCTCGCATTGGGGATCCCGGGTCACTGCGGACACGGAAAACAACCCTCTTATCGGTCTCCCCAACGAGCACATAGTTGGCTTAACTTATGTGGCATGACCTCCCCCCGCTCCACCTATGGCGGCGGCTACTACTCCGCCTCCTTCCCGGACACCCCGATCTACGACAGGCTCGTCGCCGAGCGGGGTACCCCGCAGATCGCCCCGATCCGGGTCCCCGCCCAGTACGACATGCCGGGCAGCAACCTGCCCGCCCTCCCGTCGGCGCTGCCCGCCCTTCCGGCAGCCCCCTCCCAGTCCGCCTACGGCTATCCGCAGACGCAGCAGCCCGCCCCGCTGCAGCAGGCGCCCGCGGCGTACATCCCGCAGCAGGCCACCGCTCCGCGCGGCTACCCCGGCCCCCAGCCGCAGCAGCCGCGTCCGGCGGCCCCCGCGGGCTACGAGGCGATGCGCCCCGCGGCTCCCCGGCCGGCCCCGGCTCCCTACCAGGATCCGTACAACAGCCAGCAGTACCGCGGGTACTGAGCCGGACCCCCGGGGGCTGTCCGTGCCGGCTGGCACGATGGCCCCATGGGGAACGCTCACCTGCACTCGATTCACGTCCATCCGGTCAAGGCGGTCCGGGGCCTGGCGCCCGGGCAGGCCGTCGTCGAGCCCTGGGGGCTGGCCGGGGACCGGCGCTGGGTGCTGATCGACGACGGGGGAAAGGTCGTCACGCAACGCGGCCAGCCGCGACTCGCGCTCGCCGCTGCCGGGCTGCTGCCCGGTGGCGGCGTCCGGCTGTCCGCGCCGGGCATGCCGCCGCTGACCGTGCCCGTACCCCGGCCCTCGGTCACGGTGCCGGTGGAGATCTTCCGCGACAAGGTCGAGGCGGTCCCCGCCGAGGACGAGGCCGCGCACGCCTGGTGCAGTGCCCACCTCGGCATCGAGGTGCGCCTGGTACACCTGGACGATCCGGCCACGCGCAGACCCCTCGCCCCGGAGTACGCGCGGCCCGGTGAGACCGTCTCCTTCGCCGACGGCTTTCCACTGCTGCTCACCACGACCGCCTCCCTCGACGCCCTCAACTCCCTGATCGCACAGGGCGAGTACGCCGGCGAGGGCCCGCTGCCCATGAACCGCTTCCGGCCCAACGTGGTCGTGACGGGCACCCCCGCGTGGGCCGAGGACGACTGGTCGCGCCTCGCCATCGGGGACGTGCCGTTCCGCGTCGCCAAGACCTGCGGCCGGTGCGTGGTGACCACCACCGACCAGGACACCGGCGAGCGCGGCCGCGAGCCCCTGTTCAGCCTGGGACGGCACCGCCGCCGCGACGGCAAGCTGGTCTTCGGCCAGAATCTGGTGCCGCTGTCCCGCGGCACGATCCGGGTCGGGGATCCACTCAGGATTCTCGAATAGCTCTTCGGGCGGAGCGGGAACCGAGCCGCGGGTCCGGGCGTTTGGGCTTGTGTGAGAAATTCATGAGAGGCCCCGGGGAGAGGTGATTTCGCTCTCTCTTCGACGGGTCCGTGCGTGGACGGCTCCGCCGGGGAGTATCACGGAGCGGGAAGGGGGTGCGGGCAGTGCGAGCGATCAGCGGACTCTGGCGCTGGCGGCGCAATCCGCTCTGCCGCGCGACCGACCTGGCCGAGGCCTGGGCGGCGCTGGCCGCCCTGCTGCTGATCCTGCTGGTCGCGCCGGTGGCCGGCACGCTCGTCGGGGAGGCGGCTCAGGACGCGCTGCAGCGCTCGGTGCGGGCGCAGCACGAGGCGCGGCATCTCGTGACCGCCACGGTGGTCCGCAAGCTGGACCGCTCCCCGCTGGACTCCGACCCCGAGACGTCGTCGGGCCGGGATCTGCGCAACCGCGTCCTCGCCGACTGGACCGCGCCGGACGGCACCGCGCACCAGGGCCCCGCCCTGGCGAGCCTCAAGGACCCGCAGCAGGGCGACAGGTTCCGGATATGGACGGACGCGCACGGCCGGATGGTGTCCCGCCCGCTCGACTCCGCGACCGCCTCGACGCACGCGGTCCTCGCCGGCTTCGGTGCGGCCCTGGCGACGGGCGGTCTCATAGAGGGCGGCAGACGGCTGATCGTCTGGCGCATGGCCCGCCGCCGGTACGCCCGTTGGGACCAGGCATGGGACAGGGCGGGCCCGGACTGGGGCAGGACGGGCACCGGCAGCTGACGGCCTTCCGGCTCTGGTCAACCCACCACCCGCGCGCACGCTACGGTGGTCCGGCCGAACCGTTCGGCACAACCCGCGCGCGAGCGAGCCTCAGGGACGCGCCGGTGTCGATGCCGCGTGCGTGCCCAGGCCCCGCAGGGCCGGGCTCGGTCGCGGTCGCGACCCCGGCCGGAGCGCCCCGAGGGCGGACGAGCCATCAGTACGACCGAGGTGGGGGCACAGCTACACCATGGCACAGGGCACGGTCCAGGTGACGCACACCGGCACGTCGCGGTGGCGGCGCCGCACGGGTGAGTACGCATCGCTCGCCGCCGCCCTGGAGGCCGCGGCCGACGGAGACGTCCTCACCGTCGCGCCCGGCACCTACCGGGAGAACCTCGTCCTGCAGCGTGCGGTGACCCTGCGCGGCCCCGAGGGCTCCCCCGGCTCGGTGCGGATCGCGCCCGTGGACGGCGTGCCGCTGACCGTGCGCGCCTCGGCGGTGGTGCAGGACCTGCACGTCGAGGGCCAGGACGCGGCCGCCCCCGCCGTGCTGGTGGAGGAGGGCACCCCGGAGCTGCGAGACGTGCGGGTCGTGACGCGGTCGGCGGCCGGGATCGAGGTGCGCGGCAGCGCCCGGCCCACGGTGCGGCGCTGCGCGGTCGACAACCCCGCGGGCGTCGGCATCGCCGTGGTCGACGGCGCGGGCGGGTTGTTCGAGGAGTGCGAGGTCGTCGCGGCCGGTCAGGCGGGGGTGGCGGTGCGCGGCGGCGCCCACCCGCGCCTGGAGCGCTGCCGGGTGCACCACACCTCGGGCTCGGGCCTGTCTGCGACCGGGGAGAACTCGGCGCTGGAGGCCGTGGGCTGCGAGGTGTACGAAGTCCGGGGCAGCGGTGTGCAGATCACCGGCCGGGCGACCGCGCACCTCACCGACTGCGATGTGCACCGCACGACGTCCGACGGCGTCACACTCGACACGGACGCCGTGCTGACCCTCGCCGACTGCCGTATCCACGACATCCCGGAGAACGCGGTCGACCTGCGCTCCCGTTCCGTTCTCACCCTGACCCGCACCACGGTGCGGCAGTTCGGGCGCAACGGCCTGTCGGTGTGGGACCCGGGCACCCGGGTGGACGCCAACCAGTGCGAGATCTTCGACAGCACGGGCGACTACCCGGCGGTGTGGGTCAGCGACGGCGCCACCGCCGTCCTGGACTCCTGCCGGGTGCACGACGTGCCGGACGCGTTGTTCGTCCTCGACCGCGGTTCGCGCGCGGACGTCGTCGACACCGACCTGTCGCAGGTGCGCAACACGGCCGTGTCGGTGAGCGACGGAGCGACCGCGCAGCTCGACGACTGCCGGATCAGGGACGCGGCGACGGGCGCGTGGTTCCGCGACCACGGCAGCGGCGGCACGCTCAGTGGCTGCACCGTCGACGGCACCCAGACCGGCGTGATCGTCACCAAGGGCGCCGACCCCACGGTGGAGCGCTGCACCATCGACTCCCCGGCGGAGGCCGGTGTCTATGTCTCGGCCGGCGGCCGGGGCAGCTTCCTCAGCTGCCGGGTGACCGGCAGCGGCGGCTACGGCTTCCACGTCATCGACGGCAGCCGGACGACGCTGCGCAAGTGCCGCACGGAGCGGTGCGCGCGCGGAGGTTACGAGTTCGCGGACAGCGGCGCCGACGCGGCGTCCGGGGCGGGCCCGGTCGTCGAGGACTGCACGAGCGACGAGAGCGCGGGGCTGCGCGCGCCCGCGGCGCGAGAGACAGCCGTACAGGCCGTGAGCCACTCCCCCGGCCTGCTGGGCGCGGTCCCGGGACCGCGCACCGAACCGGAGCCCGGGGCGCCGGCCGCCGAGCCCGAGCAGCCGGCCCGGACCTCCAAGGACGTTCTCGGTGAACTGGACGCGCTGGTGGGCCTGGAGAGCGTCAAGCGCGAGGTGCGCGCCCTGACCGACATGATCGAGGTCGGCCGGCGCCGTCAGCAGGCCGGCCTCAAAGCGGCCTCGGTCAAGCGCCATCTGGTCTTCACCGGCTCTCCCGGCACCGGCAAGACGACGGTCGCGCGGCTCTACGGCGAGATCCTCGCCTCCCTCGGTGTGCTGGAGAAGGGCCACTTGGTGGAGGTGTCCCGGGTCGACCTGGTCGGTGAGCACATCGGCTCGACGGCGATCCGCACCCAGGAGGCCTTCGAGAAGGCGCGCGGTGGCGTGCTGTTCATCGACGAGGCGTACGCGCTGTCCCCGGAGGACGCGGGTCGGGACTTCGGCAAGGAGGCCATCGACACGCTGGTGAAGCTGATGGAGGACCACCGGGACGCGGTCGTGGTGATCGTCGCGGGCTACACGGCCGAGATGGAGCGCTTCCTGTCGGTCAACCCGGGCGTGGCGTCCCGCTTCTCGCGGACCATCACCTTCAGCGACTACGGCCCCGAGGACCTGCTGCGGATCGTGGAGCAGCAGGCCGAGGAGCACGAGTACCGGCTCGCGCCGGGCGCCGCCGAGGCTTTGGGGAAGTACTTCACTCTGCTCCCCAAGGGCCCGGCGTTCGGCAACGGCCGTACCGCACGGCAGACGTTCGAGGCCATGGTCGAGCGGCACGCCAGCCGGGTCGCCCAGCTCCCGGAGCCGGACAAGGACGATCTGACGCTGCTCTACGCGGAGGATCTGCCCGAGTTGCTCTGAGGATCGGCCCGGGCTCTGTTGCGAGAGTGATGTCGCACGGCAGGCGCCACTCTCGCAACAGACCCTAGGCGGCGGGCGGCTCGGGCAGGGGGCGTGGCGAAGGCAGCTCCGGATGCTCCGGGTGGCGCTCCGGATGCTCCGCGGGCGGCCCCGGGGGCTCTGCGGGCGTCTCGGGCCGCAGACGGGCCAGCAGGGTGCGGCGCTCCTCGGCGAACACCGGGTCCGCCTGGTAGTCGGAGTGGCCGAGGATCGGCGCGGGCAGCGGCAGGAGAGCGGTGCGGCCGTAGGCGAGGGGGTCCATCAGGGGGGCGTGGTCGACCTGCGGTCCGCGGTCGCCGGGCAGCCGCATCGGGCCGCCGATGGGGTCGGTGAGCCGGTAGAGGTTGCGCCAGCAGTCGACGTCCCGGTGCAGGGAGACGAGTGCGGCGGGCCCGAAGTGGGCCGGGAACCAGCGGCCGTAGAGGCGCTCCAGCGGGGAGCCGTAGGTCAGCAGGGCGACGCGCTTGCGGGCGGACGGGGCGAGTTGCCAGGCCGCGGCGGCGGCGAGGACGCTGCCCTGCGAGTGCCCGGAGATGACCAGCCGTCCGCCGGTGGCGCGCGTCCAGGTGGCCATCCGCCAGGTCAGGTCGGGCACCGCGCGTTCGGCGTAGCAGGGTGGGGCGAAGGGGTGCGAGGCGCGTGGCCAGAAGGTGCCGACGTCCCACAGGATGCCGATCGTGCGGCGGGCCGCGGCGTCCTTGTAGGCGCGCCGTCCCCAGGTGACGAAGAGGAGGAAGCCGAGGCCGATGAGCCAGGAGCCGAGGGCCTGGGAGGTCTCGGCGGCGCCGTGGACGACCGGGTAGGTGCCCTGTGCGGCCTCGCCCGGGGTCTCGTCGGTGGCCAGGGCGCCCACGAGGGCTCCCGCGCCGAGCAGCAGGGTGACACCGGAGGTGACGGCGACGATGCGGGGCCCGCGGTCGGTGAGCGAGGCCATCGCACGGGTGTAGGCGATACGGCGGGTGCGGGCGCGGTCCTGGTTCTCGTCCGGGTAGTCGAGTGCCACGGCGGTGCGCTCGGCGCGGGCCAGCTGCCAGGCGCGGTGGGCGAGCCAGCCGAAGAGCCCCAGCAGCACGACGAGCAGCGGCGGGATCACGGACGCCTGCCAAGTCAGCAGCACCGGCGGGCCCTCGATGGCCGCCCCGGTGCCGTCCAGCCAGTCGGACACGCGCTGGGAGACGCCGCCGGACATCACCCCGCCGAGCGCGCAGGCCAGCATCGCCACCGCGGGTCCGCCCAGGCCACGCAGCACCGCCCGGCGGTCGGGGTCGGTGCGGTGCAGGACGTGGGCGACGACTCCGAGGACGATCACGAGCAGGCCCTGGACCAGGGCGATCCCGCCGAAGGTCGTGTCTCCCGGCAGTCGGCCTTCCGACGTCCACCCCGGGCGCTCCCACCCGGCGTACACCACGGCGAGGGCGAGCAGGACGAGCGCGGCGAGCGGCAGGCGTCGTACGAAGCGTTCGTCGAGTGTGCGGTCCAGTCGTCTCTCGCTGCGGCCGCGGCGGCACACCACCCAGACCACGGCGACCGCGCAGAACGCGAGGGCCGCTTCCAGGATCAGGCCCAGGGTGCCGAGTACGGCGGGGCCGCCGGGGCGGCGGTCGTGGCGGGCGGCGGCACTGCCGACGGCGGCGGCGACCGTGATCAGGCCGGCGGCGGTGTGCGCGGCGCGCAGCCGGGCCACCAGCCGGCGCCCGTACCAGAAGCCGGGCCGGCCGAGCGCCGTCGGGCCGCCGTCCCCTTCGGGCTCGGGGGCACGCTCGATGGGCTGCTGGGACTCGTAGTCGCTCCAGGTGCGCCGGGACAGGTACCACAGGAGGACGGTGAGTGCGGTGGGCACGGCTGCGGCGAGGGCGAGACGGCGGCCGGGGGCGCTCCACCAGCCGCCGTCCGAGACGGTGGGTGAGAGGAAGCCCAGCCAGGAGTGGCGGTCGGCGCAGGCGGCGGTGCCCGCGCACTGCCAGGCCGCCAGATCGAGGGCCACCTCGCAGGCCGCCGCGACGAGCAGCACGGTCAGGGTGAGTCCCGCGAGCCGCACCAGCAGGCCGTACAGCCGCACGGTCCGGCGGCGGCCGTGGGAGGCGGGGCGCATCCAGTGGGCCAGGTTGACGACCATGAACGGCAGCAGCAACAGCCACAGGGCGCGGGTGCCGTTGCCGGAGGTGAGGTTGCACCAGACGTAGGCCTCGGGCACCGGCCCGTCACGGCGGCGGTCGTCGGGGCTGTGCTCGGCGTCGACGTCGTCCGCGCGCCGGAAGACGGCCGCGGTGTGGTCGCCGGTGATCCGTACCGTCCGCGGATCGTTGAGCATCTCCTGCGGCGTGGTGCCGCCCACGCCGTGGACCAGGAGCTCCAGGGCGGTTCCGCTCTCGGCGCGCCGCGTGGCGGGACCGTCCGGTCCGCCGGTCGGCGTCTGTTCCTGCGCGCGTTCCACTGATTCGCACTTCCCCCGTGACACGCCGTCGGCTCTGTCCGTGCGGGCACAAGGATCTCCCCTTACGCGGCGCCGCACACCCCCTGTCACCGAATCTCCCCGATCTGTGATGAAACCGGAGCGGGGAGACGAACGGCGGGTGCGGAGTGCGATGAGCGGTCGGTGGCACTGTCCGACCCTCGACATGCGAGGATGGGGCGTCCTCGCATCGCGGCTGGGAAGAATGTCCTGGTAAGAGCCGGTATGTGCGAGGCGTGTCGACGGCATTGAGGCGAAAGGACCGGAGCGTACGTGAGCGAGAATCAGAACCTCCTCGCGGAGCAGCGGAGATCCCTGATCCTCGACGAGGTCCGCCGCCGGGGCGGGGTCCGGGTCAACGAGCTGACCCGCAAGCTCGGCGTGTCGGACATGACGGTCCGCCGTGACCTCGACGCGCTCGCCCGCCAGGGCGTGCTGGAGAAGGTGCACGGCGGCGCGGTCCCGGTGGTCGAGGCGAGTACGCACGAACCGGGCTTCGAGGCCAAGTCCGGTCTGGAGCTCACCGCCAAGGAGGACATCGCACGCGCCGCCGCCAAGCTGGTCGCGCCGGGCGCGGCGATCGCCCTGTCGGGCGGTACGACGACGTTCGCGCTGGCGCACCAGCTGCAGGACGTACCGGACCTCACGGTGGTCACCAATTCGGTGCGGGTCGCCGATGTGTTCCACGCGGCGCAGCGCACCTCGGGCCCGCGCCAGGGCGCGGCCACGGTCGTACTGACGGGCGGGGTGCGCACACCCTCCGACTCGCTGGTGGGGCCGGTCGCCGACCAGGCGATCGCGGCGCTCCACTTCGACCTGCTGTTCCTCGGGGTGCACGGCATATCGGTCGAGGCCGGACTGTCGACGCCGAATCTCGCGGAGGCCGAGACGAACCGGCGGCTCGTGCAGTCGGCCCGCCGCGTGGTCGTGGTCGCGGACCACACCAAGTGGGGCAAGGTGGGCCTGAGTTCGTTCGCCGCGCTGGAGCGGGTCGACACGCTCGTGACGGACGCCGGGCTGCCCGAAGAGGCGCGCGGGGTGGTCGTGGACCATCTGCGGCGGCTGGTGGTGGCCGGGGAGCCCGAGGACACCGACGACATCTGACGGTCCCTCGACCAGGGTCGCGCGCGGTACGTCGCCCCGCGCCCTCCCCGGAGGGCGGGGCCGAGGGAGCGGGCTCAGTCGGGCCAGACGCCTGACTTCAGGAGTGAGTCGATCGCGGCGGTGTACGGCTCGATGTCCAGTCCCTGACGGGCCAGCCAGGCGTCCGAGTAGTACTTGTCGAGGTACCGGTCCCCCGGGTCGCACAGCAGGGTCACCACGCTGCCCTGCCGGCCGTCGGACACCATCTCGGCGACGATCTTCAGCGCGCTCCACAGCCCGGTGCCGGTCGAGCCGCCGGCCTTGCGGCCGATGGCGCGCTCCAGGGCCCGTACGGCGGCGACGCTGGCCGCGTCGGGCACCTTCATCATCCGGTCGATCGCGCCGGGCACGAAGCTCGGTTCCATGCGGGGCCGGCCGATGCCCTCGATACGGGAGCCGCAGTCACAGGTGACGTCCGGATCGCCGGTGGTCCAGCCCTCGAAGAAACACGAGTTCTCGGGGTCGGCCACGCAGACGCGGGTGTCGTACTGCATGTAGTGGACGTAGCGCGCGAGGGTGGCGGAGGTGCCGCCGGTTCCCGCCGTGGCGACGATCCACGCCGGCTCGGGAAACCGCTCCAGGCGCAGCTGGCGGAAGATGGACTCGGCGATGTTGTTGTTCCCGCGCCAGTCCGTGGCCCGTTCGGCGTAGGTGAACTGGTCCATGTAGTGGCCGCCGGTCTCGGCCGCGAGGCGGGCGGACTCCGCGTACATCGTGCGGGGGTCGTCCACGAAGTGACATCGGCCGGAGTGGAACTCGATGAGGCGGATCTTCTCGGGGCTCGTCGTGCGCGGCATGACGGCGATGAAGGGCACGCCGATCAGCTTCGCGAAGTACGCCTCGGAGACGGCCGTCGAACCGCTGGAGGCCTCGATGACGGGCCGGTCCGGCCGGATCCAGCCGTTGCAGAGGCCGTAGAGGAAGAGGGAACGGGCCAGGCGGTGCTTGAGACTGCCGGTGGGGTGGGTCGACTCGTCCTTCAGGTACAGGTCGATGCCCCACCGCTCCGGCAGGGGGAACTGGAGCAGATGGGTGTCGGCCGAGCGGTTGGCGTCGGCCTGGACTCTGCGGACGGCTTCTTTGAGCCACGTCCGGTAGGCGACGTCGCTGTGGTCGACGTCCAGGGTCACGCCGGTCCGGGTTTGCCGGGAAGTGCTCACGAGGGGCTCCTAACGCTGCGCGCCGCCGACGCGTCGCGCGGCCGACACCTCCGATCATAGGCACCTCGCGCACGCTTCTCACCTGCATAAACGTACCTTTGAGCCCCCCAAAGCGCCCCCAGGAGCAGAGCCGGGGCAAGGGGGCGCGTGGACCCGGGGGCGCAATGGTGAGCGTGCTGCGGGCGCCCCCCGGCGAGGGCGTCGCGGGCACTGGTGCTGGGCGCCGGGCGGGGGCAGACTGCACGGCGGGACCAGGGCCGGGCACACTGGAACAGGACACGAGCCCGTACCGGGCATCGCGCGGAGCGAGCCGGTACGCCGACGCACACCAAGGGGGCGGGTGGCATGGGAGAGCCGGAGTTCAGGGCCACGGGCGTGCGGATCGGGAAACGGCTGCGCTCGCTCACCCGGGCCGGACAGGTCCGGATCAACGACGGCCGGCTCGAGCTCCTGACCAGCTACGGCAGCGAGATCGACAGCGCCCCGGTGCAGGCCGTGCGCGCCTCCAGGCCGTGGTTCGGCCCCGATGGCCGGGCCACGGCGGACATCAACGGCAAGCGGTACCTGCTCACCCTGGGCGAGAACGACCCCGCACCGGGAGAGCCGGGCCCGCCGGCCGCGCGGCGCTTCATCGAGGCCGTGCGCAGGGCAGCGGGGCGTGGCGACTGAGATGTCCGCGAGTTGCGGTACCTCACCCCCTGCGTCACTCTGGTCTCACGTCACTCTGGGTTTACCGGCGATAACGCTGCGAACCAGCCCGCCGGCCACGACAGCAGGCGGCAGTGTCACGCAGGCGCCCTGCTGGATCCGAATCCCGTGTTCTTCCGGACCTCACGTCGGGGAGTCGCAGCCGTGATCAGCTACCCAAGCAGGCACTGCACGGTGGAGCTCCAAGCCCTGCCGTCGCGGATCGGCCAGGTCCGCAGAATCGTATCTGCGCAATTGCGCTACTGGCATCTGGATCCCCTGATCGACCGGGCCTCGCTCGGCGTGACGGAGCTGTTGTCCAACGTCCACCGGCATGCCCAGCCCGACAAGACGTGCACCGTGGAGATAGAGCTGCTGCTGGACCGGCTCATGGTCTCGGTGCGCGACGGCGATCCACGCATGCCCGTGGTGGAGGACCCTCAGGACATCGCACCCATGGCGACCTGCGGACGCGGGCTGGCCATGGTCGCCGCCATGAGCGAGAGCTGGGGCGTCCGGCCGGACGGCGAGTCCGGCAAGGTCGTGTGGTTCACCCTGCCGACGTCCGCCCCCGTGATGACGGCGCCGTCGCTCCGTACGCGGCGCACGGTGCCGGCCGAGCCCGAGCGCCGGTTCGCCGAGGTCGGGGCGTCCACCGACGGGCTCCTGCCCGACCATGCTCCCGCCCGGTCCGCCGTTGCCGGCTGACCGGGCGGTGACCACCGTCCCCGCTCTGGTACGCCGGGGGGCGTACGCCGCGGCGCGCGCCCCCATGGTGTTCGCCGTCGCGTGCGCTCCCGTGGTGTTCGCCGTCGCGCGCACCCGGTGGTGTTCGCCCTCGCGCGCGCTCCCGCGGTGTACGCCACTGTCACGGTGACGCGACGGCGCGCAGGACGTCCGGGCGTGCCTCGCGCCGGACCGGTCACGGTCCCGCGGGGCGCCGGCCGCGCCTGATCATCCCGCACCTCCCTTGTGGCCGAACTCCTCGTTCAGCACGGACAGCCGGCGCCAGTACTCGTCCTCGTCGATGTCGCCTGAGGCGAAGCGGCGCCCGAGCACGGCGATGGGCGAGTCGTTCCCGACGGTGGACCGCTGCCCGGGGCCGCCGCGACGTCCGCGCCACGCGGTGCGGCGCAGCAGCGTGATGCCGCCGCCGATCACCAGCGCCCAGATCACCGGGACCAGCAGGATCCACGGGCCGGGCCCGCCACCGTCACCGAAATTCGCCAGGGTCTGCATGTCGTCCCACTCCTCGATCGCTGCATGTCGTGTGTCGCTTTCGAGGGTCGTCCGGCAAGGGGTCCCCGGTCGTCGTACGGCCGGCGGCACCGTGTGTACCTCCCGGGGAGCAGGCGGGCGGAGCTTGGTGCTTCGCACGCCCTCGACTTCTGTAACTACTGGTATGTACAGTGAGGGCATGAGCACCCCGGAACGGCTGATCGAGTCCACCCGCGAACTGCTGTGGGAGCGCGGCTACGTGGGCACCAGCCCCAAGGCGATCCTGGAGCGCGCGGACGCCGGACAGGGCAGCATGTACCACCACTTCAAGGGCAAGCCCGATCTCGCCCTGGCCGCGATCCGGCGGACCGCCGAGCAGATGCGGGCCACCGCCGCGGGAGTGCTCGACGGTCCGGGCACGCCGTACGAGCGGATCGAGGCGTACCTGCGCCGCGAGCGGGACGTGCTGCGGGGCTGCCCGGTCGGCCGGCTGACGATGGACCCCGACGTGATCGCGAGTGCCGAACTGCGGGCGCCGGTCGACGAGACACTCGACTGGCTGCGCGGGCGCATCGCCGGGCTCGTCGAAGAGGGCAAGACCCAGGGCCAGTTCGCGGCCGGCCTCGACGCCGGGGAGATCGCGGCGGCGGTCGTCGCGACCGTCCAGGGCGGCTACGTCCTGGCCCGCGCCTCCGGCTCCCCCGCCGCGTTCGACGCGGGAGTCCGGGGCCTGCTCTCCCTGCTGGCACCCCGGTCCTCCTGAGGAGACAACCATGCACGCCATGCAGTACGAGCTCACCCTGCCCGCGGATTACGACATGGGCATCGTCCGCGACCGCGTCGCCCGCCGGGGTCATCTGCTCGACGACTGGGCCGGGCTCGGCCTCAAGGCCTATTTGATCCGCGAGTGCGGTCGGCGCGGCTCACCGGTCAACCAGTACGCGCCCTTCTACCTCTGGAACACCGTCGACGGGATGAACGCCTTTCTGTGGGGCGGTGGGTTCCAGGGGGTGAGTGACGACTTCGGGCGGCCGCCCGCGCGGCAGTGGACGGGGCTCGCGTACGAGGAAGGAAACGGCTCGCACGCGCGGTTCGCGGTACGGCACCGCCAACCCGTCCCGAACGGCGTGCCGTTGGGCGAAACCGTGGAGGACGCGGTGGGCGAGGCCCGGCGGCTGGCGGCGGAGGACGGGGCCCTGTGTGCCGCCGCGGCCGTCGACACCAGCCGCTGGGAGCTGGTGCGCTTCAGCCTCTGGGAGCAGGAGCCGCCCAAGCCCGACGGCGACGTGTTCGAGGTACTGCACCTGTCCGCGCCGGGCCGGGACCGGCTGCCCCGGGGACGTGGGTGGTGAGCGCGGTCCGCACGGTGCTGGGAGACGTGCCCCCGGGGGACCTGGGGGTGTGCGACGCCCACGACCATCTGTTCTTCGGCAGTCCACAGCTGCCCGGCCAGGAGCTGCGCAGCGTGACGGCGGCGCGGGCGGAGCTGCTCGCGTTCCGGGAACGGGGCGGTGGGGCCGTCGTGCAGTGGACGCCGTACGGGCTCGGGCGGCGGGTCGCCGATCTGCCGCCGCTGTCCCGGGAGACCGGTGTGCACGTGGTCGCCGCGACCGGTCTGCACCAAGCCGTGCACTACGACGAGGGCACGCTCGCCGGGCTGCGGAGCCGGCTCGCCCAGGTCTTCGTCTCCGAACTCACCGAGGGCATCGGGACGTCGGGGGTGCGGGCGGGGCTCGTCAAGGTCGCGGGCGGTTTCCACGCGCTGGACGCGCACGCCCGCTGGACCATGGCGGCGGCGGCCGAGGCGCATCACGCCACGGGCGCGACGGTCACCGTGCACCTGGAGATGGGGACCGGCGCACTGGACGTAGTGGACCTGCTCTGCGGGCGGTTGGGGGTCCCGCCCGACCGGGTGGTGCTCGGGCACCTCAACCGCTCCCCCGACCTCGTGGTGCACCGGCAGGCGGCGGAGTACGGCTGCTATCTGGCCTTCGACGGGCCGTCCCTCGCCCACCACGCCACGGACTGGCGGATGCCGGACGCCGTCCGGGCCCTGGCGGACGCCGGGTTCGGCGACCGGCTGCTGCTGGGCGCGGACACCACCACGGCCGCCGCCCGCTCGGTGGACGGCGGCCCCGGGATGCCCTACCTGCTGCGCCGGGTGCGGCCCCGGCTCGTGCACGCCGTGGGCGAGGAGCTGGTCGAGCGCATCCTCACGGAGAACCCGGGCCGGGCGTTCGGGACCGAGTGGCGCTGACGGACCGGGCCGAGGGTCTCAGCCGCCGGCCTGGTCGCTGTCCTTCATCGAGCCCCACCCGTGCCAGCGGTCGACCTCGATCCAGGCACTGACCCGGGGGCGGTCGCGGTCCGGGTAGGGCTTGCCGATGTAGTGCCGGGCGAGGAGGTCGATGTCGGCCAGGTCCTCGTCGTCGTACATCTCGGTGACGCGGCCGATGAGGGTGACGTGGGTGTACCAGTCGTCGCCGGCGAGGACGGTGAGGGTGACGCGCGGGTCGCGGCGCAGGTGCTTGAGGCGTACCCGGCCCTCGTCGAGGTTGATCAGCACACGGCCGTCCTTCCACGCGTACCAGGTGGCGGTGGTGACGGGAGCGCCGTCGGAGCGCAGCGTGGCCATGACGCACGGGTTGGGCTTGCTCAGCAGGGCCTCGGCCTCGGGCGGCAGCGGCGGCTTGGACATGAGAGTGCCTCCTAGGAGTCGGTCTTTTCGTCGAAGCTGGCGAAGTAGGCCGCGACCATGTCCTCGTCGGCGTGGCCCTGGGCGGCGGCACGTTCCATACGGGCGGCGGTCGCTTCGGCGACGTCCAGGCGGACGCCGTGTCCGGTGCCGGCCTGCACGATCAGCCGGGCGTCCTTGGCGGCGGTTGCCACCGCGAACTGGGGCGGTGTGAGCCTGTCCTCGAGGAGGAGGCCGGACTTGGCGCGCAGATAGCCCATGTCGAGGGGGCCGCCGGCGACGAGGTCGAAGAAGCCGTGCGGGTCGACGCCGAGGGCCTTGGACAGGGCGAGGGCCTCACCGGCGGCGGCCGTGACGGCGAGGACCCAGCTGTTGGCCACCAGCTTCAGCCGGGTGGCACCGGCCTGCGCCCCGTCCTCTCCGCTCCACACGGTCCGGGCGCCGACGGCGTCGAAGACCGGCGTCGCCTTCTCGCGACCCTCGGTGGGCCCGGCCGCGAGCACGGTCAGCTTCCCGTCCTCGGCGGGCTGACGGGTGCCGAGGACGGGGGCGTCGTAGAAGACAAGGCCGTGGTCGCGGGCGAAGGAGGCCAGTTCGGCGACGCCCTCGATGCCGGCGGTGGTCGACTGCACCCAGACGGTGCCGGGGCGCAGCGCGGGGGCCGCCTCACGCATGGCGTTCAGGGCGGCCGGGCCGTCGTGGAGCATCGTCAGGACGACGTCGGCGTCCTGGACCGCCCGTGCGGGGCTGTCGGCGACCCGTACGCCCTCGGCGGCCAGCGGCTCGGCCTTGGACCGGGTGCGGTTCCAGGCGTGGACGGTGTGTCCGGCCCGGGCGAGATTGCGGGCCATCGCGGCGCCCATGATGCCGGTGCCCAGGACGCTCACGGTGAGTGTGTCGGTCATTGCGTCAACTTCCTTGGTGGTGCGGTGCGGGCGGACTGCCCGTGGACCAGCCTGCCCGCTCAGCGGCGCGCCTTCCCGGAACCGGCGCGGACACGCCTGATACCCGTGGGGTCACTCTCGCGGTCTCGCGCCCGACGGCCTGTCACGCCCGCGGGGCCAGTGCCCCCAGCGGGTCGTCCAGGACCGGCTGCCACGCCAGTTCCGCCGCGCCGACCAGGCTGTTGTGGTCGAGGGTGCAGGGCAGGATGGGGACACCGCCGCTCTGGCCCCACAGGCTGCGGTCGGCCACCACCGCGCGCAGGCGGCCCGGGTCGGCGTCGAGGAGTGTGCGGTGCAGGCCGCCGAGGATGATGCGATCCGGATTGAGGATGTTGACCAGGCCCGCGAGGCCGAGGCCGAGGCGGTCGACGACGGCCTCGGCCGCGGTGCGCACGCCCGGGTCGTCGTAGTGGTGGCGGATCAGGTCGATGGACTGCTGGAGCAGGGACACTTCGGGGCCCGGTTCGCGTCCGGCCTCCGTGAGGAAGGCCAGCGGGTCGGTCTCCACGTCGAGGCAGCCTCGGCTGCCGCAGTGGCAGGGGCGTCCCTCGGGGTGCACGGTGAGGTGCCCGACCTCCAGCGCGAGACCCGAACTCCCCCGGTGCAGGCGGCCGTCGAGGACGAGCGCGCCGCCGACGCCGCGGTGGCCGGTGGCCACACACAGCAGGTCCCGGGAGCCACGGCCGGCGCCGTGCCGGTGCTCGGCGAGCGCGGCGAGGTTGACGTCGTTCGCGGCGAACGCGGGTCCGTCGATGCCCGCCGCGCGCACCTGCTCGGCGAAGATGTCCCGCACGGGCGCACCCGCGGGCCAGGCCAGGTGGAGCGGGTTCAGCGCCAGTCCCTCGGGTTCGGCGACGGCGGAGGGTACGGCGAGGCCCGCACCCACACACCGCAGCCCCGTCGAACGCAGCAGTTCGGCACCCGCTTCGACGACCGAGGCCAGCACCTTGGCCGGGTCCGCGTCGACGACCTCGCAGCCGGGCGCGGTGGCGACGATCCGGCCGCCCAGTCCGACCAGCGCCGCCCGGAACCCGTCGGCGTGCACCTGCGCGGCCAGCGCGACGGGCCCGTCGTCGGCGACGGCCAGTCGGTGGGAGGGCCGGCCCTGCGAGCCGGCGGCAGCGCCGGGCCGGGCGTCGACCCGGATCAGCCCGAGTGCCTCCAGCTCGACGGCGACGGCGCCGGCGGTCGCCCGCGTCACCCCGAGCTCGGCGGTGAGCACGGCCCGGGTCGGGGCGCGTCCGGTGTGCACGAGCTCCAGCGCGGGGCCGAGCGCTGCGCGCCCCCGGTCCAGCCGCGCCCTCGAAGTGCTCCCGTTCCCCGCCTGCCGGGGGTCCGCCTTCCCGCTCATGGGGGCGAGTCTCCCATGATCCGCCGGGACGGTGGCCGAGTCTGCCCGCCGGGCCTCGCCGCGCGGCCGGGGGCGCTGTCCGGCGGGCGCCGGAGCCCGCTCACCCGGAGGGTGATGTTGAGCCGCCCGGTCAGCCCGAGCCCGGGCGGTGCCGTCCCGGGGCGGATGCGGGGGACCCCGTGGTAGGCGAGACGGGAGGGGCCGCCGAAGACGAACAGGTCGCCGCTGCGCAGCTCGACGTCGGTGTAGGGCCGGGTGCGCGTCGCGGTGTTGCCGAAGCGGAACACGCAGGTGTCGCCGAGGCTGAGCGACACCACGGGGGCATCGGACTTCTCGTCGCTGTCGCGGTGCATGCCCATGCGGGCGTCGGCGTCGTAGAAGTTGATCAAAGCGATGTCGTAGTCCGGCGCGGGTCCGCCGAGGGTGTCGCGGACCGCCCGGCGGCCGAGCTCGCCGAGCCACGACGGGAACGGCTTGACCGGGGCGCCGTCCCCGTCGGCGACCGTGGCGGCGTAGGCGTAGGGGTACCAGTGCCGGCCCAGGCAGACCTGCCGGGCGGTCATGGTGCCGCCGCCGGGGGTGCGGACCGTGCGCAGCCCGGCGGGTGGCCGCGCCCAGTCGCGGCAGGCGTCGAGCAGTTCCGACTGGCGTGCCGCGTCCAGCCAGCCGGGCAGGTGCACGGCGCCGGGCGCGACCTGAGTGCGGTCCCTGGGGAACAGCTCGGCGTCCATGCCTTCCATGGTGCCCGACACGCCCTGAGCTGGGGCTGGGCTAGCCTGGTCGCACGATGGACGACCGTATGACGACGCCGTGGGGCGAGCCGGCGCTGACCCGTTTCCCCGAGGACCCGCGTGACCGGCTGCGTGCCTGGGACGCCTCGGACGAGTACCTGCTGAGGCATCTGGCCGAGGAGCGGGTGCCGTTGGACGGCACGGTCGTGGCGCTCGGGGACCGCTGGGGTGCGCTGGTCACGGCGCTCGCGGCGCACCGGCCGGTGCAGATCACCGACTCCTGGCTCACGCGGGAGGCGACCCGCGCCAACCTCGCGCGGGCCGGTGCCGAACCGGGGGCGGTGCGGCTGCTCACCACGCAGGATCCGCCGCCCGGCCGGATCGACGTGCTGCTGGTGCGGGTGCCCAAGAGCCTGGCGCTGCTGGAGGACCAGTTGCTGCGGCTGGCGCCGGCGGTGCACGCGGGGACGGTCGTGGTCGGCACGGGCATGGTGAAGGAGATCCACACCTCGACGCTTCAGTTGTTCGAGCGGATCCTCGGCCCGACGCGCACCTCCCTCGCCGAGAAGAAGGCCCGGCTGATCTTCTGCACGCCGGACCCCGCGCTGGAGCGGCCCGCCGGTCCGTGGCCGTACGTGTACACGCTGCCGGAAGGCATCGGTCCTGCCTCGGGCGGGACCGTCGTCAACCACGCCGGGGTGTTCTGCGCCGACCGGCTCGACATCGGGACGCGGTTCTTCCTGCGGCATCTGCCTGACGGGCGGGGTGGCCGGGTGGTGGACCTGGGGTGCGGCAACGGCGTGGTGGGTACGTCGGTGGCACTGGCGGACCCCGGTGCCGAGGTGCTGTTCGTCGACGAGTCGTTCCAGGCCGTGGCCTCGGCGGAGGCCACGTACAAGGCGAACGTCGCGTCGGGGCAGGCCGAGTTCCGGGTCGGGGACGGACTGGCGGGCGTGCCGTCCGGCAGTGTCGACCTGGTCCTGAACAACCCGCCGTTCCACTCCCACCAGGCGACGACGGACGCCACGGCCCGGCGGATGTTCACCGGTGCGCGGCGCGCGTTGCGGCCGGGCGGAGAGCTGTGGGTGGTCGGCAACCGGCACCTGGGCTACCACGTCAAGCTGCGGAAGCTGTTCGGCAACAGCCGGCTCGTGGCGAGCGACCCGAAGTTCGTGGTGCTGAAGGCCGTCAAGCGGTAGGGGTGCCGAGGGTCTGCAGGGTCCTCGCCACCGCCCGTGCCATCGCCTCCCGCGCGAGGGTGAGGTAGCTGCGCGGGTCGACCGCCTCGGGTCTCTCGGCGAGGAACTCCCGGATCGCTCCGGTCAGCGCGATGTTCAGGGCCGTGCCGATGTTGACCTTGGTGATGCCGCCCGCCACGGCGGCGGTGAGTTCCTCGTCCGGGACGCCGGAGGAGCCGTGCAGGACGAGCGGGACGTCCAGTGCGGCCGACAGGCGTTTCAGCAGGGCGTGGTCGAGGGCGGCGGTGCGGGTGGTCATGGCGTGGGAGCTGCCGACGGCGACGGCGAGGGCGTCCACACCCGAGTCGGCGACGAACGCCCGTGCCTCGTCGGGGTCGGTGCGGGCGCCGGGGGCGTGCGCGTCCAGCGGCGGTCTGCCGTTCTTGCCGCCGATCTGACCCAACTCCGCTTCGATCCACAGCCCTCGGGCATGCGCCCAGACGACCGCCGCCCGGGTCGCCGCGAGGTTCTCCGCGTAGGGCAGCCGGGCCGCGTCGTACATCACGGAGCTGAAGCCGGCGTCCGCGGCCTGGTGCAGCAGGGTGTCGCTCCGCACATGGTCGAGGTGCAACGCGACCGGCACGGCGGCGTGTTCGGCCGCGGTGAGGGCAGCGCGGGCGAGCGGGAGCAGCTGCCCGCCGCGGAACTTCACCGCGTTCTCGCTGACCTGGAGGACGACGGGGGCGCCCACCGACTCGGCGCCCGCGATGACGGCCTCGACGTGCTCCAGGGTGATGACGTTGAAGGAGGCGACGGCGGAGCCGGCCGTCGCGGCACGGGTGACGAGGTCGCCGGTGGTGGTGAGGGGCACGGGGTCTCCTGGGGCCTGTGGTCCGGGTCGGGTCGTGGGGCTTCGGCTGCGGCCCGTCGTCGCCTCCCGGGTGCGGAGCCACGCGCCCGCGGCGTGGTCCGGGCGACAGGCCCTGGGTCAGGGGGCGAGGATCACCGAGCGCGTGAGGTGGCGCGGACGGTCGGGGTCCAGCCCGCGGGACGCGGCGACGGCGACCGCCAGGCGCTGGGCGCGGACCAGTTCGGCGAGCGGGTCGAGGTGCCCGGAGATCCACGACGCGCCGGTGCCGCGCACCTGCTCGGCGAGTCCGTCCGGTGCGTCCCCGAACATCCAGGTCGCCGTGCCCGCGGTGCTGACGCTGATGGGGCCGTGCCGGTACTCCATCGCCGGGTAGGCCTCCGCCCAGGCCAGCGCGGCTTCACGCATCTTCAGTCCGGCCTCGTTGGCCAGGCCGACGGTCCAGCCGCGTCCCAGGAAGGTGAACTGCCCGCATGCGGTGAGCCCTTCGGGCAGCGGCTCGGTCAGGGCGGTGCGGGCGTCGGTGACGGCGGTACCGGGGTGCAGGCCGAGGTGGGCGCGCAGCAGGGTGAGGGCCGTGGTCGCGAACCGGGTCTGCACGACGGAGCGTTCGTCGGCGAATGCCAGGACGGCGAGGTCGTCGGCGGCCGTCGTCACGGGCGTGTCCGGGTCGGCGGTGATCGCGGTGGTGCGGGTGCCGTCCCTCAACCGGGCCAGCAGGTCCAGGACTTCGGTCGTGGTGCCGGAGCGGGTGAGGGCGACGACCCGGTCGTAGCGGCGGCCGTGGGGGAACTCCGAGGCGGCGAAGGCGTCGGTCTCGCCCTGGCCCGCGCCCTCGCGCAGGGCCGCGGCGGCCTGTGCCATGAAGTACGAGGTGCCGCAGCCGACGATCGCGACCCGCTCCCCCGGTGCCGGCAGCGCCTTCAGGAACCGGGGTGCTTCCGATGCTGCGCGTTCCCAGCACTCGGGTTGGCTCGCCAGTTCGTCCTCGACATGCGTCATCCCGCACCCTCCGCTCCAGGAGCCCGCCCGATCTGCTTGTTCCTGCAAGATATAGCCATCTTTCGAGCATCATCAAGCATCCGGTGAGGTTCGGGTGCGCTAGGGTCGCCGGAGATCGAGACGTGGAGGTGCGGATGTCGCGCGACGCCCGCTGGAAGGCGCTGCTGGAACTGCTCGTGGAGCGCGGCCGGCTGGACGTCGAGGACGCGGCGGCGGAGCTCGGGGTGTCGGCGGCGACGATCCGCCGTGACTTCGACGGGCTCGCCGAGCAGCAGATGCTGGTGCGCACCCGGGGCGGCGCGGTCGTGCACGGCGTGTCCTACGAGCTGCCGCTGCGCTACAAGTCGGCCCGCCATGCCTCGGAGAAGCAGCGCATCGCCAAGGCGGTGGCGGAACTGGTGGCGCCGGGCGAGGCGGTCGGGCTGACCGGGGGGACCACCACGACCGAGGTGGCGCGGGCGCTGGCCGTGCGCGGGGACCTGACGTCCGGGGCGCCCGCCCTGACCGTGGTGACGAACGCCCTGAACATCGCGAACGAGCTGGCGGTGCGGCCCCAGTTCAAGATCGTGCTGACCGGCGGGGTGGCCCGGGCCCAGTCCTACGAGCTGGTCGGGCCGCTCGCGGACGGGGTGCTCGGGCAGATCACCGTCGACGTGGCGGTGCTCGGTGTCGTCGCCTTCGACGTCGTCCACGGTGCGGCGGCGCACGACGAGGCCGAGGCGGCGATCAACCGGCTGCTGTGCGAGCGGGCGGAGCGGGTGGTGGTCGCCGCCGACTCCAGCAAGCTCGGGCAGCGGGCGTTCGCCCGGATCTGCGCGGCCGAGGCGGTGGACACCCTGGTCACGGACACGGCGGCCGACACGGGCACGGTGCGGCGCTTCGAGGAGGCCGGGCTGCGGGTCGTCACGGTCTGACGGCGGCGGCCGGCTGCTCAGCGGTCCCATGGCGGCGGTCCGGCGGTTACGGTCGGGCGGCGGTCCGACGGCGGCTGCGGACGGGGCCATCCGCCCGGCGGTCCGGCGGCGCGGCCTCACCCCGGCGGTTCTAGGCTGGGGCTGAGGCGCCTACCGGCAGGAGGCCGTCATGAGTGAAGGCGCGCGGGACCGGGGCATACCGGGGGGCAGGCGCTATGTGCCGATCGCGGAGCACGGGCTGATCGGTGATCTGCGCAGTGTGGCCCTGGTGGGGACCGACGGCACGATCGACTGGTACTGCTGCACGGCCTTCGACGCGCCGAGTGTGTTCGCCTCGATCCTCGACGCCGAGCGCGGTGGCTGTTTCGAACTGGCGGCGTCGGTGCCGGCCCGGACCAAGCAGTTCTACTTCCCCGACACCAACGTCCTGATCACCCGGTTCTTCACCGAGGACGGGGTCGGCGAGGTGCAGGACTTCATGCCGGTGGGCGGCGGACCGGCCGAGGCCGAGCGGCACCGGCTGATCCGGCGGGTGGTGTGCGTACGGGGCTCGATCCCGTTCCGTACGCGGGTGGCGCCCCGCTTCGACTACGGCTCCCTGCCGCACACCGTGCGGCTTGCCGGCGACACCGCGGTGTTCGGGACCGAGGGGATGACGCTCGCGCTCACCGCGACCGTACCCCTGGAGGCGGACGGGCCGGACGTGCGGTGCGACTTCAAGCTCTCCGAGGGCGAGACGGCGGTCTTCGCGCTGGACAAGGTCGGCGGCGAGGTGACGCCCCGCCGATGTGCGCGCACGGAGGCGGAGGAGCAGTTCGCGGCGACGGTGGCGTACTGGCGGCGCTGGCTGTCGGCCTCCCGGTACAAGGGCCGCTGGCGGGAGATGGTGCACCGCTCGGCCCTGACGCTGAAGCTGCTCACGTACGCGCCCACCGGGGCCATCGTGGCCGCGCCGACGACGAGCCTGCCCGAGGAGCTGGGCGGCGAACGCAACTGGGACTACCGCTACGTCTGGGTGCGCGACGCGGCGTTCTGCGTCTACGCCCTGCTGCGGCTGGGCTTCACCGGGGAGGCCGAGGCGTTCATGGACTTCGTGACCCGGCACATCAGCCCGGGCGACGGCAAGGTCTCCGGCCCGTTGCAGATCATGTACGGCATCGACGGACGCACCGAGCTGCCCGAACGCACCCTCGGCCATCTGGAAGGGCACCACGGCTCGGCGCCGGTACGGGTCGGCAACGCCGCTGCCGACCAGCTCCAGCTCGACATCTACGGCGCGCTGATCGACTCGATCTACCTCTACGACAAGTGGGCCAAGCCCATCTCCAGCGGGCACTGGGACGACGTGTGCGCGCTGGTGGACTGGGTGTGCGCGCACTGGGACCAGCCCGACGAGGGGATCTGGGAGACGCGGGGAGGGCGCAGGAACTTCCTCTACTCGCGGCTGATGTGCTGGGTGGCGATCGAGCGGGCCATCCGGATGGCCAACCGGCGCGGACTGCCCGCCGACCTGCCGCGCTGGCGGGAGTGCCGCGACACGATCTACCGGCGGATCATGAGCCGGGGCTGGTCCGAGGAGCGCGGGGCCTTCGTCCAGCACGAGGACGGCGACGTGCTGGACGCGGCGGTGCTGATGATGCCGCTGACGAAGTTCATCGCCCCGACCGATCCGAAGTGGCTGTCGACGCTGGACGTGCTCACCGAGGAGCTGGTGTCGGACTCGCTGGTCTACCGCTACGACCCTCGCTCCAGCCCCGACGGGCTGCGCGGCGACGAGGGTACGTTCTCCATCTGCTCGTTCTGGTACGTGGAGGCGATGGTGCACGCCGGCCGGATCGACGAGGCGCGGCTCGCCTTCGAGAAGATGCTGACGTACGCCAACCATCTCGGCCTGTTCGCCGAGGAGATCAGCCACACCGGGGAGCAGCAGGGCAATTTCCCGCAGGCGTTCACACATCTCGCGCTGATCAGCGCGGCCTTCAACCTGGACCGGGCGCTCGGCTGAGCCTCAGTGCCCGTGACCGCCGTTCGCATGCCCCTCGGGGGTATCGGAGCCGGCCGCCGCTCCCCCGGCGCGGACGGTGAAGGCCGCTGTGTGGACCTTTCCCTCGTGCTTGAAGTCGAGGAACAGGCGGTAGGAGCCGGAGCTGGGTGCCGTGGCCGTGAAGGAGATGTCCGGGCCGGGCCCGGTCGTGCCGTCGCCGGGTTCGCCGTTCGGGTGGACGTGCAGGTAGGCGAGGTCGCCGGAGCGGAGCGCGACCAGGTGGCCGTAGGCGCCGAGGTAGGGCTGGAGGTCGGTGACGGGCCTGCCGTCACGGGAGACCCTCAGTGTCAGCTCGCTCGCCCTGCCCGGGTGCGGGGTGCCGGACAGCTTCACTTCGTAGCCGCCGACCTGGTCCGTGGTGTTCGCGGGCGGCAGGGGCCGGGCCCGGTACGGGCCGGAGGCGGCGAGGTCCGCGCCGAGGGTGAGGTTCCGGGTGTCCTTCCCGGCCGGGGTGAAGTCGGCGAAGACGCGGTAGCCGCCCGCGCGGGGCAGGTCCACGGGGGTGCTCCAGGTGCCGTCGGCGGCGCGGGTGGGGTGCAGGTGGCGGTAGGTCACCAGGTCGCGTGAGGCCACGATGAGGTGCAGTTCCTTGTCGTGCTCGCGCTGGTAGGCGGTGAGCGCGCGCCCGTCGGTGTCCCGGACGGTGAAACGCAGGTCGGCCGGCCTGCCCGCGGAGACGCGCGGGCTTGCCAGGTCGAGCGTGTAGCCGCCCTCGGAGATCTGCAGTCCGCCGGCCGGAGGCGTGCCGTGTCCGGCGTGGCCGCCCTCCCCCTGCTCCGGTGTGGGCCGGGTGTGCTCGTCCCCGTGCTTCGGGGAGCTGTCGGCGACGACGGGGCCGATGCCCTGTCCGGCACCGTAGGCCGCGCCGAAGGTCGCTGCCAGTGCGGCGGCGAAGGTGGTGATCCTCAGTCCGGTGTTCATGGCCGTCGGCTCCTCGAGATGCCGGGTCTCCCGCTCGATTGCGGGACCTCCATGCACTTCACAATACCCCTGGGGGGTATCGAGTCAAGTCATTCTCACGCTTGCGCCAAATACCCTATAGGGGTATACCTGACGACAGCGAGGGGATACCCCCGCCCCGTATGCACCGCATCTGTCCGATCACCCGGAGGAGCATCCGATGCCCGCCACCACCTACGCCGTCTCCGGAATGTCCTGCGGCCACTGCAGGACCACGCTGACCGAGGTCATCGGCGACCTGGACGGTGTCCTCGGTGTCGAGGTCGACCTCGGCGGCGGCCAGGTCACCGTCACCAGTGCCGCCGAGCCGGACGACACCGCGCTCGCGGAGGTCGTCGACGAGGCCGGCTACGAGCTGACCGGGAGGGTCTGAGCCATGAGCACCGCTGCGACGACCGGCACCGACGCCGAGGTCGAGCTCGCCATCGGCGGCATGACCTGCGCCTCCTGTGCGGCACGCGTCGAGAAGAAGCTCAACCGCATGGACGGGGTCACCGCGACCGTCAACTACGCGACTCAGAAGGCGAAGGTCGGCTACTCCGGTGACGTCTCCGTCGGTGATCTGATCGCCACGGTCAGGGCGACCGGGTACACCGCACGGGAGCCGTCTCCCCCCGCCGGGCGGGACGACCCGGGCGTGGCGGCAGACGAACTGCGTCCGCTGCGCGAGCGGTTGATCACGGCCGTGGTCCTGTCGGTTCCGGTCCTGGCCATGGCGATGGTCCCGGCGCTGCAGTTCGAGTACTGGCAGTGGCTGTCGCTCACCCTGGCCGCTCCCGTCGTGACGTACGCGGCATGGCCCTTCCACAGGGCGGCGTTCACCAACGCGCGGCACGGCGCTGCCACCATGGACACCCTGATCTCGGTGGGCACCTCGGCCGCGTTCCTGTGGTCGCTGTGGGCGCTGTTCTTCGGTACCGCGGGCACGCCGGGCATGACGCATCCCTTCGAGCTCACCATGGAGCGCACGGACGGCGCCGGGAACATCTACCTGGAGGCCGCCGCGGGCGTGACCGCCTTCATCCTGGCCGGGCGGTACTTCGAGGCCCGCGCCAAGCGCAAGGCGGGCGCGGCGCTGCGGGCGCTGCTGGAGCTGGGCGCTAGGGACGTCACGGTGCTGCGCGACGGCGGCCGGGAAACGACGCTTCCTGTGACGGAGTTGAAGACCGGAGACCGCTTCCTCGTCCGGCCCGGCGAGAAGATCGCGACGGACGGGACGGTCGAAGAGGGTTCCTCCGCCGTGGACGCCTCGACGCTCACCGGCGAGTCCGCCCCCGTGGAGGTGGGCGCGGGCGACCCGGTCACCGGCGCCACGGTCAACGTCGGCGGGCGGCTCGTCGTCCGTGCGGCGCGGGTGGGTGCCGACACCCAGCTGGCCCGGATGGCCCGGATGGTGGAGGACGCGCAGAACGGCAAGGCCGCCGCGCAGCGGCTCGCGGACCGGATCTCGGCGGTGTTCGTGCCGGTGGTGATCGCCCTGGCGCTCGGCACGCTGGGCTTCTGGCTGGGCAACGGCGTCGGGCTGACGGCAGCGTTCACCGCGGCGGTCGCCGTCCTCGTCATCGCGTGCCCGTGCGCCCTGGGTCTCGCCACGCCGACCGCGCTGATGGTGGGCACCGGGCGGGGCGCCCAACTCGGCATCCTCATCAAGGGCCCGGAGGTCCTGGAGTCCACGCGCCGGGTCGACACCGTCGTCCTCGACAAGACCGGCACGGTCACCACCGGCCGGATGACGCTGCTGGCCGTGCACACCGCCGAGGGCACGGACGAGGCCGAGGTGCTGCGGCTGGCGGGGGCGCTGGAGCACTCCTCCGAGCACCCGATCGCCCGGGCCGTCGCGAACGGGGCGCTGGAGAAGCTGGGCGCGCTGCCCACGCCGGAGGACTTCGCCAACGTGCCCGGCCTCGGTGTGCAGGGCATGGTCGAGGGCCACGCGGTGCTCGTCGGACGAAAGCGGCTGCTGGCCGACTGGGCGATGGAGCTTCCCGAGGACCTGGCCCGGGCCGGGGCCGCGGCCGAGGGCGCCGGGCGCACGGTCATCGCCGTCGCGTGGGACGGCGAGGCGCGTGCGGTGCTGGAGGTGGCCGACGCGGTGAAGGACACGAGCGCGGAGGCGGTCGGCAGGCTGCGGGCTCTCGGTCTCACGCCGATCCTGCTGACCGGCGACAACGAGGCGGTGGCCCGGTCCGTCGCCCGCGAGGTGGGCATCGAGGAGGTCGTCGCCGAGGTGCTCCCGCAGGGCAAGGTGGACGTGATCGAGCGGTTGCAGGCCGAGGGCCGGTCGGTGGCGATGGTCGGGGACGGTGTCAACGACGCGGCGGCCCTCGCCCGGGCCGATCTCGGTCTGGCCATGGGCACCGGCACGGACGCCGCGATCGAGGCCGGCGACCTGACGCTCGTCCGGGGCGATCTGCGGGCCGCGGCGGACGCCGTCCGGCTGGCCCGCCGCACGCTCTCCACGATCCGCTCGAACCTGTTCTGGGCCTTCGCCTACAACGTGGCGGCCCTGCCACTGGCCGCGGCCGGCCTGCTCACCCCCATGATCGCCGGGGCTGCGATGGCCTTCTCCTCGGTCTTCGTGGTCGGCAACTCCCTGCGGCTGCGCACCTTCCGGGCCGCCGGCTGAGGCCCCGACGGCTCAGCGGCGCCGCCACACCAGCGTGTAGCGCCAGAACAGGCGCCGACGCAGCCGGACACCGGGGAGGACGGCCCGGGCCCCGCGCGCGATCTCGGAGAAGGTCAGGTCCGCCGGGCGGGTCGGGGCGGTCATCGAGACCGGGCGGGGCGCCGGGCGGCCCCGGTTCTTCAGCAACGCCATGACGATGTTGAGCGGGATCGACGCGATGGCGAGCAGGTGGTCGACGGGCGTGTGCTCCCGGGCCAGGCCGACGATCACCAGCGTGCCACCGGGGGCGAGATGGTCGCGGAAGTCCTGGAGGGCCTGGGGGAAGGGCAGATGATGCAGGACGGCGACGCAGGTGATGACGTCGTACGAACGGTCGCCGAGGCCGGCCGGCGCGTCGATCGCCGTGTACGTCACCGGCGCCGCCACCGGCGTCAGTTCCCGTGCCCGCGCCGTGATCGCCGGGTCGGCGTCGATCCCGTGCACACGGGCGGCGCGGCCGGTCAGCAGCCGGGCCAGGTCGCCGCTGCCGCATCCCACGTCCAGGGCGCTGCCCACCCGCTCCGGAAGCTGCCGCAGGATCCAGCGGTGGAAGTGGGCGTTGTGGTCCCAGGGCCGGGCGGCGTGGAAACGCTCCAGGGCGCGCAGGGTGCGGCGGGGCAGCAGGGGCATGTGCTCAGTGTTGCGGATCACCGGGGTGGCCGTCCGCCGTCCGGGCACTCGGTGGGTACCGGCTCGCAGGGGCGCCGAGCGTGCGCCGGGCGCGAGCCGGTACCTTGCTGGGGAAGGCCACTGCGGGGAGAAGCACATGACCGATCCGACGACCACAGACGCGGACGCCCCCCGTCCGCTTCAGCACACCCGGGACCTCGCGAGTCGGCCCGGCCGGCTCCTGAGCGCCGTGTTCGGCGATCTCAGGGCCGTGGACGGCGCGCTGTACGCGGCGGTGGCCGCCACTCCCACGCCGACCCTGGACCGGACGCTGCGCCACCTGTCGCACGCGGCCGACCACTCCAAGATCTCGTTCGCCATCGCCGCCGCCCTGTCCCTGGCCGGGAAGCGACCGCGCAGGGCCGCCCTGGCCGGCGTCGGCGCGATCGCCGTGGCATCGGCCTCGGCCAACCTGCTCGGCAAGCGCCTGGTGCGCCGCGCGCGGCCGGACCGGGAAGCGGCCCGGGTCACGGTGGACCGGCACGTGAAGATGCCGACCTCCGCCTCGTTCCCGTCCGGGCACACGGCGTCGGCGGTCGCCTTCGCCACCGCCGTCGGCGTGGTCCTGCCGCCCGCGGCGGTGCCCCTCGGCGCGCTGGCGAGCGCCGTCGGCTACTCCCGCGTCCACACGGGCGTGCACTACCCGGGCGACGTGGCGGCGGGCGCGGTCCTCGGCATCGCGAGCGCGGCGGCGGCCCTGGCGGCAGCGGCGGCCACCCCCTCGGCGAGGACCCAGGCCCTGCTCACCGCGGCCCGTTCGTGGCCGCGGATCAGCATCGTCGGCGCCCCGCGCCGGTAAAGCCGCGGGTCGGCCGGGCGCGGGGGCCCACCCCGCCGCCCGGCGCCCTCACGGTGACGAACCGTCAGCCGAAGGCCCGCACGGCCTGGTAGTACGTCCAGGCCGTGCTGGTGCAGGAGGTCTTCGCGCCGCCGCTGTAGGCCGCGCAGACCCTCTTGAGGTCCTCGTAGAAGGCGCTGTCGAGCCGGGACTTGTTGGCGCTGAAGGTGCCCGCCGCCTTGTAGTTGCGGTAGCCGAAGTCGTGGCGGGCGCAGGACATCGAGAAGGGGAAGCCGAACGGGTTGTCCGGCGAGGAGGAGCAGTAGTCGGTCGACCAGTCGAAGGCGTACGCGGCCCACGTGGCCTGGTCGGCCCGGGCGGCGGCCCAGGTGCTGTAGCCGGACGCGCTGGTCTGCGTCCAGTTGGCGAGCACCTGGGGCTTGTCGGCAGGAGCGGCGCTTGCGCTCGTGGCGGCGCCGACCACGGTGACGAGGGTCAGGGCAGTGGCGGCAAGACCGGTTGCGAATCTGCGGTGCATCCCACACCTCCATGAGACTGCGACCCGCCCATCGGGTCGCAGGTTCATGACAAGAGAATGACCACCTCGTCACCTCGCTCACACCTGACGTGCCCCAATGGCCCCTGAACTTACGGCTGTCGGAGGAGAACGGCAGCGGACCGGCGCACGTCGACGGCAGTCAGCGCCAGGGCCAGCGGTCCGGGGACGAGGAAGGCCAGTGGCAGCAGCATCCAGGCGCACAGCGCCGCCGTCGCCACGGCGAGCAGGACCAGGCCGCTGCCGCCCACGTCCGCCACGGCGTCCCGGCCTGCCGCGCGCACCGCGGCCCGCCAGTCGGTGAGCGACTCGGGGCGCCCGCAGGCGCGCAGGCCGACCACCACCGCGCCCGTGCCGATCACCGCGGCCGGCACCACGAACAGCGGCGCTCCCGGCAGTCCGGCCCCGGCCAGCGCCACATCGGCGGCGAACACCAGCAGAGCCGCCAGGGCAACTGCCCCCGCCACCAGGTCACCGGCGCGCAACCGCCGCCGCAGCAGGGCGAAGTACCGCCCCGCCGTGACGGGTCGGCCCACTCCCGCTCCCCGCAGCACGGCGCACGCCGTCGACAGCGCGGCCGGGAGGGTGACCAGGGGCAGGCAGGCCGCCGCCGTGGCCAGTCCGACGCTCAGCACGTCGGCGAACAGGGTCATGCGCGGGCCGAACACCTCGCCCGGGTCCCTGGCGGCCATGTCCCTCACCCCTTCAGTCCGGAGCTGGCCATGCCCTCCACCAGGAACCGCTGGAAGGCGAGGAAGAACAGCACGATCGGCAGCAGCGCGATCACCGACAGGGCGAACATCGGGCCGAAGGCGGAGGTGCTGGAGGCGTCCACGAAGGAGCGCAGCGCGAGCGTGAGGGTGAACTTCTCCGGGTCGAAGAGGTAGATGAGCTGGGTGAAGAAGTCGTTCCAGGTCCAGATGAACGTGAAGATGGCGGTGGTGATCAGGGCCGGCCGGGTGAGCGGCAGCACGACCTGGAAGAAGCTCCGGAAGGGCCCGCAACCGTCGATCCGGGCCGCCTCCTCCAGCTCGCGCGGCAGACTGCGCATGAACTGCACGATGAGGAAGACGAAGAACGCCTCGGTGGCGAGGAACTTCGGCAGGATCAGCGGCCAGTAGGTGTTCACCAGGCCGAGCTGGTTGAAGATGATGTACTGCGGGATCAGCACCGCGTGGTGCGGCAGCATGATCGTGGCGATCATGAAGGCGAACAGCGGCCCGCGGAAGCGGAACCTCAGCCGCGCGAAGGCGTAGGCGGCGAGCGAGCAGCTGATGACGTTGCCGAGGACCGCGCCGCCCGCGATCAGCAGGGAGTTGCCGAGCAGCCGCCAGATGGAGACGTCGTTGACGCCGTCGAGGGCGGTGGCGTAGTTGGACCACTCCAGGTGGCTGGGCAGCAGGTCGAGACTGGCGATGACCTCGTCGGCGGGCTTGAGCGAGGTGGCCAGCAGCCAGGCCAGCGGGTACAGCATGACCAGCAGGGCGGCCAGGCAGCCGACGTGTACGGCGGCACGGCGCCATCGAACGGGCTTGTGGACGGCGGTCGTCGAGGTCACCGGTCCCCCTCGGAAGCGTAGAAGACCCAGGAGCGTGAGGTACGGAACAGCACCGCCGTGACGACGCCGATCACGAGGAGCAGCACCCAGGCCATGGCGGAGGCGTAGCCCATGTGGGAGGCGACGAAGCCCCGGTCGTAGAGGTACATGGTGTAGACGAGCGTCGAGTCGGCCGGTCCGCCCTTGCCGGCGCTGACCGCGAAGGCGGGCGTGAACACCTGGAAGGCCTGGATGGTCTGCAGGACCAGGTTGAAGAAGAGCACCGGTGACAGCATCGGCACGGTGACGGACAGGAACTGCCGCCACTTCCCGGCTCCGTCGACGGCCGCCGCCTCGTACAGCTCGGCGGGGATCTGCTGGAGGCCGGCGAGGAAGATGACCATCGGCGCGCCGAACTGCCACACCGTCAGCAGGGCCACGGCCAGCAGCGACCAGCCGGGCTTGTTCACCCAGCCGCCGGTGCCCAGCAGGTTGTCCACGGTGCCGCCGTCGTTGAAGACCGCCCGCCAGACGAGCGCGACGGACATCGACGCACCGAGCAGGGAGGGGGCGTAGAACGCGGAGCGGTAGAAGCCCTTGCCGCGCTTCATGCCCTTCAGGGCGAGCGCGACGACCAGGGCGAGGGCGAGTTGCAGGGGCACGGCGACGACGACGTACGTCAGGGTCGTCGCGACCGAACGCCAGTAGCGGGGGTCCTCGGTGAACATCTGCACGTAGTTGCGCAGACCGACCCACTTCGGCGGGCTGAACAGGTCGTAGTCGGTGAACGACAGGTACAGCGACACGGCCATCGGCAACAGCGTCAGGACGATCGCGCCGAGCACCCAGGGCGAGAGGAACACCCAGGCGGCGCCCTCGCGTTCGCGCTTGGGGCGGCGCCTCGGTGCGGCGGCGGGGGCGCGCCTCGCCTCCGCGGGGATCGCGGTGGTGGTCATGGCCTCAGCTCCGCCTTCGCCTCGGTGACGTAGTTCTCGGCCGCCTCGCGGGGCGACATGCGTGCGTAGGACACCTGGTCGTAGTCGCGCTGGAAGGTGCTCTGCAGGGCGTTGTCGCCGGCGGGCGGCGCCTGGGGCGGATCCTTGAGCCTGCCCTCCAGGGAGGCCTGGAAGCCGGCGATGGTCTTGTCGAAGTCCTTGAGCTGCGGGCCGGTCTCGTCGCGGATCGTCTCGTTGACGGGGATGCCGCGGCTCGCGCCGAGGATCTCCGCGGCCTGCCGGTCGTTGATCAGGAAGTCGACGAGCCGCGCGGCCGCCTCGGGGTGGCCGGTCTCGGCCGAGACGCCCACGAACATGGACGGCTTGAAGTACTGGCCGGGCGTGCCGTCCTCGCCGGACGGCATCGGGGCGAGGGCGACACCGCCCTCGACGAGGGCGGCGAAGCCGCTGGCCGGGGCGTCCCAGTTGGCGTCGGTGACGGACGTGCCGCGCCCCAGCGGGGTGTTCTCGACGGATCCGTCGAGCTGGGTGGTCTGCTCGGCGGGTGAGACGGCGCCCTCGCGGCGCAGCCGGTCGGTGAAGGTCCACCAGCGTGTGAGGTCGCCGGCGGTGAAGCCCAGTCGGCCGTCCTCGGTGTAGAGGGCCTTGCCCCGCCCGCGCAGCCAGACCTCGAAGGCGTCCTCGCTCTGGCCGGGGTCGGTCGCCCCGGGCTTGCCGGTCTTCTTCGCGAGGGCCCGCATGGTGTCGGCCCACTCGCTCCAGGTCCAGCTCTCGCCGGGCAGCGGGACGCCCGACTTCTTCCACGTCCGGACGTCGTAGGCGACGGTCTCGGTGCCGCGGCCCTGCGGGATCGCGTACTGGACGTCGTCGACACGGCCGGTGGCGAGCAGGCCCGGGTCGATCTCGGAGGTGCGCAGGGTGGACTTCTGTTTCGCCAGGTCGAGCAGGACCCCGCCGGAGGCGTACTGGTCGATCTGGCGGTAGTCCAGCTGCATCACGTCCGGGGCGTCACCACCGGCGGCCTGGGTGGCGAGCTTCTGCTTGTAGGCGTCGTAGCCGGAGAACGACGTCGCCACGTCGATGTCCGGGTGCTGTTTCTCGAACAGCGCGACGGCCTTCTCGGTGCGTTCCGCGCGGTCGGGGTTGCCCCACCACGTGTAGCGCAGCACGACCTTGCCGCCGCCTGCGGACTCGCCGGATCCTCCGCAGCCCGCCAGCACCGCACACAATGCCAGTGCGGCGGCCGACGCGCAGAACCCCTTTGTCCTGTGTCCGGGCATGCCGAGGTCACTCCTCTCGACGGAGTTTCGGTTGAGCCCCCCTCAGAGCCCCCCAGGTCGCCCCAGGCCCCCCCAGGTCCCCTGCTGCTACTCCTCCTGGTACGGCAGCGTGGTGCCGGGCAGCGTGTACTCGTCGCGCCGGCCGCACATGCCGAAGCCGCCGAGCCGGGTGGGCGCGGCCTCGTGGGCGGTGGCCCCGCCGAGGTGGCCGGGGTCGCCGGCGGCCAGGGCGTCGAGCTGGGCCCCGGTGCGTTCCGCGGTGGCCAGGGCACCCTCCCGCCACAGCTTCTGCCAGGTGGGAACCTTGTCGCGGACGATCCGGGCCGCGGCGCTCTGGAACTCCAGGAACGGGCCGTCGTCGCCGGCGACTAGAGCCTCGCGCAGCCCGAGGTACCCCTCGACCGCGAGGTCCCTGCGGCGCCGGGCGGCCGCGGCCGTCTCCGGTCCGGTGCCGGGCGGCAGGGCGGCCGCCGCGGCGTACTTCTCCGGGTCGGCGAGCACCTCGGGCGGGAAGGTGAACACGGCGTCCCCGGCCTCGGGCAGGCCGCTGTTCTGCATCAGCACGGTGATACGCAGGTCGCCGCCCTGCACCATGCGGTGCACGGTGCCCGGCGTGAACCAGGCGAGGGAGCCGGCTTCGAGGGGGATCTCCCGGTAACCGTCCGGGCTCAGTGTCTGGACCGCGCCCCGGCCGCCGGTGACGACGTACGCCTCGGTGCACACCAGGTGCAGGTGCGGGCTGCCGCCGCAGACGCCGTCGGCGGCCTCCCAGTCATAGGCGCTCAGGTGGGAGAGGCCGATCGCGCCGGGCAGCGGGTGCGGAAGAGCCGTCGGCTCGGGTTCGCTCACCACGGCAGGCCCTTCAGGTGGGTGCCGACCCGGTCCCGGTCCCAGGCGCCGTCGGCGACGACGAGGCGGTACCGGTACCCGAAGGACTCCCCCGGCGGCAGTTCGAACTCCTCGAAGAACGCCCAGGAGAAGGCGACGGTCGGGAAGGGCTCGGAGCGGACGAACCAGTGCGACTCGTGGATCGGGGACGTCGCGTCGAGGTTCTCGGGCGCGTGCGCGAACACCAGGGTCGAGTGGCCGTCGACGTCGTCGTGCTCGGTGGTGAAGGCGAGCCAGGGGCCCTGGGTGCCCATCAGCTGGCCCGCGTCGGCGTCGGTGTCCGGGGCGAAGACCGTGCCGCCGGTGAAGTCGCGGGGGCCGCGCCACTGGAGTCCGGTGTAGCCGGCCATCTCACGGCCCGCGGTGGTCGGGGAGCCGAAGGCCAGGGGCTCGGAGCGGGTGTTGGTGAGGCGGATCGACCAGTCCAGGGCCCAGGAGCCGGCTTCCTCGTCCACCGAGTGGACGGTCAGTCCGCGCACCTCACGAGCCCACTCCTCGCCGCCGTTCTCGATCCAGGTGAGGTTCTCGGTGAAGGCGAGGCGGTCGTCGGCGACCGTGAAGTCCGCGAAGCCGTCGTGCCGCATCGAGCCGACGCGCTCGGGCAGGCGGAGGTAGCCCTGCCCGTGGACGTAGCAGTTGCCGCCCCAGAAGTTCTGACCGGACAGATGGCTCGCGGTCATCTGCAGGCCCTTGTGCCAGCGGTGGTCGTTCGGGCGGTAGCCGGTGACGGTGCGGCCCGAGAGGGTGCGCACGGGGTGGGCGTAGGGCTTGCGGGACTCGAAGGGATCCGGGTCGGGGCGGTAGACGTAGCGGAGGATCTCCGTGCCGCCTGCGGTGACGGCGATGTCCTCGCCGTGCGTGTGGGTGACGCGGATGGTCATGCGCGCTCCTTGGGGGCCCAGTCGGGGTACTCGCCGTGCATGGCCTCGTAGAAGGGGTCGCCGGGGCCGATCTCTCCCGCGTGCACCGAGCGGCCGGTGAACGCCGCCTTGTACAGGGCGGCGGCGAACTCCAGGGTGGCGCGGGCGTCGTGGCCGCTGCCCGGCGGCCGGGTGCCGGCGTCGTAGGCGTCGAGGAGTGTGCCCAGCTGGGCGGTGTGCGAGCTGGGCACGTCGCTCGCGGGGGTGCGCCAGGCGGTGGCCCGTTCGGAGGCGACGTGCGGGGCCGGGGTGTAGGACCAGCTGTCGTTGCTGTGGCCGTACAGGTGGGTGAGTTCGACCGTGGCGTCGGCGCAGTCGATGCGGATGCGGCTCACCTCTTCCGGGGAGAGCACACTGTTGACGACGGTGGCGAGGGCGCCGCTCCTGAACCGCACCAGGGCGGTGGACACGTCCTCGCTCTCGGTGTCGTGGACCAGCCGCGCGGCCATCGCGCTGATCTCCTCCCACTCGCCGAGCAGGTGCAGCAGCAGGTCGTACTGGTGGATGCCGTGGCCCATGGTCGGGCCACCGCCCTCGCTGGCCCACTTCCCGCGCCAGGGCACCGCGTAGTACGCCGCGTCCCGGTGCCACGTGGTCTGGCAGTGCGCCACCAGCGGGGCTCCCAGCTCGCCGCTGGTGATCAGCTCGCGGGCGTGCACGGCGCCGGATCCGTAGCGGTGCTGGAACACGACCGACGCGTACCCGCCGGAGGCCTCCTCGGCGGCGGCGATCTCGTCGTACTCGGCGAGCGACAGGGTGAGCGGCTTCTCGCACAGCACCCAGGCGCCGGCCTTCAGCGCGGCCACCGTCTGCTCGCGGTGCAGCGAGGGCGGCGTCCCGATGAGGACCAGGTCGGGGCGTACGGCGTCCAGCATCGCGTCCACCGAGGTGTACCCGGCGACCTGCTCACCGGCCAGCTCGCGGAAGGCGTCGAGACGCTCCTGGTCGACATCGACGGCGGCCACCAGTTCCACCCGGTCGGAGTGGGCCCGGAGCGCGGGCAGGTGACTGCCGCTGACGATGGCTCCGGTGCCGACGACGGCCACGCGGCGGCGGGCGGGAGACCCTGGGGTCACGGACATGCGGTGCTCCTCGGACAACCGGCTGACAAGCGCTTGGAAAGCGCTTGCACTCGGTAGGGACCCTAGGCGCGAGAGAATGTCTGGACAACCCCCCTGCAGCGACCTGCACAAGGTCTGCCCAGGCATCGTCCCAGCTCGGGACGGACATACGGGATGTCGCCCCCACCATGGAAAAGGCATTCCCCCCTCTCGCCGGTGGGGATGACCCCACCGGGAGCCGGCTGTCAGCCGGAGTGATCGCGCGGCGCACCGACCCTAGCGTTCTGACGCACAGCACCCCTCTTCCGGCATGCCCCTGCCATGCCGGAAGAGGGGGCGACAGCGACAGAAAGGACACTCACGTGTTACCCCGTTCCACGGGAACCGCGAGACGTGCCGTCCTCGCCGCGACGGCCGCCCTCCTCGCCTTCACGGCGCTGCCCGCCACCGCCGAAGCCGCCCCGGACCCTCTCACCCGCTACCACCGGCAGCACCTGACCTGGAAGAGCTGCGTCCTCGGGGCCGACGACACGACCGGCAAGGAACTGGAGCAGGCCGGCGCGCGCTGCGCCGACGTGACCGTACCGGTGGACTACTCCGACCCCGGCGGCCGGACCCTCACCGTCGCGATCTCCCGGATCCGCGCCACCGACACCGAACGCCGCGTCGGCCCCCTGCTCCTCAACGGCGGCGGGCCCGGCGGGCCCTCGCTCGGCGACGCGCCATGGGTGCGCAAGGCGATGAAGGACGTCGCCGCGCGGTACGACGTGGTGGGCGTCGACCCCCGGTACATCGGCCGCAGCACCCCACTGGACTGCCGCTGGCCGACCGGCTCCGCCTGGCGCGGAGCCGGTGAGGACCGAGCCGGCTTCGACCGCATGGCGGCCTTCTCGAAGAGCCTCGCCGACCGCTGCCGCACCCACGCGGGTGACGCCCTCCCGCACGCCACCACCCGCAACACCGCGCGCGACTTGGACGTCATAAGGGCCGCCCTCGGCGAGCGGCAGATCTCCTACCTGGGCTACTCCTACGGCAGCTACCTCGGCGAGGTGTACACCTCGATGTTCCCGGGCCGCACCGACCGGGTCGTCCTGGACGGTGTGATCGACCCGGCACGCTACAGCGCCCGGCTGTGGCGGGGCGTCGAGCCGGCCAACCAGCACGCCCTGGGCGGGTGGGCCTCCTGGGCCGCCGCTCGCGACGGGGCCTACGGACTGGGCCGTACGCGGGGCGAGGTGCTGGCCACGGTGGAACGCGTCCGGGCCGCCGCCGCCCGCACTCCGCTGCGGCTCGGCGACCACCGGCTCGACGGGCACGTGATGCCGATCGTCGTCCTCAACGGCCTCTCGCAGCACAACGACGCCGCCTACGGAGACTTCGCGCAGGGCGTGCGGGACATGCTGCGGGCGTCACGGGGACAGCGGGTGACACCGTCCCCGTGGCTCGCCGGGGTGCTCGAGTTCGTACTCACGGGCACCGACTCCCCCTACGGCAGCGCGCAGACGGCGATCGTGTGCGGCGACAACGCCGCGCCGCGTGACCCCGACGTCTACTGGCGCGACGTCCAGCGCTCCCGCGCCGAGGACCCGCTGTTCGCCCCCGTCACGAACAACCTCAACCCCTGCACGTTCTGGGACCCGCCCCGTGAGCCTCCGACCAGGGTCCGGAGCGATGTGCCGGCGCTGCTGGTGAGCGCCACCGGAGACCCGCGCACCTCACACGAAGGCGCCCGGGCCGTGCGCGCGATGTGGCCCTCCTCGCGCCTGGTCACCCTGAAGGGGGCCGACCAGCACGCGGTGTACGGCGTCTACGGGTCGGCCTGCGCCGACGGCGCGGTCAACGCCTACCTCGCGACGGGGCGTCTGCCGGCGCGGGACATCGGCTGCACGGCGCGCGCGGGAGGATCGGCGGGCTAGGGTCTGATGCGCAAGCGGCGCCTGCCGTGCGGCGCCCTGCGGGCGCCGCACAGCGTTCCGCAGCACCGCCCCCGGCACACCGCCGATCGGCTGCGTGATGGACTGGTTCGCCTTCTTCTGGGCCGAGACCGTCATCGCCGTGTGCCTGATCGTCTCGGTCACCACCGGAATCCGCACCGCCGTGCGCACGGGTGACGACCGCCCCGCCCGGGACCGCCACCGCACTGTCCGCACCGGGACGGCAAGAGGCCCTGATGGTCACCGCCCGCGGGGCGGTGACCATCAGGGCCGGCGTGGCCGGGTCAGGACTCGACGATCTTGCGCACGTTCTCCAAGGAACCGCACCCGGCCTTCAACTGGCGCTCGCGCTCCTGCCAGAACGCCAGACCGAGTTCCTCGCGCCGCTCCATCGCCACGTTCTCCCGGGCGCCGTTGAGGATGGTGCGCTCCTCCTCGTCGGCGTGGTGGGTGACGGCCTCGACCAGCTCCTCGAGCTTCGAGTCCCACTCCTCGGAGCCGACCTCCTCGACCTGGAGGAGCCCCAGGAGGGCCTCGTTGCCCTCGTCGTGCTCGTGCTCGCCGTGCTCGACCTCTTCGTCATCGATGTTCTTGTAACGCTTGAGCGCCGGATAGACCTTGGCCTCCTCGGCCTGCGCATGCGCGATCAGCAGGTCCGCGAACTCCCTCAGGGCTCCCGCACGGTCGTCCTCGACGCTCCGCATCCGGCGGAAGAGGTCCTCCATGCGCCGGTGATCCTGAAGGATGAGTTCTACGACGTCTTTCGTGTCGGCCATGGAAATGGAACGCCTTTCCTGGGAGAGCTTCGGGTCACTTTCGTCTACCCCATTCCTGACGATTTGTTCGCCGCCGGCGGGCTGCCGTCTACCAGCGGTACCAGCGGCCCTTGCGGCCACCGCTGTCCGCGGTACGCACCACGAAGCCGAGCAGCCACAGGACCAGCACGATCACCGCGATCCACCACAGGGCCTTCAGTGCGAAGCCCGCACCGAACAGGACCAGGGCCAGCAGCAGGACGAGAAGCAGGGGAACCATAGTCATCAACCTCCGCTCCCTCAGGTGCCCTGCACAAAGGCGAACACACAGTCGAATTTCGTGTTTCTTCACAGGGATCACGGGCATGTGAATCGCTTGTGCCGGGCGGGCCACCGGGAGCGGTTCAGCGTGAAGTCCGAGCTCAGTCCGTGCTCACGACGATCACCTCGTCGGCGGGCGTCCAACGGCGGCGCTCGGACTTGGGCGGATTGACCCGCACGCCGTAGCCCGGACTCGTGGAGGCGTCGTCGTGGCTCCGGTAGCCGATGGCGCATTCGCCGCGCCCGCGTGCCGCGGCCACCACGGTGGCGAAGGCCGTCTCGCACCCGGGCAGCACGTAGTCGCCGGCCGGCCTCAGGCGGATGCCGGTGCCGTCGGCGGAGAACAGCTCCTCGAAGACCGCCGCGAGCTGCCGGTTCTGGGAGATCTGCGCCATGAGCAACCCGATGAGCTTACCGCTGATGATCACGTCGGCTCCGGGCCCGAGGGGTGCGAGCGCCCGGTTGCGGTCGTCCACCAGCTCGGTGACGACGGGGAGTTCCCGCCCGGAGTCCTCCTCCAGCTGTCGTAGCAACAGCAGGGTGACGAGCGTGCGGTTGTCGGGTTGGTCCGGGGGCTGTCCCGGAGCGGGGTCCTCGCCCACGACGATCACGCTGTCGTAGGAGTGCACGTCCAGACGCCGGAGGGTCTCGGGGCGGGTGACGTCCCCCGGGTGGAGGGTGAGGGTCAGGCCGGTGCCGTCGGGCGCCCGGGACTCACGCACCTGCCGGACCGTCGCTTCACCGCCGTCCGCCACCACGTCGACGACCGACCCGGAGCGGGCACGGCGGCGCAACTGCTCGACCATGAGCGGCGCCCGGCGGTTCCAGCCGAGCAGCAGGACCCGCTCCGGCCGCGCGGGCGTCGCGGGCCCGGAGGCCATCGCCGCCTTCTCGACCCACTGCCCGCACTCCCCCGGCCAGGCGGTGTCGTCGTCGCGGGAGATGACGATGAGCAGATCGTCCGCGGTGACGGTCGTCTGCGGCGGCGGGTTGAGCAGCGGGGTGTCGCCACGCACCAGCCCGACGACACTGGACGTCGGATAGGACAGCAGCGCGTCGCCGAACGGGCGGCCCGTCAGGGACTCCTCGGCGACCAGGTAGAACTCGTCGCCGGCGAAGTCGAGGAGTTCCTGGTGGACGAGGGAGAGACCGGGGCGGCGGGCGGCCTGGACGATCAGCCGGGCCGTGACGGTGTCGCTCTCCAGGACGACACCGCCCGGGCCCGCGGCGAGGCCTGCCGCAAGCCGGTAGCGGTCGTCCCGGACGGCGGCGACGACGGGCGGCCGGTTCTTCACCCCGGCCAGGGCCGCCCGCAGCGCCAGCAGCGTCTTGACGACCTCGGCATCGGCGTCGGGCTCGTCGCGGGGCAGGACCAGCACGACACCGGCCGTCGCCGGACTGGTCAGGGTGAGCACGGTCGGGTCGGTGGTGGGGCCGCTGCGGCAGATCAGCCGCGTCCGGCCGACGGGGCCCACCTTCGTGGCGAGGGCCTCCTCCATCGCGGTCTTGTCGCGGTCCGCCAGCACCGCCACCGCCGCGCGCCGCTGGTTGGCATTGGCGGCCACCAGCTCGCCGACGACCGTGAACACCTGCTCCGACCAGCCCAGGACCACGACGTGCCCGTGTTCGAGCACGGTCGACCGGCCGCGCCGCAGCGCGGTGAGCCGTTCCGTGAGCGCCGTCGTGATCAGGCCGACCAGCGTCGAGACGTACAGCAGCGCCACCAGGGCGAGCAGCACCGACATCGTCACGCGCAGCGGCGTGCCGGTCGCCCCGCCCAGTCGCAGGGTCTCACCGGTGAGGCGCCACACCTGCACGAGCCGGTCCGGCAGGGACTGCGGTGCGTGCGGGTCGGTCCACACCACCAGGGCGCTGGCCGGGACGACGACGGTCAGACACAGCAGGGCCATCCAGCCGACCAGGGCCGAGGCACCGCGCGCCAGCGTGCTGGCGAACCAGTACCGGGCCCGGTCGCCCCACGGAGTGCGCCGCTGCGCCACCCTTCCCCCTCCGTCGTCCCTGGCTCTCCCGCGGCCGGCCGGCGCCGCGTGCGCGGTGCGCCGGACGGGACGGCCGGAGAGCACGGTTGTGGATACGCAGTCGCAGTGTGGGGGCTCGTTCGTGGTGGCGGACGCGGTTCGCCGCGCATTCATTCGTTCGGGTTCGCCGGGCACGTCGTGGGCGGCGAACCGCCGTGACGTGAGGGTTTTCGCCCTGATTCGCTCCTTAGGGGCAACGCCCGGGCGAACGGCGGCGGCCCGTCGCAGCCGCCGTTACAAAGATCGCCATGACTGATGATCACGCGGTGGTGACCTCCGACGGTGGTTTCTCCCGGCGGGAGTTCGCGGCGGTGGCCGGCACGGCCACCGTGGCGACGGCCCTGGCCGGCGGTACCGCCACAGCCCTGCCCGCGCCGGCCGCGCCGCTCGCCCCGGCCGTTCCCGGCGCCGGCCGCGGCGCGGACTCCGACCGATGCCTCGCCGTCGCCCGTGCCCTGCTCGTCCTGGACTCCGACGACCGCCCCCTCGTCCCGCGCTACGTGCGCGTCCTCAAAGACGGGCTGCCGGCTCGACGCACCCGCCCCAAGGACGTCCTCGTCATCGGCGCCGGTCCGTCCGGGCTGGTGACCGCCTGGCTGCTGAAGGAGGCAGGCCACCGGGTGACGGTCCTGGAGGCCAACGGCAACCGGGCGGGCGGCCGCATCAAGACCTTCCGCAAGGGCGGCCACGAAGGCGCCGGGCAGCCCTTCGCGGACCCCCGCCAGTACGCCGAGGCGGGCGCGATGCGCATTCCCGGCAGCCATCCGCTGGTGATGGAACTCATCGACCGGTTCGACCTGAAGAAACGGCGCTTCCACTACGTCGACGTCGACGAGGAGGGACGTCCCGCCGCGCGCACCTGGATCCACGTCAACGGCATCCGCGTACGGCGCGCCGACTACGCCCGCTCCCCCCGGCGCGTGAACCGGTCCTTCGGCGTCCCGAAGGCCCACTGGGACACCCCCGCCGCGGCGATCCTGCGGGCCGCGCTGGACCCGTACGCGACGAGTTCAGCCACGTCGGCCCGGACGGCAAGCGGGTCGACAAACCGCTGCCGGAGCGGCTGCGGGGCTGGGCGCGGGTGGTGAAGCGGTTCGGCGACTGGTCGATGTTCCGCTTCCTCACCGAGCACGCCGGGCTCGACGAACGGACCGTCGACCTGATCGGCACCCTGGAGAACCTCACCTCGCGCCTCCCGCTGTCCTTCATCCACAGCTTCATCGGCTCCTCCCTCATCAGCCCCGACACGCCCTTCTACGAGCTGGAGGGCGGCACGGCCGTGCTGCCGGACGCCCTGCTCGAACGGGTGCGCAAGGAGGTGCGGTTCGACCGCCGGGTGACACGCATCCAGTACCACCACCCCGACCGGCCGTCCCCGGACGGCGGGCAGGTGCGGAGCAAGGGCCCGCACGTGTGGGTGGACACCGTGTCCGAGGGGCGCGACGGCCCGGTCGTCCGGGAGCAGTTCACCGCCGACGTCGCCGTGGTCACGGTGCCGTTCTCCGGGCTGCGCCATGTGCAGATCGACCCGCCCCTGTCCTACCGCAAGCGGCGCGCGGTCTGCGAGCTGCACTACGACAGCGCGACCAAGGTGCTGCTCGAGTTCAGCCGCCGCTGGTGGGAGTTCGACGAGGACGACTGGAAGCGCGAGCTGAACGCCGTGAAGCCGGGCCTGTACGACGCCTACCGCACCGGCAAGGCCCCCGCGGACGGCAGCCTCCTCGGCGCGCACCCCTCGGTGCCCGGCGGGCACATCACGCAGGCTCAGCGCACCCACTACGCCGCGAACCGCGCGATCGGCCGCGACCAGCCGGAGGCCGCCGGTGTCGTGGGCGGTGGCTCGGTGTCGGACAACGCCAACCGCTTCATGTTCAACCCGTCCCACCCGGTCCCGGGCAGCCCGGGAGGTGTGGTCCTGGCGTCCTACAGCTGGGCCGACGACGCCCTGCGCTGGGACTCCCTGAACGACGAGGCGCGGTATCCGCACGCGCTGTGCGGTCTGCAGCAGGTCTACGGCCGGCGCGTCGAGGTGTTCTACACCGGCGCGGGGCGTACCCAGAGCTGGCTGCGCGACCCGTACGCCTACGGGGAGGCGTCGGTGCTGCTGCCCGGGCAGCACACGGAGCTGCTGCCGGTCATCCCCGGGCGTGAGGGGCCGCTGCACTTCGCCGGTGACCACACGTCGGTCAAACCGGCGTGGATCGAGGGCGCCCTGGAGTCGGCCGTGCGGGCCGCCCTGGAGGGGTAGCGCGGGTCGTCGCGCAGATAGCCCGTCGAGTAGATCTGCACGCAGGAGGCGACCAGGCCGACCAGGACGGCGACGAGGGCGGCGA
>NZ_JBHJPX010000009.1:0-133629 GCF_042262425.1 Streptomyces sp. NPDC056373
AAACGCCCGGTTACATTCCGAACCCGGAAGCTAAGCCTTTCAGCGCCGATGGTACTGCAGGGGGGACCCTGTGGGAGAGTAGGACGCCGCCGAACTCCTTTTAGAGCTCTGGCTCTTGGGCACACAGCCCAAGGGCCAGAGCTTTTTTGCGTTGAGGTAGGGTCAGGGGGCATCGTTGGCACGTTTCCCACAGGAGGCCCCCGGGTGGAGGTTCAGGAGACTCGCGTCCAGACGGACCGTGTGCTCACCATCCCGAACATCCTCAGCATGGCCCGCCTCGTCGGCGTACCCGTCTTCCTGTGGCTGATCCTGCTCCCTGAGTTCGGTGGGCCCCAGAGTGACGGTTGGGCCCTTCTGGTACTCGCTCTGAGCGGTGTCAGCGACTATCTGGACGGCAAGCTCGCGCGACGCTGGAACCAGATCAGCAGCCTCGGCCGGCTCCTCGACCCTGCGGCCGATCGGCTCTACATTCTCTCGACGCTGGTCGGCCTCACCTGGCGCGAGATCCTGCCCCTCTGGTTGACCGCCGCACTTCTTGCGCGAGAGCTGATTCTGCTGGTGATGGTGGGCATCCTCCGTCGGCACGGCTATCCGCCGCCTCAGGTGAACTTCCTGGGTAAGGCAGCCACCTTCAACCTGATGTACGCCTTCCCCTTGCTGCTGCTGAGTGACGGCAGCAGCTGGATCTCGTCACTGGCTGCTGTTTTCGGATGGGCGTTCGCCGGATGGGGTACAACCCTGTACTGGTGGGCAGGAGTCCTCTACGTGGTACAAGTCCGCCGCCTGGTCCGTGCGGACGCCATAGCCGATTGAACTCTCGGATGGTCCTGCTGCCGTAGCGGAGCGATGGCCTGTACCGGATAAGTGCGGGACAATCCTGGCGGGGGAAGTCGGCTAGACCGTCTCTTCGAGGAGGACGCTTCCGACATGAAGGCCGTCGTGATGGCCGGAGGCGAAGGCACGCGCCTTCGCCCCATGACCTCAAGCATGCCCAAGCCGCTCCTGCCGGTGGCCAACCGGCCGATCATGGAGCATGTTCTTCGGCTGCTCAAAAGGCATGGGCTCAACGAAACAGTCGTGACCGTCCAGTTCCTGGCCTCGCTCGTCAAGAACTACTTCGGTGACGGCGAAGAGCTGGGTATGGAGCTCACCTATGCCAATGAGGAGAAGCCACTCGGTACCGCCGGGAGCGTCAAGAACGCCGAGGAAGCGCTGAAGGACGATGCCTTCCTCGTCATCTCCGGCGACGCACTGACGGATTTCGACCTCACCGAGCTCATCAATTTCCACAAGGAGAAGGGCGCGCTGGTCACCGTCTGTCTGACGCGTGTGCCCAATCCGCTGGAATTCGGAATCACCATTGTCGACGAGGAAGGCAAGGTGGAGCGCTTCCTCGAGAAGCCCACCTGGGGCCAGGTCTTCTCCGACACGGTGAACACCGGCATCTATGTGATGGAGCCGGAGGTCTTCGACTACGTCGAGCCCGACGTGCCCGTCGACTGGTCCGGTGACGTCTTCCCGCAGCTGATGAAGGAAGGCAAGCCCGTCTACGGCTACATCGCCGAGGGCTATTGGGAGGACGTCGGCACCCACGAGAGCTATGTGAAGGCGCAGGCCGATGTCCTCGAGGGCAAGGTCGACGTCGACATCGACGGGTTCGAGATCTCCCCGGGTGTGTGGGTCGCCGAGGGAGCGGAGGTCCATTCCGACGCCGTACTCCGCGGGCCTGTCTACATCGGTGATTACGCCAAGGTCGAGGCCGGCTCCGAAATCCGCGAGCACACCGTCGTGGGCTCCAATGTGGTCGTCAAGAGCGGCGCGTTCCTGCACAAGGCCGTCGTTCACGACAATGTCTACGTGGGGCCGCACAGTAATCTGCGTGGCTGCGTGGTCGGTAAGAACACCGACATCATGCGTGCGGCGCGGATCGAGGACGGGGCGGTCATCGGTGATGAGTGCCTGATCGGTGAGGAATCGATCGTCCAGGGCAACGTGCGGGTCTATCCGTTCAAGACCATCGAGGCCGGCGCCTTCGTCAACACCTCGGTGATCTGGGAGTCCAGGGGGCAGGCGCATCTCTTCGGTGCCCGCGGTGTGTCGGGCATCCTGAACGTCGAGATCACACCGGAACTCGCGGTGCGGCTCGCCGGCGCGTATGCGACGACGCTGAAGAAGGGCTCGACCGTCACCACGGCCCGGGACCACTCGCGTGGTGCCCGTGCGCTGAAGCGTGCGGTGATCTCGGCGCTGCAGGCGAGTGCGATCGACGTGCGCGACCTGGAGAACGTGCCGCTGCCCGTGGCCCGTCAGCAGACAGCGCGCGGCAGTGCCGGCGGCATCATGATCCGTACCACCCCCGGGGTGCCGGACTCCGTCGACATCATGTTCTTCGACGGGAACGGTGCGGACCTCTCGCAGGGCAGCCAGCGGAAGCTGGACCGCGTGTTCGCACGTCAGGAGTACCGCCGCGCCTTCCCCGGTGAGATCGGCGACCTGCACTTCCCGGCCAGCGTCTTCGACTCGTACACCGGGTCGCTGCTGCGGAACGTCGACACGACCGGCATCTCCGAGTCCGGGCTGAAGGTCGTCGTGGACGCGTCCAACGGCAGTGCGGGACTCGTCCTGCCCAGCCTGCTCGGCAAGCTCGGGGTCGATTCGCTGACGATCAACCCCGGTCTCGACGAGTCCAGGCCGACGGAGACGGCCGACATGCGGCGGTCGGGAATGGTGCGCCTCGGGGAGATCGTGGCGTCTTCGGGAGCCGCGTTCGGCGTGCGCTTCGACCCTGTCGGTGAGCGGCTGTCGCTCGTCGACGAGAAGGGCCGGATCATCGAGGACGACCGGGCGCTGCTCGTCATGCTCGACCTCGTCGCCGCCGAGCGGCGCAGCGGCCGGGTCGCGCTGCCGGTGACCACGACCCGGATCGCCGAGCAGGTCGCGGCGTACCACGGGACCCAGGTCGAGTGGACGACCACCTCTCCCGACGACCTCACGCGCGTCGGCGGTGAGGAAGGGACGATCTTCGGCGGTGACGGCAAGGGCGGGTTCATCGTCCCCGAGTTCAGCAGCGTGTACGACGCCACCGCGGCGTTCGTACGGCTCATCGGGCTGGTGGCGCGGACGCAGCTCACGCTCAGCCAGATCGACGCGAGGATCCCGCGGGCGCACGTCCTGAAGCGGGATCTGGCGACCCCGTGGGCCGTCAAGGGGCTCGTGATGCGCCGGGTCGTCGAAGCGGCCGGAGATCGCTTCGTGGACACCACGGACGGTGTGCGGGTGGTGGAGACCGACGGCCGCTGGGTGATGGTGCTGCCCGACCCGGCGGAGGCCGTCACCCACCTGTGGGCCGAGGGACCGGACGACGCCTCCGCGCAGGCCCTGCTGGACGAATGGGCGGCGGTCGTGGACAGCGCAGGCCGGTAAGAACAGGCTGCACGCGCGCGTGCCGGACACGTGTCCCCCAACGGGGCCTGTCCGGCACGCCGGTGGCCCCGTTCGGAGGTAGTGCTCGCGACGTGCGACGATGTGCGGCATGCCGCAGCAACCCCCCATTCGGAGCACACCCACGCGGCCCCGGCGCCCGGATGCGTCCATGTCGTTGCTCACCAACGTCATGGACCACAGCCTCGACGACGGATACGCCGAGGCCGCCGAGCGGAAGAAGGCCGCGGGTGACAGCGGCATGCCGAAGACGCTCAGGGCGAAGCTGGGGCTCGCCGCGGGACTGGTGCTCGCGGCCCTCGTCGTGACCGTCGGGGCGGCGCAGGCGCGGGTCGCGGCTCCGGTCGTCGCCAAGGAGCGGGAGGAGCTGGTCGACCGCATCGACCGGGAGACCGAGACGGCGGACAAGCTGGCGGACACCGTCGACGAGCTGCGCGCGGACGTGGGCGCACGGCAGCGCGAGGCACTGAAGCACAGCGGCGGCAGCGGGGACTCCGACCTGGCGGGCATCCTGTCGGGCGCGGTCGCGGTGCACGGCCCCGGTGTGAAGCTAGTCGTGAACGACGCCAAGGAAGCGGCCTCCGGCGCCGGTGGCAACCCGCGGGAGACCTCCGGCTTCTCCGACACCGGCCGCGTGCGTGACCGGGACATGCAGCGTGTCGTCAACGGGCTGTGGGAGTCGGGTGCCGAGGCCGTCTCCATCAACGGGCAGCGGCTGACGGCGCTGTCGGCGATCAGGGCCGCCGGGGACGCCATACTGGTCGACAACAAGCCGCTGGTGCCGCCGTACACGGTGCTCGCGGTGGGGGACGGGCAGCGGCTGAGCACACGGTTCCAGGATAGCGCGGACGGGTTGTACCTCAACGCGCTGCAGGAGAGCTACGGCATCAGGACAGGCATCTCCGCGGAGGACGACCTCCGGTTGCCTGCCGCGCCGAGTGTGATCGTACGAACAGCACAGCCGAGCATTGAGAAGAACGAGAAGGGCACATCGTGATCGCCGTACTGGGCCTCGTGGTGGGAGTCGTGGCCGGGCTGTTGGTCCGGCCTGAGGTTCCGGCGGTGGTCGAGCCTTATCTGCCGATCGCCGTCGTGGCGGCGCTCGACGCCGTCTTCGGGGGGCTGCGCGCCATGCTCGACGGGATCTTCGACGACAAGGTCTTCGTGGTGTCGTTCCTGTCGAACGTGGTCGTGGCCGCTTTGATCGTGTTCCTGGGCGACAAGCTGGGCGTGGGTGCGCAGCTGTCCACCGGTGTGGTGGTCGTCCTCGGTATCCGGATCTTCTCCAACGCCGCGGCGATCCGCCGGCACGTGTTCCGGGCGTGAGGCCGATGAGCGAGCACGACGAGAAGCCCGCCAAGCCCGCCGATCCCGTCGAGGGCGACACGCACGACGGCAGTGGCGAGTCAGGGAACAGGCTGCGCAAGGAGCTGCCCCAGGAGGTTCCCGGCGCCGGGCCCGAGGCGGCGCCCGCGGCCGCTCGGACCCCGGCGGAGCCGGAGCCCGAGCAGGTACCGCAACCGCAGCCGGACCCCGAGCCGCGGCTGACCGGGCGGCAGCGGCTGGCACAGGGGGTGTGGCCGCCGCGCGTGACCCGGGCCCAACTCATCGTCGCCGTGCTGCTGTTCGGTCTCGGGTTCGGGCTGGCGGTGCAGGTGGCGTCGAACAGCGACAGCGACAGTGCGCTGCGTGGGGCGCGACAGGAAGATCTTGTCCGCATCCTCGATGAACTGGATGACCGTACTCAACGTCTTGAGGACGAGAAGCAGGGTCTCGAGAAGCAGCGCGACGAGTTGGAGAACAGCTCCGACCAGGCCGAGGAGGCTCGGAAGCAGACGGTCGAGAAGGAGAGGCAACTCGGGATCCTGGCGGGCACGGTGGCCGCGCAGGGGCCCGGCATCACCATGACGATCCAGGACACGAAGGGGACGGTCGAGGCGGACATGCTGCTCGACGCGATCCAGGAGCTGCGCGCGGCGGGCGCCGAGGCGATCCAGGTCAACGGTGTTCGGGTGGTCGCGGGTACGTATCTCACGGACCCGGGCAAGGGCGTCGGCGTCGACGGGAACAAGATCAACGCGCCCTATCGTTTCAAGGTCATCGGCAAGCCGCAGGACCTCGAGCCGGCGCTCAACATCCCCGGAGGCGTGGTGCAGACTCTCGAGAAGGAACGGGCCACCGTCACGATCGAGCGGTCGGCGGACATCGTCGTGGACGCCTTGCGAGCAGCGAAGCGGCCTGACTACGCTCGGTCGTCCTCGCAGTGAACCGGGGGTGCATGGGCGGCGTTCGGCGAGGGCATGAGGTTGCGGGGGGTCGGCGCACCGAATGGGCGGTGCGTGGTGGAAACTGTCTGGTGCAGACGGACGTTGTCAGGATGTCCGGGTCGGCCAGAGTGTTCAGTCAGGGTTCGTCCTGCCCCACGGGCGGGTCTGTTTCGGTCAAGGGGAATCGCCCGTGAAGTTGTTTGCGAAGTTGTTCGGCAAGAGCGCGCGAGAGGGCAGCGACAACGCGACCGCTCGCCATCGCGCACAGCCAGACGCGGAGGGCCAGCGGCCGCTGTTCCGGGACCAGGTCGGCGGTCCGGGCGGCGATGTTCCCGGTGGTCAGGGCGCGCCGTCGGTTGACCCTGCACAGTCCGCCGGAATAGGTTTCGGGCAACCGTCAGCCTCAAGTGCGGGTGGAGGGTTTTCCGACCCGTACGCGTCAAACGCCCCCGGTGGGCAGCCGCGGCAGGAGGATCCGATGTCGGCCCTGGTGTGTACGAGGTGCGGTAACCGCAACGCGGAGAACAGCCGTTTCTGCTCCAACTGCGGCGCGCCGCTGCGGGCGGGGGCGACACCGGAGCGTCCGTCCGAGACGACCTCCACGATCTCCATCTCCGGTCTCGAGGCCTACGACAGCGAGACCACCGGTCAGACGCCGATGCCGACCCTGTCCCCCGAGGCGCAGGCCGCCGTCGACGCGCTGCCGCTGGGTTCCGCGCTCCTGGTCGTGCGCCGGGGCCCGAACTCGGGCAGCCGCTTCCTGCTGGACGGTGACCTGACCACGGCCGGCCGGCACCCGCAGAGCGACATCTTCCTGGACGACGTGACGGTCTCCCGGCGGCATGTGGAGTTCCGCCGAGCCCAGGACGGTTCGTTCACGGTGGCCGACGTGGGCAGCCTGAACGGCACGTACGTGAACCGGGAGCGGATCGACCAGGTCGCCTTGAACAACGGCGACGAGGTGCAGATCGGCAAGTACCGGCTGGTCTTCTACGCCAGCCAGCGGGGCTACTGACCGGCTGCGTCCGGGCAGATCCCCGCAAAGGTCCATCCGTCAGGGAAGGTCCATGCTTCATACACCGAGCGGCGGTGCCGGGCACGGCACCGCCGCCACGGACAGTGGTGCCGATGGGCTGATGAGCATCGGCGCGGTGCTGAACGCGCTGCGCGGTGAGTTTCCCGAAGTGACCATCTCCAAGATCCGCTTCCTGGAGGCGGAAGGGCTCATCGAGCCGCGGCGGACCCCCTCGGGATACCGCAAGTTCAGCGCCCATGACGTCGAGCGCCTCGGGCGCGTCCTGAGGATGCAGCGGGACCACTATCTGCCCCTGAAGGTGATCCGGGAGCACCTGGCGGCCATGGAGCGTGGTGAGGCCGTGCAGCTGCCGGTCGTGGGCCGTCAGCGGGACGGCGAAACCGCGCTCGAGCAGCCCGATCAGCCCACGGCGGCCAGGATCGGGCGGGACGAGCTGCTCACGGCCGTCGGTGTGGGCGAGCGGGAGCTCGAGGAGTGGGAGTCCTACGGGCTCCTCACCCCGCTGGAGGACGGGGCCTACGACGCCGAGGCGGTCAGCGTGGCCCTGCTCTTCGTGGAGCTCGGGCGGTTCGGGATCGAGCCGCGGCACCTGCGGGCGATGAAGGCCGCCGCCGACCGGGAGGCCGGCCTCGTGGACCAGGTGGTGGCGCCGCTGAAGCGGCACCGGAACCCGCAGACCAGGGCTCATGCCGAGGCCCGCGCCAAGGAGCTGGCCGGGCTGACGGTGAAGCTGCACGCCGCGCTGGTGCAGACGGCGCTCGGGGTGCGGCTGCCTTGAGACGGGCAGGCGCTCGGGGGCCGGATCAGGCGCCCGAGCCCGGCCCGACTACCCAAACATCCCGGGCACGGCCTAGGGTTGCTGTGTGAACGAGCTCGATGTCGTAGGTGTCCGGGTCGAAATGCCCTCCAACCAACCGATCGTGCTGCTGCGTGAAGTGGGAGGCGACCGTTACCTCCCCATCTGGATCGGGCCGGGGGAGGCGACGGCGATCGCCTTCGCCCAGCAGGGCATGGCTCCCGCGCGGCCGCTGACACACGACCTGTTCAAGGACGTGCTGGAAGCCGTCGGCCAGGAGCTCACGGAAGTGCGCATCACGGATCTGCGTGAGGGCGTCTTCTACGCGGAGCTGGTCTTCGCCAGCGGCGTCGAGGTGAGCGCCCGCCCGTCCGACGCCATAGCGCTCGCGCTGCGCACCGGGACGCCGATCTACGGCAGTGACACGGTGCTCGACGACGCGGGTATCGCGATCCCGGACGAGCAGGAGGACGAGGTGGAGAAGTTCCGCGAGTTCCTCGACCAGATTTCCCCCGAGGACTTCGGCAGCAGCAGCCAGTGAGTTCCTCGGGAGCGGCAGCGGCCTGAGAAGCGTGTGGGCGGCCCGACGGACGATGTGGTCCGTGGCAGGGCCGCCCGCCGCGTGTGACGGGCGAAATGCCCGCATGTGCCGGTGGCGTGTGAGAGCGTCACCAGGCCCGTCCCATGCACATTCGGCTAGCCTTTCCCCGCGACGGGGCACGGGAAACCACTCTCAGGGTGATTATCACTCGGCGTGGCGAGTGTGGCGATCGTTGACGCACCCCTGGTGACTGCCTACCGTCGAGAAGGCAGGTCAAGGACGGAGGTCGGCGTGAGAAGCAGCGGCGACGGTACGGCTGGGGGCGGCCCCGAGCGCATTCTCAGGGCGAGCGGTCTGTACCCTCCCCCCGGCTCACGGCCTCTCCCGGGAGGGGGATGCCCCCAGCCCGGTAGTGGGGCCGACCACGTTCCGCAGCGACCGACAGCGGTGCCGAGCAGCGGAGGGGCGACGTCCATGGCGTCCGAGCAGATCGGCTATCGCGGCCCCACGGCCTGTGCGGCCGCCGGTATCACGTACCGGCAGTTGGACTACTGGGCTCGCACCGGGCTCGTCGAGCCCAGTGTGCGCCCCGCCCACGGGTCCGGGACGCAGCGGCTGTACAGCTTCCGGGACGTGGTCGTCCTGAAGATCGTGAAGCGCTTCCTGGACACCGGGGTGTCGCTGCAGAACATCCGCACCGCCGTCCAGCACCTCAGGGAACGCGGTTTCAGCGACCTCGAGCGCATGACGCTGATGAGTGACGGTGCGACGGTGTACGAGTGCACCTCGCCCGACGAGGTCCATGCCCTGCTCCAGGGCGGCCAGGGGGTCTTCGGGATCGCGGTCGGGGTGGTGTGGCGGGACGTCGAGAGTGCGCTGTCCCAGCTGCACGGCGAGCGGATCGATACCGGCGAGACCCTGATCGGGCCCAACCCGGCGGACGAGCTGGCGCGTCGGCGGAACCGGGCCGTCTGAGCCGTCCTGCGGCAGGGGGCGTAAGCGGTCGAAGAAGACGGGACGTTTCTGCGTCGACCCGCAAGCGCTTTCCGGCGGGAGGGTTCCGTGAGTGGTGAGCGGCTTCCGCCAAGAGGGTGTCTTTGGGGTGAGCGGTTTCAGGCCGGTCAGGTGTCCGGATGGCGAGCCGGCTCTGCCGGCGGGCGCTGGCGGGCCGTGAGCGGCTTGCCATGGGGCGTTCGCAGCGGTCGGGCGGGGCGATGTCAGTGGCGTAGGGCAGCATCGGGGGTGTGAGAACCTCGCCCACGATCCTGCATCTCGACATGGATGCCTTCTACGCCTCGGTGGAGCAGGCGTCCAAGCCGAGTCTGCGCGGGAAGGCCGTGGTCGTGGGCGGGCTCGGCCCGCGGGGCGTGGTGGCGACCGCGTCGTACGAAGCCCGGGTCTTCGGGGTGCATTCGGCGATGCCCATGGGGCAGGCCCGCCGACTCGCGCCCAACGCCGCGTATCTCGTACCGCGCTTCCACCTTTACCGGTCGATCAGCGAGCGGGTGATGGAGCTGCTGCGTGCGCTGTCGCCGCTGGTGGAGCCGCTGAGCCTGGACGAGGCGTTCGTGGACCTGGAGGCCGGCGGAGTGGCGTGGGACGAGCGATCGGCGCGGCTGGCCGGAGTGAAACTGCGCGCGGACATCCGTGCCGTCACGGGGCTCACGGGATCGGTGGGGCTCGCCGCCTCCAAGATGCTGGCGAAGATCGCTTCGGAGGAGGCCAAACCGGACGGGCTGGTGGTCATAGAGCCCGGGACCGAGCGGGCGATGCTCGGGCCGATGTCGGTGCGGACCCTGCCGGGAGTGGGGCCGGCGACGGGTGACCATCTGAGGCGTGCCGGGATCACCACGGTCGAGGAGATCGTCGAGGCGGGCGAGGACGAGCTGGTCCGGCTGCTGGGCAAGGCGCACGGACACGGTCTCCACGCCATGGCACTGGCGCGGGACGACCGGCCCGTGGTTGCGGAGCGCGAGGCGAAGTCGGTGTCGGTCGAGGACACCTACGACGTGGACATCCACGACCGCACGCGGGTCGGCCTGGAGGTGCAGCGGCTCGCCGAGCGGTGCGTGCGGCGGCTGCGCGAGGCCGGGCTCTCCGGGCGGACGATCGTGCTGAAGGTACGGCGGTACGACTTCTCGACGCTCACCCGCTCCGAGACTCTGCGCGGCCCCACGGACGACGCCGCGGTGGTCCGTGAGGCGGCGGCCAGACTGCTGGACTCCGTCGACACGACCGGCGGGGTGCGGTTGCTCGGGGTCGGCGTCAGCGGGCTCGCCGACTACACGCAGGAGGACCTGTTCGCCCAGGCGGCGGGGGAGCGGGCGGTCGCGGAGGGCCCCGTCGAGGAGCACTCCGTGGCGCCGGTCGAGGAGCCGCCGCCCCTCGCCGAGCGGCGCTGGCCCGCCGGGCACGATGTGCGGCACGCCGAGTTCGGGCACGGCTGGGTGCAGGGCAGCGGCCTCGGGCGGGTCACCGTACGGTTCGAGACGCCCGACTCGGAGCCCGGTCGGGTGCGGACGTTCCGGGTCGACGACCCGGATCTGGAGGCGGCGGACCCGTTGCCCCTGGTGTTACGGCCCGGGGCGGAAGCCCGGCCGCCCGGAGCGGTGTCTCAGGCCGTTTCGTCGGTGCCCGCCAGCTTGCCGAATTCGTGGTCGGGGAGCGGGGGCGGGGCGGCGACGTCGAGGCCGTAGTGGTGGTAGAGCTGCAGTTCCTGTTCGGGGGAGAGGTGGCGGCCCACGCCGAAGTCGGGGGCGTCCTTGATCAGGGCGCGGTCGAAGGGGACGTGCAGGGCACCCTCGATCAATTCGCTGGGCTCCAGGGGGACGAAAGCGTCCCTGCTGAACAGGCCGGTCCGTATGGCCGCCCACTCCGGCTCGCCGGTGGCGTCGTCGAGGTAGACCTCGTCGATCGTGCCGATCCTGGTCCCGTTACGGTCGAACGCCTTGCGGCCGATCAGGTTGCGCGGATCGATCTCGGTTCGCACGGGCCCTCCACATGGTCGCACCTCATCCGTAAACACTACAAAACGGTACAAGCGGGGATGCGGCCACTCGAAGGTTCGTGCGTTGGTCTCGCTGGTACGCTGGCAGCGGCTGCTGACCCCGTGCGGGAGAGTCCTCCAGGCACCATCGGAGGCGCCGAAGGAGCAAATCCTCCCCGGAATCTCTCAGGCACACGTACCGCACGGACGAGGTCACTCTGGAAAGCAGGGCGGGTGTCGACGGCTTCCGCTCTCACCGACGGTGAAAGCCGGAGGCCTTCGGGCGATCCGGTGAAGCTCTCAGGTTGAGATGACAGAGGGGGAGGCCGTCCGGGTACCCGTGCCGTGGTGCCCCTCGCAGGTCGTGTCGACCAGGAGGCCTCCGTTATGACCGCCCACCGCACTCCGCTCTCCGAGCTCGAAGAGGCAGTCCCCTTCGAGCAGCGCCACATCGGCCCCGATCACGAGGCCTGCGCCAAGATGCTCGCGCACGTCGGCTACGGCTCGCTGGACGAGCTGACCGCCGCCGCCGTCCCGGCCGTGATCAAGAGCGCCGAGGCACTGGACCTGCCGGGCGCCCGCAGCGAGGCCGAGGTGATCGCCGAGCTGCGCTCTCTCGCCGACCGCAACCAGGTCCTCGGCTCCATGATCGGCCTCGGCTACTACGGCACGTTCACGCCGCCGGTCATCATGCGCAACGTCATGGAGAACCCGTCCTGGTACACGGCCTACACGCCCTACCAGCCGGAGATCTCGCAGGGCCGGCTCGAGGCGCTGCTCAACTTCCAGACCATGGTCGCCGACCTGACCGGACTGCCGACCTCGGGCGCCTCCCTGCTCGACGAGGGCACCGCGGCCGCCGAGGCCATGGCGCTGTCGCGGCGCCTGGGCAAGAACAAGAAGGGCCTGTTCCTGGTCGACGCGGACACGCTGCCGCAGACCGTCGCCGTGATCCGGACCCGCGCCGAGCCGGCCGGAGTCGAGGTCGTCGTCGCCGACCTCAGCGAGGGCATCCCCGACGGGATCGCCGAGCGCGAGATCAACGGCGTACTGCTCCAGTACCCGGGCGCATCCGGTGCCGTGCGGGACATCAAGCCGGTCATCGACCGGGCGCACGAGCTCGGGGCGCTCGTCACCGTCGCCGCCGACCTGCTCGCGCTGACCCTGCTGAAGTCGCCCGGTGAGCTCGGTGCCGACATCGCCGTCGGCACGACGCAGCGCTTCGGCGTGCCCATGGGCTTCGGCGGACCGCACGCCGGCTACATGGCGGTCCAGGACAAGATGGCGCGCAGCCTGCCCGGGCGGCTCGTCGGCGTGTCCGTGGACGCCGACGGCAACAAGGCCTACCGGCTGGCCCTGCAGACGCGTGAGCAGCACATCCGCCGCGAGAAGGCGACCAGCAACATCTGCACCGCGCAGGTGCTGCTCGCCGTCATGGCCGGCATGTACGCCGTCTACCACGGCCCGGAGGGCCTGAAGGGCATCGCGCGGCGCACCCACCGCTACGCCACGGTCCTCGCCGCCGGGCTCGCGGGCGGCGGTGTCGAGGTCGTGCACGAGGCCTACTTCGACACCCTGACCGTGCGTGTCCAGGGCGGGGCCGGCGAGATTGTGGCCGCCGCCCGGGACAAGGGAGTCAACCTGCGTCTCGTCGACGCCGACCACATCTCGATCGCCTGCGACGAGACCACGACCCGCGCCCAGCTGCGCGCCGTGTGGGCGGCCTTCGGCGTCGAGGGTGTCGTAGAGGCGCTGGACGCGGCCACGGAGGACGGGCTTCCGGGCGCGCTGCTGCGGACCGACGACTACCTGACGCACCCCGTCTTCCACCAGCACCGCTCCGAGACCGCCATGCTGCGCTACCTGCGCAGGCTGGCCGACCGCGACTACGCGCTCGACCGGGGCATGATCCCGCTGGGCTCCTGCACCATGAAGCTCAACGCGACCACCGAGATGGAGCCGGTCACCTGGCCCGAGTTCGGGCAGCTGCACCCCTTCGCGCCCGCCGAGCAGGCCGGCGGCTACCTCACCCTCATCCACGAGCTGGAGGACCGGCTCGCCGAGGTCACCGGCTACGACAAGGTGTCCCTCCAGCCGAACGCCGGGTCGCAGGGTGAGCTGGCCGGTCTGCTCGCCGTCCGCGGGTACCACCGGGCCAACGGGGACGAGCAGCGCACGGTCTGCCTGATCCCGTCGTCCGCGCACGGCACGAACGCCGCCAGCGCGGTGATGGCCGGCATGAAGGTGGTTGTCGTGAAGACCGCCGACGACGGCGAGATCGATGTCGACGACCTGCGGGCCAAGATCGAGCAGTACCGCGAGGAGCTCGCCGTGCTGATGATCACGTACCCGTCGACCCACGGTGTGTTCGAGGAGCACGTCTCCGAGATCTGCGCGCAGGTGCACGAGGCCGGCGGGCAGGTCTACGTCGACGGGGCCAACCTCAACGCGCTCGTCGGGCTCGCCAAGCCGGGGCACTTCGGCGGCGACGTCTCGCACCTGAACCTGCACAAGACCTTCTGCATCCCGCACGGCGGCGGCGGCCCCGGCGTCGGCCCGGTCGCGGTGCGCGAACACCTCGCGCCCTACCTGCCCAACCACCCGCTGCAGCCCGAGGCGGGCCCGGAGACGGGCGTCGGGCCGATCTCGGCGGCTCCCTGGGGCTCCGCCGGCATCCTGCCCATCTCGTGGGCGTACGTCCGGCTGATGGGCGGCGAGGGGCTGAAGCGCGCCACGCAGGTGGCCGTGCTCAGCGCCAACTACATCGCCAAGCGCCTGGAGCCGCACTACCCGGTGCTCTACACCGGCCCCGGCGGTCTCGTCGCGCACGAGTGCATCATCGACCTGCGCCCCCTGACCAAGGCGACCGGCGTGAGCGTCGACGACGTCGCCAAGCGACTGATCGACTACGGCTTCCACGCGCCGACCATGTCGTTCCCGGTCGCCGGGACGCTCATGATCGAGCCGACCGAGTCGGAGGACCTGGCCGAGCTGGACCGCTTCTGCGAGGCGATGATCGCCATCCGCGCGGAGATCGAGAAGGTCGGCTCCGGCGAGTGGCCCGCGCAGGACAACCCGCTGCGCGGTGCCCCGCACACCGCCGGCGCGCTCGCCGGGGAGTGGGAGCACGCCTACAGCCGTGAGGAGGCAGTCTTCCCGGCCGGGGTGTCGACGGCCGACAAGTACTGGCCGCCGGTGCGCCGCATCGACCAGGCCTTCGGTGACCGGAACCTGGTGTGCTCCTGCCCGCCGCTGGACGCGTACGAGGACTGACCGGCTGACCGGTGACAGGGGGAGGGGCTCCGCGATGCGGGGCCCCTCCCGTCGTTCACCGCCGTGTCCTGTCGTGTCCCGCCGTGGCGAGTGACACCTCGGTCGCCTTGATCAGAGCCACGACCGGGGTCCCGGGTGACCGGGCCGGGTCCTCCGCGGCGTCCCTGCCTCAGACGCGGTCGACATGGACGTTCGTCGACTTCACGCGGGCCGTGGCCTCCATGCCGACCTCCAGGCCCAGTTCCTCCACCGCCTCGCGGGTGAGCAGTGAGACGAGTCGGTGCGGGCCCGCCTGGATCTCGACCTGGGCGGCGACGTCGCCGAGTTTGATCGCGGTGACGATGCCGGGAAAGGCGTTGCGGGCCGAGGTGTACGGGGTGTCCTCCTCGGCGGTGCCGGACCGGGCGAGCTCTACGGAGAAGGCGGCCAGGTCCCTCCCGGCGATGAGACGGCGTCCGGTCTCGTCGCGGTGGGTCGTGATGCGGCCCGCGTCGGCCCAGCGGCGGGCGGTGTCCGGGCTGACGCCGAGCAGCCGCGCTGCCTGGCCGATCGTGTAGGACTGCATGCCGGTCACGATAGGGGGCGCGAGAGGGCGGCGGGGGATGCGGGGGAAGCGGGGGGTGGGCCGTCGGGCGTGACGCGACAGGGCGCTGACCGCATACGACGGCCTTGGCCCGACTTACCCCACGTGCACCCTCGGCCGCCGCTTGCGGTCCGGCTCCGCCTCGCGCAGGACCTCGCGGGTCACCGGGGCGACCTCGCCCTGGCCGAACAGGAAGAAGCGCAGGAAGTTGGCGAAGGGTCCGCCCTCGGTCCACTCGAAGTAGATGTGCGGGGTCCGGTCGGTCGTGTCGCGGACGTGCAGCAGCAGCGCGGCCAGGGCGTTGGGGATGGAGGACGATTCCAGGGTCAGGACGCGGTAGCGGCCGTGCAGCACCTCGCCGCGTACGGTCAGACCGGCCTCGAACTCGGACGGGTCGGTCACCGTCACCTCGACGAAGACGAAGTCCTCCTGGCCGGACACGTCGTTGTCGTGCCGGATCTGCTCGATCTTGTCGCGGTACTCGGCGATGTCGCGCCGGTCGGGCTCGTTGGCGATGAACCGCATCCGGCGGCTGGCCATGTCCCGGACGAAGCGCTCCGCCATGTCGTCCAGCGTCACGCTGGTCACGCGCAGCTCGAACGCCCGGGCCAGGCGTGACAACAGGGAGACCAGGATGATGCCGGCGATGAAGCAGGCGCCGATCTTCACGCCGTCCGGGCGTTCGATGACGTTGAGCACGGTCGTGTAGAGGAACACCGCGGAGATCACCGCGAAGGCGATCGTCCAGTTCCGCTGCCGGGCCTTGCGGGCGGCGATGGTCACCGCGATCGCCGCTGAGCTGATGAGGACCAGCACGCCGGTGGCGTAGGCGCCGCCCTGGGCGTTGACGTCGGCGTCGAAGATCCAGGTGACCAGGAAGGCGATCAGGGTGAAGACGATGACCATGGGCCGTACGGCGCGGGCCCAGTGCGGGGCCATGCCGTAACGGGGGAGGTAGCGCGGCATCAGATTGAGCAGACCGGCCATGGCGGACGCGCCGGCGAACCAGAGGATGGCGATCGTCGAGACGTCGTAGACGGTGCCGAAGGTGTTGCCGAGGTAGTGGTGCGCCAGGTAGGCGAGGGCACGGCCGTTGGCCTGGCCGCCCGCCTCGAACTCCTTCTCCGGGATGAGGAGGGTGGTGATGAAGCTGGTGGTGATCAGGAAGACGCTCATGATCAGGGCGGCCGTGGTGAGCAGCTTCTTCGTGTCACGGATGCGCCCGGCCGGCCGCTCCTCGGTGTCGTCCGCGTCGCCCTTGACGTGCGGCATCACGGCGACGCCCGTCTCGAACCCGGAGAGGCCCAGGGCCAGTTTGGGGAAGACGAGCAGGGCGACGCCGATCATGGCGAAGACGTTGCTGTGCTGGGCGGTGAGGGCGCTCGACCAGTCGGTGATCACATGACCGGCCGTGATGACGTGGTAGAGGCCGACGACCACCACGACCGCGTTCAGCGCCAGGTAGGCGCCGACGAGGGCGACGGCGACACCGATGGCCTCCAGGAAGCCCTTGAGGAACACCGCGCCCAGCAGGGCCACCAGGACCAGAGTGATCAGCAGCTGCTTGTCGTGCAGCGCACCCGTCAGATGCGGGTTCTCCACCAGGTGGGTGGAGGCGTCGGCGGCCGACAGGGTGATGGTGATGAGGAAGTCGGTGGCGGCGAAGCCCAGCAGGGTCAGGACGAACAGCTTGCCCTGCCAGAAGGAGAGCAGCCGCTCCAGCATCGCGATCGAGCCTTCGCCGCGGGGGCTCTCCTCGGCCACTCGGCGGTAGACGGGCAGGGCGCCCGCCAGTGTGACGACGATCAGGACGATGGTCGCGATCGGCGACAGCAGTCCGGCGGCCAGGGCCGCGATGCCCGGCTGGTATCCGAGGGTCGAGAAGTAGTCGACGCCGGTCAGGCACATCACCCGCCACCAGCGCTGGCCGCGGTGCGGAGGCTTTGGCTCGGCATGCGGCCCGGTGTGGCCGCCGCCCTTGCCCATGTCCGACAGGCCCTCCAGCATCCAGGCGCGCAGACGGCTGGGTGGGTAAGGCTCCGGACGGCTCGGTGCCGGGTGCTCGGTGGTGGCCATCGACGTGCTCCCGATGTGCGGCTCAGCGTGGTTTCCGGCCATCACTGGACGGCCCGCTCAGCGTAAGCGGAGCGTGACGCCGTGGCCCGCGGTCGAAGGGGCTGAGCGCGTCAAGCTTCCGTTAAGACTGTCGGCCGGGGCGGTCGGGCCTTCGAAAACGCGAGCTGAGCGGGCGTCGGAGGGCGTTGCCCGCGGTGGGGGCGGTGCTCTCCCGTCCACGCGGGTGGACACCCTGTGTGATCACGACCCGGTCGACTTCGTAACGTTCGTCCGATGATTCGAATGTTTCGCATCCGGATCAGGTTCCGTCATTGCCGACAGATTCACCGCGTACAAGGGGTTGCCACCGTTTACGCGCTGTCTCTAGGGTGCGGCAGCAGCGAAGCTTTCTGATTCTGATCCGAAACTTTCGACACTCTCGAGGAGTGCATGATGGGCGACCCCGCACTGTCCCGCCGCGGCTTCCTGGCGTCCTCCGCCGCGGCCGGTCTGGGGATGACGGCACTGACCGCATGCGGCGGGGACTCGGACGGGGGGTCGTCCGGGACGACCACGATCGAGTGGTGGAACATCTCCACCACCGAGCCGTCCAAGACCGTCTGGGCCGCTCTGGCGCGGAAGTTCGAGGCGCAGAACCCCAAGGTCAAGGTAAAGATCGTCCAGCTGGAGAACGACGCCTACAAGTCGAAGATGACGGCCCTGACCGCCTCCGGGAAGCTGCCCGACATCTTCCACACCTGGGGCGGCGGCGTGCTGAAGCAGCAGGTCGACGCCGGGCTCGTCGAGAACCTCACGGACCGGACCAAGCCGTGGGGCGACGCACTGCTGCCGGTCGCCCGGGAGCCGTACCTGTTCGACGACCAGGCCTACGGCATCCCGTTCGACATCGGCATGATCGGCTTCTGGTACAACAAGGCGCTCTTCCGGAAGGCCGGCATCGCCGAGCCGCCGACCACCTGGGACGGCTTCCTCGACGCCGTACGCAAACTGAAGGCCGCCAAGGTCACGCCCCTGGCCCTGGCCGGCAAGGAGAAGTGGCCCGGCATGTACTACTGGGCCTACCTCGCCATGCGCACCGCCGGCGCCGAGGCGCTGCAGAAGGCATACGACGGCAAGGACTTCACCGGCGCCCCCTTCCTGGAGGCGGGCGAGCACCTGAAGGAACTCGTCGCCCTGCAGCCGTTCCAGAAGGGCTTCCTCGGAGCCGCCTACTCGTCGCCCACCGGCCAGGCCGCCGCCGTCGGCAACGGCAAGGCGGCCATGGAACTCATGGGCCAGTGGGCGCCCACGGTGCAGGCCGACGCGGGCAAGGGGCTCGGCAAGGACCTCGGCTTCTTCCCGTTCCCCGCGGTCGAGGGCGGCAAGGGCGCCATCACCGAGGTGTTCGGCGGAGGCGGTGGCCACGCGCTGCGCAGGGGCGCCCCGCAGGAGGCCGTGGACTTCCTCAAGTTCTTCGCGTCCGAGGCCACCGATCTGGAACTGGTCAAGAAGACCGGTGTCCTGCCCGTCGTCCCGGCGGCCGAGAGCGCCATCGCCGACCCCAACATCAAGTCCGTGCAGGCCCAGCTGAAGGCAGCCACCGGCTTCCAGCTCTACCTCGACCAGGCGTACGCGCCCGCCGTCGGCCAGGAAGTCAACGACAGTGTGGCCGCGCTCATCGCCGGCTCCAAGTCGCCCGGGCAGGTCGCGCAGTCGATCACGAAGACCGCGAAGGAAGAGCAGTAGCAGGCGATGACCTCCACGTTCCTGCCGGAAAAACGGACCGGCCCCGCCGGTTCCCCGCCCCCAGCCGCGGCCCGGCCCACGGGGCGGGCCCGGCGACGCGCGCTGCACTGGCTCACCGCGGCCGGCTTCCAGCTCCCGGCCCTGGTGCTGATCCTGGGTCTCGTGCTGCTTCCGATGCTGTTCGCCCTGTACTCGGCGTTCTTCCGCTGGGGCGGCTTCGGCATGCCCTCCGACTACATCGGCGGCGAGAACTTCACCCGGCTCTTCCAGGACGACGTCTTCCTCGGCGACCTGTGGCGCTGCCTGGTCCTGGTGGTGCTGTCGCTCGCCCTCCAGCTGCCGTTCGCGCTCGCCATGGCGGTCCTGCTCAACCAGCGGATGCGCGGCCGGGCGGTGTACCGGATGCTGTTCTTCGCCCCGTACGTCCTGTCCGAGGCCATCACCGGAATCCTCTTCGGCATGATCTTCGCCCCGGACGACGGCTTCGCCGACCAGGTCCTCGGCAAGATCGGTCTCGAGGGGCTGGGCGGGGAGTGGTTCGCGGATCCGTCCACCGTCATGGCGACCGTCTTCCTGGTCATGACCTGGAAGTACTTCGGCTTCCACATGATGCTCTACCTGGCCGGGCTCCAGGCCGTCCCGAGGGAACTGACCGAGGCGGCGCTGATCGACGGGGCCAGTGCCTGGCAGCGCTTCCGCAACGTCACCCTGCCGCTGCTCGCGCCCACCCTGCGCATCAGCGTGTTCCTGGCGGTCATCGGGTCGATCCAGCTCTTCGACCTGGTGTGGGTGACCACCGCGGGCGGCCCCGACCACCACTCCGAGACCATGGCCGTGACCATGTTCCAGTACGGCTTCAAGCGCTACCAGGTCGGCTACGCCAGCGCGATCAGCGTGGTCATGTTCGGCATCAGCCTCGTCTTCGCCCTCGCCTACCAGCGGTTCGTCCTCCGGCGCGACCTGGAAGGGGCCACCACGACCATGCGGGGTGACGGAAAGTGACAGCCAGTCAGAAGACCCGTGCGCACGGGAAGACCTGGAGCCTGCACCTCGTCCTGGTCGTCGTCGGGGCCGTCATGGCCGTCCCCCTGCTCTACGCCGCGCTCTCCGGCTTCAAATCCACCGACGAGCTCTCCCGCAACCCGGTCGGGCTGCCCGAGTCGTGGGTGACCTCCAACTACACCCAGATCCTCGGCTCGGGGAACTTCTGGCGGCTGATCGGCAACAGCACGCTGATCGCGATCGGCACGACCGTCCTGGTCGTCGCGGTCTCCGCCCTGTCGGCCTTCTCCTTCGCGCGGTTCGCCTTCCGCGGCCGGGAAACGCTGTTCACGCTGTTCACCATGGGGCTGATGTTCCCGTTCGCCGTGGCGGCCCTGCCGCTGTTCCTGCTGCTGCGCTCGCTGGACCTGCTGGACAACCCGCTCGGCGTGATCCTTCCGCAGGCCGCCTTCGGACTTCCGATGACGATCATCATCCTGCGGGGCTTCTTCCGGCAGATCCCCGGCGAGCTGGAGGAAGCGGCCACCCTCGACGGGTGCAGCTCGTTCGGCTTCTTCTGGCGGGTGCTGCTGCCCATGGCCCGGCCCGCGCTCGGGACCGTCTCCGTGCTGGCCGTCGTCACCAGCTGGAACAACTTCTTCCTGCCGCTGCTGGTGTTCACCGACGCCCAGTGGTGGACGCTGCCGATCGGCGTCCAGCAGTTCCAGGGGCAGTACTCCGCGGAGTACGCCAAGGTCTTCGCCTATCTGGTGCTGGCCATGGTGCCCGCCCTCGCCTTCTACTCCGTCGCCGAGCGTCAGCTCGTCGGCGGCCTCACCGCCGGCGCCACCAAGGGCTGACGCGCGCCGCGAACGTACGGCTCTACCCACCCACCGTCGTGAGGAGTCGCACCATGCGCACCACCCGTCTCAGACTCGCCGGCGCCGTCGCCGCGTTCCTGGTCGCCGCCGGCATCGGTGCCGGCACGCCCGCCCAGGCGGGGCACCAGCAGCCCACCCTCGCCGACCTGGCGCAGCGGCACGGCCGTTACTTCGGCAGTGCCACCGACAACCCCGAGCTCGTGGACGGCCCGTACACGGCCCTGCTCGGCAGCGAGTTCGACCAGATCACGCCCGGCAACGGCATGAAGTGGTACGCGACGGAGCCCCAGCAGGGCGTGTTCGACTTCTCCCAGGGCGACGAGATCGTGAACCTCGCCCGGGCCAACCGGCAGAAGGTGCGCGGCCACACCCTGGTCTGGCACAGCCAGCTGCCGGGATGGCTCACGAGCAGGGAGTGGACGGCCCCCGAGCTGAGGGCCGTACTGAAGAAGCACATCCAGACGGAGGTACGGCACTACCGGGGCAAGGTGTTCGCCTGGGACGTCGTCAACGAGGCCTTCAACGAGGACGGCACCTACCGGGAGTCGGTCTTCTACAAGACGCTGGGGCCCGGCTACATCGCCGACGCGCTGCGCTGGGCGCACCAGGCGGATCCGCGCGTCAAGCTCTACCTCAACGACTACAACATCGAGGGGATCGGCCCGAAGAGCGACGCCTACCACCGTCTGGCCAAGGAACTGAAGGCCGCGGGCGTCCCGCTGCACGGCATCGGCCTCCAGGCCCATCTCGCCCTCCAGTACGGCTATCCGGACACCCTGGAGGACAACCTCCGCCGCTTCTCCCGGCTCGGCCTCGACACCGCGCTCACCGAGGTCGACATACGGATGCAGCTGCCGGCGACCGAGGAGAAGCTGGACCGGCAGGCCGAGTGGTACGCCGATCTGACCGAGGCGTGCCTGGCGGTCCGTCGCTGCGTGGGCGTCACCCTGTGGGACTACACCGACAAGTACTCCTGGATCCCCGCGTTCTTCCCGGGCGAGGGCGCGGCCCTGCCGTGGGACGAGGAACTGCGGCGCAAGCCCGCGTACTCCGCGCTGCGCGAGGCGCTCGGGGGGAGGTAGCGGGGGCGGGCAGGGCGGCGCCCCACCGGACAGGGGGTGGTGGGGCGCCGTCCTCGGACCGACGGGTCAGGTCAAGGGCGCCGTGCTCGGGCCGAGGGGTCAGGCCAAGTGCGCCGTGCTCGCCCGTACCACCAGTTCCGTGCCCAGCTCCACCCGTGGTGAGTCCGGCTGTTCGTCACGGGTCAGACGGAGCACCGTGCGCACGGCCAGTTTGCCCATGTCGGCCAGGGGCTGGCGGACCGTCGTCAGGGGTGGTGCCGACCAGCGGACCTCCGGAAGGTCGTCGAAGCCGACCACGCTCATGTCCTGAGGCACCCGCAGACCGCGCCGGCGCAGCGCCTCGATGGCTCCGAGTGCCATCTGGTCGCTGGCCGCGAACAACGCGGTCGGCGGCTCCGGCAGATCGAGCAGGGTGTCGCAGGCGGTGAATCCGGACTCCGGGCGGAAGTCGCCGGGGACGACGAGGGAGGCGTCCATGGGGATGCCGGCGCCTTCCAGGGCCGCCCGGTAGCCGTCCAGGCGGGCACGGGAGCACAGCAGGCGGGGCGGTCCGGCGATCAGCCCGATCCGGCGGTGGCCGAGGGACAGCAGGTGCTCGGTGGCCGCCAGGCCGCCCGCCCAGTTCGCGGCGCCGATCGTGGGGGCGTCGAGGGCCGGCGAGCCCGCCGGGTCGACGACGACCAGGGGCACGCCGAGGATCCGCAACTCCTCGTGGAGTGTCGGATCGAGGGCGGACGTCACGAGGACGACCCCGTCGGAGGCGCGGGCCCTCAGGTTGCGCATCCACTCGCGGGCGTCTCCGGACCGCCCGTGGATGGCCGACACCACGGTGCCGACCCCGGCGGCGTGCGCGACCTCCTCGACCCCGCGGATGATCTCCACGGCCCAAGGGCTGTCGAGGTCGTTGAAGACCAGGTCGAGCAGGGCGGCGCGGGTGCCGGGGGCCGCGGGACGCTTGCGGTAACCGTGGCGGCGCAGCAGCTCCTCGACCCGGGCCCGGGTTCGCGGCGACACGTCGGACCGGCCGTTGACGACCCGGGACACGGTCGGTACGGACACGCCGGCCTGCCGGGCGATCTCCGTGATCGTGACCCTGCCTCCGGGGTCGGCCCCACCTGATCCCACCAGCCCCACCTCCGTCGACGGGTGACCGCGAAACTTCCAGGAGTCTTCCGGAAACGACGCATCCGTGGGAAGGCGTACGGGCCGGGAACGCCATGTCGCGGGAAGTGACGGTCAGTGACGACCGCCGGACATGCGTCGGGGCCGGTGCGCACGGTGTCTGCGGCCGGCCCCTCATGTCGTGCGGCGGGGCATCACCCCGCCGACGGCCTCAGGCGGCCGTCATCACCTGGCCGGCCGACGGACGGTGCGGGGCGATGACCCGGCCGTCCGGCAGGAGTTCGCCGGTGTCCTCGAAGAGCACCACGCCGTTGCACAGCAGGCTCCATCCCTGTTCCGGGTGGTGCGCCACGAGGCGGGCGGACTCCCGGTCGGCGGATTCTGCTGAGGGGCACTGGGTCTGGTGCTGGCACATGGGTGGGATCTTTCGCTGTGTCGGGACGGACGATGATATTGACGTGTCCGAGTGGGCTGTCGTGTCTGTTCCGCGGCTAGAAGTGTCGTTCATGGCCGCCCCCCGTTGTGATAGGTCGTCGGAACCCAGTGTTGCCCCACGGGCGTCAATCCGCAGGGATTTCGCGGCACCGCTTCTCACAGGTTCAGGACGCGTCACCCGCGCGGACGGTTCATCCCAACTGGGCTGTCTCTTCGGGTGGTTCGCAGTGGCCGGATAGGGCTAGTCCGCTCGGGCCGGTGACCTTTCCGGCTCTTAAGAGCTATTCATCGCTCGTAAGAGCGATCGTGTGAGCGGCAAAGCGATCGTGCGAGCGGTCGGTTGTCGACCGGCAGTGAAAAACGACCCCGCCGCCGGAATTCGGCGACGGGGCGAGAGGGGTGTGCTGTGCCTCAGGCGGGTGATCCGAGAAGTCTGGTGGGGGTCACTCGATGGGTCAGTACCGGGAGGAGTTCGGAGACGCGGTGCGGGCGGTGGGCCGCGATGCCGGGCGGTGCCGGTGCCAGTGGGACGAGCAGGTCGGTGGCGGCGGGGTGTCCGGCGGCGCCGTCCGCGGAGCAGTCCTCGTGCAGCCAGAGCGTCAGCATGTACAGGCCGGGCACCGACAGCAGTCGGGGCTGGTACGGCTGCGGCATCGTCTCGGCCTGACGCAGGGCGCGCTCGGTGGAGGTGATGTACGGGCCCTCGAAGAAATGCGAGAAGGCCCAGCCGTCCGCGGTCAGCATGGTCTCCGCCGCGGCCACGACGTGGTCGCCGCTGCGGATCAGGAAGCGCCACCCGGCCAGCCGGGTCGCGGAGACGCCCTCGGCCGTGACGTGGTCGAGGACGTGCACGGGCAGGGGCAGCTCGGGTGTGACGGGTCCCTGGGTGCCGAGCAGGGAGGGAGTTCGGGCTTCGCGGACCGCGGTGGGAGAGGAGAGGGCGGTGAGGACGGAGCGGAGTGCGGGCGCGGGAGCCGGAGGGACATGCAGCGGCATGGTGGGTCGCCTCTCATTCAAAGGCACGGTGGCACGAGGGCGGGGGCGGACGGCGCTGTCTGCTCACGGGGTCAGAGCGGCAGGGGCCGGGGTCATGTGAACGAGAGGGGGGTGGGGTCCGCGTCGCCTCGGCGGCAGGACCCATCGACCGTGGGCGCCGGCCTTCTGCCTTGTTCGCGGAGTTTATACGACACGGGTTCAGACTGTGTTTCGTCTAGCCGTTTCCGGTGAGTAGAACAAGGGTACATTCGGTCGGCGATACGCGAGAATCATCCCGATTCCATGCGGGGGTGTGCAACGGTGACCTCGGCGAATGTCCGCGAACCGGTCGGCCCATTCTCGTCGGCGTTTTTCACGAGTTCCCGAGGCCCGAAACCTGTCCTGTGCGTCATGCCGAGTGAATGTGCCACCGGTCACACCGGTCCAGCGTAGCGGTCGCCGGGTCCGTCCGGGACGTTATCGATCGCTTTCGCTGGGCATCCTCCACCTGACCGGGGCCCCGTCGGCCGGATCCCGGCCCGCATCATCCAAGGAGGGACGCTTCGATGGGGGAGAAGGTCGTGGCAGGGCGGTTCGACCTGTCCGATCGCCAGCGCTACCGCGACAAGCTGCGTCAGTGCCTGACGGGCTTGGAGCGACTCCTGGCGGAGAAGCGGTTCGATCGCCCCAGGAACCTCATGGGGCTGGAGATCGAATTGAATCTCGCGGGCGCCGACGGCATGCCGAAAATGTTGAACGGGCAAGTCCTGGAACGCATCGCCAGTCGCGATTTCCAAACAGAACTCGCCATGTTCAATCTGGAAGTGAACATTCCCCCACACCGCCTGGGGGGCCGGGTATTCGACCGTCTCGCGGAGGAACTCCGTACGTCGCTGGCATATGCCGACCGGAAAGCCGGTGAGGTCGACGCGGGTATCGTGATGATCGGTATTCTGCCGACGCTCGACCGTGACGACCTGGTGTCGTCGAACCTCTCGGACGTCGACCGGTACACCCTCCTCAACGACCAGATCGTGGCCGCCCGCGGCGAGGAGTTCACCCTCGACATCGACGGCGTGGAGCACCTGAGCTGCACCTCGAAGTCCATCGCGCCGGAGGCCGCCTGCACCTCCGTGCAGCTGCATCTCCAGGTCACCCCGGCCCGCTTCGCCGACGTGTGGAACGCGGCCCAGGCGGTCGCCGCCGCGCAGATCGCCGTCGGCGCCAATTCGCCCTTCCTCTTCGGGCGCGAGCTGTGGCGCGAGTCGAGGCCCCCGCTGTTCCAGCAGTCCACCGACACCCGCCCGCCCGAGCTCCAGGCCCAGGGCGTCCGGCCGCGCACCTGGTTCGGGGAGCGCTGGGTCACCTCGGCGTACGACCTCTTCGAGGAGAACCTGCGCTACTACCCGGCCCTCCTGCCGATCTGCGACGACGAGGATCCGCTGGAGGTGCTCGACCGGGGTGGCACGCCCTCGCTCGCCGAACTCGTCCTGCACAACGGCACGATCTACCGCTGGAACCGCCCGGTGTACGGCATCGCCGACGGCGTCCCGCATCTTCGTGTGGAGAACCGTGTACTGCCGGCCGGGCCCACCGTCATCGACGTCGTCGCCAACGCGGCCTTCTTCTACGGCGTCGTCCGGGCGCTCGCGGAGGAGTCCCGGCCGGTGTGGTCCCGGCTGTCCTTCGAGGCGGCCGCCGCCAACTTCGACGCGGCGTGCAAGGACGGTATCGACGCCCGCTTCACCTGGCCCCGGCGCGGCCGGTACAGCGGCACCACCCAGGTCGACGCGGTGAGCCTGATCCGCGACGAGCTGTTGCCGCTCGCCGAGGCCGGGCTGGACGCCTGGGGTGTCGAGCCGGCCGACCGCGATCTGTATCTGGGCGTGATCGAGGAGCGGTGCCGACGCCGGGTGAACGGGGCGAGCTGGCAGGCCGCCACCTTCCACAAGGCACTGGACGCGGGCCTCTCCCGGGAGGACGCGCTGGCTGCCACGACCCGGCGCTACCGCGAGCTGATGCACAAGGGCGAGCCGGTGCACAGCTGGCCGGTGGGGCTGCCGGAGCCGGCGTCGCTGGGGTGACGTGGTGAGCCGGAGGCGACTCTGAGGCCGGTGCCGCCGGGGCGGCGCCGTATGCCGGGCTGACGACGCGAGCGGTGCTGGACGCAGCGAGGCGGGGCCGCCGGCCCGGTGTCGCGAGCCGGGGCCGACGACGCGAGCCGTGCCTCCGGGCCGGCGTCGTCGCGTGCCCGTGTCGCCGGGCCGACGCCGCCTCAGGGCCGGCATCCCGCTGCCGCCATACTGATCCGACAGGTCGGTGAAGTGGAGGCGGGTGTGCAGGCGGAGGCGAGCCCGGTGGGCGATTCCATTCCCCAGCAGGGGCTGTCACGGCGGATGCTCCGCAACGAGACGCTGCTGGTGCTCGCGTTGTCGCTGGGCGCAAGCGGACTGTCGGCGCTGATCAGCTTCGTCGGGTCGGTCACCAAGCCGGGCGGTCTCAAGGACCAGGCGGCCACCATGAACGCCTCGGCCGCGCCCGGCCGGCCCTGGCTCGACCTCGCCTGGCAGCTCTTCGGGATCACCACGGCGCTCGTACCCGTCGCACTCGTCGCGCACTTCCTGCTCCGCGAGGGCGCGAGCCTGCGCACGATCGGCTTCGACCGCACCCGTCCCTGGCCCGACCTGGGTCGTGGTGCGGCGATCGCCGCGGTCATCGGCAGCACCGGCATCGCCTTCTACCTGGCGGCCCGCGGCCTCGGCTTCAACCTCACCGTGGTGCCCGAGGCACTGCCGGCGGTGTGGTGGAAGTACCCGGTGCTGATCCTCTCGGCGATCCAGAACGCCGTGCTGGAGGAAGTGATCGTCGTCGGCTACCTGCTGCGTCGCATGGGCCAGCTGGGCTGGACGCCCACCGCCGCGCTGGCCGGCAGCGCCGTCCTGCGCGGGTCGTACCACCTCTACCAGGGCATCGGCGGCTTCATCGGGAACATGGTGATGGGCGTCGTCTTCGTGTATCTCTACCGCCGCTGGGGGCGCGTCGGCCCACTCGTCGTGGCCCACTCGCTGCTCGACATCGGGGCGTTCGTCGGGTACGCGCTGCTGGCGGGCAAGGTGGGCTGGCTGCCGACGGCGTGAGCGGTGAGTCGAGGGGCGCACGACGGGTGTCGTGCGCCCCGTCACTCGTCTCCGACCAGCAGATCGCCCTCGATGACGGTGACTGCCGTGCCCGTCAGCAGGGTGCGGTCGCCGCGCAGCTCGGTACGGATCCGGCCGGATCGGGGTGAGGCCTGGAGGCCGGTGAGGCGGGAACGGCCCAGGCGCTCGGACCAGAACGGGGCGAGTGCCGTGTGGGCGCTGCCGGTCACCGGGTCCTCGTCGATGCCCACGTTCGGGAAGAAGCAGCGCGAGACGAAGTCGTGGCCCCCGGCGGGGTCCTCGGCGCGGGCCGTGGCGATCACACCGCGCTCGGAGTGCGCGGCGAGGGCCGTCAGGTCCGGGGCCAGGGCGCGCACCGTCTTCTCGTCGGCGACCTCGACGAGCAGATCGCCGACGTTCGGGCCGGTGTCGAGGACCGTGCGCACCTCCGTGCCCAGCGCCTCGGCGAGACCTCCGGGCGGATCGATCCGGGTGAGCGGGGCCGTCGGGAAGTCAAGGGTGACGGAGCCGTCCGCTGCGGGCGTGGCGACGAGGACGCCGCTACGGGTGGCGAACCGCACCGGCCCCGTGTGGGCACCGGTCGTGTGCAGGACATGGGCGGTGGCGAGGGTGGCGTGGCCGCACATCGCGACCTCGGTGGCCGGAGTGAACCAGCGCAGCGCCCAGTCCGCCTCGGAGCCCTTGGGGAGCGGGTGGGCGAAGGCCGTCTCGGAGTGGTTGACCTCCAGGGCGACGTTCCGCAGCCAGGTGTCGTCCGGGAAGGCGTCCGCGCCGGACAGGAGCAGGACCCCGGCCGGGTTGCCGGAGAAGGGGCGATCGGTGAAGGCGTCGACGATTCGGATCCGCATGCCCCGACGCTAGGGCGCCCATGGCGCAGCGGACCAAGGCCAATTCGCACTCGCCGGCCCGATTTCCGCCGGCAGGGATGCCCTGTGGTGGTGAATCCCGCCGGCTCGCCACTGATGCCCGAGCGCCGGGAGATGCCCTACCGCCGGATCGCCGAGATCAGTCCGCCGGGCCGCTCCTCGCCCGATTCTCGAGCGAGAGGCGCCGCCCGCCCCGGCACGAATCTCGGGAAGGGGCTTGTCGCTCGAAGTTTACCGATATATCGTTGAAGCATCGCGACAGATCAACGATGAAATGGAGAGTGGTTGCGATGCGTACCCACGGATTCGAGCGTGGACATGGACACGGCGGCCCGCATCACGGTCGGGGCGGCTTCGAAGGGCTGCGCGCGGCCTTCGGTCCTTTCGGGCCGGGGGGCCCGGGTGGTCCCGGCTGGGGCGGGCCCGGTGGACCGGGCTTCGGTCCTGGCCCCTGGGGCGGCCGAGGGCGTGGCGGGCCCAGGGGAAGGGCGCGGCGAGGTGACGTGCGCGCCTCGATCCTGGCTCTGCTCAAGGACCGGCCGATGCACGGCTACGAGATGATCCAGGAGATCGCCGAGCGCAGCGGCGGGGCGTGGAAGCCCAGCCCCGGCTCGGTGTACCCCACCCTCCAGTTGCTGGAGGACGAGGGGCTGATCGCCAGTGCCTCCGAGGGTGGCAAGAAGCTGTTCTCGCTCACCGGGGCGGGCCGCGACGCCGCCGAGGAGGGGCCCGAGGCTCCCTGGGAGGAAGCCTCCCGCGGGGTCGACTGGGAGGCTCTCGGTGAGATCCGCCAGGCCGGCTTCGGCCTGATGGAAGCCTTCGGCCAGGTCTGGAAGACCGGCAGCAAGGAGCAGCGGGAAAAGGCCCTCGGCGTCATCAACGAGGCCCGCAAGAAGCTGTATCTGATCCTCGCCGACGAGGACTGAACAGCAGAGGACACGAGGCGCCTCCGGAGTGGTCCGGGGGCGCCTCGCTTTGCCGGGGTGTCAGGTCACCAGCCGGTCCAGCTTGCGCAGCGACTCGTGCAGGGCTGCCGTGGCCGAGTCCTTGAGCTTGCCCGCCATCAAGGACACCGTCGCGCCCGTGAACTCGCCGTCGATGCGGACCGTCGTGGCATCGCCGTCGGGCGTCAGTGTGTAGCGCGTCGCGACGGTCACCGCCATCGGGCCCTTGCCGCGGATGGCGAGCACCCGCGCCGGTTCCAGTTCCTCCACGGTCCACGCCACTTCGGCCGGGAAGTTCATCAGCCGCATGTTCTCCTGGAACGTCGCGCCCACTCGCAGGGGCTCCGGGCCGCCCGCCGGGAAGCTCGTGTGGGTCGCGTTCCATTCGCCGTACGCGGACCAGTCGGTGAGCTTCGCCCACACCGTGCCGGCCGGCGCCCCGATCCGGGCCTGAGCGCTGACTTCGGCCATGCGACCACCTCTCCGTAACGGGCTGGGTGCGCGGAACGTAGCCGCGGCGGCCGCAATGTTCAATACTGACGAACTGTCAGACCTGCCGCGACGGGGGCGGTCTCCACCCGAATCTGCCTGATCTCCTCCGTAAGGAGGAGATTGCGGCCGCGGAGTCCACTTCCCGTGGGACGCGAGAATGCTTCGTACCGTGGATGACGCGGCCCCACGGGGCTGATGGGGTAGGGGATGTGCAACCCCGTACCCCCCGGCCGCCGGCCCATGAGCACGGCATTCAGCGCGTGGACAACGATGCCAGGCTCAGTGACGAGCTGGCGTCGGTGGTCGGCGGTGCCAGGCGCCGGGCCGTCCGGGACGGCGACCGGCAGATCGACACCGCCCATCTGCTCCACTCACTGCTGGAGTCGGACGCCGAGGTGCGTGCCGCCTTCGGCGAGGGGCCGCAGATCGCGCGCCTGCTCGGCTACCTCGTCCAGCGCAGCATCGGGTACGGCTTGCGCTGGCAGAGCGGGGTCGAGGACTCCGGCGCCGTCCCCGTGGTGACGGGGGCGGCGGGTTTCTCCCCGCTCGCCGCCGCGTGCATGGAGTACGCCTGCGTGCGTGCCGCCGAGCGCGGCGGACCGGCCCGTGGCACCGACCTGCTCGCGGCGATCGTCGTCGACCCCCAGGCGCGTGCGGTCGAGGTGCTCGGGCGGGCCGGCATCGACCCGGGCGAGGTGCTCACCCGGCTCGACGGCCGGTCCTGCGTCGCCGAGGAGTGCGGCGAAGCCGCCCACTGAGCGCCGCGGCGCGGGGCCGGCCGTCCCGTCCAGGCTGTGAGACAGGTGTCATGAGGGATGACGCTCCTGTCACGGCCTGTCATCATGTGCCGGTGCGTACCACTGACAGCAGCGTGAGCGGGCGCGGCAGGGGCGTGGGGCTCGGACTCGCCCTCCTGTCCGCGGTGGCCTTCGGCGGATCCGGTGTCGCCGCCAAACCGCTGATCGAGGCGGGTCTGGACCCGCTGCACGTGGTGTGGCTGCGGGTGGCCGGGGCTGCCCTGGTCATGCTGCCGCTCGCCGTGCGTCACCGCGCGCTGGTGCGCAGGCGCCCCGGGCTGCTCGCCGGGTTCGGGCTGCTGGCCGTCGCGGGCGTCCAGGCCTGCTACTTCGCGGCGCTCTCCAGGATCCCCGTCGGGGTGGCGCTGCTCATCGAGTACCTGGCGCCCGCGCTGGTGCTGGGCTGGGTGCGGTTCGTGCAGAAGCGGCCCGTCACGCGTTCCGCGGCCGTCGGTGTCGTGCTCGCGGTGGGCGGACTCGCCTGTGTCGTGGAGGTGTGGTCGGGTCTCGGGTTCGACGCGCTGGGACTGCTGCTCGCGCTCGGCGCGGCCTGCTGCCAGGTCGGCTACTTCGTCCTGTCCGACCAGGGCAGCGACGCCGGTGACGAGGCGCCCGCCCCGCTCGGTGTCATCGCCTACGGGCTGCTGGCCGGCGCGGCCGTGCTGACCGTCGTCGCCCGGCCCTGGACCATGGACTGGTCGGTGCTCGGGGGTACCGCGAGCATGAACGGCAGGCCTGTCGCCGCCGTGGTGCTGCTGGCCTGGATCGTCCTGGTCGCCACGGTCGTCGCCTACGTCACCGGTGTGGTCTCCGTGCGCCGGCTCTCCCCGCAGGTCGCCGGGGTCGTGGCTTGTCTCGAGGCGGTCATCGCCACCGTCCTGGCCTGGGTCCTGCTCGGCGAGCACCTCTCGGCGCCGCAGATCGCCGGCGGAGCGATCGTGCTGGTGGGCGCGTTCATCGCGCAGTCCTCGGCGCCTTCCAAGGGATCCGGGCAGCCGGTGGCGAGCGGCGGCCCGGAAAGGGAGTTGTCCAGGCGCGGGACCGGCACCTAAGGTGTCGATCATGCCTTCGAACGCACTCGTTCTTCCGCCTCCGGCCGCCTGAGGCGGGCCCTCCGGAAACCGCGCCCGGCGATGAGCCGCCGCGCAGAACGGTGCTGCCCGCAGACGAAGTCCGCGGACCCCGCTGATCACGACTGATCCGGGGCCCTTCCCGAACTTCCGCGCACCCGGCCGCCGCCCGACGCGGGCGCGGCATGCCGTGCGCGTCTGCGGAGAGAACACGTGTCGAACACTGCCTCCGGCCTGCCCGTCGGGCGAGGCCTCCTATATCTGATCGTCGCCGGTGTCGCATGGGGCACCGCGGGCGCGGCCGCCTCCCTGGTCTACCGGGCCAGTGACATGGGGCCCGTCGCCCTCTCCTTCTGGCGCTGCGCCACCGGCCTGGTGCTGCTGCTCGCCGTGCGCCTGCTGCGGCCGAGCACCCAGGACCCCGTGCGGCAGCCGCTCGGCCGCCGGGCGCTGCGGGCCGGGGTCACCGGTCTCGGGCTCGCCGTCTTCCAGACCGCGTACTTCGCGGCCGTCTCCGCCACCGGCCTCGCCGTGGCCACCGTCGTCACGCTGGGCGCGGGACCCGTCCTCATCGCGCTCGGCGCCCGGCTGACCCTGGCCGAGCGACTGGGCCGGGGCGGCGCCACAGCCGTCCTGAGCGCCCTCGCCGGTCTCGCGGTCCTCGTCCTCGGGGGCGGCGGCACGACCGTGCGCCCGCTGGGTGTGCTGCTCGCCCTGCTGTCCGCGGCCGGGTACTGCGTGATGACGCTGCTCACCCGCCGGTGGGGTCGCGACGGTGCCGGTGACGGCACCGGGACGACCACCGGGGCCTTCGCCGTCACGAGCCTGTGCCTGTTGCCGTTCGCCCTGGCGGAGGGGCTGTTGCCGCACACGGAGGAGCCCGGCCGGCTCGTGCTCCTGCTGCTCTATGTCGCCGCCGTCCCCACGGCACTCGCCTACGGCCTCTACTTCGCGGGCGCGGCCGTCGTCCGGTCCGCCACCGTCTCGGTGATCATGCTGCTCGAACCGGTGGGCGCCGCGGTGCTCGCCGTCGTCCTGCTGGGCGAGCACCTCACGACGGCGACGCTGGCCGGGACCCTGCTGATGCTGGGCTCCGTGGCAGGCCTGGCGGTGGGGGAGGCGCGCGGCGCGCGGAGGAGGGAGGAGCGCTTGGCTTGACCCGTACGTCCCTCACTTCCGACCGGGGGCGGTTCGCCCGGCGGGCCGTTGACCGCGAGCCGGCCGACGTCGCGGCGGCCGGTCACCGTTGCCGTTCGGTGTCGCCGCACGGCGCGTCCCAGGGGTGGATCGACATCACAGGGCCGTGAGGTAGTCGGGAAGCTCGGTGCCCGGGGCCAGGGCGGGGTCGGACAGCGGGGTGCCGTAGGTGCGCCGCACCGGGACGACGCCGGCCCAGTGGGGGAGGGCGAGGTCCTCCGGCTCGTCGTTCACGCCGCCGGTGCGCAGCTTCGCGGAGACCTCGTCCAGGTCCAGGCGGATCACGGCCGTGGCGGCCAGTTCCTTCTTGTCGGCGGGGCGGGAGTCCGCGGAGCGGCCGGGCACGACGTGGTCGACCAGCGCGTCCAGTGCCCGCAGCTTCTCCTCGCGGTCCGTCACGTCGTGGGCGACGCCGTGCACCACCACGGAGCGGTAGTTGATCGAGTGGTGGAAGGCCGAGCGGGCCAGGACCAGACCGTCGACGTGGGTGACCGTCAGGCAGACCCGGAGGCCGGGGCCGGCCTGACCGGCCGCCCGCAGCGGACGCGAGCCCGTCGAGCCGTGCACGTACAGCCGCTCGCCCACTCTGGCGTACAGGGTGGGCAGCACGACGGGTGCCCCGTCGCGGACGAACCCGAGGTGGCAGACGTAGGCCTCGTCGAGTATCGCGTGCACCAGGTCCCTGTCGTACGAGGCCCGGTCCGGGGAGCGGGTGGGGACGGTGCGGTCGGACGGGGTGTAGGCGGTGTCGGGCTGCGACGGCGTCTGCGAGGTCCCCTGCATGGCGCTCTCCATTGCACTAGTGCATACTTGTCTTTGTGCTAGGAGAGTATCGGATCAGTGGGCGTCGCGCAGCGGACATTTCCGCGAGCATCGAGCGCGCGGTGGGAGCAGGTGAGTTGCGGCCTGGTCAACTGTTGCCTCCCATGCGGGAGTTGGCGGAGCGGTTGGGGGTGAATCCCAACACTGTCGCGGCGGCGTACCGGACCCTGCGCGAGCGTGGGGTCATCGAGACGGCGGGGCGGCGCGGCAGCCGGGTGCGGCCCGCGCCGGCGACGACCGGACGGGAGCACTTCCGGGTGGACGTCCCCGACGGGGTGCGGGACGTCGCGCAGGGCAATCCGGATCCGGCGCTGCTGCCGGCCCTCGCGGACGCGTTCGCGGCGGCCGCCGCCGAGGGCGACCGGGCGCCCGTGCTCTATGGCGACACCCCCGTCGAACCGGAGCTGGCCCGGATCGCGCGGGCCGGGCTCGACGCCGACGGCGTGCCGGACGGGCCGCTCGCCGTGGTCTCCGGCGCCCTGGACGGTGTCGAACGGGTGCTGGCGGCCCACCTCAAGCCCGGTGACACCGTCGCCGTCGAGGATCCCGGCTGGGGCCGCACCCTCGACCTGGTGCCCGCGCTCGGGCTGCGCACCGTACCCGTCGGTGTCGACGACGACGGGCCGTACGCTCAGGACGTGCGCCGGGCGCTGGAGGCCGGGGCGCGGGCCCTGATCGTCACGGACCGGGCGCAGAACCCGACCGGCGCGGCGGTGAGCTCCGCACGCGCGCGTGCACTGCGAGCCGTGCTCCGGGCGTATCCGGAGACCGTCCTGATCGAGGACGACCACGGCCACGGCATCGTCGACCTGCCCCTGCACCCCCTGGCCGGAGTCACCCGGCACTGGGCGTTCGTACGCTCCGCCGCCAAGGCGTACGGCCCCGATCTGCGCCTCGCCGTGCTCACCGGGGACGCCGTCACCGTCGACCGGGTCCGCGGGCGGCACCGGCTCGGCCCGGGCTGGGTGAGCCGGCTGATGCAGCGGGCCCTGGTGCGGCTGTGGGCCGACGGGGCGGTGGACACGGCCGAGGTGGCGGCGTCGTACGGGCGGCGGCGGGACGCGCTGATCAAGGCGCTCGAACGGCGCGGTGTCGCGGCCCGTGGGCGCAGCGGCATGAACGTCTGGGTGCCGGTGCCGGACGAGACCGCCGCCGTCGCCCGGCTGCTGCACGCCGGCTGGGCCGTGGCTCCCGGTGCCCGCTTCCGGCTGAACGCGCCGCCCGGCGTCCGGGTCACCGTCTCGACCCTCGTCGACGGCGAGATCGAGAAACTGGCCGAAGCGATCGCCACGGCCCTCGAGCCCGCCCCCGCGCGGAGTTACGACTGAGAGGGCGGACCGGGCGCCTTGCGGAGTCACCGACCGGGACGCCGGGCCGGGCGCCGTGCGGAGTCACCGACTGGGACGTCTGGCCGGGCGGCCGGGCGCTGTGCGGAGTCACCCCTCGGGTGTGTCGGACCGGGTGACATGGCCTGCGCGGAGCCACGGCTGAGCCGCGGGGCCGGGCGGACGGGCCCCGGGCGGAGCCGAGTCTCCTGAGCGGCCAGGTCTGGTGCGGGTGCGGAGCCACGGCTGCGACACCGGCCTGAACGGCCGGGCCCTGCGGCTACTGCCGAGGTCCCGGACCTGACCTCGGCCGGATCTGGGTGAGTGCCGCCCCCGTCAGCACGATCACCGCCCCGACCGGCGTCGACCAGGTGAGCCCCTCGCCGAGGAGCGCGACGCCCGCGGCCGTGGCGATGACCGGGATGAAGTACGTGACCATCTGGGCGGTCGTCGGGCCGACCTCGGCGACCAGGCCGTACTGGAGGAGCACCGCGAGGCCCGTGCCCAGCGCGCCCAGGGCGGCGACCGCCAGCAGCGGCACGACGGGGAAGCGGGTCGGCAGGGTCGTGACCAGCGGGGTGACGACGGCCAGCTGGGCCGTGGCGAGCAGCAGTTGCGCGCCGGTCATCGACAGGTGCGAGTGGCCGGTGCCGGCGAGGGTGCGGCGTACGTAGATCCAGCCGATCGGGTAGCTGAGGGAGCCGAGCAGGGCCAGTGCCGTGCCGGTGGCGTCCAGAGCGTCGAAGCCCTGCCAGGCGCCCAGCACCGTGAGGACCCCGAGGAAGCCCAGCCCGAGCCCCGCCACCCGCACCCGGGTCGGTCGGTCCTCCGACAGGGCGACCAGGGACAGCGCCATGCCCCACAGCGGCGAGGTCGCGTTGCAGATGCCCGCGAGGGCGGACGGGATGGTCAGCTCGGCATACGCGAAGAGCGAGAACGGCAGGGCGTTGAGCAGGAAGGCGGCGACCGTCAGATGCCCCCAGACGCGCGCCCCGCGTGGCAGCCGCTCGCGTCGCACGGCCATGGCGGCGGCCAGCACCGCGGTGCCGAACGCCAGCCGGCCGAGCGTCACCTGGAACGGCGCGTAGGTCTCGGTGCCCACCTTGATGAGGAGGAAGCTGAAGCCCCAGATCAGGGACAGGGCGGCGAACCGGAGGCGCCAGTCGGGGCGACGGCGCGGCGGTGCCGGAGGGGCGGTGGCGGCCCGGTCGGCGGGGGTGGTCACGGTGCTCATGGCAGCCACGATGCGCCACCGCAACCTCGTAGCACAATCGAGATTTCGCACCCGGTACTGCGTAGCATTGCTTACATGTTGAATCTGGAGCGCCTGCGCACCCTCGACGCCCTCGCCCGGCACGGCTCGGTGAGCGGCGCGGCCGAGGGTCTGCACATCACGACGTCCGCCGTGTCGCAGCAGTTGTCGAAGCTGGAGCGGGAGGTCGGTCAGCGGCTGCTCGCCAAGAACGGCCGGGGCGTGCGGCTCACCGACGCGGGCCGGCTGCTCGCGGAGCACGCCGCGCGCATCCTGTCCCAGGTGGAACTGGCCCAGTCCGACCTGGAGGCGCAGCGCGGGCAGGTCGTCGGCGAGCTCAGACTGTCGGCGTTCCCGACCGCCGCGCGAGGGCTGTTCCCGCACGCCCTGGCCGCGCTGCGCGAGCAGCACCCCGCGCTGCGGCTGCGCTCCTGCGAGCTGGAGCCGGAGCACGGCATCGCCGGAGTCGTGCGCGGCGACCTCGACCTCGCCGTCGTGCTCGACTGGTACAACAAGCCGATGGCGCTGCCCGAGGGCCTGGTCAAGGCGTCGATCCTGGACGACCCGGCCGAGGTGGCCCTGCGGGTGGACCACAGGCTCGCGGAGCGCGCGGAGGTCGACCTCGGAGAGTTCGCCGACGACGAGTGGATCACCTGGGGCGACGGCGAGTTCTGCCACGAGTGGCTGATGTTCACGCTCCGCTCCAAGGGCGTCGAGCCGATCGTCGGCCATCGCGCCGCCGAGACCCACACCCAGCTCGCCCTGGTCGCCGCGGGCCTCGGGGTGTGCATCGCCCCGCTGCTCGGCCGCCACCCCGTGCCGGCCGGTGTGGTGACCGTCCCCCTCCGGCAGCGGGTCCGGCGGCACGTGTACGTCGTCTGGCGCGCGGACGCGGACCGCCGTCCGTCGATCCGTGCGGCGGTGAAGGCCCTGCGGGCGGCGGGGGAGCGGATCGGCTGACGTTGCGCGGGAGGCTACTGCCCGGCCAGCTTGCGGAAGTCCCAGGAGACGATCTTCTCGGGCCTCAGCCTGATCCAGGCGTGCCGGCCGTCGTGGGGCATCTCCTCCAGGCCGAAGTTCTTCCGCGCGAACAGCATCTCGGGGACGTCGAGTTCGGCGCGCAGCTCACCGGTGCGAGGTATCTCGCCCACGAACTCGACGGTGCCCGACAGCTCGGCGCCGCGCAGCTCGTCGTACTCCTCGCCGGTGTCGACCACGATCGCCACCCGCGGATCGCGCCGCAGATCGGTCCACCGCTTGCTGCGTACGACCGAGTACAGCCACATCGAGGTGCCGTCCCACGCGAACCACAGCGTGCTCACGTGCGGCGCCCCGCCGGCCGACACCGTGGCGACCCGGCAGGTGCGCTGAGTGGTCAGGAACTCGTCCAGCTCGCCCGGCGTCATCATGATCTTCCGGCCCCTGCGCTGCTGCGTGACGGTCATGCTCCCCCTCTTTCTCCCACGTCGTGCCAGAGGAGATCCTCTGACATCACGTCAGAAAAGGATGAGTGCTCTTCCCTCCGTACGCAATGGTCGCTACGCTCGCCCGCCCTGCCGCCGGTGACAGGGGGAAACCCGTGCCCTCGTACACAGCGCTCAGCGAACTCCTCGAACCGCGCACCACCGTGCTGCTCACCGTCGAGTGCCAGGAAGGCGTCGTCGGGGCCGACAGCGCCCTGCCCGAACTCGCCCAACAGGCACGCGCCGGCGGCGTCCTCGCCAATGTCGCCCGTCTGGTGGCGGCCGCCCACGACGGCGGCGTCCAGGTCGTCCACGCCGTCGCAGAGCGTCGCCCCGACGGCCGCGGCGCAGGCCGCAACGCCCGGCTCTTCCGCGCCGCCGCACGACTTCCCGTGCAACAGCTGACCGGTTCGCCGGCGGTGCGGGTGGCCGCTCCGATCGAGGTCGCCGAGGAGGATCTCGTCGTACGGCGTCTGCACGGGCTGTCACCCCTGCAGGGCACCGACGTCGATCCCCTGCTGCGCAACCTCGGCTGCCGCACGCTGATCGTCACCGGGGTCTCGGCCAACGTGGCCGTCCCCAATGCCGTGTTCGACGCCGTGAACCGCGGCTACACCGTCGTGGTCCCGGCGGACGCCATCGCGGGAGTGCCCGCCGACTACACCCCCGCGATGATCCGCCACACCCTCGCGCTGGTCGCCACGGTCGCGACCACGGACGAGGTCCTGGCGTGCCTGGAGCGTCCGCGTGGGGTCAGGCGAGTGTGATCGAGTCGCCCTTCACCGTGATCTGCTTCTCCTCGAGCGGTTCGACCGCCGGCTTGCGCTTCACGCTGCCGTCGAGGACGGAGAACTGGCTGCCGTGGCAGGTGCAGGAGATGATGTCGTCCTTGAGGTCCACCATCGGACACTGCCGATGGGTGCAGATCGTCGAGAACGCCTTGAACTCGCCCGCCGTCGGCTGGGAGACCACGACCTTCTCGTCCTTGAAGATCTTGCCGCCGCCCTCGGGGATCTCGGCGGTCTTCGCGAGCGCCGCGCCACCGGCCCCCGCTCCGGCGGACGAGCCGCCCCCTTCGTTCGCACCCTGCCCGGTGGACGGGTCGGACGCCTTGTCCTCCGAACCGCACGCCGTCAGTGCCACGGTGAGCCCCGCCGCGCCGACCGCCGCCACGACGCTGCGGCGGTTCGGTCCCGACATCGGCTGAACTGATTCGCTGGTCATGCTGACGTTCCTTCCGGGGGGTTCGTGATCTGCCGAGAGGTACGGCCCCTGGGGACCGGCTGTTCAGACCCTGCCGAAATCCTGACCCGTCCGGGGAAGGAGACGGGTAAAGCGGAGCTGTCGGCTTGCTGTCGGGTTGCGGCCCGCCCTCCCCGCGAGGCCGTCGCCACGGCCGCCGGGTACGTCAGTAACCTGGGGCGATGCTCAAGGAAGTGATCGCGACCCGTTTCATCGCGCCCCTGCGCGAGGGCGGTTCGCTGCCGGGTCTGGTCGAGGCGGACGACCTCGGCACCTACGTCCTGAAGTTCACCGGCGCGGGACAGGGCCGCAAGACCCTCGTCGCCGAGGTGGTGTGCGGGGAACTCGCCCGGCGGCTGGGGCTGCGCATGCCGCGCCTCGTCACCGTGGAGCTCGACCCCGACTTGGGGCTGGGTGAACCGGAGGAGCAGGTGCAGAGCCTGCTCCGGTCCAGCGGCGGCACCAACCTCGGCATGGACTTCCTCTCCGGCGCGCTCGGCTTCGACCCGCTCGCGTTCCCGGTGAGCCCCGAGGAAGCCGGCCGCGTGGTCTGGTTCGACGCGCTGATCAACAACGTCGACCGGTCCTGGCGCAACCCCAACCTGCTCAGGTGGCGGGGCGAGCTGTGGCTGGTCGACCACGGCGCGACGATGATCTGGCACCACAACTGGCCCGGCGTGCAGGCCTCCGCAGCCCGCCCGTACGACGCCTCCGACCACGCGCTGGCGTCCTTCGCGCCCGATGTCGCCTCCGCCGCCGCCGAGTTGGCGCCCCTGGTCACCGAGGATCTGCTCGCCGAGGTCACCGCGCAGATCCCGGACACCTGGCTCACGGACGAACCCGGCTTCGCCGCGCCGGACGATCTGAGGCAGGCCTACGCGCGCCCGCTGCTGGCACGGGCCGCCGTCATCCACGACCGCATCCAGGGGCTGAAGTGAACGACCGGCACATCATCAGGGGCGGGCCACGGGACCGCCACGTCTACGAGTACGCCCTGCTGCGCGTCGTCCCGCGCGTGGAACGCGGCGAATGCATCAACGCCGGGATCCTGGTCTACTGCCGCGCCGAGGCCTACGTCGGTGCCCGCACCCACCTCGACGAGACCCGCCTGCTGGCCCTCGACCCCCTGGCCGACGTGGCCGGGGTCCGAGCCGCCCTGGCGGCCGTGGAGGGCCTGTGCACGGGTGGGAGCGCGGCCGGGCAGGCGGCCTCCGACGACCCGGGCCGCCGTTTCCGCTGGCTCGTCGCACCCCGCTCCACGATCGTCCAGCCAGGTCCGGTGCACACCGGCCTGACCACGGACCCGGCGGCGGAGACCGAGCGGTTGCTGGACCTGCTGGTGAGGTGACGGACACCCGGCCGTCAGCGCCGGCGGCGCCTCACCACGTAGCCGGCGGCGAGAGTGGCACCCACGGCGAAGGTCAGGCCGATCGCGAGGTCCCAGTCGCTCGGCCCCGAGGCCACCGCGCCCCCGAGCCCGCCCCGCACACCTTGGCTCGGGGGGCTGGTGGGAGTGATGGTGACGGGAGCGGAGGTACTGATCGAGGGACTCACGGACGGACTGGTGAGGGGGCTGGGCGAGATGGGCGACGTCGTGGGGTTGATGATCCCGCGGCGGGCCAGTGCCTCGCAGGCGACGCCGTCGTCGGGGCCCTGGTCCTCGTCCAGCCTGTTGGGGTCGCTCGGGTCCGCGTCGAAGACGGCCTGCGCGTCCTCCTGGAAGGCGAAGTCCCGGCAGTCCAGGTCCTGCCGGGCGTGAGCGGGGTCGGCCATGGGCACGATCGCGGCGATCGCGAACAGCGCGCCCGTGACACCGGTGCGACGGCGCATGGAGCGCCTCCCTTCCGGTCATGGGTGGCTCGCGCTCCGACGCTAGGCGCCGAGGGGCGCGGCGGCGCGCCGCCATGGGCCGATCGGGTGTCCCCGGGGGCGCCGCGGGCCCAGGCGGGCCCGGGTGATGGATCACATGCCGCCCCCGGCCGTTGACACCGCGTGCCAGGGCTTCTAGCGTCACACCCACTGAAGGTACTAAGCGGTCGCTCACCTGAGGAGTAGCAGTCATGTCCACCACTGAGCAGCGGGTTGCCGTCGTGACCGGTGCCGCGCGCGGCATCGGTGCCGCCACCGCCGTACGACTGGCCGCCGAGGGCCGCGCGGTCGCCGTGCTCGACCTCGACGAGGCGGCCTGCAAGGACACCGTCGAGAAGATCACCGCCGCCGGCGGCAAGGCCATCGCCGTCGGTTGCGACGTCTCCGACGAGGCACAGGTCGAGGCGGCCATCGCGCGGATCGCCGAGGAGCTCGGCGCCCCGGTGATCCTGGTCAACAACGCGGGCGTGCTGCGCGACAACCTGCTGTTCAAGATGAGCGTCTCCGACTGGGACACCGTCATGAACGTGCACCTGCGCGGCGCCTTCCTGATGTCCAAGGCCTGCCAGAAGCACATGGTGGACGCGGGCTTCGGCCGGATCGTCAACCTGTCCTCGTCGTCCGCGCTCGGCAACCGCGGCCAGGTGAACTACTCGGCCGCCAAGGCGGGTCTGCAGGGCTTCACCAAGACCCTCGCCAAGGAGCTCGGAAAGTTCGGCGTCACCGCCAACTCCGTCGCCCCCGGCTTCATCGCGACCGAGATGACCAAGGCCACCGCCGACCGCGTCGGCATGGGCTTCGAGGACTTCAAGGCCGCCGCCGCCACCCAGATCCCGGTGGCCCGGGTCGGTGAGCCGGAGGACATCGCCAACGCCATCGCCTTCTTCACCGGCGAGGCGGCCGGATTCGTCTCCGGCCAGGTGCTGTACGTGGCCGGCGGACCGCTCGACTAGAGGACGAAGAACATGACTTCCGTGGAACTCTCCGGCAAGGTCGCCCTCGTCACGGGCGCCAGCCGCGGCATCGGCTACGGCGTGGCCGAGGCCCTCGTCGCGCGCGGCGACCGCGTGTGCATCACCGGCCGCAACGAGGACGCACTCAAGGAGGCCGTCGAGCAGCTCGGCGCCGACCGCGCCGTCTACGTGGCGGGCAAGGCGCACGACGAGGCCCACCAGGCCGTCGCCGTCGAGCGCACGATGGAGGCCTTCGGCCGCGTCGACTACCTGGTCAACAACGCCGGCACCAACCCGGTGTTCGGCCCGATCGCCGACCTGGACCTGAACGTCGCCCGCAAGGTGTTCGAGACCAACGTCGTCTCGGCGCTCGGCTTCGCCCAGCGGACCTGGCACGCCTGGCAGAAGGACAACGGCGGCGCGATCGTCAACATCGCCTCCGTCGCGGGCCTGTCGCCCTCGCCGTTCATCGGCGCCTACGGCGTCAGCAAGGCCGCGATGATCAACCTCACCGTGCAGCTCGCGCACGAGTTCGCACCCAAGGTGCGGGTCAACGCGATCGCCCCGGCCGTCGTGAAGACCAAGTTCGCCCAGGCCCTGTACGAGGGCCGGGAGGAGGAGGCCGCGGCGGCCTACCCGCTCGGCCGGCTCGGCGTGCCCTCCGACATCGGGGGCGCGGCCGCCTTCCTCACCTCCGGGCAGTCCGACTGGGTCACCGGCCAGACGCTCGTCGTCGACGGCGGCATCTTCCTCAACGCCGGAACCGGCTGACGAGGACCGCGCACGCGGCCCGCACGGGCGCCGTCGACACGAACGGCGCCCGTGCGGGCGTAAAAACACCGCAAAGTGCGGTGACAACGTCGTCAAAGGTTTATCGATCAAGAGGTCATGGACGGGGAGGGGCAGGCGGCGCGGCACTGCGGTATGGTCTGCCGACCCTTGGTATGGCAGATCGAGGAGCGTGCGCGTGTTCAAGCGGAACCGATGCCTGCGGCGGGTGGCGGCCATCGCGTCCATATCGGCCCTGCTCGCCGGATGCGGCGTGCTGTCGTCCGACACTCCGGAGGACGAAGGACCGATCGTCGTGGGCACCACCAGCGCGCCCAGCACGCTCGACCCTGCCGCGTCGTGGGACAGCTCCTGGGAGCTGTTCCGGAACATCTACCAGACACTCCTGAGCTATCCGACGGGCGCGAGCACGCCTCAGCCGGACGCCGCCGAGAGCTGCGGCTTCAGCGACTCCTCGAACCAGGTCTACCGCTGCGAGCTGCGCGAGGGCCTGAAGTTCTCCAACGGCGACGCGCTCGACGCCCGGGCCGTGAAGTACTCGTTCGACCGGATCCGCAAGATCAACGTCAACGGCGGCCCCGCCGGTCTCCTGGGCAGCCTCGAACGGGTCCAGGCACCCAACGAGCGTGAGGTGATCTTCCACCTCAACAAGCCCGACTCGACCTTCCCGTTCGTGCTCGCCACCCCCGCCATGTCGATCGTGTCCCCGGACGCCTACCCGGACGACAGCCTGCGCAAGGGCGCCGACGTGGTCGGGTCCGGGCCGTACACCCTCGACTCGTACGACGACGGCAAAGAGGCCGTCCTCGTGCGCAACGACTCCTACAAGGGCTACGCGGAGCGCCGGAACGACGCGGTGACCGTCCGCTACTTCCAGGACTCCGACGCCATGGTGACGGCGCTGCGGGACAAGAAGATCGACGTGACCTACCGCGGTCTGGCGGCGGGTGACGTCGTCGAGCTCCAGAGCAAGTCCTCGAAGGACGAGGAGATCCAGCTCGTCGAGGGCACCGGCACCGACATCAACTACCTGGTGTTCAACCCGAAGGACTCCTGGGCCAACAAGAAGGCGGTGCGCCAGGCCATCGCGCAGGTCGTCGACCGGGCGGCGATCGCCCACAAGGTCTACAAGGACACCGTCGACCCGCTGTACTCCATGGTCCCCAAGGGCCTCACGGGTCACACCACGGGCTTCTTCGACGACTACGGCGACCCCGACGTCGCCAAGGCCCGCAAGATCCTCACCGAAGCGGGCATCAACCAGCGCGTCCCGCTCACCCTCTGGTACACCAGCGACCGCTACGGCTCCGAGACTGCAGGGGAGTTCAAGGAGCTGAAGCGCCAGCTCGAGGCCTCCGGCCTGTTCACGATCAGCCTGAAGAGCCGGCCGTGGAAGACGTACGTCGAGGGCTACCGGAAGGGCGAGTACCCGGTCTTCGGGCGCGGCTGGTTCCCCGACTTCCCGGACGCCGAGAACTTCATCGCGCCGTTCGTCGGTGACCAGAACGCCCTCGGCACGCCTTACCCGGCGCCCGAGATCACCGGCGACCTGCTGCCCCGCTCGCGCCGGGAGAGCGACCGCGCGAACGTGGTGAAGGAGTTCGAGGAGGCCCAGCAGATCCTCGTGGACGACGCGCGGCTGCTGCCGCTGTGGCAGGGCCGGCAGTACGTGGCGGCCAGCCGGGACGTCTCGGGCGCCGAGCGGGCCATGGACCCGTCGACGATCATGATGATGTGGGAGCTGCACCGCAAGACCGCCTGGTAGGCGGTTCGGCACCCGCCTTCCCGGGCGCGTTGTCAGTGGTCGCCTGTAGGTTCTGAGGCCTGGAAGTGACCGCACATCGTGAGGACGTTGACGTGACCGACACCGCCATGCTGCCCGAGTCCTGGCGCGGGGTTCTGGGCGACGAGCTGCAGCAGCCCTGGTTCAAGGAGCTGACGGAGTTCGTCGAGGAGGAGCGGGCGAAGGGTCCCGTCCACCCGCCGCGCGAGGAGGTCTTCGCGGCTCTGGACGCCACGCCGTACGACGGGGTCAAGGTCCTGATCCTCGGTCAGGACCCGTACCACGGTGAAGGGCAGGGGCACGGGCTGTGCTTCTCGGTCCGGCCGGGCGTGCGGATCCCGCCGTCCCTGCGCAACATCTACAAGGAGATGCACCAGGAGCTGGGCACGCCGATCCCGGACAACGGCTACCTGATGCCGTGGGCCGAGCAGGGCGTGCTGCTGCTCAACGCGGTCCTCACGGTCCGCGGCGGCGAGGCCAACTCGCACAAGGGCCGTGGCTGGGAGAAGTTCACGGACGCCGTGATCCGCGCCGTGGCCGAGCGCCCCGACCCGGCGGTCTTCGTGCTGTGGGGCAACTACGCGCAGAAGAAGCTTCCGCTGATCGACCAGTCCCGGCACATCGTGGTCAAGGGCGCCCATCCCTCGCCCCTGTCGGCGAAGAAGTTCTTCGGCTCGCGCCCCTTCACGCAGATCAACGAGGCCGTGGCGGCGCAGGGCCACACGCCGATCGATTGGACGATCCCGAACCTGGGCTGAGGCCTGCCGGTCCCGGGGCGTGCGGTGACGGGCTCGGGGGTGTCCGACGGCGCGGGCTGTGCCGTGCGGGGGTCGAGGGTGTCCGTGGCCGTGGCCGTGGCCGTGGAGCGTGCCGTGACGGGGCCGGTGGTGTGCGGAGCCGCCTGAGCCGGATCGCCCCCGCCTGCGGTTAGCGTCGGCGGGAACAGCCGGCGAGTGCGCGGAGGGCGTCGTGGCGGAGCGACAGGAGCAGGCGGCGCCCGATGCCGTGCTGACCCGGATCGGTCAGGTGGTCATGCTGCACCACGCGGGGGACCGGGAAGAGGCACGGCACCGGCTCCTCGGTCTGTGGGCGGAGATCGGCGAGCACGGACACCCGCTGCACCGCTGCACTCTCGCCCACTACCTCGCCGACACGCAGGACGACCCGGCGGACGAACTGGCCTGGGATCTGCGCGCGTTGACCGCCGCCGACGAGGCCGGGGAGGAGGCCCTCGCGGTGACGGCGGTGGCCGCGCTCTACCCCTCCCTGCATCTGAACCTGGCCGACGACTACGTCAGACTGGGGCGCGGCGACGCCGCCCGCACACACCTGCGGTGGGCCCGCGAAGCCGCCCTCGCGCTCACCGACGACGGCTATGCCGAGAGCGTGTGGGCGGCCATCGGACGGCTGGAGTCCCGATTGGGGGAGGGCGGCGGCCCCGGGGCGTGGACGCCGCCCCGGCAGCGGCCCTGACGCGGCGGGGTCAACGCCCGTACGCGTCACGGCAGATCGTCGCCTCCGGACTGTCCGCCCGCCATCCCCCGTAGCGCCGGCCCAGTGCGCACACGTCCGCGTTGTCGCTCGGGACGCTCTTCTCGATGTCCCGGCGTACCGCCTCCGACGCGTCGCGGACGTCGGACCGCTGGGGGCGTCGCGGCGCGGGCTCGGGGCGTTCCGGGCGGGCGGGGCGCGGACGGACGTCGTGGTGCCCGGGCTGTGGTGCCCCGGAGTGCCGCGAGGACGCCGGGGGAGCGGCCGGGCGGGGCGCCGGCGCGGCCGCCTCCGGACTGCGGGACGCCTCTTCGATGAGCAGCAGGGCCTCCCGGGCCGGTGCCTGCACGATCGGGGTCTCCGCCGCGCCCTCCGGCTCCGGCGCCGAGGGCCGGGACGGTGCCGCCGAGGGCCCCGGCGCGCCGGAACGCGGGACCGTCGTACAGCCGGAGAGGGCCGAGACCGCCACGGTCACCAGGAGCGTCGCTGTGGTCGTCGTTCGATGCACCCGGGCAACTCTGGTGCGTCCATCCCGCGTTGGGGCGGCGGACAGGCGGATGTTGCCCCGCACGGGTGATCTCGTGCCCCGTACGGAGGGCTCTCGTGTGACAGGGGTGACGTCCAGTGATGTTGGGTTTCGTCCGGCGATGCCGGCGTGCGGTGATGCCGTGACGGCGGCGACGTGTGCGGCGGCGGTGGGTCAGTCGCCGGTCGCGCCGTCGATGCGCTCGCGGAGCAGGTCGGCGTGGCCGTTGTGCCGCGCGTACTCCTCGATCATGTGGGTGTAGAGCCAGCGCAGGTTGAACCGCTCGCCGGTGCGTCCGTGCTTGCCCTCGGTGACGTCGTCGAGGCCGAAGCGGGCGGCGTTGCGCCGGGCCGTCTCGATCTCGGCCTGCCAGGTGCCGTGGGCCTCCTGCCAGGTGTCCGCCTCGGTGAGAAGGAACTCGCCGTCCCGGTTCTCGTCGCTCCAGTAGATCGGCTGCACGTCCTCGCCCGTCAGCACCCGGCGGAACCAGCTCCGCTCCACGTCCGCCATGTGCCGGACCAGCCCCAGGAGGGACAGGTCGGACGGCTCGACGGCCGCGGTCCTGAGCTGTTCGTCGCTCAGGCCCTCGCACTTCCAGGCGAGGGTCTGGCGGTGGTAGTCCAGCCAGCCCTCCAGCATCGTGCGCTCGTCGGCGAAGGTGGAGGGCTCTCGGCGTTCGTTCGTCATGGACGCATCCTTTCCGAGCCGCCCCCGCCGCACCACAAGATTTTCAGTCCCCGAGCATCCCCGCCAGGAGTTCCCGCAGGCCGGCGTGCACTTCCTCCAGGCTCGGCACCTCGGCACCGAACGACCCCGCCACGCAGCTGAACATCAGTCCGTCCGCCCAGGCGATCAGCGAGAGGGTGTGCCGGGCCGGATCCGTCGAGCCCATGGCGACGACCAGTGCGGTGAGTTGGTCCCGGAAGCGGGCGCCCGTGGCGTCGAAGAAGGCCCGCAGCTCGGGGCGGCGCGTCGCCTCCAGGGCCAGTTCGTAGCGGGCGAGGGTGAGTGCGCGCTGCCGCGTCAGGGCCCGGTGGGTCGCCAGGGCCAGCGCGGCCGCCAGGGAGTCGGTACCGGCCTCGGGGCCCGGCATCTCGTGCAGGCCGAGCACCCGGGCCTCGCGGTCGGCCAGGCGCCGAACCGCCAGCTCCAGCAGGGCCTGCCGGGTCCGCGCGAGGTTCGACGTGGAGCCCTGGGGGAGCCCGGCCAGCTCGTCGACCGCCCGGTGCGTCAGGCCGCGCATCCCGCGCTCGGCGAGCAGGGCGAGGGCGGTGTCGGCGACGAGGTCGGAGCGGGCGGGGCCTTCGGTGCGTGCGGGCATGAGGTTCACGCTACCCCTCCGACTACACCTGTAGTAACGTCGAAGGCGTCACTACAGGTGTAGTCAGCGATGCGGTCTCTGAAGGAGGAGCCATGGGACAGCCCGGGCATGCCGTCGTGATCGGCGGCGGGATCGGCGGTCTGACGGCTGCGGTCGCCCTGAGCCAGCGTGGCGTGCGGGTCACCGTGCTGGAGCGGGCCCGCTCGCTGGACCCGGTCGGGGCGGCGATCTCCCTCGCGCCCAACTCCCTGCGCGCGCTGGACGTCATCGGCCTCGGTGGCGAGATCCGCGGCCTCGCCGCCTGGTCGGGGGACGGAGGCCTGCGCAGCCCGAAGGGGCGGTGGCTGTCGCGCTCCTCCGCCGAGGCCGCGGCCCGGCGCTTCGGCGGGCCCCTCGTGCTGCTGCACCGCGCCACCCTGATCGAGCGCCTGGCCGCGCTGCTCCCCGCGGGAGCCGTCCGGACGGACGCCGCCGCGACCCTCGTCGACAGCGGAGGTCCCGACCGGGCGGCCCGCGTCGTGACCGCGGACGGCGAACTCGCGGCCGACCTGGTGGTCGGCGCGGACGGGATCCGGTCGGCCGTGCGCGGAACGCTCTTCCCGCACCACCCGGGCGCCGTCTACTCCGGCTGGACGACCTGGCGGGTCGTGATCCCCGTGCCCGGAGCCCATTTCGCCTCGCACGAGACATGGGGCCCGGGCCGCATCTGGGGCACCCACCCGCTGAAGGACGGCCGCGTCTACGCCTACGCCGGCGCAACGACCCCCGCCGGCCGACGGGCGCCCGACGACGAGAAGTCGGAGCTGCTGCGCCTCTTCGGCGACTGGCACGACCCCATCCCCGCCGTGCTCGCCGCCGTCCGCCCCGAGGACGTGCTGCGCCACGACGTGCACCACATCGCCGACCCCCTGCCCGCCTATCACCACGGCCGGGTCGCGTTGCTCGGCGACGCCGCGCACGCAATGCCGCCGAGTCTCGGGCAGGGCGGCAACCAGGCCATCGAGGACGCCGTCGTCCTCGCCCACCACTGCGACGACCTCGCCGCCTACACCGCCGCCCGGCGCCCCCGCACGACCGCCATCGCCCGCAAGGCCGTGAAGGCGTCCCGCCTCAGTCTGATGAACAGCCGGGCCGGTCTCGCCGTACGCGATACGGCCATGAGGCTGCTGTCGCCGGCCGGAACCGCCCTGTTCCTGCGCAGCTTCGACGGCATCGCCGACTGGCGGCCCCCGCAGACGGACGCCGTATGCTCCGAGCAGACCCCGGCAGGCAACGGTTAGAGGAGAGCACCCCGTGAAGGTCGGCTGCATCGGACTCGGCGACATCGCGCAGAAGGCCTACCTCCCGGTCCTCGCCCTCCAGCCCGGTGTCGAACTGCACCTGCAGACCCGCACGCCCGCCACGCTCGACCGGGTCGCCGAGAGCCTCCACATCCCACGGGAGCGGCGGCACGCCACGCTCGACTCGCTGCTCGCGGCCGGCCTCGACGCGGCCTTCGTGCACGCCCCCACGCTCGTGCACCCGGAGATCGTGACGCAGCTCCTCCAGGCGGGCGTGCCGGCCTACGTGGACAAGCCGCTCGCCTACGAACTCGAGGACTCCGCGCGGCTGGTGGCGCTCGCCGAGGAGCGGGACGTGAGCCTCGCCGTCGGCTTCAACCGGCGCCACGCCCCGGGCTACACCCAGTGCGCGGACCATCCGCGCGAGCTCATCCTCATGCAGAAGAACCGCATCGGGCTGCCGGAGGAGCCCCGCGCGATGATCCTCGACGACTTCATCCACGTCGTCGACACCCTGCGCTTCCTGGTGCCCGGCGAGATCGACGACGTGACCGTGCGCGCCCGGGTCCGCGACGGGCTGCTGCACCACCTGGTGCTCCAGCTCGCCGGGGACGGCTTCACCGCCCTCGGCGTGATGAACCGGCTCAGCGGTTCCGCCGAGGAGGTGCTCGAGGTGTCCGGGCAGGACACCAAAAGGCAGGTGGTCAACCTCGCCGAGGTCGTCGACCACAAGGGGCAGCCGACCGTGCGGCGACGCGGCGACTGGGTGCCGGTGGCCCGGCAGCGCGGGATCGAGCAGGCGGTGCTGGCGTTCCTCGACGCGGTCCGGGCGGGCAAGGTGCTCAGCGCCCGGGACGCGCTGGAGACCCATGAACTGTGCGAGCGGGTCGTACGCGCGGTTCAGGAACGGGCCGCCTGATCCGCAGGGCTCGTCCGCCCTCGCCGGCGGCCCACAGGGCGAGGATCACCATCGCCGCGTGCACGGTCCAGTCTCCGTGGCGGACGTAGGGCGTGATGCCGTGGGCGAGGGGAAGGTCGTAGACCCGCGCGGCGGAGGCGTCCGTGCCGAGCCATGATCCGACGCGCTGTCCGTCCGGGCCGTAGACGGCGGAGACGCCGGTCAGGGTCGCGTGCACCATGGGGCGGCCGGTCTCGGCGGCCCGCAGCGCGGCCAGCGACGCGTGCTGCTCGGGTGCCCAGCTGTGCTGGAACGTGGACGTCGACGACTGCCCGATCAGCACGTCGGCGCCCTCCCGGGTGAGGTGGCGGGTCATGTCCGGGAAGGCGGTCTCGAAGCACACCAGCGGGCCGACGCGCAGATCGTCGCCGACGTTCATCACGATCGGCTGCGAGCCACGCCTTCGGTCCTCGCCCGCGGCCTTGCCCACCGAGGTGGCCCAGCCGAGCAGGGAGCGGGCCGGGATGTACTCGCCGAAGGGCACGAGCCGCATCTTGTCGTAGCGCTCGCCGGTCAGGCCGTCGGGCCCGACCAGGACCGAGCTCTTGTAGATGCCGGGCTTGTCGGAGCGCCGGGCGTCCACGTTGACGAGGATGTCTGCACCCGTCGCACGGGAGAGGGCCGCGAGCCGCCGGGCGAGGTCGGGCCGGTCCCCGAGGTCGTAACCGACGCTGCTCTCGCCCCAGACGATCAGGTCGAGGTCCTGCCCGGCGAGCCGGCGGGTGAGCTGCTCCTCGCGGTCGAACCGGCCGTCGGGGCCGGCGATGACACCCGGCTGCACGACCGCGATCCTGACGTGGCCGTCGACGGCGGGGCGGGGTGAGAACGCCCAGGCGGCGGAGGTGGCCGCGGCCGTGGCCACCAGACCGGCCACGGCGGGCACCCGGGCCCGGCGAACCGCGACCAGAACGGTGACCGCCACGTTGACGGCCACGAGCAGGTAGCTGAGCAGCCACACCCCGCCGACCGAGGCGAGCCGCAGCGTGGGCTCGGCCCGCCACTGGCTGCTGCCGAGCATGCCCCAGGGGCCGCCGAGCCCCTGCCAGGAGCGCACCAGCTCGATGGCCAGCCAGCCCGAGGGCAGCACCAGCAGTGCCACCGCGACCCGCCTGCCGGAGGGCAGGCAGCCCAGGAGGTGGTGTACCAGCCGGCCCCACGGGGCCCACAGGGCGCCGAGGAGGGCGGCGATGACGAAGGTGAACACGTTCAGGCTCGGCAGCAGCCAGTGGTGCATGGCCAGCATGAAGCCGAAGCCGCCGCACCAGCCGTCGTATGCCGCACGCTTCCCGGTCGGCGCGGTGCGCAGCAGCAGGAGCCAGGGAACCAGGGCGACGCAGGCGCACCACCACAAAGACGGTGCGGGGAAGGCGAGGACGGGGAGCGCGCCCGCGACCGCCGCGGCGGCCGAGCGGCGCCAGGGGGAGGCGAGCCAGTGGCCGAGCGTCTTCATAGGCGCCTCCTACCCGCGGGTGCCTCCAGTGTGCGCTCTGCGGACGATCTAGGACACAGGACGCCTGGTCAGTTGACCACAGGTGCCTTGTCCGGCCCGGGAAGGCGCCGCCGCTCCCTCCGAGCCGGGTCAGGTGGCCGCAGGTGCGCTCCTCGGCTCGGGAAGGCGCCGCCACTTCTCCCGTACGACCACCTCGCTCAGCCGCCAGCCGTCGGCCGTGCGCAGCGCCGCGAAGGCGTACCGGCCGCCGCACACGAAGTCGGGAGCGGGTCCGGCGGTGGCCATGGGGTTGACGTAGTCGGCCTGGACCTGGGCCGTGTCGCCGGTGTCCTGCTCCCGGATCCCGAAGCGCACCCGCCGGTTGACGATCAGATGCTGCCGCACCGGGAACAGCTCCAGACTCTCCGCGAGCCAGGCGGCGACCGCCCGGGCCTCTCCCTCGATGCCGCCGGCCGAGCGGTAGTCCGCCCGCCCGCGAGGGGCGAACAGCCCTCGGTATGCCTCCCAGTCACCGTCGTCGACCGCCACCGCGTAGTCGGTGATCAGTCCGTCGACGGCCAGCCGGTCTCTCACGGTGGCGAGTTCCACGCGCTGCGTCATCGACTCAGTGTTGGCCATGGCGGGGACCGGGCCAAGAGCCGTGCGGGCCCGATATTCGGTGGCCGCCGAGGGGCGCCGGGGCCGAGCCTGTCCCTCGTGAACGAACGACACGAACCGAAGTACCAGGTGAGGGCCCGCCACACCGAGTCCACGATCACCGTCTACCAGGCCTACCGCCCGGAGATCGGCGGCCCTGCCGCCCGCAACGGCCGCTTCCCGGCCTCCTGGAAGCGGGAGCGCATGACCTGGATCAAGCCCTCGTTCCTGTGGATGATGTACCGCTGCGGCTGGGGCACCAAGGAGGGCCAGGAGACCGTCCTGGCGATCGAGATCGACCGCGAGGGCTTCCTCTGGGCCCTGCGCAACGCCTGCCTGTCCCATCACGTCCCCGCCCTGCACGGCGACCAGGCCTCCTGGAAGCGGCAGTTGAGGCAGGCGCCCGCGCGGGTGCAGTGGGACCCGGAACGGAATCTGCGCGTCGGCCCGCTGCCCCACCGGTCGCTCCAGCTGGGGCTCGCGGGGGAGGCGGCCGCGCGGTACGCGGACGAGTGGATCGTCGGCATCGAGGACGTCACGCCGCTCGCCACGGAGATCCATGACCTGGTACGGGCGGGTCGACTGGAGTCGGCCGCGGGGCTGTTGCCCGAGGAGCGGCCTTTCGCCGTCGACGACGAGGTGCTGGCGCGGCTGTGCGCGTAGAGCGTGCGGTACGGCCAGAGTCTGGCGTACGCCAGAGAGGGTGGGTAGGGCCGGAGAGGGCGCGGTACGAGTCGGAAAAGGGACTGCGGAGCCGCTCAGGCCGCCTTGACGACGCCGCCTCGGAGTGCGGCGGCCCATTCGACGACGAGAAGCTCGTACTCCGCGCGCTCCTCGGCCGACAGAGTGCCGCCCGTGCGCTGCCACAGCGCACGGATCTCCTCGTTGACCTCGGCAGCGGAACGCACGGAACCAGGGGTCACGAAATCGGGGGACATGCGGACAAGCCTAGGGGCAGCCACTGACAGCCCGCTACCGGACGGCTACCCCACGGCTATGCGGTTGGTCACGAGACCGGGGTCACAGGCCTCCGCACTCAGCCCGCCGACTCGGCGGCGTGCGGGCTCAGGGCACCCATGCCGACCAGGGCGATGATGACGATGCCGAGCACGATGCGGTAGTAGACGAACGGCATGAAGCTCTTGGTGGAGATGAACTTCATGAACCATGCGATCACCGCGTATCCCACGCCGAAGGCGATGATCGTCGCGAAGATCGTGGGACCCCACGAGACGTGGCCGCCCTCCGTGGCGTCCTTCAGCTCGAACACGCCGGAGGCGAGCACGGCGGGGATGGCGAGCAGGAAGGAGTAGCGGGCCGCGGCCTCACGCTTGTAGCCCATGAACAGACCACCGCTGATGGTGGCGCCGGAGCGCGAGACGCCCGGGATGAGCGCCATGGCCTGGCAGACGCCGTAGATCAGGCCGTCCCGTACACCCAGGTCCTCGAGGGCCTTGCGCTGCTTGGGCGCGCGGTGCTTGCCGCCGCTCTCGTCGCGCGCCGCGAGCCGGTCGGCGACGCCCAGGACGATGCCCATGACGATCAGCATCGTCGCGGTGATCCGCAGATCGCGGAACGGGCCCTCGATCTGGTCCTTCAGCGTCACGCCGAGCACACCGATCGGGATCGAGCCGACGATGACCAGCCAGCCCATCCGGGCGTCGGGGTCGCTGCGCAGCGCCTTGTTCGTCAGGGAGCGCGTCCACGCCGAGATGATCCGCCCGATGTCCTTGCGGAAGTAGATCAGCACGGCCGCCTCGGTGCCGATCTGCGTGATCGCCGTGAAGGCCGCGCCCGGGTCCTCCCAGCCCGAGAAGGCCGCCGTCAGCCGCAGGTGGGCGCTGGAGGAGACGGGGAGGAACTCGGTCAGCCCCTGGACGAGTCCGAGGATGAGTGATTCGAACCAAGACATGAGGTAGCGGAGTCCAAGTGCCGATCGTGGGACGGACGACGGGCACCTCTGACCGCCGTTGCGATGAACGGGGGATCATGTGTGCCGAGGGGGAAGCGTAGCGTCCCCGGAAGGCCGCTCGGACACAGGGGTTTGGAAGCGCTCGCCACCTGCGGGGATCAGACCGTGGCCGGTCCGGTCACCGTCCAGCCGGGGGCCTGGGGGCGGGCCGTGAGGTCCTCGTGGCGCACCTCGTCGCCGCAGGCGCGGCAGGTGACGGCCGGGGCGAGGGGCCGCCCGCAGGAGTGCTCCACGACCATCGGCCGGTCGCCGTCCGGCCGGAGGTGGCGGTCGCCCCACGCCATCAGGGTCATCAGGACCGGCTCCAGCTCCAGTCCCGCCGGTGTCGGCCGGTACTCGAAGCGCTGTGGGCGCTCGCTGTAGAGGTGCTTGGCCAGGATGCCGGCGTCGACGAGCCGGCGCAGCCGGGTGGCCAGGATGTCGCGAGGGGCGCCGGTGTTGCGCACCAGCTGATCGAAGCGGCCGTTGCCCAGGCACACCTCCCGCAGCACGAGCAGGGAGTACTTCTCGCCGACGAGCGCGAGCGTGTCGGCGATGGAGCAGGGGCGCGGGTCTTTGCGGTCGGCCATGAGGATCAGTCTAGGAGAGGGTTGGATTTTCCAACCTTGCGGGCTACGGTGAGTTCGGATTTCCTACTCACCGGTAGTCGTGGAGGCCCGCACATGCGTGACGCAGTCATCGTCGAAGCCGTACGCACCCCGATCGGCAAGGGCAAGCCCAGCGGCGCCCTCGCGCACGTCCACCCCGTGGAACTCCTCGCCCACACCCTGCGCACCCTCGTCGAGCGGTCCGGGATCGACCCGGCGCTGATCGACGACGTCATCGGCGGAACCGTCGACCAGGTCGGCGAGCAGGCCATGAACACCACCCGCTACGCCGTCCTCTCCGCCGGGTTCCCGGAGTCGGTGCCCGCGACCACCGTGGACCGCCAGTGCGGTTCCTCCCAGCAGGCCGTGCACTTCGCGGCGCAGGGTGTGCTCTCGGGTGCGTACGACATGGTCGTGGCCTGCGGCGTGGAGTCGATGAGCCGCGTGCCGATGTGGTCGAACGTGCCCGAGGGAAAGGACCCCTTCGGGCCCGGAGTCGCCCGGCGCTACCCCGAGGGGCTCGTACCGCAGGGGATCAGTGCCGAACTGATCGCCGCCAAGTGGTCGATCGGCCGCGAACGGATGGACGCCTTCGCCGTCTCCTCGCACCACAAGGCCGCCGCGGCCTGGGAGAGCGGGCTCTTCGACGCCGAGGTCGCGCCCCTGGAGGGGGTCGCACGAGACGAGTGCGTACGCCCCGGCAGCACCACCGCAGTCCTCTCCGGCCTCAAGTCCGCCTACCACGACCCCGGCTTCGCCGAGCGCTTCCCGCAGATCGAGTGGAACATCACGGCGGGCAACGCCAGCCCGATCAACGACGGGGCGTCGGCGGTGCTCATCACGTCGAGCGAGACGGCGGCCCGGCTCGGCCTGCGTCCGCTGGCCCGCCTGCACAGCTTCGCGGTCACCGGCTCCGACCCGACGCTGATGCTCACGGGTGTGATCCCGGCGACCGAGAAGGTACTGCGCAGGGCCTCACTGACCCTTGACGACATCGACCTGTTCGAGGTCAACGAGGCGTTCGCCGGCGTTGTACTGGCCTGGCAACAGGAGACCGGCGCCGATCCCGCCCGGGTCAACGTGAACGGCGGGGCCATCGCGCTCGGGCATCCCCTCGGGGCGAGCGGCACCCGGCTGACGACGACACTGGTGCACGCGATGCGGCAACGAGGCGCCCGGTACGCGCTCCAGACCATGTGCGAGGCGGGCGGACTCGCCAACGCCATGGTGCTGGAACGGGTCTGAGCCGGGCGTGACGGGACGTCAGAGGCGGCGCAGCTGGTGGCGTTTGCGCCAGGCCACCACCACGCCCGCCAGCGCGGGCAGGGCGATGCACGCCATGGCGATCAGGAAGGCGGGAGAGGTCGGGGTGGAGGCCCGGGCGCCCGCGACGGCGTAGGCGGCGGTGTTCGGGATCGAGCCGATGCCCGTGGCCAGCAGGAACGGCAGCAGGCCCATGCGGGAGACGGACGCGCAGTAGTTCGCGGCCCAGAACGGCACACCCGGGAACAGGCGCACCATCAGCATCGAACGGAAGCCGTGCCGGCTGAGCTGGCCGTCCGCGGCCTTCAGCCAGCGCCCGCGCAGCAGCGGCCGCAGGGCGTCCTGGCCCAGCGCCCGGCCCAGGCAGAAGGCGATGCCGGCGCCCAGCACCGTACCCGTCAGCGCCACGCCGAGGCCCAGTTGGGAGCCGAACAGCGCGCCCGCCGCGAGGTTCAGCAGGGGCCTCGGCACGAACGCCACGGTGCACACGCCGTACGCCACCGTGAACACCGCCGCCGCCGCGGCACCCGAGAGCTGCGGCGGCCAGCCCTCCGTCAGCAGTTTCTGCGGCTCGAACAGGAGCACCCCGCACGCGCCCGCGGCGAGCAGCACGACGAGCAGGGACAGCCGCGCATAGGGAGAGAGCAGAACTCTCGTGCAGCGAGCTGCGAAACGGGTCGGTACGGCGGACGTGACGGTCGTTGCCGGGGGAACGGCGACGGCGAGCTCCGCGGCGGTGGCCCGGGGAGAGGCCGTGGCGGTGCCCCCAGAGCGGGTGGTGGCATCGAGCATCCGGTGACACTAACCGACAAATGTGTGTGATCGCCGTATGGTTCGTCTCACCGGCGTCACAGGACGTGGCCCCGCGCGCCTGTGCGCAGGGCGGACGAAAACCATTCGACGTGCGGTAAAGCGTCGGCAATGATCGACGGCATGTTCCGGCACGCCTTCCCCCTCGCAGCATCCGTGGTCACGGATGCCCCGAAGGCTGCCGTCGTCGATCTCACGGCCGTCATGGACGGCGCCCGAAGCTGACCCTCTCCGGTTCGTCCGGCGGACCCCGCAAGGGGAGGGTCGGGCAGGTCCTCGGGGTCCCACTTCTTCTTCGCTGACGAGACGCTTCGAGGTACAGCCATGTCCAAAACGGCTTATGTCCGTACGAAACCGCATCTCAACATCGGCACGATGGGTCATGTCGACCACGGCAAGACCACGTTGACCGCCGCCATCACCAAGGTCCTCGCCGACCGCGGCAGCGGCGCGTTCGTGCCGTTCGACCGGATCGACCGGGCGCCCGAGGAGGCGGCGCGCGGCATCACCATCAACATCGCGCACGTGGAGTACGAGACCGACACCCGGCACTACGCGCACGTCGACATGCCGGGCCATGCCGACTACGTCAAGAACATGGTCACCGGCGCCGCCCAGCTCGACGGGGCGATCCTCGTCGTCTCCGCGCTCGACGGGATCATGCCGCAGACCGCCGAACACGTCCTGCTCGCCCGGCAGGTGGGCGTCGACCACATCGTGGTCGCCCTCAACAAGGCCGACGCCGGGGACGAGGAGCTGACCGACCTGGTCGAGCTGGAGGTCCGCGACCTGCTCACCGCGCACGGCTACGGCGGTGACTCCGTGCCCGTCGTTCGGGTCTCCGGGCTGAAGGCGCTGGAAGGGGATCCGCGCTGGACGGCGTCGATCGAGGCGCTGCTCGACGCGGTGGACACCTATGTGCCGATGCCGGAGCGGTATCTGGACGCGCCGTTCCTGCTGCCGGTGGAGAACGTGCTGACCATCACCGGGCGGGGAACCGTGGTGACCGGGGCGGTCGAGCGGGGCCTGGTGCGCGTCGGCGACCGGGTCGAGGTGCTCGGGGCGTCCGTCGAGACGGTGGTCACGGGGCTGGAGACCTTCGGCAAGCCGATGCAGGAGGCGCAGGCCGGGGACAACGTGGCGTTGCTGTTGCGGGGAGTTCCTCGGGACGCCGTTCGGCGCGGTCACGTGGTCGCAGCGCCGGGGAGTGTGAAGCCACGTCGGCGATTCACGGCGCAGGTCTACGTCCTGTCGGCCCGGGAGGGTGGCCGGACGACGCCCGTCTCCTCCGGGTACCGGCCGCAGTTCTACATCCGGACCGCTGATGTGGTGGGCGTTGTCGACCTCGGAGAGGTTGCGGTGGCCCGGCCCGGTGACACGGTTGCGATGACCGTGGAGTTGGGGCGGGACATGCCGTTGGAGCCGGGGCTCGGGTTCGCCGTCCGTGAGGGCGGCAGGACCGTGGGGGCGGGGACCGTGACCGTGGTGGGTTGAGGTCGTGGGGGACTGCGGGGCCGTCGTGGCTGGTCGCGCAGTTCCCCGCGCCCCTGAAGGGCGTGGTTCGCACAGGCACAATGAGAGGGTGAATGAGCCTGTACCCGTCGCCCGGTCCGTCGACCACGGGTTTGCCAAGCTGATGCCCGACGTCGATCGGGAGCGGGCCTGGCTGCTGACCGTGGACGGGGCGCCGCAGTCCTACGTCGATCTCGACGAACCCGCGCATCTGGAGTTCGAGTACACCCGGCGGCTCGGGCACGTGCTGGACGTCGTGGCCGAGCCGGGGCGGGCGCTGGACGTGGTGCATCTCGGGGGCGGTGCGCTCACGTTGCCGCGGTACGTGGCCGTGACCCGGCCGGGGTCGCGGCAGGACGTCGTCGAGGCCGATCGGGGGCTGCTGGAGCTGGTGGCGGAGCATCTGCCGTTGCCGGAAGGCGCGGCCGTCGACCTCCACACGGCGGATGCCCGGGCCTGGCTGGAGAACGCTCCCGCGGACTCGACGGACGTCGTCCTCGCGGACGTCTTCAGCGGGTCACGGGTGCCGGCGCACCTCACCTCCGTCTCCTATGTCCGTGAGGCCGCGCGGGTGCTGCGGGGGAGCGGGGTCTACCTCGCCAACCTCCCCGATGCCGCGCCCTTCGGCTTCCTGCGGTCGCAACTCGCCACGCTGGCGGACTGCTTCGAGGAGCTCGTGCTGATCGCCGAGCCGGGCGTGCTGCGGGGGCGGCGGTTCGGTAACGCCGTGCTCGTCGCCGGGAACCAGCCGGTCGACATCGCCGCCCTGACCCGTCTCACCGCCGCCGACGCCTTCCCCGCCCGGGTCGAACACGGCTCCGCCCTGCGGGCGTTCATCGGCGGAGCGCGGCCCGTCGGGGACGGCGACGCCGTGCCGTCACCCGAGCCCCCCGACGGGGCGTTCGGCATCGGCTGACGCGGGGTCCGTGCCGCCCTGGGCGACCGGTGTGCTCCGGCGGCGCAGATCGCGGACGTCCGGTACGCACAGCACGGCCGCCGTGACCAGGACGACCAGGCCGGCACAGCCCCACAGGGCGGCAGGACGGCCGAAAGCGTCCTCCGCCGGTCCGGCCGCGGCCGTGGCGAGGGGGACCAGCGCGACGGAGCCGAACCAGTCGTACGCCGCGACCCGGGAGAGCTTGTGCTCGGGGATCTCCTGGTGCAGTGCCGTCATCCAGGAGACGCCGAACACCTCCACCGTCGCGCCGGCGAGGAACATCACCCCGTACAGCACGCCGACCGGCACCGGGACGGCCAGGGCGGCCGAGGGCAGGGCCAGCGGGAACACGCAGAGGGTGCCGGCGAGGAGCAGGCGGCGGGGTTTCCAGCGGGTCATCAGCAGGGCGCCGGCCACCGTGCCCGCGCCGAAGGCGCCCAGGGCGAGGCCCCAGGGGCCCGCGCCGCCCAGGTGGTCGCGGGCGACGAGCGGCCCGTAGACCGCGTCCGCGGCGGCCACGACCGCGTTGGCGATGGAGAACTGGACGACGATGCCCCACAGCCAGGGGCGGCCGGCGAACTCGCGCCAGCCGTCCCGCAGATCGGCGAGCAGGCCGCCGCCCGCGGCACGGGGCGGGATGTGGCCGACGTCGAGGAAGGCCCGCAGCGCTCCGGCGAGCGCGAAGGCCGCCGCGTCCGCGGCGAGCACCCAGCCGGGCCCGATCGCCGCGACCATGGCGCCGCCGAGTGCGGCACCGCCGAGGGCCGCGCCCTGCATCGCCATCCGGAACATGGCGAAGGCGCGTCCCGCGTTCTGGCCGTCGACCGAGGACATCAGCATGCCCTCGGCGGCCGGGCTGAAGAAGGCCTGGCCGGTGCCGCCGAGCGCGGCCAGCAGCATCATGTGCCACAGCCGGGGCTCCCCGGTCAGCACGAGCGCGGCGAAGGCGGCCTGCGAGAGGCAGTTGAGGACGTTGGCCGCGACCATCACGTGGTGGCGGGGCAGCCGGTCCGACACGGCGCCGCCGATCAGCAGGAACAGCACCAGCGGCAGGGTCCGCGCCGCCGCCACCAGGCCGACGTCACCGCCGTCGCCGCCCGCTTCGAGGACGGCGAACGCCGAGGCCACGAGGGCGCCGTGGCTGCCCAGGCCGGTGACGACCGCGGCTGCGGTCAGCAGGGAGTAGTTGCGGCCCGCCCAAGCGGGTCTGCGGGGGCTTCGGGGCGAGGCGGTGGGGGACGTCACCGGCCGACTATGGCCGCCCGTGACCCCTGCTGCCAAACCGTTTCTTTCATGGTGCTCCGGTGAGCCGGGCCCGCCCTGCCGTGCCCCGGGGGGCGGGCCCGATTCCGCTTCTCCGGGTCAGCCGCCGGTCGGCTCGCCGTGCAGGCGGACCGTGCTGAGGATCTTCATGATGGTCTTCTCGGGCACCTCGCCCTTGACGCCCTTCGCGCCGAAGAAGCTCCACGCGACGAAGTCGCCGGCGGAGTTCTTGAAGCCGAACGTGACCGCCTTGCCGTCGCTCGCGCACTTGCCCTTGTCGGGCGTGTTCTCCGAATGCGCCCAGGCGACGCTGCCCTTCACGCCCGAGGCGGTCGTGTAGGGCTCGGCCTTGTCGTCGGCCTTGACGCTCTTCTTGTCCGGCTGCGTATATCCGCCGTAGACCCACCAGGCCACCTGGTTGACCGCGACCTCGTCCGTGTTCTTGGCGCCGTCGGCGCCCTTGGTGCCCGCCCCGGCCAGGGACTCGGTCTCGGTCCTGCCGTCCTTGTTGTCGTCGCTCGTGCACCACTTGGACTTGTAGAACGCCGGTGCCGACATGATGATCAGCGGCTTGCCGTCGTCGGACTTCTCGTCCTCGAAGAAGACGGACGAGGTGGGGGAGGCCACCTCCCAGTCCGCGGGGACGTCGAAGGCCGTGCCCCACTTGGGGTTGACGACGACCTTCCAGCCCTTGACGGTGGGCTGCGCCGCCTCGCCGCCGCGGGGGTTGTCGTCCGAGGCGGGGGCGCTCGGCTCCTCGGCCGACGGGCTCGTCGCGACCTTGTCGTTCTTGCCGTTCTTGCCACCGTCGGCCGTGTCGTCCTTGTCACCGCCCAGCACCAGGAAGCCCGTGACACCGGCCGCCACGACCACCGCGACCGCCGCGATGATCGCGACCAGCTTCGTCCGGCCGCCTCCGCCACCGCCCTGCGGCGGCTGCGGGGGCTGCGGCGCGCCGGCCGGCCCCGGAGCGCCCCACTGCGGCTGCTGCCCGTAGGGGTTGGGCTGCTGCTGGTATCCCGGCTGCTGGTAGGGATTCGGCTGCTGGTACCCCGGCTGCTGGTACGGGTTGTTCGCTTGCGGGTTCTGCTCGCCCCCGGGCGGCTGCTGTCCTGGCCACATGGGCAGCAACCCTAGCCGCGCCCCGGACACGATTCGGTCACTGCCCGTGGACGGAGACGTAGCAACCCGGAGACAGCCCTGTGTGGATGTCGTGCGGAGGGATGCGGCGGTCGTCACACCGGCCTGGCCAGGCGTCTCTACTCGTGAGTAACATTCGGGCATGAGCGCAGACCAGATGTCCATCGGCGAGATGCTCGCCGCCACGGTGCCCATGGCCCGGACCCTGAACCTCGAGTTCCTGGAGACCTCGCCGGACCGTGCGGTGGTGTCGCTGCCGGACCAGGCCGAGTACCACAACCACGTCGGCGGCCCGCACGCCGGTGCGATGTTCACGCTCGGCGAGTCCGCGAGCGGGGCGATCGTGCTGGCCGCGTTCGGGGACCAGCTCTCGCGCGCCGTGCCGCTCGCCGTCAGCGCCGAGATCTCCTACAAGAAGCTGGCGATGGGCGCCGTCACGGCCACGGCCACCCTGGGCCGCCCGGCCGCCGAGGTCGTCGCGCAGCTGGATGCCGGTGAGCGCCCCGAGTTCCCGGTGGCCATCGCCATCCAGCGGGCCGACGGTGCCGTGACCGGCGAGATGACCGTGGTGTGGACCCTGCGGCCCAACGGCTGATCCGGCAGCCGGATGCGCGTCCGCCCCGGCCGGGTGCCGGGGCCTTCGCGGGTCAGGCCGCCGCGCCCCGGTCCCCCGGGAGCACGCCGTCCAGCTCCCCGAGGAAGACCCGGAGCCATGCCGTGAACTCCGGCCCCAGGTCGGGTCGTTCGCAGGCCATCCTGACCACCGCGCGCAGATAGTCGGCCTTGTCGCCGGTGTCGTGGCGCAGGCCCTTGAAGACCACTCCGTGCACCGTGCCGTCCGCGGCCATCTCCTGCAGGGCGTCGGTCAGCTGGATCTCGCCGCCCCGGCCCGGCGGGGTGCGCTCCAGGACGGGAAAGACCGCAGGGTCGAGGACGTAGCGGCCGATGACGGCGTAACGGCTGGGTGCCTGACGCCGGTCCGGCTTCTCGACCAGGCCCGTGACGCGGACGAGGTCCTCCTCGCCGGTCGGCTCGACGGCTGCGCAGCCGTACCGGTGGATGTGCTCCGGCGGAACCTCCATGAGGGCGACCACGCTGCCGAGCCTGCGGTCGCGGACGTCGAGCATCCGGCTCAGCAGACTCTCGCGGGGGTCGATCAGATCGTCGCCGAGAAGGACCGCGAAGGGCTGGTCGCCGACATGGCGGCGGGCGCACAGCACGGCGTGACCGAGGCCGAGCGGGTCGCCCTGGCGGATGTGGTGGATGCTCGCCAGCCGCGCAGGATCGCGCACCGCGTCCAGTCGTACGGTGTCGCCCTTGGCCGTGAGGGCCTGCTCCAGTTCCAGGGCGTGGTCGAAATGGTCCTCGATGGCCCGCTTGTGACGGCCGGTGACCATCAGTACGTCGTCGAGTCCCGCCGCTGCCGCCTCCTCGACCACGTACTGGATGGCGGGCTTGTCGACGACCGGCAGCATTTCCTTGGGCGTCGCCTTAGTGGCCGGCAGGAAGCGGGTGCCGAGGCCGGCGGCCGGGACGACCGCCTTACGGACGGTGCGGGCTGTGCGGACGTCACGGGCGAGGGTCGCAGGGGTGCGAGGGCGGGGGGTGATCATGAGGCTCATGCTGGCCTGCAGAGCTGAGAGTGCGCCGGGAGCCGCATGGGAGTGCGCTGTGGAGTTGAAGATTGTGTGGACCAACGGTCTTTGAGCGCGCACAACTTGCCGCCCTTCGGGCTCGCGTTTTCGAAAACCGGTGCGGATACCGCCGGTAACGTATCTGAATTCGCTTCGTTTTGAACTTGGGTCATCCGAACTCCTTGTTACCTGTCAGTCGTATGTGCGAAAGTGACCCGACTCACAGCCGAGTCCGCAGCTGACACGGCACAGGTATGCACCAATCACCCACCGGCTTTCCGACGGACGCGCAATTCGCCTGCCGTTTCTCGGCTGGAAGGAAATGGTTCCGTGCAATCCCCCAACCCCCCACGCCCGCCGTACGCGCCACGACCCGGAGCGGGACCCGCGGAGTCCGACCGCAATCTCCTCGCCCGGGTGGGCGAACCCGCCGAAGGGCCGCGCGCCGTCGCCCTGTTGCTCGCCCGGCACTGGCGCGCGGTCTACGAGTACGCCGTGATCTGCCTGGCGTCCTCCGAGGATTCCGCGTCGATGGCGGCGGCCGCCGCCTTCCGCAGGGAACTCGCCCGGCCGAGCGGCGGGGCCCTGCGTCCACGGCTGCTCACCGCCGTCCGGGAGACGGTCGGGGAGTGGGCCGCCGACAGCGGCATTTCCGAAGTACTGCCGGAACTCCGCAAAACCGTCGGTGCCCGCGGCCTGCGCGCCGCCCGCCCCGGGACATCCGAAAGGCGGCGCCTCGCGGAGCGCGCTTTCCGCAGCCTTCCGGGGGCTTCCCAATGCCTGCTCTGGCACACGGACGTCGAGGCCGAACCCATATCGGTACCGGCCGGTCTGCTCGGAGTGGACGCCGGTACCGCCTCGGCCGCCCTGGAGCAGGCGCGCGAGCAATTCAGGTCGGGGTGTGTACGCGCCCACCGGGAACTCGCGCCGACGCAGGAATGCCGCTACTACAACCGTCTGCTGGACGTTCCCATGCGCCGCGGCGGAGCCCTGCTTCCCGATGTGCAGCGGCATCTCATGGCATGCCGTTACTGCCGCCACGCCGTCGAGCAACTCAGCCATTTCGAGGGCGGTCTGGAGGACCTGCTCACCGAGACGGTGCTCGGCTGGGGCGGCCGCCGCTACCTGGAATCACGGCCGGGCCGCAGCGCCGGCGGCCCGGGGGCCCCGGCCCCCGGCGGACGCCATCGCCTCCGGCCCCGTGCCCTGCCGGCGGCCGGCGGGCCCGGTGCGCCGAGGAGGCACGCGAAGGCGCTGGCCGCCGCCGTCGGGGTGACCTCCCTCGTGCTGCTCGCGACCCTGCTCGCCGCGCGGGGCTGGACCGAGGAGGGCGGTACCGTCGACCCGCAGGCCACCTGGGGCGCGGTCAGTGGCCACTCCGTCGACCCGGACGGCCCGGGGGCGTCGTCCATCGGACCGGACTCCCTCACGCCCTCGGTCGGCCCCTCCCCGTCGGCCGCCTCCGCCGGCAACGCCGCCGAAGTGGCCCGGGGACGGCTGCGCAACCTCGACGAGGGCCTGTGCGTCGACGTCCTGGGCGGACGCGTCCGGGCCGACGCCCGCATCGTGCTGACCGCCTGTTCCACGGGCGGGTCCCAGCAGTGGTCCTACCAGGACGACGGCGTTCTGCGCAGCGCCGCCGACCCCACCCTGTGTCTCGGCTCCGACACCGCCGAGGGATCCGTCGCCCTGGCCGGCTGCCTGGTGCACGCGGGAGTCGTCCGCTACGACCTGACCGTGCGCGGTGAGCTCCTGCCGCGCGGGGGCAAGGGCCTGGCCCTCGCCCCCGGGAAGGGCAGGGGCGTGATCGTCACCGACCGCGACGCGTCCGAGGCGCAGCGCTGGGCACTGGAACCGGCCGCCGTCCCCCGCGGGCCGGGGGAGTCCCGGGAGAAGCGGGCGCAGGGCGCTCCGCGGGAGAGCCGCCGGGAGGGCGAGCAGCGCCCCTACGAGGACGCCTCTCCCGGGGACCGGCCCGTACCGCCGCGCACCCGGACCGGGGAACCGCCCCAGGACCGGTACGAGACGCGGTTCGCGCAGGTGGGCTGCTGCGAGGCAGGCGGGTCAGGTGCCGACGCGGTGGACGAGGCCGGCGGGTCCGGTGGGTCTGCTCCGAAGGCAGGATCCGGCGTCCTCGCAAGCGCGCCGGCCACCGTGTCCGACACCGTGGCGACGCTGCGCTCCGCGGTGCGCCTGCCGTAGCAGCGGTGCGGGATCCGCGCCCGGGGCGTACGAGCGAGATCCCGGGACGTTCGAGCGGGTATATCGGCCCGGGAGGCCCGGCTCCGGCCCCCGCCGGGGGAGCCGTGTGCTTCGGCGGCGAGGCTGCCGGGGGCATCGGGGGCATCGGGGGCATCGGGGGCGTCGGGGGCGTCGGGGGCGATCCGGGCCATCCGAGCCCCGCCCGGGGTCGCCCACTCGGTGGCCTCAAGGGCCGTCCGGCTGCGCGGACCCAGGCATCCTCGCCGTCCCTGCGGGCAGGCCGCGGCCCGCCCGCAGGGACGGCGCCCGGCAACCCCGCGGGCGGGCCGGACGGCCGACAGGCGCCTGGCATCGAACCGGAACAAACTGGTACTCCTCCTGAGTCCGCCCGCAGAACCCAGGGAGTCACCCATGCCCGAGGCCCCGAGCCGGGACAGCAGGTCCGACAGCAGGACCGCGCCGACCGACGAGGAACTGCGCACCCTGGACGCCCACTGGCGGGCCGCCAACTACCTGGCGGCCGGTCAGATCTACCTGCTGGCGAACCCGCTGCTCACCGAGCCGTTGCGGCCCGAGCACATCAAGCCGCGGCTGCTCGGCCACTGGGGCACCTCACCCGGGCTGAACCTCGTCCACACCCACCTCAACCGGGTGATCAGGAACCGGGGGCTCGACGCCCTGTGCGTCTGGGGCCCGGGCCACGGCGGCCCGTCGGTCCTGGCCAACTCCTGGCTGGAGGGCAGCTACAGCGAGAAGTACCCGGACGCCTCCCGGGACGCGCGGGGCATGGAGCTGCTCATGCGGCAGTTCTCCTTCCCCGGCGGCGTGCCCAGCCACGTCGCCCCGGAGGTGCCCGGCTCGATCCACGAGGGCGGCGAACTCGGCTACTCCCTCGCCCACGCCTACGGCGCCGCTCTCGACAACCCGGACCTGCTGGTGACCTGCGTGATCGGTGACGGCGAGGCCGAGACCGGCCCGCTCGCCGGGTCCTGGCACGCCAACAAGTTCCTCGACCCCGTCCACGACGGTGCCGTCCTGCCGATCCTGCACCTCAACGGCTACAAGATCGCCAACCCGGCCGTGCTGTCCCGCCTCCCCGAGGAAGAGCTCGACGCGCTGCTGCGCGGCTACGGCCACGAGCCGATCCACGTCGCCGGCGACGACCCGGCCACCGTCCACCGCACCATGGCCGAGGCCATGGACACCGCGCTCGACCGTATCGCCGCCGCGCAGCGCGCCGCCCGGGAGGACGGCGTGACCGACCGCCCGCGCTGGCCGGTGATCGTGCTGCGCACCCCCAAGGGCTGGACCGGCCCGGCCGAGGTCGACGGCGAGCCGGTCGAGGGCACGTGGCGCGCCCACCAGGTGCCGCTGTCCGGCGTCCGCGACAACCCGGAGCACCTGCGGCAGCTGGAGTCCTGGCTGCGCTCGTACCGGCCCGAGGAGCTGTTCGACGCGGAGGGCCGCCCGGTCGCGGACGTCCTCGCCTGCGTCCCCGAGGGCACCAGGCGTCTGGGCGCCACCCCCTACGCCAACGGCGGCCTGCTCGTCCGCGACCTGCCCGTCCCGTCCCTCGACGACTTCGCCGTGCCCGTCGACAAGCCCGGCACGACCCTGCACGAGCCGACCAGGGTCCTCGGCGATCTCCTCGCCCGGATCATGCGCGACACCGCCGGCCGACGCGACTTCCGCCTGGTCGGCCCGGACGAGACCGCCTCCAACCGGCTCCAGGCCGTCTACGCCGCCAGCGGCAAGTCCTGGCAGGCCGGGACCCTGCCCGTGGACGAGCACCTCGACCGGCACGGACGCGTGATGGAGGTGCTCTCCGAGCACCTCTGCCAGGGCTGGCTCGAGGGTTACCTGCTCACCGGCCGGCACGGGCTCTTCTCCTGCTACGAGGCGTTCGTGCACATCGTCGACTCCATGGTCAACCAGCACATCAAGTGGCTGCGCACCTCGCGCAGGCTGCCCTGGCGGGCCCCCATCGCCTCCCTCAACTACCTCCTGACCTCCCATGTGTGGCGGCAGGACCACAACGGCTTCTCCCACCAGGACCCCGGCTTCGTCGACCACGTCCTCAACAAGAGCCCCGAGGTCGTCCGGGTCTACCTCCCGCCGGACGCCAACACCCTGCTGTCGGTGGCGGACCACGCGCTGCGCAGCCGCGACTACGTCAACGTGATCGTGGCGGGCAAGCAGCCCTGCTTCGACTGGCTGTCGATGGACGAGGCCCGGGTCCACTGCGCCCGCGGTGCCGGCATCTGGGAATGGGCGGGCACCGAGGACGGCGCCGATCCCGACGTCGTGCTGGCCTGCGCCGGTGACGTCCCGGCCCAGGAGACCCTGGCCGCCGCGCACCTGCTGCGCCGCCATCTGCCCGAGCTGTCCGTCCGGGTCGTGAACGTCGTCGACCTCGCCCGGCTGCTGCCCCAGGGGGAGCACCCGCACGGCATGAGCGACTTCGAGTACGACGGCCTGTTCACCACCGACAAGCCGGTGATCTTCGCCTACCACGGCTACCCCTGGCTGATCCACCGCCTCGCCTACCGCCGCACCGGCCACGCGCACCTGCACGTGCGCGGCTACAAGGAGGCCGGCACCACGACCACGCCGTTCGACATGGTCGTGCGCAACGACCTCGACCGCTACCGCCTGGTCATGGACGTCATCGACCGCGTCCCCGGCCTCGCGGTGCGCGCCACGGCCGTGCGCCAGCGGATGGCCGATGCCCGCACCCGCCACCACGCCTGGATCCGTGAGCACGGCACCGACCTGCCCGAGGTGGCCGAGTGGAGCTGGAACGCCTGAGCCCCGAGGGACGTCCTAGAAGCCGGTAGGCTTCCCAGGGCACGCAGGGAAGCTCAGCGAAAGGAACCGGCGTTGCACGTCCAGGAGTGGCTCGAAACCGTACCCGCGGTCGCCGTATACGCGCTGGTCGGGCTGGTCATCGGCCTGGAAAGTCTGGGCATCCCGCTGCCGGGCGAAATCATCCTGGTCTCCTCGGCGCTGCTCGCGTCCCAGAACGGCGAGATCGACCCCGTCGTCCTGGGCGCCAGTGCCACGGCCGGCGCGATCATCGGCGACTCGATCGGCTACGCCATCGGCCGCAAGGGCGGGCGGCCCCTGCTGGCCTGGCTGGGCAGCAAGTTCCCCAAGCACTTCAGCGAGGGCCACATCGCCACCGCCGAGCGCTCCTTCGAGAAGTGGGGCATGTGGGCCGTCTTCTTCGGCCGCTTCGTCGCCCTGCTCCGTATCTTCGCGGGCCCCCTCGCCGGTGTGCTCCGCATGCCGTACTGGAAGTTCCTCATCGCCAACGTCCTCGGCGGCATCGTCTGGGCGGGCGGCACGACGGCCGTCATCTACTACGTCGGCATCGTCGCGGAGGCCTGGCTGAAGCGCTTCTCGTGGCTGGGCCTGGTGGCGGCGGTCCTGGTGGGCCTGGCGTCCATGCTGGTGATCAAGCGCAGGGCGAAGAAGGCGAACCAGAACCTGGAGGGGGCAGAACCGCAGGTTCCCTAGGGGCGCGGGGAACTGCGCGACCAGCCCCCACCCACGCCGCACCCGCCGAACAACTTACGCATGCACCTCACGATGCGCCTTCGCCAACTCGGCGTACATCGTGCCGTTGAGGGTGACGCCCTGCCGCTCCTCCTCCGACAGCTCCCGCCGGACCTTCGCGGGAACCCCCGCCACCAGTGACCCGGGCGGCACCACCATCCCCTGCGGCACCAGCGCCTGCGCCGCGACCAGCGAACCGGCTCCGATCACGGCGCCGTTCAGGACCGTCGCCCCCATGCCGATCAGGCAGTCGTCCTCGACCGTCGCCCCGTGCACGACCGCGTTGTGCCCGATGCTCACCCGCTCACCGACGCTCACGGGAAACCCCGGATCGGCGTGGAGGGTGCAGTTGTCCTGGACATTGCTGCTCGCCCCGACGGAGATCGCCTCGACGTCGCCGCGCACCACGGCTCCGTACCAGACGCTCGCTCCAGGGCCCAGCGTCACGCCCCCGATCACCGACGCCGTGGGCGCCACGAACGCCGTCTCATGGATCTCGGGCTCCCTGCCGCCGATCCCCGTGATCATCGCCCGCTGCGCCATGTCCGCCTCCAGGAACGTCGTAGACAACGCGCACACCGTACGCCACCCGGTGGGGCGAAGATCACAGGCCTCCGGCGCCGCGACCGGAGCTACCGCTGAGTACCGTGAGGTCGTGCCGAAGCGCAAGAACACGTTCTCATCCTGGCGGCGGGGCCTCACGCAGCGCGCCGTCCACGCGGGCTGGGCATGGCTGCAGCGCACGGGCTCCGTCACCGCCGAGCACCCCGGCCGCTACCGCTTCGGCGCGATGGGAACGAGTACCAGACTTGCCTTCCCGCTCGGCACGGTTTTCGGCGAACCCTGGATCCACCTCGGCTCCCACTGCATCATCGGCGAGCAAGTCACCCTCACCGCGGGCCTGATGCCCGACCTCGACCTCGGACCGGACCCGATCCTGCGCATCGGCGACGGGGTCGTCCTGGGCCGCGGCAGCCACGTCATCGCGGACACGACGGTCACGATCGGCAGCGACTGCTACTTCGGCCCGTACGTCTACGTCACCTCCACGAACCACTCCTACGACGATCCGCACGAGCCGATCGGCAAGCAGTGGCCGCGGATGGAACCGGTGGAGATCGGGCCCGGCTGCTGGATCGGCACGGGTGCGGTGATCCTGCCGGGCGCCCGGATCGGACGGAACGTCGTGGTGGCCGCGGGCGCGGTCGTTCGGGGCACGGTGCCGGACCACGCCGTGGTGGCCGGCGCGCCCGCCCGCGTCGTTCGCCGCTGGACCCCCGCGGACGGCTGGCAGCCACCGCTGCGCACCCCCGCGCCGGTGCCGATACCGGAGGGCGTCACCCCCGAGCAGCTGCGCGCGCTGTCCGGCCTGGACGAGGAGACGGCGGCCCGGCTGGCCGAACTGGAGGAGGGGACGGCGGCCGATCTGGCGAAGCTGGAGCCGGGTTCCTGAAGCGCAGGGCTCAGCCCGACGCCAGCAGTACCGTCCCGGCCAGGGCGAGCCCGGCTCCCGCGGCCTGTACCGCCCGCAGCCGTTCCCGGAGGACGCCCCGCGCCGCCACGGCCGTCACCACCGGGTACAGGGAGGCCAGGACGGCGGCGACCGTCACCGGGCCGTGCTGCGCGGCGATCGAGTACGTGCCGTTCGCGGCGACGTCCGCGAGGCCGACGAAGGCGAGGGCGGGAAGGGAGCGCCAGGGGAAGCCGTCCGCCGGGAGCGCGGGAGATCCGCGCCGGACCGAGACACAGAGGGCCAGTCCGCCCGCGGCGACGTTCGTCACCCGCTGGACGAACAGGGCGAGGAACAGGCCGGTCAGTGTCGTCGAAGCCTCGGCGATCAGCGCCATCACCGCGCCGAAGCCGAACGCCGCGAGCAGCGTCAGGACGATGGCCTGGCGCTGGACCGGGGCGCCGCGGAACTGCGGACCGCCGGCCAGGCACACGCCGGCGACGGCCACCAGGATGCCGGCGAACTGCAGCAGGCCGGGGCGCTCGCCCAGCACCAGTCCCACCCCGACCGGCACCACCACACCGATCGAGCCCAGCGGCGAGACCACGCCCATCGGGCCGAGCGCGAGCGCCTTGTAGAAGGCGAGCATCGCCACCGGCCCGACCAGCCCGGCCGCCACGGCGAACCACAGCTGCGGCCCCGCCTCGCTCCAGCCGCCGGTCGCCGCCACGACCGCGCCGAGCACCGCCACCGCGATCGACTGCGAGACCACCACCACCGTGAGGGCGGGCGTGCGGCGGGTCAGCAGACCGCCGCCGAAGTCGGCCAGCCCCCACAACAGGCTGGTGGCCAGGGCGAAGAGCGCTGTCATGGGACGGATACCTCGCAGTACAGTGCGGTGAACGATCAGGTCAACCACACCGTAGTGCAGTCCACTGCACTATGTCATACAAAATATTGGACGGAACGTGTCGGACCTCGACCTGCTGACCCAGTCCCTGGCGCGGAGTGTCAAACACTGGCGCGCGGTGCGCGGCTTCACTCTGGACGTGCTCGCCGCCCGGGCCGGCGTCAGCCGCGGCATGCTCATCCAGATCGAGCAGGCCCGCACCAACCCCAGCCTCGGCACCGTCGTCAAGATCGGCGACGCGCTCGGCGTCAGCATCACCACCCTGCTCGACTACGAACAGGGCCCGAACGTGCGCGTCATCCCGGCCGAGCAGGCCGTACGGCTGTGGCACACCGACGCCGGCAGCTACAACCGGCTCCTCGCGGGCACCGAGGCGCCCGGCCCGCTGGAGATGTGGGACTGGCGGCTCATGCCCGGCGAGAGCAGCACGTCGGACCCGCACCCCGCCGGCACGACCGAACTGCTCCACGTCACGGCCGGCGAACTGACCCTCACCGTCGACGGCGTCGAGCACCGCGTGCCCGCGGGCGCCAGCGTCCACTTCGAGGCGAACGTCCCGCACACCTACGGCAACACCGGCGAGGCCCCCATGGAGATGGTCATGGCCGTCTCGGTGCCACCCGTGGCCTGAGCCGGTGACACGGCCCCGGCCTACGCCGCCACGTGGTGGGCCAGCGGGAGATGGGGGTCGCTCTCTCCCGGGACCGGCTCCGGGTCGGCGTGCACCAGGGCCGCGGTCAGGCGCGGTACGGCATGCAGCAGCGCGTGCTCGGCGTCCACGGCGACGCGGTGGGCCTCGCGCACCGTCACCTCGCCGTCCACCACGACCGCCACCTCGGCGCGCAGCCGGTGGCCGATCCAGCGCAGCCGCAGTTCACCCACCCCGCGTACTCCGGGTACTTCGGTCAGCGCCCGCTCGGCCCGGTCCACCAGGGCCGGGTCGACGGCGTCCATCACCCGGCGGAACACCTCCCGGGCCGCGTCCCGCAGCACCAGGACGATCGCCGCCGTGATCACCAGCCCGACGATCGGATCGGCCGGCTGCCACCCCAGGGCCGAGCCTCCGGCGCCCAGCAGTACCGCCAGGGAGGTGAAGCCGTCGGTACGTGCGTGCAGACCGTCGGCGACCAGAGCGGCCGAGCCGATCGAGCGGCCGACGCGGATGCGGTAGCGGGCCACCCACTCGTTTCCGGCGAAGCCCACGACAGCGGCCACGGCGACCGCCGGGACGTGCTCGACCGGGCGGGGATCCAGCAGCCGGTCGACGGCCGTCCAGCCCGCGAAGACCGCGGACGCCGCGATCGTCAGCACGATCACGAGCCCGGCCAGGTCCTCGGCGCGTCCGTAGCCGTAGGTGAAGCGGCGCGTGGCCACGCGCCGGCCCAGCACGAAGGCGATGCCGAGCGGAACGGCGGTCAGCGCGTCGGCGGCGTTGTGCACCGTGTCCCCGAGCAGGGCCACCGACCCCGAGACGGCCACGACGACCGCCTGGGACAGCGCCGTCACGCCGAGCACGGCGAGCGAGACCCACAGCGCCCGCATGCCGCGCGCCGAGGACTCCAGGGCGGAGTCGACCTTGTCGGCGGTCTCGTGGGAGTGCGGTGCGAGGACGTGGGCCATCCGGTGGCGCAGGGAGTGCCGGTGGCCGTGGGCGTTTCCGTGGCCGCGCCCGAGCGCGGTCCCATGGGCGTGGTCATGGGGGTGGTCGTGACGGTGGTCATGAGGGTGGGTGTGCTCGTGCCGTTCGCTCACGTGGATCCCCTTCCGGTGCGCCCGGGAGTGGACGTACCCGTGCCGTGCCGCCATTATGTGCGTATGAGCGCACGCATGCACCTGTCATCTGCGCACGGTGCGCATCCGCGCAGCCCGGGCGAGGAGCAGTTCGCACTCGCCGCCGAAGTCCTCGCCCTGCTGGGGGACCGGACCCGGCTCGCCCTGCTGCACGCACTGACCGGGGGAGAGGCCGACGTCACGACGCTCACGGAGGCGTGCGGGGCGGCCAGGCCGGCCGTCAGCCAGCACTTGGCGCGACTGCGCCTGGCAGGCCTGGTGAACACGCGCAAGGAGGGGCGCCGGGTGATCTACTCACTGCGCGACGGTCATCTGCGCCGGCTCGTCGACGAGGCACTGAACGTGGCCGACCACCGTCTCAACGACAGCCCCCTGCACGACTGAGCACGGCCGGCCCGGGAGCGCCGCAGCTTCGATGAGCACGGCCCGCTCGGCAAAGCGCCGCTGTCCTCACGAGTGGCCCGCTCGGTTACGTACCGCTGTCACGAGTGGCCCGCTCGGTTACGCACCGCTGTCGCCACGAGTGCGGCCCGTTCAGTGACGCGCAGCCGTTCCGAGGTACTGCTCGGCGAAAGCGGCCGCCGCGGTGGGGGAGGTGAACAGGCGGCGGAGCCGGGCGAGCGCGGTGCCCGCGCGGAAGGGGTCGCCCGCCGCCGTGCCGTGAAACACCTCGGCGAGCCACTGCGAGAACTCCTGGTAGTCCCACACGCGCCGCAGGCACGCCTGCTCGTAGCCGGCCAGTCCGCTGTCGTCGCCCGTGGTCAGCCGGGCGACCAGGGCGTCGCCCAGCAGGAAGGCGTCGTGCAGGGCGAGGTTCATGCCCTTGGCGGCGATGGGGGCGACCAGATGGGCCGCGTCACCGGCGAGGTGGAGCCGGCCGTGCACCATCGGCTCGACCACGTAGTCGTGCATGTCCAGCACGCGCTTCTCGATCAGCCGCCCCTCGGTCAACGGCGGCACGCCGGCCGCTGCGAGCCGCTGCCGGAGCTCCGACCAGACGCGTTCGTGGGGCCAGTTGTCGGGGTCGTCGCCCGGCGGGCACTGGAGGTAGTAGCGGGTCACCTCCGGGCTGCGGGGCATCTGGCCCGCGAACCCCCGCGGGTGGCAGCCGAACAGCACACAGCCGGCGGACGGCGGCGCCTCCGCGAGCAGGGCGAGCCAGCCGACGCCGTAGTCGTGCCGCGCGATCCGGACCCGCTCGGGTGGCAGCGAGGCCCGGGTCGCTCCGCGTGCCCCGTCGCACCCGGCGACGAAGTCGCAGTGCACCACCCGGCGTTCACCCGTCTCGGAGCAGACGTACGACACCGACGGCCGGTCGCTGTCGATGTCGTGCAGCTCCACGTCCCGGACGCCGAAGCGGATCTCACCGCCGCGGGCGTCGGCGTACTCCCGCACCAGGTCCGTCACCAGCAACGGCTGGGGGTAGACGAAGTGGTGACTGCTCGTCAGCTCGCCGTAAGGGAACCGGTAGCGCTCCCCGTCGAAGCGGAACTCGCACGCGGTGTGCAGTTCCGCGCGGTCCAGGAGGTTCCGGGCGAGGCCCCGCTTCTCCAGGCCTCGTACGGCCCTTTCCTCGATGACCCCGGCGCGGGGCCGCTGTTCGATGAACTCGCGGGTCTGCGTCTCCAGCACCAGACAGTCGACGGACGCGGCCCGCAGGATGTTGCCGACCGTCAGACCCGCCGGACCGGCGCCCACGACAACGACTGGGAAGCGTTGCGGGGCGCCGGAGTTCAGGGGCGGAGAGGCGTGGGGCATGCGCCCATTATGGAGGCCGGTCTCAGTGGACCGGCACCTCCGTGACGGCCACCTCCTCGATGCTCCGCTCGATCTCCCCGGACAGGGAGGCCGACGCCCGGGCCCAGTAGTAGATCGCCAGCGAGAACACCGCGATGACCAGGATGTCCCACCACAGGGCGAGGTGCCCCTGGCCGCCGAAGCCGCCCTGCCAGGAGATGACGCCCATGCCCAGCAGGTAGACGGGCAGCCACTGGGCGGCCTTCCAGTCGAGCCGGGGAGCGTCGGGCAGGCCCTTGCTCGTGGCGTACCAGGCGTAGCCGCCGAGCAGGACGTAGCCGAGGACGATGGCCACGCCGAGCCGCCACAGGGTGTCCCAGGTGGACCAGTAGATGATGAGGTTGGCCACCACGAACGACAGGGGTGAGACGACCTTCCCACCGGGCAGGCGGTAGGGGCGTTCCCGGTGCGGCAGCCGGTCCGCGAAGACGCCGTAGGCCAGGGGCGCGCCCGCGTACATCAGCACGCTCGCCGAGGTGATGAAGCTGACCAGCTGCTGCCAGCTCGGGAACGGCAGGAAGCAGACCACGCCCGTCACGAAGGACACGATCAGCCCGAACCACGGCACGCCGCGCCCGTCGGTGCGGACGAACAGCTTCGGCGCGTAGCCGTTGCGGGCCAGTCCGTAGGAGACCCGGGACGTGGCCGTCGTGTAGATCAGGCCGGTGCCGCCCGGGGAGACCACCGCGTCCAGGTACAGCACCACGCTCAGCCAGCCGAGGCCCAGCAGGGTCGCGAGCCCCGCCCACGGGCCGCTGATGCCGGGGTAGTCGAGCTTGGTCCACCCGTGTGCGAAGGAGCCCAGTGGCAGGGCGGCGATGAAGACGACCTGGAGCAGGACGTAGATGGCCGCTCCGATGGCGACCGAACCGATCGTCGCGCGCGGCAGGTCCCGCTGCGGGTCGCGGCTCTCGCCCGCCAGCTGGATCGCCTGCTCGAAGCCCAGCAGGGCGAAGATGATGCCGCTGGAACTGACGGCGCTCAGCACACCGTGGGCGCCGAACGGGGCGAAGCCGTGCTCGGTGAAGTTGCCCGGGTGGAAGTTGCCCGCCGCGATGATGAAGATCGCGGCCAGCGGCACGGCCACCTTCCACCAGGTGGCGGCGCTGTTGGTGTGCGCCAGGATCCGCACCCCGAGGAAGTTGACGACGACGAACACGGCCATCAGGACGACCGCGACGACGAAGCCGCTCGTCGTGAGCGTCCCGTCCTTCGCGTGCTGGAAGCCCTGGGCCCAGTGCCAGTGCCCGGCGTAGCCGATCATGGCCTCGACCTCGATCGGTGCCACCGTGGCGGCCTGGAGCCAGGCGAACCAGCCGAAGGACATGCCGGCCAGTCCGCCGAACGCGTAGTGCGGATAACGGGCGGTGCCGCCGGCGACCGGGAACATGCCGCCCAGTTCCGCGTGCACCAGGGCCAGCAGCACGATCGCCACCGCACCGATGAGCCAGGACAGGATCGCCGCGGGGCCGGCCGCCACGACGGCCTTCTCGGCGCCGTACAACCAGCCCGAGCCGATGATGGAGCCGACCGAGGCCCACATGAGCCCGATCAGCCCGACATCCCGGCGCAGGCCGTCTCTTTCCATGAATGCAGGGGCCTCTCATAGAGAACTCGGAGAGTTCGGCGAGCAAGAGGCCTCAGATTAGGAATCGACCGCCCGGCGGCAGAAGACGAGTTGTGCAGCCTTGACCGGGCGCGGGAAGCCTTGACCGGCTGCGGGCATTTCCTGGAAAACGCTTCAGGATTCCTGTACGCGGTGATGAGGCAGCCGTGGGATCTCGATTGCCGGACAGCGGTCCATCACCATCTCCAGGCCCGCCGCCCGGGTCCGGTCGTACGCCGCCCCGTCGATCACGCCGAGCTGGAACCAGACGCCCTTCGCGCCCTTGGCGACCGCCTGGTCCGCGACGGCCCCGGCGAGGTCGCTGTTCACGAACACGTCCACCACGTCCACGTCGAAGGGGATGTCCGCCAGGCTCGCGTACCCCTTCTCCCCGTGCACCGTCTCCGCCTTCGGGTGCACCGGCACGACGCGCTTGCCGAAACGCTGGAGCACGGCGGCGACGCCGTACGCCGCGCGCCGCTGGTTCGACGACAGGCCCACCACGGCCCAGGTGTCGCCGAGCTCGGTGAGAATCCTGCGGACCGTTGCCTCGTCGCCGTACACCGGCGGCCTCCTCGGAAGTCGTGGACGAGCTGCTCTCCGTTCAACGGCGCCGGGTGCGCGGTGATTCCCCGGAGGGCCCCGTGATAGCTTGCCGGGGCCAGTCGAACCCATGTACGTGGGTCAGGGAATCCGGTGCGAATCCGGAACTGACGCGCAGCGGTGAGGGGGACGGGCGGGGCCTCGGCCACTGGACTCCTTCACGGACGTCCGGGAAGGCGCTCCGACCCGGGTGAACCCGAGTCCGAAGACCTGCTGGCGGCCCCCGCGGCCGCGCGCGGCGGGGGAGCACCGTACGACCGGGCTCCGCGACCGAGCCCTCGACGACTGAGGACTGGTTCCCGTGCCCCTCGCCCGCCCCGCCCGTGCCGCCGTCCTGCTCGCCGCCGGTTCCCTGCTCCTGACCGGCTGCGGCGGGAGCACGTCCACCGACGCGAAAGCCGCCGTCACGCTCACCGACTGCGGGCACGAGGTCCGCGTGGCCGCCCCGCCGCGGCACGCCGTGTCCCTCAACCAGGGCACCACCGAGATCCTGCTCTCCCTGGGGCTCGCCGACCGCATGGCGGGCACGGCCACCTGGACCGACCCCGTGATGAAGGGACTGGAGAAGGCGAACGCGACGGTGCCGCGCATCGCCGACGACAACCCGTCCTTCGAACGCGTCCTGGACACCGAGCCCGACTTCGTCGCCGCGTCCTTCGTCTCCACCCTCGGAAAGGGCGGCGTCGCGACCCGCGAGCAGTTCGAGAAGCTCGGGGTCCCCACCTACGTCTCCCCGTCCGACTGCGCGGGCAAGGACAACTCGGGCGGCGGCGACGGCACCCGCGACAAGGCCCTCGGCATCGACACCGTCTACGGCGAAGTCCACGACCTGGCAACCGTGTTCGGTGTGCGCAAACGCGGCGACGCCCTCGTGGCCTCCCTCCACAAGCGCATGAAGACGGCCACGCAGGGCATCGACGCCTCCGGCGTCACCCTCCTCTACTGGTTCGCGAACTCCGATTCGCCCTACATGGCGGGCTGTTGCGGAGCACCCGGCATCATCACCCGGGCCCTCGGCGCGAAGAACGTCTTCGACGACACGCACGAGGAGTGGCCACAGGTCAACTGGGAGACGGTCGCCGACCGCGACCCCGACGTCCTCGTCATCGGCGACCTGACCCGCGAGTCCCAGACCGCCGAGTCCGCCGCGAAGAAGATCGCCTTCCTGGAGTCCAACCCGGTCACCAGGAACATGGACGCGGTCCGGCACAAGCGGTACGTGCTGCTCAGCGGGCAGGCCATGAACCCGACGATCCGGACCGTCGAGGGCGTGGAGCAGGTCGCCGCCGGGCTGCGCCGGTTCGGGCTGGTGAAGTGACCGCCCGCGAGCAGGAGCTGCCGGCCGCCGGGCCCGGGCGCCGGGCCGGGCTCGCGCTGGGTCTGGCGGGGGCCGTCGCGCTCGTGACCTCCCTCGCCGTGGCCATCACCATCGGCCCCGCCGACATCGGCGTCGCGGACGTGTGGTCCGTCGTGGCCGCCCATCTCGGCCTCGGCGACTCGGGGCTCACGACGATCCGGGACGGGATCGTCTGGCAGCTGCGACTGCCTCGCACGCTGCTCGCCGCCGTGTGCGGGGCCGGACTGGCCGTGTGCGGGGCGGTGATGCAGTCGCTGCTGCGCAACCCGCTCGCCGACCCGTTCGTCCTCGGGGTGTCCTCGGGTGCCTCCACCGGAGCGGTCCTCGTCGTCGTGCTCGGCGTGGGCGGCGGCGCCCTTCCGGTGTCCGCGGGCGCGTTCCTCGGCGCCCTGCTGTCCTTCGCGCTGGTACTCCTGCTCAGCCACACCCTCGGCGGCACCACCGACCGTGTCGTCCTCGCGGGCGTCGCCGCCATGCAGCTCTTCTCCGCGCTCACCTCCTTCGTCGTGCTGACCTCCGCCGACGCCGAGACGACCCGTGGCGTGCTGTTCTGGCTCCTCGGCTCGCTCGGCGGCGCCGGCTGGACCGACGTGTGGCTGTGCCTGGCCGTGCTGGCGCTGGCGCTGGTGGTGTGCCTTTCGTACGCCCGGACCCTCGACGCCTTCGCCTTCGGCCAGGACGCGGCCGCCGCGCTCGGGGTGTCCGTCGCCCGCACCCGCCTGGTCCTGCTGTGTGTCACGGCCCTGCTCACCGCCGCGCTGGTCAGCTCGGCCGGGGCGATCGGCTTCGTCGGGCTGGTCCTGCCGCACGCCGCCCGGGCCCTGACCGGTCCCGGGCACGCGAGGCTGCTGCCGGTCACCGCCCTCGCGGGAGCGGTCTTCCTGGTGTGGGTGGACACCCTGGCCCGTACCGTCCTCGATCCGCAGGAGGTTCCGGTGGGGGTCGTGACGTCGCTGATCGGGGTGCCGGCGTTCGTGGCGGTGCTGTACCGGACGCGGAGGGTGCGATGAGCGGCACGGAGACACCGGTGGCGGAGGGGTTGCGGGCCGACCGGGTCAGCCGGCGTGCCGACGGGCGTCTCATCCTGGACGGCGTCGCCCTCGCGCCGGAGACCGGCTCCACGGTCGGCGTGCTGGGCCCCAACGGCTCGGGCAAGTCCACGCTGCTGCGGCTGCTGGCCGGGCTGCTCGCGCCGTCCTCGGGGGTCGTCACCCTCGACGGCACACCGCTGGCCGACGTGCCCCGCCGCACGGTCGCGCGCCGCCTCGCGGTCGTCGAGCAACAGTCGGACACCCAGGTCGAGCTGACGGTCATGGACGTCGTGCGGCTGGGCCGTGTCCCCCACCGCCGCGCCTGGACGCCCCCCTCGGCAGACGACGAGCGGGCGGTGCGCGCCGCCCTGGAGCGCACGGGTCTCGCCGACCGGGCCGGCCGGCTCTGGCACACCCTCTCGGGCGGCGAACGCCAGCGGGTGCAGATCGCCCGCGCGCTCGCCCAGGAACCCCGCGAACTCCTCCTCGACGAGCCCACCAACCACCTCGACATCCACCACCAGCTCGATCTCCTCGCCCTGGTCACGGCCCTGCCCGTCACCACCGTGGTCGCCCTGCACGACCTCAACCTCGCGGCGATGTACTGCGATCGGGTCGTCGTGCTGTGCGCGGGGAGGGTGGTGGCGGCGGGCCCCGCGGGAGACGTCCTCACGGCGGAGCTCATCGCCGAGGTGTACGGGGTGCGGGCCGCCGTCAGCAGGGAAGGGCCCGAGGGGCGGCCTCATGTGCGATTCCTGGGCACGCTGGTCTGACCGGAGCGGGCGAGCGAGGCTGGGCCGATCGCGCCACCGTGGCCGGAAAGAGCCGGTCCTGCCTGCGCGGACCCGTCCGCCCGCCTACGCTCGCCTCGTGCTGCGCATCATCGACGCCCGAACCCGTCAGCCGGTCGACGCCGCCCCGGCCCGCCGGGGTCTGACCCGCGTGCAGGTGCACGCGTCGGACTCCGGCACGACGGACCTGCGGGTCCTGCTCGTCGGCGACCTGCTCGTGCGGACCCTGGAACTCGGGGGCACACCGGTCTGGGCGCTGCTGACCGGCGGCAACCGTCAGGCGGAACTGCGCGCGGACGCCACGACACTCGGCATCCGCCCCTTCGAGGACAGTCCCGACGTCGGTGCCGGTCTGGGCGAGTCCCAGGTCGTCCATGTCGCGGCCGAAGGCGAGGCGGTACCGGACGGGGCGCGGATCGTCGTCGCACCGGTCGAGCCGGGCCCGCCGGAGCACAGCGACCCCGCCGCATTGCGCCTGGCCCTGATGACCCGGCACCACAGCGCCCCGGTCCGGCTGGAGCCCGCCGGCCTCGTCGAGGCCGGCGCCACCCTGGCCCGCTGGCGCGCCGCGGTCGCCCGCTGGGCCCGGCAGCCCTCGCGTCCCGTCCCCGACCTCGTACGGGAGCGGCTGCGCGAAGCGTGGGACGACGACCTGGACGTGCCGCGGGTGCTGGAGGTCCTGCGCCAGGTCGAGACCGAACCGGAACTGGCGGACGGCGCCCGCTTCGAGACATACGCCTATGCCGACCGGCTCCTCGGCCTCGACCTCGCCCGTGACCTGGGATCGCCGTCATGATCGCCCGCGGCAGCGGTGGCCCGCTGCGGCGCCTGATCGTGATGCGGCACGCCAAGTCGGCCTGGCCCCTGGACGTCGCCGACCACGAACGCCCCCTCGCCCCACGCGGTCGCCGGGACGCCCCCGCGGCGGGACGGGCCCTGGCCGACGCCGACCTCCTGCCGGACCTCGCGCTGTGCTCCACCGCCGTCCGTGCCCGCAGGACCTGGGACCTGGCCGCGGCCGAGTGGGGCACGCACCCGCCGGTCCGGCACGACCGGCGCCTGTACGCCGCCGGCCCGTCCGGCCTGCTGGCCGTGGTGCACGACGTGCCCGCCGAGGTGGAGACGCTGCTGCTGATCGGGCACAACCCCGGGCTGGAGGAACTGGTTTCGGCCCTCGCCGGTGACGGCCTCGACGACACCCTGGAGCAGGTCCGCACGAAGTTCCCCACCTCCGCGATCGCGGTCCTTTCCTGGCACGGCACGACCTGGCGGGCACTGTCCCCCGGCGTCGCGCTGCTCACGTCCGTGACGGTGCCGCGGGGCGCCAGGCACTAGCCGTGGCCCCGCACGGGCATGGGGCCTTTCCGGTGATGCGCGCCGGGCTCGCGCTGCGCACCCCTACCGCGGCGGGTATGGCGTCTGAGCGAACGCCTTGCCGACCATGAGGAGACCAGACATGCATGCAGTGATCCGGCGGTACGAAGGGGTGACCGACCCGGCTGAGGCGGGTCGCCGGGTGAACCAGGAGTTCCTGCCGCTCGTTCGCCAGGTCCAGGGATTCGTGGCCTACTACTGGGTCGACGCCGGCGGCGGGGTGATGGTGTCGACCGGTGTCTTCCAGGACCGCGCCGGCGCCGAGGAGTCGACCGCGAGGGCCGGGGACTTCGTCCGGGACCGGCTTGCCGAACTGCTGCCGCATCCGCCCCAGGTCACGGCCGGTGAGGTCGTGGCCCACTCGTAGGGCAGAGCTCGGCGGTACCGGCCGGCCTGAGGCGAGACGGGTCGCCGCCGCTTCGGAACCCCGGAGAGCAGTCGCCCCGTCGGGACGCTCCCGACCAGGGGATTAGGCTGGCCGGATGCAGGACGAATACCGCACGGTGGCCGGTGCCGGCGTGCACGAGACCGAGGTCAGCCGCTCCCGCTTCCTGTGCGCCGTCGCCCCGGCGGGCGACGAGCGGGAGGCCCAGGACTTCATCAACTCGGTCCGCAAGGAGCACGCCGACGCCTCCCACAACTGCTGGGCCTACGTCATCGGCGCCGACGCCTCCGTCCAGAAGGCGAGCGACGACGGCGAACCCGGCGGCACCGCGGGCGTCCCCATGCTCCAGATGCTGCTGCGCCGCGACATGCGGTACGTCGTCGCCGTCGTCACCCGCTACTTCGGCGGGGTCAAACTCGGAGCGGGCGGGCTCATCCGGGCGTACGGCGGGGCGGTCGGCGAGGCCCTGGACGCCGTCGGTACCCGCACCCGCCGCAGGTTCCGTCTGGCCACGATCACCGTCGACCACCAGCGGGCCGGCAAGCTGGAGAACGAGCTGCGCACCACCGGGCGCGAAGTCCGGGACGTGCACTACGGCGAGGCGGTCACCATCGGGATCGCCCTCCCGGACTCCGACGTGGACGCCTTCCGCTCCTGGCTCGCCGACGCCACCGCAGGCACGGCGGGTTTCGAAACGGGCGGGGAGGCGTACGGGGACGCCTGACGGCTGCTGCCGTCCGGAGCACGGCGGTGCTGCCGGGAAGGATCCGGCCGGTCCTGTCGAGGTCAGCCGTCGGCGACGGTCCGGCCCTCCGCGCCCTTCTCGTGCTCGTCAGCCGTACTCGCCGGCACGCGGCCCAGTCGGAACGCGAGCAGCGCCGTGCCGACAGCGAGGGCCGCGAGGACGAACGCGGTCCGGTCGAAGGCCTCCGCGAAGTCGGCCAGGTCCGTGCCGGGACCCGGCGCCTGGGGATTGGTGCCCAGGAAGCCGCGGTACAGGGCTCCGATGACGGCTACCCCGAAGGCCATCCCCGCCTGGGTGACGGTGTTGAGCACACCGGACCCGGCGCCCGCGTCGTCCGGGTGGACCCGGGCCAGCACCGTGTCCACGAGCGGAGCGACGACCAGGCCCTGCCCCAGCCCGGAGACGCCCATCACGGCGGCGAGCGCGACCGCCTGGGCCGAGCCGTCCAGGCCGGTGACGGTGGGCACGGCGACGAGTCCGGCCGCCATGACGAGGCCGCCCCCGACCGACACCCCGATACCGAACCGGGCGGCCAGCCTGCGGCACGCGGCCGAAGCGGCGATGAACCCCAGGCCGAGCGGCACGAAGACCAGGCTCGCGGCCAGCGGAGTCTGCCGCAGGCCCGACTGGAGGTGGTACGTGAGCACCAGGAACAGCCCGGCGTTGCCCGAGAAGAACATCAGCACCGTGCCCATGCTCAGCGGGAAACCCTTGGCCCGCAGCAGCCGGCCCGGCAGCAGCGGGTCGTTGCCGGCGGCCTCCGTACGGCGTTCCCAGCGCAGGAACGCCAGGGTGCCTGCGGCGCCGAGAGCGAAGCACAGGTACGTCCACCAGGGCCAGCCGTGCTCACCGCCGAGGATCAGCGGGATCAGCACGAGGGGCAGCAGCACGGCGGTGAAGGCCGCCCCGGCGATGTCGAGGCGCGGCCGGTCCATGCTGCGGCTCTCGCTGATCGCGGGCACGGCCGCGCAGAGGATGGCCGCGCCGATCGGCACGTTGATCAGGAAGATCATGCGCCAGCCCAGACCCGCCACGTCCAGGTCGAGCAGCAGACCGCCGCCGACGAGGCCGGCGATCACGCCCGCCCCGATGGAGGCACCGTAGGCACCGACGGCCCGGGAACGGTCGCGTTCGTGGACGAAGACGGCCCGGATGAGGGACAGCACCTGCGGTGTCATCACCGCGGCGGACAGGCCCTGCAGTACCCGCGCCGCGATGAGCGTGCCCGGGCCGGGCGCGAGCGCGCACAGCAGGGACGTCAGGGTGAAGGTGGCCACGCCGTACTGGAAGGTGCGCTTGCGGCCGATCCGGTCGCCCAGGCGGCCGCCGGTTACCATGCCCGCTGCGTAGGCGATCACGTACCCGTCGATCACGAACTGGAGCTGGCCGAACCCGGCGTTCAGGTCCGCCTGGATCCCCGGAGCGGCGACGTTCACTATGAACATGTCGATCTGGCTCATGAACATCGCCAGCAGGACCACGGTGAGTCCCGCCCAGTCCCGTCCGGTGGCTCGGGGAGGGCCGGTCGTGGAGGAGGCCCCGGCCGCGGCCTTCGGACTCGTTTTGCGTGTCACGGTGCGCATATCACCACTCGTCGTCGCGTACGTTTAGCGCTAAATTCATATCTGAATGTAGCAGGTGGAAGGGAACGCTCATGAGGACGCCGGAACGAAGCGACCGCCGGCCGGCCACCACAGGCGGGACAGGAGACGACCCGGCGGACGCCATCGCGGCCGCCTGGAGCCGCGAGCGTCCCGAGACCCCGGTGGACTCCATCGGCGTGGTCACGAGGATCTGGCAGCTCGCCAAGCACTTCGGCGACGACCGTCGGCGCGTCCTCGCCGATGGGGGAGTGGACCCGGCCACCCTGGACCTGCTGAGCGTGCTGCGCCGCAGCGGGCCCCCCTACACGATGAGCACCCGGGACCTCGCCGGGCACTCCCTGGTCACGGCGGGCGCCATCTCGCAGCGGGTCGCACGCGCCGAGCGCGACCACCTGGTCACCCGCCGCCCCGCCCCCGGCCGCAGCCGTGCGGTGCTCGTGGAACTGACCGAGGCCGGGCACGAGTTGGTCGAGCGGACGGTGGACCGGGTGCTCGCGCGCGAGGCGGAGCTCCTCCAAGGCCTGGGCCCGGAGCGGCAGGAGGCCCTCGCCGAGCTGCTGCGGGAGCTGCTCGGCGACGTGCAGGCACGGCTCGACGTGCGGGGTGTCTCCCACGTGGGGCACGAAGGCCTCGACCACCCGGAGCAGGGCTGAACCACCCGCTCCGGCCGTCACGGAACGGCGGCCCTCGCGCCCGGGTGGGACCGCGGCCGCGGCTCAGTAGCCGTGGGCGCTCGGCGCGTTCTGTCCGCCGTCCACGGGGATGTTCGCGCCGTTGACCGCCCGCGCCCGGTCCGAGAGCAGGAAGGCGATCACCTCGGCGACATCCCGCGGATCGACCAGGCGGCCGCCGGGAAACTCCTGCTCGAACCGGCGGAAGGACTCCGGGTCCTCGTCCCGGAGCTTGGCCCAGCCCTTGCCCTCGATCAGCATGGAACCGGGCGAGACGCAGTTCACCCGGACCCCCCTGGGCCCCAGCTCGCGGGCCAGGGAGGCGGCCAGGTGGATCTGTGCGGCCTTGGCCGCCGCGTACTGGGCTGGCGGGGCGGGCTTCCAGCCCGAGACGGAGGAGACGAGCACGGCACTGCCCCCGGTCTCGGCCAGATCACCCGCGGACTCCCGCAGGGCGATCGCCGGATGGGTGACGTTGAGCCGGCACGTCCGGTCCCAGTCGGAGGGTTCCGTGGCTCGCAGGTCCGTGCCGTACACGCCGCCGGCCACGGCCACCAGGCCGTCCACCCGGCCGAGTTCGGCAGCGGCGTTCCGCACGAACGCCGCGAGGGCCTTCTCGTCGAGCACGTCCAGCCGCTCGGTGTGCAGGACACGCCCGTGCCGCTTCCGCACCTCGTCGGCCACCTCCTCCAACGAGGCGGCGTCGCGACCGCACACGGCGAGATCGCACCCCTGGGCGGCGAGCCGGAGCGTGGTCTCCTGACCCAGGCCCCGGCTCCCGCCGGTCACGATCACCGCCCGGCGCCCCGCCCTCGGCCGGCCGAACTCCCGCACGCCGTCCATGCCGTCCCTGTCCGCCACTCGGCCGCGCTCCTCTCGTCGGTCCTGAACAGCCCCCCTGCCCGGTCGGTCAGCCCGTGCGCGCCGGGTCCCGCACCACGTAGTCCCCGAGGAGCTCGTCGATGCGGTCCAGCACGTCCTGCTCCAGACGCACGCCCGAGGCCGCCACGTTCTCCTTGACCTGCTCGGGCCGGCTCGCGCCGATGATGGCCGCCGAGACCGACGGGTTCTGCAGCACCCAGGCGAGGGCGAGCTGGCTCATCGTCAGGCCGAGGTCCGCGGCGACGGGGCCCAGTTCCTGGACCGCCCGCAGGGCGCCCTCGTCGTTCATCCAGTGCCCGACCAGCATGTCGACGAAGCCCTTGCCGGCGTCGTCGCCCGCCCGTGAACCCGCCGGCGCGCCCGCGCCGGGACGGTACTTGCCGCTCAGGATGCCCTGTGCCAGCGGCGACCAGACGACCTGGCCGAGCCCTTCGCGCTCGCACGCGGGCACCACCTGCGGCTCGATGACCCGCCACAGCATGGAGTACTGCGGCTGGCTCGCCACCAGCGGGACGCGCAGCTCCCGGGCGAGGGAGGCGGCGCGGCTGATCTGCTCCGCCGTCCACTCGCTCACCCCGACGTAGAGCACCTTGCCGGAGCGGACCAGGTCCGCGAAGGCCGACATGGTCTCCTCGAGCGGTACGGCCGGGTCGTAGCGGTGCGCGTAGTAGACGTCGACGTAGTCGGTACCGAGGCGGCGCAACGACGCCTCGCAGCCCTCGATGACGTGCTTGCGGGACAGACCACGGTCGTTGGGGCCGGGGCCCACCGGGTGGCAGACCTTGGTGGAGAGCACGAGGCCCTCGCGCCGCTGACCGGCCAGCGCCTTGCCCAGCACGGTCTCGGCGCGGGTCTCGGAGTACACGTCAGCGGTGTCGAAGGTGGTGATGCCCGCGTCGAGTGCGGCGCGCACGCAGGACTGCGCCGTCTCCTCGTCGATCTGGGCGCCGTGGGTGATCCAGTTGCCGAACGCGAGCTCGCTGATCACGAGGCCGCTGTTGCCGAGTCGGCGGAACTCCATGGGTGTGTCGCCTCTTCCTTCTCAGTTTCTGGTCCGGTTCGCGTGGGTGCTGCGGGGGGTCGCCGTGGGGGCGCTCGCGGACCTCCGGCCGGGCGCCTCACAGCAGGGCTGCCGTGAAGGCCACGACCTCACGGGCCTGGTGCGGGCTGAGCCGCGGGTCGCAGGCCGACTCGTAGCGGGGCAGCGGCGTGGCCGAGGCCAGGTCCGCCGCCGTGTCGACGCACTCCGTGACGGGGTGATGGGCGGTTTCCAGCATCAGACCGGCGGGGTGCAGGCCGTGCGCGTGCAGGACCGTCACGAACCCCTCGATCTCCCGGTCGACGTCCTCGATCGCGCGGCACTTCTGCCCGGCGCCGTTCACCCGGGTGTTGCCGTGCATGGGATCGCAGATCCAGGCCACGTCGGCCGCCTCGTCGCCGAGCGCCCCCAGGAGGGCCGTCAGCTGCGGGACGACCCGGTCCCGGCCCATGCGCACGATCAGGGAGAGCCGGCCGGGCCGCCGCCGGGCGTCGAGCATCCGCACCAGCGTGCGGACCTCCTCGGGGGATGCCTGGGGGCCGATCTTGACGCCCACCGGGTTGCCGACCGAGGCGGCGAACTGCACGTGCTGGTGGTCCGGCTGACGGGTGCGGTCGCCGATCCACAGGAAGTGACCGGATGAGCCGTAGCCCCTGCCGTCCGTGCCCGGGCGGACCAGAGCCTGCTCGTACTCCAGGAGCAGCGCCTCGTGCCCGGCGTAGGTGCGCTCGGGGGCCGTCCGGCCGGCCAGGCCCATGTCCCGTTCCAGCAGGGTGCTCAGCGTGGCGCCGGCGTGCCGGTACGCCAGCAGCAGCCGGGACGGCAGGGCGGTACGGGCCGCGGCGGTGGGCTCGGGGGCGTTGACCGCGTCACCGCGGTAGACGGGCAGTTCGGTGCCGTCCGGCAGGGTCTCGGTCGGGCGCGAGCGGGGTTTGGCGTACTGGCCGGCGATCCGTCCCATCCGGACCGTGTGCAGGCCGCTGAGCTCGGTGAACTCGTCGGCCAGCCGATGCAGTTCGTCCGCCTTGGCGAGGACGGTGGCGGGGGTGGCGTCGGCGAACCGCTCGGCGCACTCCCCGGCCTGCAGGACGAAGGCCTCGCCGCGGGCGGCGCGCCCGAGGCCGGTCGTGAGGTCGGCGCAGGCGGCGGCGTCCACCAGCGGAGGTTTGCTCTCCAGGGAAAGCAGGACGTCCTTGAGTTCGTCGAGCGAGGCCCATTCGGGCTGCTGGCGGGCGCGGGCCGGCAGCAGCAGGCGCGTGGCGGTCATGGTTCTTCCTCCGTCGGCTGGGGGTGGGGGGAGTCGCGGCGGCACACCGCCGCGGGGTGGCGTCCGGGCCGGGCCGGTCGTCTCAGCTCGGCCGGAAGCCGAGCGGCCCGACCGCCTCCTCCAGCAGGGCGGCCAGCCGGATCAACAGCGGTTCGTGGTCGCGGCGGGCGACGAGTTGCACGCACAGCGGCGCTCCGCGCTCGTCCCGCGCGACCGGCATGGTGAGCGCGGGCAGCCCGGCGAAACTGGCGAGCGGGGTGTAGGCCACGCGCAGGTCGTAGTCGGGGTCCTGCGGGGCCGGGATGGTCGACACCCGGGCGTCGGCGGTCGCGAGGTCCGGGGGCGCTGCCGGGTCCAGGGGCAGCAGCCAGGCGTCCACGCCCGCGGAGTCGAAGTCCGCCTCGACCGTGGCGCGGGTGTGCGCCAGGCGCTCCAGGATCCAGGCGTAGCGGTCGTCCCGGACCTTCGCCCCGACCTCCAGCGCACCGCGGGTCGTCTCGTGCAGGTCGGTGGGCACCCAGGGCCGCCACACCTGGTACGCGTCCCACGCCTGGCGGGCGCACAACTCCCAGGCGGGTCCGCGCAGCGCCCACAGGTCGTCGACGCGTACGGCGTCGAGCCGCTGGCCGCTCGCTTCGAGGTGCCCGCAGGCCGTCTCCAGCGCCCCGCGCATGACGGGACCGCACGTGCCCTCGGGCCCCTCGGCGTTGGCCACGACACCGATCCGGTAAGGGCCCGCACCGGCCGGGCGCTGGTCCCCGAGCCGGTCGAGACCGAGGAGCGGCCACAGGTACGCCAGGTCCGCGGCGCTGCGGGCCGCCCAGCCCAGCGCGTCCATGGGCGGGGACAGCGGGAAGACACCCTCCAGCAGCGAGTCGCGGTGCGTCATCCGCAGGCCCACCGTCCCGCACTGGCCGGCGGGCCAGCGCACCGAGCCGAGCACGTCCGTGCCGAGGGCGAGGTCGCAGATGCCGGCGGCCACCGACACGGCCGTGCCGGTACTGGAGCCGCCGGGGTCGATGTGCGGGACGTAGGGGTTGACGCACTCCGACCCGACCCCGATGTTCAGCTCGGTGGTGACCACCTTGGCCGTCACGGAGGCGAGTGCGGGCGGCAGGGCGGCGATCGCCGGGGTCGACACGCGCGCGTGGTGGCGGTGGCCGCGCAGGCCGAGCCGGGTGGGGAGGCCGGCCACGTCCACGGTGTCCTTCACGCCGACGCGCACCGGCGGGGCGTCCGGGCCGAGCGGGGCGCGCTGGACGCACGCCCGGTAGCGGGCGTCGGCCTCGTCGGACCAGGCGGCCTCCGCGGTGCGCCACTCCTCGGCGGTCAGGGTGCCCCGGGAGCGCGCCGTCACCCGCTCCGGCAGGGGCAGCCGTACCGGGGCGTCGGGCACGGCCGGCCGCGACGCGCGGGGCGTCCAACGCGCCTGCCGCGCATAGGTGGTGATCGCGTCCTGGGGTGTGGGGGTCTCGGGTGTGGCGGTGTCAGGCATGCTCGGGCTCCTCGGCTGGGTGGCGGGCGGCGGTGAGCTCGGCGGTGAGGACCTTGCCGGTGGCGCTGCGTGGGACACGGGCGACGCGGTGCACGGCACGCGGCGCGGGCAGGCCGGCGGGGAACCGGCCCAGCATCCGGCGCAGCGCGGCCGGTTCGGCCGGCCGGGGACCTGCGTAGTACACCTCGTAGTGCTCGCCGCGCACCGGATCGCCGACCGGTACGCAGACGAGGTCGACGCCGGGGCAACGGGTACGGGCCAGTTCCTCCACGCGGGCCAGGTCGCAGCGCAGCCCGTTCACCTTGATCAGCCGGGAGGCCCGCCCCAGGTGGCGAAAGGCCCGCGGGCCCACGGGCACGACACCGGAAGCACATTGAAGTCCCGGTTAAGCGCGCTCGAACAGCGGGTTTCCAGATCTGCCGGGAGCGAATTCCCCACCCCAATTCCCCAGTGGTGCGCGGCCCTCGTCCGGGCACATCCGTCGGCCACTCTCCCCTCTTCGCTTGGAGCTTTGTCATGTGCGGAATCGCAGGCTGGGCCGACGTCGGTCTCGACCTCACCCGGGAGGTGGACGGCCTTGAACCCATGGTGCGGACCATGGCCTGCCGGGGCCCGGACGCCGCCGGGATCCACGCCGGTGAACACGCGGTGCTCGGTCACCGCCGGCTGGCGATCATCGACCTCGAAGGCGGCAGGCAGCCCATGTCCGCGCCCATCGGCCCGGGAGCAGCCGCGGGCGCGGGAGAGGGCGAGCCGCCGGCCGCCGTGCTCAGCTACAGCGGCGAGGTCTACAACTTCCGCGAACTGCGCGAGGAACTGCGCGGACTGGGCCATGCCTTCGACACCCGGTCGGACACCGAGGTCGTCCTGCGCGCCTACCTCCAGTGGGGCCCGGACTGCGTAGGACGCCTGAACGGCATGTTCGCCTTCGCCCTGTGGGACGAGCGCGTGCAGCGCCTGATCCTGGTCCGCGACCGTCTCGGCATCAAGCCGCTGTACGTGGCACGGCTCGGCGGCGGCGTTCTGTTCGGCTCCGAACCCAAGGCGATCCTCGCCCACCCGCGCTTCGCCGCCCGCCTCGACAGCCAGGGGCTCGCCGACCTCCTCGGCCTGGCGAAGTCGCCGGGGGTCACGCCGTACCGGGACATCGAGGAGGTCCCGCCGGGCTGCGTCGCGGTCTACGACCGTCACGGGCTGCGGACCGACCGGTACTGGAGCCTCGGGCGCCGCCCTCACGAGGACGACGCCGCGACCACGGCCGACACCGTGCGGGCCCTGCTGGAGGACACCGTCGCCCGCCAGCTGGTCACCGACGTGCCGCTGTGCACCCTGCTCTCCGGCGGGCTGGACTCCACCGTCCTCACCGCCCTGGCCGCACAGGTGCAGTCCCGGGCCGGCGAACCCCCGGTGCGTTCCTTCGCCGTGGACTTCACCGGAAGCGAAGCCGACTTCAGGGCCAGCGACTTCCGGCCGGAGCGCGACTCGCCCTACGCCCGCGAAGCCGCCCGGCACATCGGCACCGACCACCGGCTCATCGAGCTGTCCGCGGGTGAACTCACCCGGGACGCCCACCGTGACGCGGTCCTGTACGCCCACGACCTGCCGTACACCTTCGGTGACGTGGACACCTCGCTTCACCTGCTGTTCCGCGGGATACGCGAGCACTCCACGGTCGCCCTGTCGGGGGAGTCGGCCGACGAGGTGTTCGGCGGATACGCCTGGTTCCACGACCCGGACGCCGTCCGGGCGGCGCGCTTCCCCTGGCTCAGCCGCATGCAGCTGATCACGCCCGAACTGCTCGCCCCGGGTTTCCGGAAGGCCACCGCCTTCGAGGAGTACCGCGCGGACCGCTACCAGCAGGCACTGCGCGAGGTCGAGCACCTGCCCGGCGACTCCGCGGCCGAACGCCGCATGCGGGAGATCGGCCACCTGCACCTCACTCGCTGGCTGCCCGCCCTGCTCGACCGCAAGGACCGGCTCAGCATGGCCGCCGGACTGGAGGTCCGGGTGCCGTTCTGCGACCACCGGCTGGTCGAGTACGTGCACAACACGCCCTGGCACCTGAAGACACCCGACGGTGACCCCAAGGGCCTGCTCAAGCGGGCCACCCAGGACATCGTCCCCCGCTCGGTGCTGGAGCGCCGCAAGAGCCCCTACCCGACCACCGCCGACCGGCTCTACGAGAAGGATCTGCGGGCCCGCACGCAGGCGCTGCTCGCCGACCGCTCCTCGCCGGCCTTCGACGTCGTCGACGCGGTCGGGCTCGCCCGGCTGCTCGAACACCCGCAGGGGTACTTCGACACACAGCTGCGCCGCAACGGACTGGAGACCGCTCTCTACCTCGACCGGTGGATGCGGGAGTACGGCATCGGGCCCGAATGACCTGTTTCACAGCCCGGTTGCGGACATTTCCGCTGATTTGCTCCCGGACGGGTGTGGCGGTGCGAGGTTCGTGGTGGACCGGGTGTCCACACGCGTTAGCGTGGTGGGGCCGACAGCGAGCCGGACCGGCTCGCTGTCGCCCACGAACGGACAGTAGGGGGAGACATGCGGGCCGGAGCGGCGTCTTGAGGCTGCTGCACACCTCCGACTGGCATCTCGGCCGGGCCTTCCACCGGGTGAACATGCTCGCCGCCCAGGCCGAGTTCATCGGCCACCTCGTCACGACCGTGCGGGAGCGCGCCGTGGACGCGGTGGTCGTGTCGGGGGACGTCTACGACCGGGCCGTGCCGCCGCTCGCCGCCGTCGAGCTGTTCGACGACGCCCTGCACCGCCTCGCCGGTCTCGGTGTGCCGACGGTGATGATCTCCGGCAACCACGACTCGGCCCGCCGGCTGGGCGTGGGCGCGGGGCTCATCGGGCGGGCCGGCATCCACCTCCGGACGGAGCCGGCGGCGGCGGGCACCCCGGTCATGCTGGCCGATGCCCACGGCGACGTCGCCTTCTACGGACTGCCCTATCTCGAACCGGCCCTGGTCAAGGACGAGTTCGGGGCGGACAAGGCCGGGCACGAGGCCGTTCTCGCCGCCGCGATGGACCGGGTCCGCGCCGACCTCGCCGCGCGCCCGCCCGGCACCCGCTCCGTCGTCCTCGCGCACGCCTTCGTCACCGGCGGCGAACCCAGCGACAGCGAGCGGGACATCACCGTCGGCGGCGTCGCCTCGGTGCCGGCCGGGGTGTTCGACGGCGTCGACTACGTGGCGCTCGGCCATCTGCACGGCTGCCAGACCCTCACCGACCGCGTCCGCTACTCCGGCTCGCCGCTGCCCTACTCCTTCTCCGAGGCCGCCCACCGCAAGAGCATGTGGCTGGTCGACCTCGCCGCCGACGGCTCCGTCGAGGCCGAGCGCGTCGACTGCCCGGTGCCCCGCGCCCTCGCCCGGATCCGGGGCCCGCTGGAGGACCTGCTCGCCGATGCGGACCTGACACGGTACGAAGAGGCCTGGGTCGAGGCGACACTCACCGACCCGGTCCGCCCCGCCGACCCGATGGCCCGGCTCACCGCACGCTTCCCGCACACGCTCAGTCTCGTCTTCGACCCCGACCGCGACGAGGACGAGTCCGAGGTGTCGTACGCCCGGCGCCTGGCCGGCCGCAGCGACCAGCAGATCGCCGAGGATTTCGTCGCCCATGTGCGCGGCGCCGGACCCGACCCGCACGAACAGGGCGTGCTGCGCGACGCGTTCGACGCGGTACGGGCCGACGAGACCGTACGGGAGGTGGCCCGGTGAGGCTCCACCGGCTCGCGGTCACCGCCTTCGGACCCTTCGGGGGCACCCAGACCGTCGACTTCGACGAGCTGTCGGTGGCAGGGCTGTTCCTGCTGCACGGACCCACCGGCGCGGGCAAGACATCCGTCCTGGACGCCGTCTGCTACGCCCTCTACGGCTCGGTGCCGGGCGCCCGGCAGGGCGGTGGCCAGGGTACGGCCCTGCGCAGCGACCACGCCGCGCCCGCGACCCGCACCGAGGTCACCCTCGACCTCACCGTCGCCGGGCGCCGCCTGGAGGTCACCCGTCAGCCGCCCTGGGAACGCCCCAAGAAACGCGGCACCGGCACGACCCTGGACAAGGCCCAGAGCTGGCTGCGCGAGTACGACGCGACGGCCGGGACCTGGAAGGACCTCAGCCGCTCCCACCAGGAGGTCGGCGAGGAGATCACCCAGCTGCTCGGCATGAGCCGGGAACAGTTCTGCCAGGTCGTGCTGCTTCCGCAGGGCGACTTCGCCCGGTTCCTGCGCGCCGACGCCGAGGCCCGCGGCAAACTGCTGGGCCGCCTGTTCGACACCCGCCGCTTCGCCGACGTCGAAAAGCGCCTCTCCGAGCGGCGCCGCACCGCCGAGGCCCAGGTGCGCGACGGGGACGCGGAGCTGCTGGCCGACGCCCACCGCATGCAGCAGGCCGCGGACGACGCCATGGAGCTGCCCGATCTCGCCCCGGGCGAACCGGGGCTCGCCGAGGCCGTGCTCGGTGCCGCCGCAGTGGCCCGAAGCACCGCCCGTGAGCAGCTCACCGTCGCCGCGTGCACGCTCACCGCGGCCGAGTCCACTCAGGCCGGTGCCGGCCAGGCCCTGGACGAGGTACGCGAACGGGCCCGGCTTCAGCGGCGCCACGCGGAGGCCCGGGAACGGGCCGCCGCCCTGGAGCGGGGAGCCGAGGCCTACCGGGAGGCCCAGGCGCTCATGGAGCGGGCCCGCAAGGCCGAAGCCGTCGCGCCCGCCCTCGAGTTGAGGGAAGCCTCCGAAGCCGAACACCGCAGGGCGGCCGCCGCCGGGGCACGCACGCGTGGCCTGCTGCCGGAGACCTTCGCCGACGCGGGCGCGGCCGGACTCGCCGCCGCCGCCCGCCGGGCCGCCGAGGAACTGGGCGGACTCGACTCCGCCCGCCGCGCCGAGCGACGCCTCGCCGAACTCCTCGACGAGCGCACCGACCTCGACCGCCAGGACCGCGCGGACGCCGACCTGCTGCAGGACGCGGAGGCCTGGCTCGACGGCTGGGAGGAGCGGCGCACCGCACTCCAGACCCGCGTGGACTCCGCTCAGCAGGCCGCCGCACTCGCCGAGCAGCTCGGCGCACGCCGTGAGCCCGCGCAGCAGCGGCTGCGGGCGGCCCGCCTGCGCGACCAGCTCGCGAAGGACACGGAGCGTGCCGTCGAGCGGGTGCGCACTGCGCAGGACGAGACGCTGCGGGCCAAGCAGCACTGGCTCGAACTCAAGGAGCAGCGCCTGAACGGCATCGCCGCCGAACTGGCCGCACACCTCCTCGACGGCGAACCCTGCGCGGTCTGCGGCGCCACCGAACACCCCGCCCCCGCCCGCAAGGCCGCCGGGCACGTGGACCGAGAGGCGGAGGAACACGCCCTCACCGCCTACCAGCGCGCCGACGAACAGCGCGCTGGCACCGAGCGGAAGCTCGGGGACGCACGGCAGGCACTGGCCGCCGCCACCGCGGAGGCCGGTGACACCCCCACCGATCGACTCGCCGAGGACGCCGAGGAGTTGGAGGGGCGCTACGCGCAGGCCCGCAGTGCCGCGGCCGAGCTGCACGCCGCGCAGGAGCGGCTCCGGCAGGCCGGACAGGAGCACGAACGACGCCTCGCCGCCCGGCAGGAGACCGCCGTGCGGACCGCCGCCCGGGTCGGTCACCGGGAGCGCCTGGACCGCGAACGGGCCGCGCTGGAGGAGGAACTGGACCGGGCACGCGGCTCCTGCGACAGCGTCGCCGCCCGGGCCGCGCAGCTGGAGCGGCGGACCGCCCTGCTCACGGACGCCGCCGACGCCGCCCGCGTGGCCGAGGACACCGCCCAGCGGCTGAAGGACGCCGACGCCCGCCTCGCCGACGCCGCCTTCCGGGCCGGCTTCGAGACGCCGCAGGCCGCGGCCGACGCACTCCTGGATCGTGCAGCCCACCGCGAGCTGCAACGCCGCCTGGACGCCTGGGAGCACGAGGAGGCCGCCGTACGGGCCGTCCTCGCGGAGGGCGACACGGCCGCGGCGGCCCGCGAACCGCGGGCCGACCCGGACGCGGCGCAGCGGGCGGCCGAAGATGCGGCCCGGCGGCTGCGCGAGGCGGCCTCCGCCCATGACGCCGCCGAGCGGCGTTGCGCCGACCTCGACCGCCTCTCCGCCCGGGCGACCGCCTCCGTGCGCCGGCTGGCGCCGCTGCGCGAGGAGTACGACCGCGTCGCCCGCATGGCCGGCCTCGCCGCCGGGACCTCGGCGGACAACGAACGCCGGATGCGCCTGGAGTCGTACGTCCTGGCCGCCCGGCTGGAGCAGGTCGCCGCCGCCGCGACCGTACGGCTGCGCCGGATGTCGTCCGGCCGCTACACCCTCGTCCACTCCGACGACCGCGCCGGGCGCGGCCGCAGCGGGCTCGGGCTGCACGTCGTCGACGCCTGGACCGGCCGCGAACGCGACACGGCGACGCTGTCGGGCGGCGAGACGTTCTTCGCCTCGCTCGCCCTGGCCCTCGGCCTCGCGGACGTCGTCACGGACGAGGCGGGCGGGGTGCGGCTGGACACGTTGTTCATCGACGAGGGCTTCGGCAGTCTCGACGACCAGACCCTGGACGAGGTCCTCGACGTGCTCGACTCCCTGCGCGAACGCGACCGCAGCGTCGGTATCGTCAGCCATGTCGCCGACCTGCGGCGCCGGGTGCACGCCCAGCTCGAAGTGGTCAAGGGCCGTTCCGGGTCGGCACTGCGGCAGCGCGGCGCCGGCTGAGGTCAGCGGCCCGGGGGCGCCGAGGGAGAGGCGGGGAGTGCACCACGCTCGTGGTCACCGTGTGCGCCGACGGCTGCGGCTGCCGAATCCGTCGACGCCTCCTGCACCACCCGATACGCCCTTTGGTCCCCCGACTCCCCGATCTTCTCCGGACACGGCCTTCGGTCATCCGCCCTCTGCGGAGCCGCCGCAGCCGCCACCCCCGGCCCTCTGCCACGAGTCAGCCCTGTAGGTTCTAGCGCCATGGTGCGATACGCGGAGCCGGGCGCTGTGGAGTGGGTGGAGTCGGGCGGCGGGCCGCTGATAGCGGTACCGGAGACCGTCCTGCCGTTCTGGGCGGGCGCCGACGGCGAGGAGACGGCCTCCGACTACGACCGGGCCTGCGAGGTGGACGGCGACGTCGGCCTCCTCCCGGTCGGCGACTGCACCGCCCTGGTCCTGGGCGACGAGCCCGCCGCGACCGCCTACCTGCCCGGCCACGGCATGTTCGTCCGCTGGTGCGCCGGCGACTCCGAGCACGAAGTCCTGGCCAGCGTCCCCCTGGCGACCACCGCGGCGCAGTGGGGACCGGAGACGACCTGGAAGGTGCCCGGACCCGTCCGCCTCTTCGACGCGGCCTGGCCCGGGACGGCCCTGGCCGGCACCGACCAGGTCCGGGTCGCCCTGGAATCCGGCACCTACACGGTCCGCACCGCGCGGGTCCAGCCGGGCCCGGAGACCTGGCTGGACCTCATCCGGCTCCATCTGCGAACGCCGCGCTGACGAAACCCTCCAGGGGCGCGGGACGGCGCAGTGTCCCCCCGTGTACGAACTACAGCTGCGACAGTTCGTCCACCAGGTCGTCCAGACCCAGCGACCCCTGTGACAGCGCCGCCATGTGCCACGCCTTCGGGTCGAAGGCGTCGCCGTGCCGCTCGCGGGCGTTCTCACGGCCCAGCAGCCACGCCCGCTCGCCGAGCTTGTAGCCGATGGCCTGGCCCGGCATGGACAGGTAGCGGGTCAGCTCGCTCTCCACGAAGTCGGCCGGACGGCTGCTGTGCGAGCCGAAGAACTCCTGGGCCAGCTCGGCCGTCCAGCGCTCGCCGGGGTGGAAGGGCGAGTCGTCCGGGATCGTCAGCTCCAGGTGCATGCCGATGTCGATGATGACGCGCACGGCCCGCATCATCTGCGCGTCCAGGTAGCCGAGCCGGCGCTCCGGGTCCGTCAGGAAGCCCAGCTCGTCCATCAGCCGCTCCGCGTACAGCGCCCAGCCCTCGGCGTTGGCGCTCACCATGCCGACGCTCGCCTGGTAGCGCGAGAGGTTCTCCGCCACGTGCTTCCACTGGGCGAGCTGGAGGTGGTGGCCGGGCACGCCCTCGTGGTACCAGGTCGACACCAGGTCGTAGACCGGGAAGCGCGTCTCGCCCATGGTGGGCAGCCAGGTGCAGCCCGGGCGGGAGAAGTCGTCCGACGGCGGCGTGTAGTAGGGGGCCGCGGCGCTGCCCGGAGGGGCGATGCGCGACTCCACCCGGCGCACCCGCTCGGCCAGGTCGAAGTGGGTGCCGTCGAGCGCGTCCATCGCCTCGTCCATGAGGCTCTGCAGCCAGTCACGGACCTCGTCGACGCCCTCGATGTGCGTGCCCTGCGCGTCGAGGTGGGCCAGCGCCTCCCACGGTGTGCCGGCGCCCGGCAGGATCTTCTCGGCCTCGCTCTTCATCTCGCCGAGCAGCCGGTGGTACTCGGACCAGCCGTAGGCGTACGCCTCGTCCAGATCGAGGTCCGTGCCGTTGAAGTAGCGCACCCAGCGCGCATACCGCTCCCGGCCCACCACGTCCGGCGCGCCCTCGATCGTCGGCGCGTACACGTCCCGCATCCAGTCGCGCAGCCGCACGACCGCCTCGGTGGCCGCGCGGGCGGCGGTGTCCAGCTCGGACCGCAGGGTCTCGGGGCCGGCCGCCGCGTACTGCTCGAACCAGCCGTGACCCTCGCCGTCCGAGTCGGCCCACTCACCGAGCTGCGTCACGAAGGTGGCGGTGGCGCGGGGGCCCGCGTACAGCTTCCGCTCCAGGCCGAGCGCCAGGGACTCCCGGTAGCCCTCCAGCGCGGCCGGGACACCGCGCAGCCGCTCGGCGATCGCCGCCCAGTCCTGCTCCGTCTGTGCGGGCGTCACGGTGAAGACCTGCCGCACCGCATGCGCGATGGAGCTCAGATTGCTGACGGAACGCAGGCTCTCGTCGGCCTCGTGCACCGCGAGTTCGGCGCCCAGCCGCTCGCGCAGCAGCCGCGCGCACCGGCGCTCGATGTCACTGTCCGCGCCGGGCAGCCGCTCGGCCTCGTCCAGCCGGGCCAGCGTCCGCCGCGCCAGCTCGGCAAGTGCCTCCTGCCCCGCGGGCGACGTGTCGGGCAGCCTGCTCGAACTCTCCTTGTCGCCGAGGAACGTACCGGTGATCGGGTCGAGGGCGACGAGCTCGTCGACGTAGGCGTCGGCGACCTCTCGGGGCAGCTGGCTCTTGATCTCAGACATGCAGCCATCCTCGTACGACGGACCGCGCACGTCACGCCGATTGAGCCGAGGGCGAAGGCGGCAGCAGCGGCCCGCACTCCCACTGCTGGAAGATCAGCCGGGTCTCCACCCGCGCCACCTCCCGCTGCGACGTGAACTCGTCGAGCACCAGCCGCTGCAGATCGGCCATGTCGGCGACCGCGACATGGACCAGATAGTCGTCGGGACCGGTCAGATGGAACACCGTCCGCGACTCCGGCAGGACCCGGATCCGTTCCACGAACGGCCCCACCAGCTCCCGGCGGTGCGGCCTGACCTGCACCGACAGCAGGGCTTCCAGTCCCCGCCCGAGTTTGGCCGGATCCAGCTCCAGCCGGTGCCCGAGGATCACGCCCGACCGGCGCAGCCGCGTCACCCGGTCCAGACACGTCGAGGGAGCCACCCCGACCTGCGCGGCGAGATCCCGGTAGGTCGCCCGGGCGTCGTTCTGCAACAGCCGCAACAGATGGAGATCCACCGGATCGAGTACGACAGATTCAGCCATCGGCCGAACGTAACACGGGATCCGCACCCGGCGGCCCGGCCGATGTTCACCCTTGCCCACCATGGACATGGACACAACGAGCACGCGCGCTCACGACGCCATACGCACCCCACCGCGAGCCCTCGCCACCGAGGCCGTGCACGCCGGGCGGGACGACCTCGCCCGGCAGGGGCTGCACGCCCCGCCGATCGACCTGTCCACCACGTACCCCTCGTACGACAGCCGTGGCGAGGCGGCCCGCATCGACACTTTCGCCACCACCGGCGCCGAGCCGGACGGCCCGCCCGTCTACGGACGGCTGGGCAACCCGACCGTCGCCCGCTTCGAGACCGCCCTGGCCCGCCTGGAGGGCACCGAGGCGGCCGTGGCGTTCGCCAGCGGCATGGCCGCCCTCAGCGCCGTTCTGCTCGTGCGCGGCTCCATGGGCCTGCGGCACGTCGTCGCCGTACGCCCCCTCTACGGGTGCAGCGACCACCTGCTGACCGCCGGGCTGCTGGGCTCGGAGGTGACCTGGACCGACCCGGCGGGTGTCGCCGACGCCCTGCGCCCGGACACCGGACTGGTCCTGGTCGAGTCCCCGGCCAACCCCACGCTCGCCGAGGTCGACCTGCGGGCCGTCGCCCACGCCTGCGGCACGGTACCGCTGCTCGTCGACAACACCTTCGCCACGCCGGTCCTCCAGCGCCCCGCCGAGCACGGTGCCCGGCTGGTCCTGCACAGTGCCACCAAGTACCTCGGCGGCCACGGCGACGTCCTCGCGGGCGTGGTCGCCTGTGACGAGGAGCTCGCCGGACGGCTGCGACAGGTGCGCTTCGCCACCGGCGGAGTCCTGCATCCGCTGGCCGGCTACCTGCTGCTGCGCGGCCTGTCCACCCTTCCCGTCCGGGTCCGGGCGGCCTCCGCCACGGCGGCCGAACTGGCCCGCCGCCTCGCCGCCGACCCGCGGATCGCCCGGGTGCACTACCCGCGCATCGGCGGCGCGATGGTCGCCTTCGAGGTGCACGGCGACCCGCACGAGGTGATCGGCGCGGTACGCCTGATCACCCCGGCGGTGAGCCTCGGCAGCGTCGACACCCTCATCCAGCACCCGGCCTCCATCAGCCACCGCATCGTGGACGCGGACGACCGCAGGGGAGCCGGCGTGAGCGACCGGCTCCTGCGCATGTCGGTGGGGCTGGAGGACGTGGAGGACCTGTGGTCGGATCTCGACGCAGCCCTGGGACGACGCCCCGACAGGGGCGCGGGGAACAGCGCGAGCAACCACAACCAGCCCGCGGCCGCCCACTGACGCACGCTCTTACGACGCGGAGGCGCTCCCGAGCTCCTCCGCCGCCGTCACGACCGCCTCACCCAGCCGCGCCGTGATGACCAGCGTCCCCTCCTCGACCTGGTAGTCGAGAGGCAGCCCCAGGCCACGCATGGCGGCGACCATCCCCGTGTTGGACGCCTGCGTCACGGCATACACACTCGAGCACCCGGCCTCGACCGCCATCCCCACCAGCCTGCGCAGCAACTCCGCCCCGACACCCCGGCGCTGCCACCCGTCCTCGACGAGCAGCGCGACCTCCGTCTCGTCCCCGTCCCACAGGAGGTGACCGAGCCCGACGATCCGCCCGGAGGCCGTCTGCACGGCGAGGGTGCGGCCGTAGCGCGGGCTGAGCAGGTGGTTCAGGTAGCGGTCGGCGTCACCGACCGGCCCGTGATAGCGCAGCTTCAGCGTGCGCGGCGAGCACCGCTCGTGCATCGCCCGGGCTGCTTCGAGGTCACGGGTGTCGGCCCGCCGCACGGTGATGTCGCTGCCCTCGGCGAGCGTGAACACGTCTCGTCCGTGCGGCAGGCGCGGTCCGAGCCGGGCGTCCAGCTCCACCAGAGCCCTCGCCCGGGCGAACTCGGTCGGCGTGAACGGCAGATACGGCCGTTCCACGATGATCATGCCGCCTTCCGGTCCGCGCAGCCGCATCACCGTGTCGTCGAGGGCCCCTTCGACGGCGAGGCTCTCCGGTGCCCGGCCTCCACCGGCCGGCGCGGGCAGCGACCGGATCGTGCACCGGCCCAGCAACTGGCGCAGGGCCAGCGGCAGTTCCGCCGAGTCCAGGGCGGTGCGGGCGGCGAGCCCGAGGACCCGGGTCGGCGCGTCCACCAGGTCGTGTGCGTCGGCCCGCTCGATCCAGGTGTCGGCGCCACCGGCCGACTCGACGGCCGTGGTGATCGCGGACGCCGGCAGGCCGTCCGGGCCGCGCAGCAGGAATTCGTCGACCGTGCCCTCGGCCAGCGGGTGCGTCTGCAGGCTGAGGATGTCGACGCGCTGCCCGGCCAGGGCGCTGCACAGCGCCGCCAGCGACCCCGGTTCCTCCTGAACCGTGGTCCGCATCCGCCACAGGGTGTGCGCCCCCGGCACCGGCTCCGGTGCCGGGGACCCGGTATCACTCGAGGGCGGCGCGTGTTCCTGGCGTCGTGTTCGCCAGGCGTGGAACGCCGCCGCGACCCGCTGCCACGAGGTGGCGGGGCGGCGGTCGGCTTCGGCATGCGTCATGTGGGTCAGTTCTCGCGTCATGCACCCACTGTGACCGAACGGTGTTGCGTGATCGCGAACGCATTGTGACCGATGGGTAAAGAGGGCAGTCTGCCCCCTTTATGGACGCTTCAAACGTTGAGTTCCGTACCTACTGGCCGACCAGGCCAGGCTGGAGCGTCTGGGTGAACAACACGGTGCCGTCCTGCTCCCGCAGACGTACCGTCAGCTCGCCGCTGTGGCCGTCGATGTCGACCTCGCCGAAGAACTGGTAGCCACCGGCGGGGGAGACGTTGGCGGTGGCCGGCGCCTTCACGAACACACGGTCCGGGCCGAAGGTGCCGTCCAGGGCGCTCGCGGGGAAGGCGCCCGCGTTGAGCGGACCCGAGACGAACTCCCAGAACGGCTCGAAGTCCGTGAAGGCGGCCTTGGACGGCTGGTAGTGCTGCGCCGAGGTGTGGTGCACGTCGGCCGTCAGCCACACCGTGCCCGTGATCCGCCGGTGCTTGACGAACCGCAGCAGTTCCGCGATCTGCAGCTCGCGGCCGAGCGGCTTGCCGGGGTCGCCCTGCGCGACGGCCTCGATGTTCGCCTTGCCCTGGGTCGGGTCCGGGACGACCAGTCCGATCGGCATGTCGGAGGCGATCACCTTCCACACCGCCCGCGAGCGGGACAGCTCCCGCTTGAGCCACTCCAGTTGCTCCCGGCCGAGGATGCCTTGCGGATCGGTGGTCTGGTCGTCGGGCGAGTTCGCGTTGCGGTAGGTGCGCATGTCCAGGACGAACACGTCCAGCAGCGGGCCGTGGTGCTGCACACGGTAGACCCGGCCGTCGGGGCGGCGCAGTGTGGAGATCGGGAAGTACTCGGAGAAGGCCTGGCGGGCCCGCGCGGCGAGCACGTCGACGCGCTTCTCGGTGTACCGGGTGTCGGTGAGGATCTCGCCCGGGTACCAGTTGTTGAGGACCTCGTGGTCGTCCCACTGCACGATGGACGGCACCCGGGCGTTGAAGGCCCGCAGCTTCTCGTCCAGGAAGTTGTAGCGGAAGTTGCCGCGGAACTCCGCGAGCGTCTCGGCGACCTTCGCCTTCTCCTCGGTCGTGACGTTGCGCCAGGTCCGGCCGTCGGGCAGGGCCACGGTCTCGGTGATCGGGCCGTCGGCGTAGATGTTGTCGCCGCTGCAGAGGAAGAAGTCCGGGTCGAGGGCGCCCATCGCGTCGTAGATGCGGTAGCCGCCGAGCTCCGGGTTGATGCCCCAGCCCTGCCCGGCCAGGTCGCCGGACCAGACGAACCGGACGCCGTCGCGGCGTCTGGCGGACACCGTGCGGAACGTACCGGTGACCGGCTCACCGGCACGGCGCGGGTCGTCCGGGTCGGCGAGCAGCACGCGGTAGTGGATCTGCTCGCCGGACGGCAGACCGCGCAGCCGGGTCGTGCCCGTGAAGTCGGTGCCCGGGCCCAGCAGCGGCCCGTGCCATCGGTGCGGGTTGCGGAACGACTCGGTCGCCGACGTCTCGACGATCATCCGGGCCGGCCGGTCGGAGCGCACCCACACCAGACCGGAGTCGGACGTCACGTCGCCCGCCTGCACCCCCCACCCTGCCGTCGGGCGTCCGGAGCGGGCGAAAGCGGGCGCCGCGCCGAGAGCGGTGGGCAGGGACAGGGCCGCCGACGCGGCGAGGGAGCCACGCAGGACGCTGCGGCGTCCGGGCAACGGACGGTGTGACATGGATACGCCTCCGGGGACGGGATCCGGCCAAGTGTGCAGAGCCACACCTACTGGCACATCGCGGCGCACACACGAACCCCAAGTGAACAACCGACCGCAGGGTGAGGGAACGCGCGAACCGGTCGCCTCACCCGGTCGCCTCACCCGGCCGCGGCCTGCGCCATCAGCCGCACGCCCCCGGCGATCCGGGCGGGCGGCACATGGGCGTAGCCCAGGACCAGCCGAACCTCCCCGGCCGCCGCGGGTCCGGTCGGCGGGTGTGCGTAGGCCGAGAGCGGGCGCACCGCCACCCCCGCCTCCGCCATGCGCGTGAGGAACCGCTCCTCGGGCCCGTACCGCCCCGGCAGGGTGACGATGACGTGCAGGCCGGCGGCGATCCCGGACACCTCCGCTCCGGGGAAGTGCGCGTCCAGCGCCGCGACCAGCGCGTCGCGCCGTTCGCGGTAGGCGCGCTGGCAGCGGCGCAACTGGCGGTCGTAGTCGCCGCGCTCCAGGAAGCGGGCGAACACGGCCTGGTCGAGGGCGGGGTGGCCGAGATCCATCGTGCGCTTGCGTTCGACGACCTCCTCCGTCCAGGAATCCGGCACCAGCAGCCAGCCCAGCCGCAGGCCCGGCGCGAGGGACTTGCTGACCGAGCCCGTGTAGGCCACGCGGTCCGGGTCTAGACCCTGGAGCGCCCCGACGGGGGCACGGTCGTAACGGAAGTCGCCGTCGTAGTCGTCCTCCAGGACGATGCCGTCCACGGACCGCGCCCAGTCCAGCAGTTCGGCGCGCCGCCGGGCCGAACAGGCGATGCCGGTGGGGAACTGGTGGGCCGGGGTCACCACCACGGCCCGTACGCCGGACGCCCGCAGCGGCTCCAGGGCGACGCCCTCGTCGTCCAGCGGCAGCGGCACGGCGGCGACCCCGGCCGCCGCGTACAGCGCGTCGTGCTGAGGACTGCCGGGATCCTCCACGCCGACGGTGCGCATCCCGCGCGCGTGCAGCGCGAAACCGAGCAGGGCCGTCGCCTGGGCCACGCCCGAGACGACCACGAGCCGCTCGGGGTCGGCCACCACACCCCGTCGCCTGGCGAGCAGTTCGGCCAGCGCGGTACGCAGCCCCGGCAGCCCCCGCGGATCGGGGTAGCCCAGCTCCCGGTGCGGAAGTCCCGCGAGCACGGCGCGCTGCGCGGCGGCCCAGGCCGCCCGCGGGAACAGCGCGAGATCCGGCGTCCCGGGCACGAAGTCCGCCCGGGCACCGGGCGAGCGCGGAGCGAGATCGTGCGCCCGCGGCCGCGCCGCCCGTACGGCCGCGCCCACCCACGTCCCGGCGCCCCGGCCACTGCGCAGGTATCCCTCGGCCGTCAGCTGCTCGTACGCCTCCGTGACCAGCCCGCGTGACACTCCCAGGTCCGCCGCGAGGTCTCTGCTCGACGGCAGCCGGGTGCCCGGCGCGAGGCGGCCCGAGCGGACCGCCTCGCGCAGTGCCGCCTGCAGGGAGCGGCCACGCGTGCGTGCCGGGGCCGAAGCGGCCGGGAGCAGCAGCTCCCAGGCGGCGGACGCCGCACCTCCGCCCGGGTTTCTCCGCGTCGGCCCCATGAGGGGAGACCCTAGAGGCTCTGCGGCTCTCCTCGCGGGGTCAGCGGCTGCCGTCGAGCACCACCCGGGCCACCAGCGCCGGATCGTCGTTCATCGGGACGTGCCCGCAACCGGGCAGCCGCACGAGCCGGGCGCCGGGGATGACGCCCTTGGCACGCACACCCTGGCGGGGGATGAGCAGCCGGTCCCGGTTGCCCCACGCCACGGTGACCGGCGTCCCCACGATGTCGTCGGTGAACTGCACCGTCCGGCCGGAGCGCAACGTCTCGGAGAACCCCTGGGCCCGCGCCAGGGCGAGCGTCTCGGCGACCACGGCCTCGGGTGAACGGCGGCCGGGACGGGCGTAGATGGTGCTCGTCAGCAGGGTGCGGCCGAGGGCCGGGCGGGCCAGCCGCTCCACCAGGGGCGGCGGCATCCGCCGGGCGATCTGCCGCATCGCCGTCAGCACGGTGAAGGCGTAGCGGCGCTCGGCCTCGTTCCAGAACCCGGCGGGGGACAGGGCGGTGACGGAGCGGACGAGCTGCGCCCGGGCCAGGTCCAGGGCCAGCAGACCGCCCAGCGAGTTGCCCGCCACATGCGGCCGGTCGATCTCCAGGGCCCCGAAGAGGGCCGTCAGGACCGTGCTCATCGTGGGCAGGTCGTGCGCCATTCCGTCCGGGAGCGCCGGCGACTCACCGCAACCCGGCAGGTCCACTGCGATCACGTCGCGTTCGGCCGCCAGCGCCGGGATCACCGGGTCCCACACCTGACGGTGGTGGCCGATGCCGTGCAGCAGGAGCAGCGGTTCTCCGCTGCCCCGGCGCGTGTAGGACAGGGTCACGCTCTGCTCGCCCTGTGCGGAGGCGACTTTGAAGGAGACGGTGGCGGACATGGGGTGCTCCTCGGCTGTACTCGCTGACGGACGCCGTAGACAGCTTGTCAGCAATTGCTACCCGCGGGTAGCCCCATGGGGGCGCCACCTTCACGGTGTCGGCCCGTTCAACGCGACCGCCGCACCTCCAGGTTGAACTCGCCGTGCCCGAACTTCTGGAACAGTCCGACCCACAGCGGCAGCCACATCTCCACCGCGCGGGCCGCCCGGATGCCGCCGAGGTCCAGCACCCGCTCCGCCGGCCAGCCGAACTCCCCGAGCAGCGCCGTCACCTGTTCCCTGGCGCCGGGGTCGTCCCCGCAGACGAAGACGTTGTGCTCGCCCGGCACGCTGCCCGGATCCACCATCACCCGGCAGTTGACCGTGTTGAGCGACTTCACCACGCGCGCGTGCGGAAAGGCCCGCTGGATCTGCTCGCCCACGCTGTCCGACTCGGCGGGGGACAGCCTCAGCTCGCCCTCCTCGAAAGCCAGTGGATTGGACACGTCCACGACGATCTTGCCGTCGATGTTCTCCGCGCCCGCCGCCTCCAGCGCGGCCAGTGCCACCCGCCCGCCGACCGCGTTGACCAGGACCTCCCCGAACTCCGCCGCCTGTGCGAACGTCCCGGCGCTCGCCCGGGGGCCCGCGGCGGCGGCCCACTGCACGGCGGCCGTGTTGTCCGGCGTGCGCGATCCCAGCCGCACCTGGTGCCCCAGCTCCACCAGCCGCCCGCCGAGCGTACGCCCGACCTGTCCCGTGCCCAGCACCCCGTACCGCATCGCCACCTCCGCAGCCGTACCGCCGATGACCGGCGTCCTGTCGGCCATTCTGTCCGGGAAGTGACGATTCCGCCTGGACAGGGCCGCAGGGGTGGGCTGGGATGGAGCCGTGACCACCGAGACCCCGACCGATGTCTTCGAAGCACACCGCCCCGTCCTGCTGGGCGTCGCCTACCGGATGCTGGGGCGCGTGGCCGACGCGGAGGACGTGGTCCAGGAGGCCTGGCTGCGCTGGTCCGGCGGTGACCGCGGCGACGTGCGCGAGCCACGCGGCTACCTCGTGCGGATCACGACCCGCCTCGCCATCGACCGGCTCCGGCAGATCAAGGCCCGCGGCGAGACGTACGTCGGCCCCTGGCTGCCCGAGCCGTACGTCACCGACTTCGGCGACACCGTGCCGGACACCGCCGAGCGGTCCGTGCTCGCCGACTCCGTCTCCCTCGCCGTGCTCGTCGTCCTGGAGTCGCTGTCACCGCTGGAGCGGGCCGTGTTCGTGCTGCGCGAGGCCTTCGGCTTCCCCTACGCCGACATCGCCTCCATGCTCGACCGCGGCGAACCGGCGGTGCGTCAGCTGGCCGGGCGGGCCCGCAAGCACGTCGAGGAGCGGCGCCCCCGCTACGAGGTCGACCCCGCCGAGCGACGCGACCTCACGGAGCGGTTCCTCGCCGCGGCGGCCGGCGGCGACCTCGAAGGCCTGATGGCGCTGCTCGCCCCGGAGGTCCGGCTCGTGGGCGACAGCGGTGGCAAGTCGCAGGCCCCGCTGCGGGTCCTGCGGACCGCCGACAAGGTGGGCCGCTTCCTCGTCGGCGTGGCACAGAAGAGCCTCCCGGACCTGTCCGTGCGGTTCCTGGAGCTCAACGGCGGCCCGGCCGCGCTGATCCTCTCCGGCGGCAAGCCCGACTCCGTCTTCCAGGTCGATGTCGCCGACGGACGCGTCCAGTCCGTCTACATCGTCCGAAACCCCGACAAGCTGCGGTCCCTGACGGTCTCTTAGGTGCTTCGCCGGAGCCCGTCGACGGCCCTTCATGAACGCCCCGTGAACGTTCCCGGCCATTGGTCTTGACCAAGAATCAGGGCCGCCCTATGGTCGCACAGAAGTGCAACAACCTTTAATAAACAAGGGCGCTAAAAGGCCGCCGACCACGGCGAATGCGGAGGACAGGGTGGGGACCACGCAGCTGGAATCGGTGCAGGAACCGAAGTACTGGCATCTCAAGACCGTGCTCAGTGAGGCCCTCGACTCGGAGTTCTCGGTGGGCGAGATCCTGCCCAACGAGCGCGACCTCGCGGCCCGCTTCGGAGTCGCCCGCGCCACGCTCCGCCAGGCCCTGGAGCAACTCGAACTCGAAGGCAGGCTGCAGCGGCGCCGTGGCGTCGGTACGACCGTCGCGCCGCCCCGCGAGGGCGTCTCCCTCGGCACCGGCCCGCACACCTGGCCGGGCGGTCCCGAGGATGCCTGGCAGCCCGTCGACTGCACGGCGGCCGCGCCACCGGCGAGCGTTGCCGACGCGCTGGAGACCGGCCGGGATGAACTCGTGCACATCGTGCGGCGCTCCCGCGTCTCGCACGGCCGGCCGGTGGCCGCGGAGCTGCTGTACATCCCGCAGCCCTCGGTACCCGAGCTCTCCGGCATCGACGCGCCGTCCGGAGCGGCACGCGCGCGTGCGGTGCTGCGGGAGCTGCAGCGGCTGGAGCTGGAGCGGCAGGAGAACGCGGTGGAGCTCGGTTCCGCGGGGGCCGAGGAGGCGAAGGAGCTGGACCGGCTGCCCGGGGCGCCCGTGCTCGTGGTGACCACGCGGTTCTTCGCCGGGGGGCGTACGTCCGCGTTGTCGGTGGCCACGTACCGGGCTGACACGTGCCGGTTGACCTTCGGTGACTCAGGTGGCGTGGAGATTCACGCCGGGCCTCGGCAGAAGGCGTCCTGACCGACCAGAACGGGGGCGGGAGGCGGTGCTCGGCGGGCTGCCGGGAGCGTCGTGGCTTGTCGCGCCCACGCGGCGGAGCCGCACATCGACACGGCCCCGCGCCCCTGAAGGGTGCGGGCGCCGGAGCCGGAGCGTCCTGACCCCTTGCCCCGATGCGGCGGAGTCGCAGGTCGGTGCGGCCCCGCGCCCCTAAAGGGGGCGCTGCTCCACCGCGAACAGCTGCTCCTCCACGTGGTCCAGGGCCAGGCGCAGGGCGCCCGTCGCCACTGCCGCGTCTCCCAGTGCGGAGAGAGTCACCTCCGGGGGACGCAGGCAGTAGCGGGCGAGTTCCTCGCGCAGGGGGGTCAGGACGCCGTCCAGGCCCGCCGCCCAGCCGCCGATCACGACCAGCTCCGGGTCGAGGGCGAGGACGAGGGCCGCCACGTCGTGGACGAGACGCTGGATGAAGCGCTCGACGGCCGCCCGGGCCCGCCGGTCGCCCTCGCGGGCCTGCGCGAAGACCGCGGCGACCGCCTGCTCGTCGAGGGGGTGCAGGGGCTCGTCCGTGGTCGACAGGAGCGTCTCGGGCGTCACCCCCCGGCCCAGCAGATGCAGCGCCCCGATCTCGCCGGCCGCCCCGCCGTAGCCGCGGTGCAGCCGCCCCCCGATCAGCGAACCGGCGCCCGGGCTGAGCCCCGCCAGCACGAAGACCACGTCGTCCGACTCGGTGGCCGCGCCCTTCCAGTGCTCGGCCACGGCAGCGGCGTTGGCGTCGTTCTCCACCAAGACCGGGCACGTGAACGACCGTCCCAGCCGCTCGCCCAGCCGCAGCCCCGTCCACCCCGGCAGCGCCGTGCCCAGCCGCACCGTGCCGTCGGCCTCGACGATGCCGGGCGTCGCCACACCCACGGCCCGCAGCGAGCCGCGAGCGACCCCGGCCCGTCGCAGCAACTCGGCGACCGCCCCGCGCAGCCGCTCCAGCCGCTCGTCGGCCCCCGCCGTCTCGGGCACGTCCTTCGCCTGGGCGCCGATCACCCGGCCGTCCAGGTCGGACAGCAGCGCCGCCACCCGGTGCGCCCCGATCTCCAGCCCCATCAGATGCCCGGCCTCGGCCCGGAACCGGAACCGCCGCGCCGGACGCCCCTGCCGCCGGGCAGCACCCTCCTCGGCGGCCTTCTCGACGACCAGCCCGGCCTCGATGAGCCCCTCGACGACACCCTCGACGGTCGGCCGGGACAGCCCCGTCACCCGGGTGATCTCGGTCAGCGTCGCGCAGTCCGTGGCGCGCAGCGCGTGCAGCACCACCGCGGAGTTGATCCTTCGCAGCAGCGAGGGATCCCCGCCGGTCAGCCGCCCCACCGTCCGTCCTCCCAGGTCGTGCGCGTGTTGGCCGGATCGTACTTCGGTCCGGCGCACCCGGCGAGGGGCAGGTCGCACCCGGCGAGGGGCAGGCACCCGCCCCCCGGTGGTCAGCCCGGCGCCACGAACCCCGACTCGTACGCCGCGATCACCGCCTGGGTGCGATCCCGCGCGCCCAACTTCGCCAGCACCGAGCTGACGTGCGACTTCACGGTCTCGGTCCCCACCACCAGCCGGGCGGCGATCTCCGCGTTCGACAGGCCACGCGCCATCAGCCGCAGCACCTCTGCCTCCCGCTCGGTCAGCTGGGCCCGATCCAGCACGGCCCGTGCCGCACGGTTCCCGCCGGCGTCGCCGTACTCGGCGGCAAGCTGCCGCACGGAGGCCGGGAACAGCAGCGAGTCGCCCTCGGCGATCAGCCGGACCGCGTGCACGATCTCGGCGGGCCGGGCCCGCTTGAGCAGGAACCCGTCGGCACCCGCCCGCAGCGCCTCGTACACGTACTCGTCGTTCTCGAACGTCGTCACCACGAGGATCCGCGGCGGATCGTCGACCGTCCGCAGCAGCGCCCGGGTGGCCTCGATGCCGTCCAGCAGCGGCATCCGCACGTCCATGGCGACCACGTCCGGCCGCAGCCTCCGCACCAGCGGGATCACCGCCGCCCCGTCGGCGGCCTCCCCGACGACCTCGATGTCGGACTGTGCCTCCAGCACGGCCCGCAGACCCGCGCGCACGAGGGGTTCGTCGTCGACGAGGAGAACGGTGACCGGCATCGGGCCAGCGTAGATCACCTCAGGGGCAGTTCTGCATGGACCTGCCAGTCCCCTTCGTCGGGGCCGGTCCGGGCCCGGCCGCCGAGCAGGGCCGCGCGCTCCCGTATCCCGCGCAGGCCGCTGCCGCGTCCGGAGCCGGTCACTCCGGCCGGCAGGGGGTTGCGTATCGCGAGGACGACGGTGTCGCCGGTGACCTGCACGCGGACGCGCACCGGGACCGCGCCCGCGTGCCGCAGCACATTGGTCAGCGACTCCTGGAGGATCCGGTAGCCCTCCCGGGACACCGGCCCGGGCACCGTCTCCACCGGGCCGGTCACCTCGGCGTCGACCTTCGCCCCGGACGCGCGGGCCGACTCCAGCAGACGCCCCGCGTCCACCAGGGCCGGCCTCCCGCTCACCGGCTTCCCCGACTCGCGCAGCACCCCGAGCACCCGCTCCAGGTCCTCCAGGGCGGCCCGGCCGGTCTCCTCGATGGCGACCAGCGCACGGTCGGTGAAGGCCGGATCGCCCGCCGCCCGGGCGGCGCCCGCCTGCACGACTGCGACCGTGAGCGCGTGCCCGATGGAGTCGTGCAACTCGCGGGCGATCCGCGTGCGTTCCAGGAGCTGGTCCGTACGCTCCTCCAGCGCGGCCAGCCGCTCGGAGGGGGACGGGCCGAGCAGACGCAGCGCGATGCGGGTGATGAGGTGCCCGGAACCGACGACGATCGCGGCTGCCAGGACCACGGGCACGGGGACGAGCAGGGCGTGCCACCAGTGGCGGCCCTCGACGGGCAGCCAGGCTCCGCCGGCGCGCCCGCCGCCCAGTGCCGTCGACACCAGGTCCATGGTGAGCAGGAGAAGCTGGACGGCGAGATGCGATGCCAGGGCGCCGAGGAGCAGCCGCGTCTCCAGCCACACCACCATCCGCCCGCGGTCACCCCAGGTGGCCGAGGGGGTGACGACGATCTCCTCGCTCTCGCCCCTGTCCCGACGGCCGGTCAGCAACAGCCTGGCCTGGAACCCCTCCACGACTCGCATGGCCGGTACCAGGCCCGCGAGGCCGAGCAGCACGGTCGCCGTGCCCACGGTCCACCACGCCTCGTCGATGAACAGCCACAGGGACGGCCACACGATGGCCATGGTGAGATGAAGCCACCGTGTGTACGTCACGGCCCGCGTGAGCGGGCGCACCATGCGGACCAGGACCATCACGCCATCGTGCCAGCACGCACCGACAGCGAGCCTCCCCCGCACGGGGGAGACGATCTCCACCGCCGGGGGAGGCCCACACCCCGAACGACCGGCCAGGCTGCTGCCATGACCAGCATCGACGTCCAGTCCCTCACCAAGGAGTTCGGCACCAAGCGCGCCGTCGACGACCTCACCTTCCGCGTGCTGCCCGGCCGCGTCACCGGCTTCCTCGGCCCGAACGGCGCCGGGAAATCCACCACCATGCGGCTGCTGCTCGGCCTCGACCGGCCGACCGCCGGAACCGCCACCATCGGCGGCCGGCCCTACCCGGCGCTCCGTGAACCCCTGCGCCACGTGGGCGCCCTGCTCGACGCGCAGGCCGCGCACGGCTCCCGCACCGCCCGCGACCACCTCCGCGTCCTGGCGGCGAGCAACCGCATCCCGGATCGGCGGGTGGACGAGGTCCTGGAGGAGACAGGCCTGGCGTCCGTGGCCCGGCGCCGGGTACGGACGTACTCCCTGGGCATGCGCCAGCGGCTCGGCATCGCCGCCGCCCTGCTGGGAGACCCCGGGGTCGTCATGCTGGACGAGCCGTCCAACGGCCTCGACCCCGAAGGCATCGTGTGGATCAGGCGGTTGCTGCGCCGGCTCGCCCGGGAGGGCCGCACGGTCCTGGTCTCCAGCCACCTGATGAACGAGACCGCGTCCTTCGCCGACCACCTCGTCGTCCTCGGCCGGGGACGGCTCCTCGCCGACACCCCGATGCGGGACTTCATCCACGCGCGCGTGCAGCCCCGCGTACGCATCCGCACGACCGACCCCGTCGCGCTCGAGTCGGCCCTGGCCCGGCACGGCCACGACGCGGAGGAACACGTGGACGGGCACTGGACCGTGCGCGACGCGCGTGTGGACGACATCGGCCGCATCATCTCGGCCTCGGGCGTGCCGGTCCTGGAACTGGCCGCCGAGGAGGGCACCTTGGAGCAGGCCTACTTCGACCTCACCGGGACCGAGACCGAGTTCACCGCACAGCCCCAGGAGGCCTGACCATGGAATCCACGCCCGTACTGCGCTCCGAGTGGCTGAAGGTCCGCACCCTGCGCTCGCTCCCGGGAGCACTGCTGGCCCTGCTCACCGTGACCACGGCCTTCTCCGCGATCGCCGGAGTCTCCGATGCCTCGGACCCGGATTTCGATCCGCTGTTCACGGCTCTGTCCGGCGTCATTCCGGGCCAGATCGCGGCCGTCACCTTCGGGGCCATGGCCGTGTCGTCGGAGTTCCACCAGGGCGCGCTGCGGCTCTCCCTGGCCGCGGTGCCGCAGCGGGGCCGGTGGTTCGCGGCCAAGGCGGCCGTCGTCGCCCTGCCGGCGCTCCTGGTGGGGCTGGTCACGGCCCTCGCCGCCCTCCTCGTGGGCCGGGCCGGGCTCGGTGCGGCGGCCGACGGGCTCGATACCGGCGAGCAGGCGCGCGGGGTCGTGGGCTGTGGTGTCTACCTGATGCTGATGGCCCTGTTCGCCGCGGGGATCGCCGCCGTGCTCCGCAGCGGCGTGGCCACCCTCTCCCTGCTGGTGCCCTTCATTCTCGTCGTGTCCTTCGTGATCGGCGACGCGACGGGCACGGTCGCCGGCTTCCTCCCCGACAAGGCCGGGCAGTTGGTCCTCCGGGAGACGTACGACGGCACCCTCGGCCCCTGGTCGGGGCTCGCGGTGACCGCGCTGTGGACGGCCGCCTCGCTGCTGGCGGGAGCCTGGAGCGTACGCTGCAGGGACGCCTGACGGCGAGCGGGTTGACGCCCCGCCAAGTGTCGGTGGGGGCGGGTTTACTGGACCCATGGACATCGCACGGCACATCGCGCTCATCGACGAGCTGTGCTACCGCCCCTTTCCGGCGGAGCACGGCCCGTCGGACGTCGGCGTCTCGGGGCCGGGCCACCATCTCGCGGTGTTGGCGGCCGGCACCGACGGCGACCCCGGGGTCCGGGCGGTGACGATCGACCAGTTCGAGAAGGACCGGGACGCCGTCTACGAACTCCTCGCCTCCCGCTGGGGCGACACCGACCCCTACAACCTGCAGACCGTGCTGCTGCGCACCGAGCGGGAGGACATGGCCCGGCCGTGGGCCGAGTTGAGCGTGCGCGCCGGCGTCGCCCACCTGTGGGAGGTGGAGGGCACGGGCCGCTGGGTGGCCGTGGCGGTCGCGGACCGGGACACCTCACAGGAGGTGCAGCTGCTGGCCCTGGTCACGGAGGCCGACCCGCCGTAGCGGATCAGTCCCCGGCGGCTTCCCTCAGCCGCCCGAACTCCTGCGCCATCGTCTCCAGCGTCCAGTGCGCGTTCAGCCCGCTCGGATTGGGCAGCACCCACACGTGGGTGTCACCGATCATCCGTGCCTGCGGCCCCACTCGCGCCTTGCGGTCGTCGAACGCGGCGCGGTACGCGGTCACGCCGACCACGGCCAGCCGGCGCGGCCGCAGCCGTGTCACCTTCGCGGCGAGCAGCCGCCCGCCCTCCCGGTACTCCTCGGCGCTCAGCTCGTCCGCCCGGGCGGAGGCCCGGGCCACGACGTTGGTGATGCCGAGCCCGTACGACAGCAACTCCTGCTGCTCGGACGGCTTCAGCAGCCTTGGTGTGAACCCGGACCGGTGCAGCACCGGCCAGAAGCGGTTCCCCGGCCGGGCGAAGTGATGGCCCGTCGCGGCCGTCATCAGGCCGGGGTTGATCCCGCAGAAGAGGACGCGCAGACCCTCCGCGACCACGTCGGGCACGACGCGGTCGCGGGCGGCCTCCAGCTCCTCGGGCGTGAAACGTGCCATCAGGGCAGGCGCGTCAGAGGATCGCGCCGGGCGTGTAACCCGCGGCCTCGGGGTGCTGCTTGACGATCTCCTCGACCCGGGCGACGACGGCGGCGACCTGGTCGCCCGCGGCACCGGTGAAGGACAGCTTGTCGGCCATCAGCGCGTCCAGCTGGGCCCGGTCGAGCGGGATGCGCTCGTCGGCGGCCAGCTTGTCCAGCAGCTCGTTGCGCTCGGCGCCCTGCTCGCGCATCGCCAGCGCGGAGGCGACGGCGTTCTCCTTGATCGCCTCGTGCGCGAGCTCCCGGCCGACGCCCGCGCGCACGGACCCCATGAGCACCTTGGTGGTGGCGAGGAACGGCAGGTAGCGGTCCAGCTCACGGGCGACGACCGCCGGGAACGCACCGAACTCGTCGAGTACGGTCAGGAACGTCTCCAGCAGGCCGTCCAGCGCGAAGAACGCGTCCGGCAGCGCGACCCGGCGCACCACCGAGCAGGACACGTCGCCCTCGTTCCACTGGTCGCCCGCCAGCTCGCCGGTCATCGAGGCGTATCCGCGCAGGATCACCATCAGGCCGTTGACGCGCTCGCAGGAGCGGGTGTTCATCTTGTGCGGCATCGCCGAGGAGCCGACCTGGCCGGGCTTGAAGCCCTCGGTGACCAGCTCGTGCCCGGCCATCAGCCGGATCGTCTTGGCCAGCGACGACGGGGCCGACGCCAGCTGCACCAGCGCGGTGACGACCTCGTAGTCCAGCGAGCGTGGGTAGACCTGGCCGACCGAGGTGAAGGCCTGCGAGAAGCCCAGGTGCGTGGCGATCCGCTGCTCCAGGTCCGCGAGCTTCGCGGCGTCCCCGCCCAGCAGGTCCAGCATGTCCTGCGCGGTGCCGACGGGGCCCTTGATGCCGCGCAGCGGGTAGCGGCCCAGCAGCTCCTCGACCCGGCCGTACGCGACGAGCAGTTCGTCGGTGGCGGTGGCGAAGCGCTTGCCGAGGGTGGTGGCCTGGGCGGCGACGTTGTGCGAGCGGCCGGCCATGACCAGCTCGCCGTACTCGCCGGACAGCTTGCCGAGCCGGGCCAGGACGGCGACCGCGCGGTCGCGGACCAGCTCCAGCGAGAGGCGGATCTGCAACTGCTCGACGTTCTCGGTGAGGTCGCGGGACGTCATGCCCTTGTGCACGTGCTCGTGCCCGGCGAGGTCGTTGAACTCCTCGATCCGCGCCTTCACGTCGTGCCGCGTGACCTTCTCGCGCTCGGCGATGGAGGCCAGGTCGACGGTGTCGAGGACGCGCTCGTAGTCGGCGAGCGCCGCGTCCGGCACCTCGATGCCGAGGTCCTTCTGGGCCCGGAGCACGGCGAGCCAGAGCTGCCGCTCCAGCTTCACCTTCTGCTCGGGCGACCAGAGCGTGGCGAGCTCGGCGGAGGCGTAGCGTCCGGCGAGGACGTTCGGGATGCGGGGCTTGGCGGGCGCAGAAGTCACGTGTACGGATTCTACTGGCGATTCCTGCAGGCCAGCGCCGCGGGTGTCTTCGTCGGAACCTACGAGAGCGTCCCGGTCGCGTCCACCTGCGGCTACGCCGGTCCTGGCCGGGTCCTACGCCAGTTCCTCGTACGGCAGCAGCTCCGGCCGCTTCGGGGGCAGTCCGTCGCCCGAGGAGCGGCCCGTCAGGCGGCGGCCTATCCACGGGAGCAGGTGCTGCCGGGCGAATCGCGCGTCCGCCACGCGCCGCATGACCCAGCCCGGTGGCAGCGTCGCCGGCATCGGCGTGTGCCACTCGGCGTCCTCGGGGTCGTGGCCCAGCGTCTGCCACACCGCCTCCGCGACCCGGCGGTGGCCCTCGGCCGTCAGGTGCAGCCGGTCCACGTCCCACAGCCGCGGGTCGCTCAGGGAGGGCGCGCCGTACAGGTCGACGACGAGTGCGCCGTGCCGGGCTGCCAGCTCGTCCACGCAGGCGAACAGCTCCTCCATGCGAGGCCGGAACCGCGCCTGGACCGGGCCCTGCCGCGCCGGGCTGCGCATCAGGACGAGCTGCCGGCACGCGGGGGCCAGCTTCTCCACGGACTCCTCCAGGAGCCCGCGGACCCGGCCCATGTCGCACTTGGGCCGCAGCGTGTCGTTGAGCCCGCCGACCAGGGTGATCACGTCGGCCCCCATGGCCGCCGCGACGTCGACCTGCTCGTCGACGATCTGCTGGATCAGCTTGCCGCGCACCGCGAGGTTGGCGTAGCGGAAGCCGGGCGTGCGGGCCGCCATCCGGGCGGCGAGCAGGTCCGCCCAGCCGCGGTAGGAGCCGTCGGGCATCAGATCCGACATGCCCTCGGTGAAGGAGTCGCCGACGGCGACCAGGCTGCTGTGGGTGGGGTTCGTCTGCATGGCGTCGGAAATGGTATCCCGTGCACATACCCGTCAGTCGGTCGGTCCCGTGGGGCGGGTCCCGGACCCGCCGGACGAACAGTTCCCACGGCCTGCGGGCCCGGTTCCTCACGCCCGCTGGCCGAACAGCTCCCGAAGGACGTCCTCCATGGTCACCAGACCGGCCAGCCGCCCGTCCGAGCCGAGGACGGCCGCGAGGTGGGTGCGGCTGCCCCGCATGGCCGTGAGGACGTCGTCCAGCGGCGTGTGTTCCCGCACCCGCGCGATGGGCCGCATGTCCCGCAGCCGGAACGGCACGTCGCGCCCGGCGGCGTCCAGCGCGTCCTTCACATGCAGGTACCCGACGATCCGCCGCCCCTCGTCGACCACCGGGAAGCGGGAGAACCCGGACTCCGCCGACAGCCGCTCCAGCTCCTCCGGGGTGACACCGACACTCGCGTACACCACGTGCTCCAGCGGCAGCACCACGTCCCGCACCGGGCGGCGGCCCAGCTCCAGCGCGTCCCGCAGCCGCTCCTGGGCGCGGTCGTCGATCAGGCCCGCCTCGCTGGAGTCCTTCACGATCCGCGCTATCTCCGCGTCCGAGTAGGAGGCGGCGACCTCCTCCCGGGCCTCCACCCGCAGCAGCTTCAGCAGCGTGTTGGCGAACGTGTTCACCGTGAAGATCACCGGACGCAGGGCGCGGGACAGCGCCACCAGGGGCGGTCCGAGCGCAAGCGCGCTGCGCACCGGCTCGGCGAGCGCGATGTTCTTCGGCACCATCTCGCCGAGCAGCATGTGCAGATAGGTCGCCAGCGACAGCGCGATCACGAAGGACACCGCGTGCCCCGCCCCCTCGGGCACGCCCAACGCGTGGAACACCGGTTCCAGCAGGTGCGCGATCGCGGGCTCGGCCACCACGCCCAGCACCAGCGTGCACAGCGTGATGCCGAGCTGGGCGGCCGCCATCAGCGCGGACACGTGCTCCAGGCCCCACAGCACGCTCTTCGCGCGCCGGTCGCCCTGGTCGGCGTAGGGCTCGATCTGGCTGCGGCGCACCGAGATCAGCGCGAACTCGGCGCCGACGAAGAAGGCGTTGACGACGAGCGTCGCCAGTCCGATCAGCAACTGGACGGCGGTCACAGCTCCACCCCCTTCTCGTCGGGCTGCCGGTCGTCGAGGGGTGCGCGCAGCCGCACGCGGGCGGCGCGGCGCCCCGTGGCGTCCAGGACCTCCAGGTGCCAGCCGGCGACCTCGAGGGTGTCGCCCGCGGCCGGTATCCGGCCGAGCACGGCCGCGACCAGCCCGGCGAGCGTCTCGTAGGGCCCCTCCGGTGCGCGCAGTCCGACCCGTTCCAGGTGGTCCACGCGTGCGGAGCCGTCGGCCGAGTACAGCGCGTGGCCGGATTCGTCGGTGCCGGCCGCGGCCAGGTCCGGCGTCTCGTGCGGGTCGTGCTCGTCGCGCACCTCGCCGACGACCTCCTCGACGATGTCCTCCAGCGTCGCCACGCCCGCGGTGCCGCCGTACTCGTCGATCACGACGGCCATCGTGCGCTTGCCGGAGAGCCGGTCCAGGAGCCGGTCGACGGTGAGCGTCTCCGGGACCAGCAGGGGTTCGCGCATCAGCTCGGAGACGTAGATCCGGGTCCGGCGCTCGGCCGGTACCGCCAGCACGTCCTTGACGTGGGCCGTCCCGACGACCGAGTCGAGGGTCCCGCGGTAGACGGGGAACCGGGACAGGCCGGTCGCCCGGGTCGCGTTCGCCACGTCCTCCAGGGTCGCCTGCACCTCCAGCGCGACGACCTGCACCCGGGGCGTCATCACGTTCTCCGCGGTCAGGTCGGCGAGGTTCAGCGTGCGCACGAACAGCTCGGCGGTGTCCGCCTCCAGGGCGCCCTCCTTGGCGGAGTGCCGGGCCAGGGCGGCCAGCTCCTGCGGCCCGCGCGCCGAGGCGAGTTCCTCGGCAGGCTCGACACCGATCCGCCGTACGACCCGGTTCGCCGTGTTGTTCAGGTGCGTGATGAACGGCCGGAACGCGGCACTGAACCAGCGCTGGGCGTTGCCCACGGTCTTGGCGACGGTCAGCGGCGAGGAGATCGCCCAGTTCTTCGGCACCAGCTCGCCGACGACCATCAGGAACACCGTGGACAAGGCGGTGCCGACCACCAGCGCGATGCTGTGCGACGCCGAGCGCGAGACGCCGAGGTCCTCCAGCGGCCCGGCGATCAGGGCGGCGATCGACGGCTCGGCGAGCATGCCGACCACCAGGTTGGTGACGGTGATGCCGAGCTGCGCCCCGGAAAGCTGGAACGTCAGGTTCCGTACGGCCTTCAGTGCACCCTGCGCACCTCGCTCGCCGCGCTCGACGGCCTGCTCCAGCTCTGCGCGCTCGATCGTGGTGAGGGAGAACTCGGCCGCCACGAAGGCGCCGCAGGCGAGCGAGAGCGCGATCGCCGCCAGGAGGAGGAGCACTTCGGTCATCGGTTCACCCCCGTTCCATGGTTCTCCAGGACGGGGCGGAACGCGCGGTGTCGCGCACGGGGAGGCTCGCCCATGGGCGGAGGCTCACAACCTTTCATGCAGGACCGAGTGGCCATTCAAGAGTAAAGGATGAGCAAAGTCCGCCTCCGTGTCGTGATCACGGCCTCGCGGCCACGACTACTCGGTGAGCGGCTTCACCCAACGTCGCCATTGCTCCTCTGCCCCGTATCCGGCCGCTCCCCACGTCCGGTGCGCGGTCTCGTTGTGCGTGAGCACCATCGCGTCCGCGCGGCGCCCGCCGAGCCGTACGAACCGCTCCTCCGCGGCGGCGAGCAGCGCGGTCGCGATGCCCCGGCGGCGGTGCTCCGGGTGCACGGCCAGCCGGTACAGATGGCAGCGCCAGCCGTCGAACCCGGCGATCACCGTGCCCGCCAGTTCGCCGCCCCGCTCGGCCAGGATCAGCGCCTCGGGGTCGCGTGCCACCAGCCGCTCCACCCCGCCGCGGTCGTCGCTGATGCTCGTGCCTTCGGCGGCCACCTTCCAGAAGGCCAGCACGGTGTCGAGGTCCTCGGGCGTCGCGGCCCGGATGCGCAAGTCGGTCATCCCAAGATCACAGCAGTCACGCCCGCCTGCGTCAGACCGTTTCACCATCCGGACATCACTCGTGCGCGATGGCCGCCAGCACGTTCATGCGGGAGGCGCGCAACGCCGGCAGCAGCGCCGCCACCACTCCGACCACGGCCGAGCCGGCCACCACCAGCACGATCGTGCCCCACGGGATCGCCAGGGCCGTCATGCCCTGGAGCGCCAGCACCTGATGCATGCACACACCCCACACCAGCCCCAGTGCGAGCCCGAGCACGGCGCCGAACACCGCGATCACCACCGACTCCAGCCGGATCATCCGCCGCAGCTGACGCCGGGCCAGCCCGATCGCCCGCAACAGGCCGATCTCCCGGGTGCGTTCGACGACCGACAACGCGAGCGTGTTGACCACGCCCAGCACCGCGATGATGATCGCCAGCCCGAGCAGCGCGTACACGAGGTACAGCAGGACCGCGATCTGGTCATGCACCAGCTGCTTGTAGTCGGCCAGGTCCCGCACCTGCACCTCGGGATACGGATCCAGGGTCTTCTCCAGGGCCGCGCGCAGATCGTCGTCGCTCGTGCCCGCGGCGGCGTTGACGTACAGCGCGGAGTCCCGCCCGCCCGGAGCGTGGCGCTCCAGGGTGCCCAGCCCGAAGAACAGCCCGCCCTGGGTGCCGAATCCCTCGGCGGTGTCCTGGTCGGTGAGCGCGCCGACCGTCAGCTCGGCCGAGCGTCCGCCCGGGAACTCCACCGGCAGGACGCTGCCCACCCGGACGCCGTGGTCGCGAGCGAAGTCCCGGTCCATGGCCAGGTGCCCGCCTGCGAGCGCGGCCGCCGAGTCCCCTCGCGCGTAGGTGATGTCGGCGACCTCGTCGAGCCGCGGATCGTAGCCCGCCGCCGTGCTCTCCACGCGGTCGCCGTCCGGGAGGCGCACCGCGACCGGTGTGAACCTCCCGCGCACGACCAGGCCCACGCCGGCGGTGTGGCGCACCTGGTCGGTGACCTCCTGCGGGAACGGCTGGAAGTTGGTGTTCTGCACGACGAAGTCGGCGCCGAGCGTCGTGTCGATCTGCCGGTCGAACGACGCGGTCATCGACTCGCTCGCCACCGACATTCCGCCGACCAGGGCGATCCCCACCATCAGCGCCGCCGCGGTGGCCCCGGTGCGGCGGGGGTTGCGCAGGGCGTTGCGCTGGCTCATCCGGCCGATCGGGCCGAACAGCGCGGGGAAGGCGGCGCCGAGCACCCGGATCACCGGGCGCACCAGCAGGGGCCCGGCGATCACCGTGGCGATCAGCGTGAGCACCACACCGAGCCCGAGCAGGGAAGCCGCCGACGACGTCTGCTCCGACACCGCGCAGCCCGCGAGGGCCGCCGCGCCGGCCGCCCCGACGAGCGCGCCCGCCACCGCACGCACCCGCAGCGGACGGCCCACCCCTGCCACCTCGGCGTCCGAGAGCGCGGCCATCGGCGAGACGCCGGCGGCCCGCCGGGCCGGGAGGTACGCGGCGACGAAGGTGACGCCGAGCCCGACCACGTACGCCGCCACCGGGGTCACCCAGCCGATCTGCATCTCGTCGGCGTCGATGTTCATGCCGAGCAGGCCCATCAGCCCGATCAGCCCGGCCGCCAGCCCGACGCCCGCGGCGAGTCCCAGCGTGGAGCCGGCCAGTCCGAGCAGCAGGGCCTCGGTGAGCACCGAGGCGCGGACCTGGCGCCGGTCGGCGCCCAGCGCCCGCAGCAGGCCCAGCTCCCGGGTGCGCTGGGCGATCAGCATCGAGAACGTGTTGACGATCAGGAACACGCCCACCAGGACGGCGACCCCGGCGAAGCCCAGCATCACGTACTTGATGACGTCGAGGAACCCGCCCAGCTGCTCGACGTCCGACTCGGCCTGCTCGCCGGCCGTCCTGAAGTCGTAGGTGTGTGCGCCGAGCGCGCCGGCCACCCGCTGTTTGAGCCGGTCGTCGCCGACGCCCGGCGCCGCGTCCACGGAGATGCTCGTGGCCGTGCCCGGCCGGCCCAGCAGCTTCGTCTGGGCGGTGGGGGTGTCGAAGTAGAGCAGTGCGGAGCCGGGGTTCGTGGTCCTGAAGGTGACGATGCCGACCACCCGGACCCGGAACGAACCGGGGGGTGCGATGACCCTGAGGGTGTCGCCGACGTGCACGTTCTTGCGGCCGGCGGTCTCGGAGTCGAGCAGCGCCTGCCCGGGGCCGCGCGGGGCACGGCCCGAGGTCAGCCGCACGGGGCTGCGCTCGTTCGGGTTCCAGGCGTAGCCGAGCGTCGGTGCCCCGGTGGTCGGGCCCACCGGTTCGTTCTCCTCGTTCACGACCGTGAGGCCGTTCACCTTCACGTCGGCGCGGGCCGTCGCGACCCCGTCGACCTGCCGGACCCGTTCGGCGAGCCCCGCCGGCAGGGTGGCCGTCCGGCCCGACGGCAGCGCCTCGTCGAGGTCCTTCTTCGGGCTGACGGTGACATCGGCCGCGGTGGAGGCGAACAGCCGGTCGAACGTGTGGCTGACCGTGTCCGAGAAGATCAGACTCCCCGTGACGAACGCGACGGACAGCAGGACGGCGAGCGCGGAGAGCAGCAGCCGCCCCTTGTGCGCCAGGAAGCTCCGCAGGGTCGCCCTGAGCACGGGTTCAGTTCTCCTCGGGTGACGCCGGGGCGCCGGGGTCCTCGTAGCGGGTGCGGATCACGTCGAACCTCTTCATCCGCTCCAGGACCGCCTCCGCCGTCGGGCGCCGCATCTCGTCGACGATCCGGCCGTCCCCGAGGAAGAGCACCAGGTCCGAGTGGGCGGCGGCGCCCGGGTCGTGGGTGACCATGACGACCGTCTGCCCGAGCCGGTCCACCGCCTCGCGCAGGAAGCCGAGCACCTCCAGCCCGGCACGTGAGTCGAGGTTGCCGGTCGGTTCGTCCGCGAAGATCAACTCGGGGCGGGAGGCCAGCGCCCGTGCGCAGGCCACGCGCTGCTGCTGCCCGCCGGAGAGCTGCGAGGGCCGGTGCCCCAGCCGGTCCCGCAGGCCCAGGGTGTCGATCACCTGGTCCAGCCACGACCCGTCGGGCCTGCGGCCCGCGATGTCCATGGGCAGGGTGATGTTCTCCAGCGCGTTCAGGGTCGGGATCAGGTTGAACGACTGGAACATGAACCCGATCCGGTCCCGGCGCAGCCGCGTCAGCTCGCGGTCCCTCAGCCCGGTGATCTCCGTGTCACCCAGCCACACCTGACCGGCCGAGACGGTGTCGAGCCCGGCCAGACAGTGCATCAGCGTGGACTTTCCGGAACCCGACGGGCCCATCACCGCGGTGAACCGGCCCCGGACGACGTCCACGTCCACCGAGTCGAGCGCGAGCACGGCCGTCTCGCCCGTGCCGTACGCCTTGGTCAGACCGCGGGCGCGGGCCGCGATCCCGTCGGCCGGCGCGAGGCCGGGAGCGTGCTCCGCAGCAGGTGTGGACAAGGCCGCCTCCTCTGGGTGGACGTGCGTGGTCCCAACCCTGCCCGAGAGTAATGTGACCCGGCCCACACTCGGTATCCTCCGCGGGTCGGACACCGCCCTTGCCGGTGCTAGCACCTGCGCGCTAGCTTCGAGGTATGGCGAAGACCCAGCTGAACGTGCGCGTCGACGAGGGCACCGCCCGCGCCGCCCGTGAACGCGCCCTGGCCCGCGGTATGAGCGTCAACCGCTACATCGAGGAGCTGGTCCGACAGGACACCGGCGAGGTGGGGCACACCTTCGTGGAGGCCGCGGCGGACTTCATGAAGCAGTACGAGTCCGTCTTCGTCGAGGAGCTCGGTGGGGGTGCCCCCGCTCGCGCGAAGCCGAGCGCGGGGGAGGACCGCGAGGGCACGCGCGAAGGTCGCCACTGAACCGTTGAACGACCTCGAGATCGACCTCGCCTGGCTGCTGATGCTCGCCGAGCACAAGACCCCCGGAGACCCCCAGGTCACCGACTGGGGAGCTCTCGTCGCCGCCGTCGCCCGCCACCGGGCCACCGTGTTCGACGTCCCCGTCTACGACAGCCCGCACGCCCGCGCCGCCGCCCTGCTCCAGCTCCTGATCCACGTCCCCGCGCTGGAACGCTCCAACGCCCTGTTCGCCTCCGCCGTCGCCTACGCGTACCTCGTCGCCAGCGGCGTCAAGGTCATCACCTCGCCCGAGCAGGTCCGCGACCTCGCCCTACTGGTCAAGAGCGGCGAGGCCTCCGTACAGGAGATCGAGCAGGAGCTGCGTCAGTGGAGCCTGTGACCGCCGGCGGCACTACCCGCCGACCGGACGCCAGGCCGTGCCGAGCACGCAGTACGAGCTGGGCAGCCGCGGCCCGTCCTCGGGCATCAGGACCTGCCGGTAGGGGCCGATTTCGAACCCGGCGTCCCGCAGCGCCCGCACCGGCTCCCGCGCCACATGGCAGCCCCCGCTCAGCAGCGGCCACACCGTCCGGTCCAGCGCCTGCTGCGTGAAGGTCATCGCCCGGCCGCCGCCCCGGCCGTGCTCGAAGAACCGCACCTCGCCGCCCGGCCGCAGCACCCGCCGCAGCTCCCCGAGCGCCCGGGGCACGTCCCGCACACTGCACAGCACCAGCGACACCACGGCCGCGTCGAAGCCCTCGCTCTTGACCGGCAGCGCCTCGGCCGCACCCGGCACGACGTCCACCGGCACCTCGGCGCGCAGCGCGGCCTCCACGGCCAGGTGCCGCAGCCGCCGTTCCGGTTCGATGGCGACGACCTCCGCGACGGTGCCCGGGTAGTGCGCGAAGTTCAGCCCGTTGCCCGCGCCGATCTCGAGCACCCGCCCGGACAGCCCGCGGAGCAGTCTCCCGCGTATCGGGCCCATGCCCATGCGGGTCTCGGCGGCCACGCTGATCCGGGCGTAGCAGCGGGCGAACAGCGGATGGTGCACGGCGTCCCGTGACACCTTGCCGGAGCGGAGCGGCATGGGAACCTCCCAGACGAGGCCGCGGTTGCGCTTCGGGGTGATTCTCCCCATCACGGGCCCGCCGCACCCCTGCTCCACCCCCCCGGGAGGACCCGGCCCCGCGCGGGCGGCGAGCAGGGCCCGCGCGGGGCCGGTCCGCGCGCTAGGCGAGTTCCGCCGCCAGCAGCGCCGCCGTCCGGGCCACCAGCGGGTTGTCGGCCTCGGCGTCCTCCTCCGGCTGCGTGGTCAGCACCGACATCACGATCGGCGGGCCGTCCGGCGGCCAGGTGATGCCCACGTCGTTGCTGCTGCCGTACTGCCCGCCACCCGTCTTGTCGGCGAGCAGCCAGTCGGCCGGCAGACCCTTGCGGAACCTCTCCAGGCTCGTCGTGTTGTGCAGCAGCCAGTCCGTGAGCCGCGCCCGGTCCCGGGGCTCGAGCACGTCACCGAGCACCAGCCGGGCGTAGGTCAGGCCGATCGCGCGCGGGGTCGTCGTGTCGGTCACGCGCCACGGCTCGGCAGAGTTGAGCTCGGGCTCCCAGCGGTCCAGCCGGGTGACGCGGTCCCCCGTCGAGCGGGCGAAGCGCGTGATCGCGGTCGGTCCGCCCAGCTCCTTCAGCAGCAGGTTGCCCGCGGTGTTGTCGCTGAAGCGGATCGTGGCATCGCACAGTTCGCCCACCGTCATGCCGGTCGCGACGTGCTTCTCGGTGACGATGGAGTAACCCGACCTGATGACGTACGCCTCGGTGTAGTGAATGCGCCGGGCCAGGAACTCACCGTCGCGGTCGAGGTCGCGCAGGACGGCCGCGGCGGCGAGCGTCTTGAACACCGAGGCCATCGGGAAGCGTTCGTCGGCCCGGTACACCACCGTCCGGCCCGTGCGCATGTTGCGGGCGTACACGCCCAGCCGGGCGGTGTGCTCCCGCTCCAGTTCCCGTAACCGCGCGGTAGCCCCGCCGGTGGCGGTCGAGGCGTGTGCCGTGCCGCCGCCCAGCGCGAGAGCGGCGGCGGCCGTGCCCATCGTGAGGGCCGTGCGACGGGAGGGGGGTGATCCGTTCGTGTGCAAGGCGGTCCCTTCGGAGGCGATCAGTTACATGAGGGAACACGCGATCACGTCCGCTTCGGTTTCACCACCCTCCCGTCCCTCAGAACGCCTCGGGCGCCTCCCGTACCCGGAACGCCTCCGCGTCCCAGGAACCGTCCAGCCCGGGCGCGAGCCACTGCGGCGCTGCCGCCCGGAAGGCGGTGGGGGGCAGGGCGCCTGACCCCTCCGGGACGGAGCCCAGCAGCGGCACTCCGGCCACGTCCGGCAGGTCCGCCAGATTGCAGCGCGCGGCGAGATCCGGGGCCGCGGGCCAGCTCCCGATCACGATCCCGGCCGGTTCCAGCCCCCGTGAGCGCAGCTCACGCGCCGTCAGCTCCGTGGTGTTGAGGGTGCCGAGCCCCGCTGGCGCCACGACCAGCACCGGCGCCGACAGCAGCCGGGCCACGTCCGCCACGGTCCCTCCGGCCGCGTCGAACCGGACGAGCAGTCCGCCCGCCCCTTCGACCAGCACCAGGTCGTGCTCGGTGGCCAGCTTGGCTGCGGCCTCAGCGACCTCGTGCGGATGGACCGGGGCCCGGCCTGCCCGGCGTGCCGCCGTGGCCGGGGCCAGCGGCTCGGGATACCGGGCCAGTTCGGCCGTCGTCACCGGGCCCGCCAGACGCGCCACCTCGGCGGCGTCCCCGGGCTCGTCCGGCCGTACGCCCGTCTGCGCGGCCTTCAGCACGGCCACCGTACGGCCCGCCGCCAGCGCCGTCGCCGCGACGGCGGCGGTCACGACCGTCTTGCCGACCTCCGTGCCCGTGCCCGTGATCACCAGTACCGGCATGTCATCCCTCCCGCGCCGCCGCGCACACGGCGCGCGCGATCCGCGCCAGGTCCGCGTCGCCCGTCACGTACGGCGGCATGGTGTAGATCAGATCGCGGAACGGCCGCAGCCACACGCCCTCGCGCACGGCAGCCCGCGTCGCCGCCTCCATGTCCACGGCATGGTCCAGCTGGACCACGCCGATCGCGCCGAGGACGCGTACGTCCTTCACGCCCGGCAGGTCCCGGGCGGCCGAGAGCCCGTCCCGCAGCCCCGTCTCGATCCGCTTGACCTCCGCGAGCCAGTCCTGACCGAGCAGCAGCTCGATCGAGGCGCAGGCCACTGCCGCCGCCAGCGGGTTGCCCATGAAGGTCGGCCCGTGGGCGAGTACCGGCACCTCGCCCCGCGAGATGCCGTCGGCCACCCGCGCGGTGCACAGGGTCGCCGCCATGGTCATATAGCCGCCGGTCAGCGCCTTGCCCACGCACATCACGTCCGGCGTGACGGCCGCGTGCTCCGCCGCGAACATCGCACCCGTACGGCCGAAGCCGGTCGCGATCTCGTCGAACACCAGCAGGACGTCGTGTGCGTCGCACGCCTCGCGCAGCACCCGCAGATAGGCGGGGGAGTGGAACCGCATCCCGCCCGCGCCCTGCACCACCGGCTCGACGATGACCGCCGCCAGTTGACCGGCGTGCTGTTCGATCAGCGACCGCAACTGCTCCGCGTACGCCTCCTCGTACTGCGCCGGGGGCGGGTCGGCGAACACCTGACGCTGCAGCACACCGGTCCACAGGCCGTGCATCCCGCCCTCGGGATCGCACACCGACATCGGCTGCCAGGTGTCGCCGTGGTAGCCGCCGCGCCAGGTCAGCAGCCGCTGCTTGCCGGGACGGCCCAGCGAACGCCAGTACTGCAGGCACATCTTGACCGCGACCTCGACCGACACCGACCCGGAGTCGGCCAGGAAGACGTGCTCGAGGCCCTCGGGAGACATGTCGACAAGGAGCTTCGCCAGCCGCACGGCGGGCGCGTGGGTGAGCCCGCCGAACATCACGTGGGACATCCGCCCGAGCTGCTCGCGGGCGGCCTCGTTGAGCACCGGGTGGTTGTAACCGTGGATCGCCGACCACCAGGACGACATCCCGTCGACCAGCTCGCGCGGGCCGTCCGGCGCGTCCGAACCGCCGGGCACTCCCGAGAGGCCGGGCACCCCCGGGCCACTCGGCGCTCCCGGGCCGTCGGCGAGCCGCAGGCGCACCCCGCTCGCCGACTCCACGACGAGCGGTTCCTGCCGCCCGGGCATCGGGCCGTACGGATGCCACACATGCCGCCGGTCGAGCTCCAGCAGCCCGGGCACCGTCAGCTCAGGCATTGGGCGCGAGGTCCGTTCCGGCGCCCCGGCGGCGGACGGCGACGAGGTCGGTGCGGGCGTCCGTGGCCGTACGGGGCTCGGAGACCTCCGGCGCGGCGTCCGAGCCGCAGGCTCCGCCACCCCCGGAACCGCAGACGCCGCCCCCGTCGTGACAGCCCCCGGCGGCCCGGTGCTCCGGCAGCGTCACCTGGTCGGTGCCCTCCACCTCGAACCCGGCGTCCGCGATCATCTCCAGGTCGGCCTTGCCGGCCTGGCCCTCACTCGTGAGGTAGTCGCCGAGGAAGATCGAGTTGGCCAGGTGCAGGGCGAGCGGCTGCATCGTGCGCAGATGGACCTCGCGCCCACCCGCGATGCGCACCTCGACGTCCGGGCAGACGAACCGCGTCATCGCCAGGATCCTGAGGCACCGCTGGGGCGTCAGGTTCCACTCCTTGCCGAGCGGGGTGCCCTCGAACGGGATCAGGAAGTTGACCGGAACCGAGTCCGGGTCCAGCTCACGCAGTGAGTAGACGACGTCCACCAGGTCCTCGTCCGTCTCGCCCATGCCGGCGATCAGCCCGGAGCAGGCGGACAGACCGGCCGCGTGCGCCTTCTGCACGGTGTCGACGCGGTCCTCGTAGGTGTGCGTGGTGGTGATCTCGCCGTACGTCGCCTCGGACGTGTTGAGGTTGTGGTTGTAGGCGTCGGCGCCGGCCTCGCGCAGCCGCTCCGCCTGGCCGTCGGAGAGCAGTCCGAGGCAGGCGCACACCTCGACGCCCTCGTTGTTGTCCTTGATCGCCTTGATCGTCTCGGAGACCCGGTCCACGTCGCGGTCGGTCGGGCCGCGCCCGCTCGCCACCAGGCACACCCGCTTGGCCCCGCCGGCCACCCCGGCCGCCGCCGCGTCGGACGCCTGGTCGGGCTTCAGCCAGGTGTACTTCAGGATCCCCGCCGTCGAGCCGAGCCGCTGCGAACAGTACGAGCAGTCCTCGGGGCACAGGCCGGACTTGAGGTTGACGAGATAGTTCAGTTTCACCCGCCGGCCGAACCAGTGCCGGCGCACCTTTCCGGCCGCGGCCACCACATCGAGCAGGTCGTCGTCGGTCGTCGCGAGGACGGCCAGAGCCTCGTCGCGGGTCGGCAGCTCGCGCCGAAGCCCCTTGTCCACCAGCGTGTTCAGCAGGTCCATGGAAGCCGATCCTGTCCTAAGGAGGTGCCCGGGGCAAAGGAGAGTTCGCACAACAGAGTCGCTTCGAGGTGTGGGTATTGCCACACACTGACCTGCTGGTGGTCCCGCTAGTGTCTGTGCACTGCCTACAAATTCCCCGGAGGACCACCCATGGCGTTCGGCTGGATCGACGAGCAGGCGGAGCTGCGTGCCCGCGCCGGACTCGTACGGACTCTGCGCCCCCGTCCGGCCGATTCGCCGCTCCTCGACCTGGCGAGCAACGACTACCTCGGGCTGGCCCGCCACCCCGAGGTGACCGAGGGCGCCGCGCGGGCCGCGCGGGACTGGGGCGGCGGCTCGACCGGTTCCCGCCTCGTCACCGGAACGACCGAACTGCATGCCGAACTCGAGCGGGAACTGGCCGATTTCTGCGGGTTCGAGGCGGCCCTGGTCTTCTCCTCCGGCTACGCCGCCAACCTTGCCGCGGTCACCGCGCTGGCTCCGCACGGCGCGCTGATCGTCTCCGACGCGGGTAACCACGCCTCGCTCATCGACGGCTGCCGGCTCGCCCGCGGCACCACCCAGGTCGTGGCGCACGCCGAGCCGGACGCCGTGCGCAAGGCGCTGGCGACCCACGAGGGCACGGCGATCGCCGTGTCCGACACGGTCTTCTCGGTGGACGGCGACGCGGCCCCCCTCACCGCGCTCGCCGAGGCCTGCCGGGAGCAGGGCGCCGGGCTGGTCGTCGACGACGCCCACGGACTGGGCGTTCTCGGCGACGGCGGCCGCGGCGCTCCGCACGCGGTGGGCCTCGCGGGTGCCGGCGACGTCGTCGCGACGGTCACCCTCTCCAAGTCGCTCGGCAGCCAGGGCGGAGCCGTCCTCGGCCCCGCGCGGGTCGTCGACCACCTGGTCAACGCGGCCCGGACGTTCATCTTCGACACCGGGCTCGCCCCCGCGGCGGCGGGGGCGGCCCTGGCGGCCCTGCGGCTGCTGCGCCGCGAGCCGCAGCGGGCGGCACGGGCCCGCGCCGTGGCGGGCGAACTGCACGCACGCCTGACCGCCGCGGGTCTGGAAGCGGTCCGTCCGGACGCCGCGGTGGTCTCGGTGCGGGCGGCCTCTCCCGAGGATGCCGTGCGCTGGGCGGCACAGTGCCGCGCGGCGGGTCTGGCCGTGGGGTGCTTCCGGCCCCCTTCCGTGCCGGACGGCATCTCACGGCTCAGGCTGACGGCACGCGCGGACCTGACCGCTCAGCAGATCGAACGCGCTGTACGGCTGATCGGCGAGACGCGGCCATGAGTCGGCGTGGCACGGCCGTGCGTCGCACGATGACGGTCTGATCGAACGCGTCCGCGAGCGCGCCTACATACGGTTCACCCCGGCCGCGAAGGCCTGCCAGCTCCCGGCGGAGAAGAGCAGCGCGGGTCCGGCCGGGTTCTTGGAGTCGCGCACGGCGAGCAGTCCGGTCCAGGGCGGGGCATCCGGACACCCGGTCTCGACGCAGTTGTTCGCGCCGGTGCTGTAGCTGCTGCGCAGCCATCGCACACCGGGCAGTTCGATGCTTGAGGGGACGTGACGAGGCAGTGCACGCATGGTGCCTCCTTACGCGCCGGCTGCTGTCCCGGCGATGAAATCCAACGAGTCCTCGGGCGAAAGGGCGTGGATCTGAAGGGCGTTGAAGGCCTCCGTGTAGGCCTGGAGGTCTTCTTTCCGTTCGAGGTAGAGGCTACTCGTCAAGTGGTCGAGAACAACCACGTCCAGATCAGAAGTGCTCGAAAATGACAAGATAACGAAAGGTCCGGTGACGCCGATGTGTGCCCCGGCGGCGAACGGCAGTACCTGCAGGCGCACTTGGGGCAGTCGGGCCGCCTCGACCAGTCGCTCCAGCTGGCGGGCCATGACCCCGGGCCCGCCCACTTCCCGCCGCAGTACCGCCTCGTCCAGCACGGCGCTCAGTTCCAGCGGGGGATCGGCGCGCAGCACGTCCTGCCGGGCCAGCCGCACCTCGACCAGTGTGTCGAGCCGGTCCTCGGGGAGCCCCTCCACCGCGGCGCGGGTCACCGCACGCGCGTACTCGGGCGTCTGGAGCAGGCCCGGGACGACGGTGGTCTCCAGCGTGCGCATCTCGCCGGCCTGGGACTCCAGGCTGATGAAGTCCCGGTAGGTCGGCGGCAGTACCCCGCGGTAGGCGTGCCACCAGTGGTGCCGGCCGTCACTGTCCTCGGCGCCCGCCAGCACCATGAGCAGTTCGCGGAGTTGGGCGTCCGCCACACCGTAGGCATCCAGGAGTAACCGCACATCGGCCGGTTTCACCCCGCTCGTGCCCGTCTCGATCCGGCTGACCTTGGACTGGTGCCAGCCCACCAGCCGGGCCGCTTCACCGCTCGTGAGCCCCGCAGAGGTGCGCAGCGCACGCAGTTCGGCGCCCAGTTTCCGGCGGCGCACCGCGGGACCGTGCTGCATGGGCTACTCCCTACTCCTTCGGAGCCACCCAAATACGGTCTCGCGTCGCAGAGTTCACCGCTTTGAGCGACAGATATATGCATATCTTGGTGGATCGCCGACCTTCACGGGTGTTCTGGTGGCAGTCTGACGACGAAGCACCAGTCCGGGACCGTACTCGAACCATCCGCTCCATGTCGGGCTACGGTCCCGTGGGAAAGGGACGACGTCGCCATGGCAGACCATTTGGAAGCATCCGTCACTCTGCCGAGCGATCCCGCCTCGGTTTCCGCAGCGCGTGCCTATGTGGTGAGCACGCTGGCGGAGTGGGGCCTGCCGGCGGACACGGACGTGTCCGACGCCGTCCGGCTCATCATCTCCGAACTCGCCACCAACGCCGTCCAGCACACCTTCGGCCAGTCGCCCACCTTCACCGTGGACGTCGAGCTGGACCGCGACGAGCAGCTGCGCATCGGTGTCACGGACAGTCACCCACGCTTCCCCAGACGCCTGCCCGCGGCCGTCCAGCAGGACAACGGCCGCGGCCTGGTCATCATCCGGTGGCTGACCGCCGAGTGCGGCGGCAGACTGCACATCCGCCCCACCCGCGAAGGCGGCAAGACCATCTCGGTCGAACTCCCGTGGGCCGTTCCGGTCCGGCCGGTGACGACGGCGGGCCAGCAGGAGTCTTAGCCGGTCACCACGGAACCTGAAAGACCGGTCACCGCAGAACCTGAAAGACCTGACAGGCCCAGGAAACAGAACAGGCCCAGGAAACAGACCTGAAGCCCCTGTCGGATCCGAAGAACCTTCTACAGACCTGAAGGCCCCCAGCGGGTGCCTTTGCACACCCCGGCCCGCGTGACCCACTTCCGGGCCCTCCCACGGCTCTACGCAGTCCACTGCGTGCCGTGCGACCCGCCGGAGCCCGTGGCCGTCACCGGCGCCGGGTCGACGCCTCCCGGTGTGCTGCCGCCCCGCGAAGCCCGGACGGCTGCCGGACAGTGCTCCGCAGTGGTGCGGGAAGCCTGATCTCGGCCCCCTCCGGCTCCTCCCCGGTGGTCACCTCGGCCCCCCTCCGTTCCCCGTGCAGCCCCGCCCGCCGCACCAGCCGGGGAAGTACCCCCCACAGTCCGACGCAGACCAGGAAGGTCGCGGCGCCCGCGGCGATGCCACCCGTACGGCCCATGGTCACGTCGACCACCAGCAGCACCGAGCCGCTGAACGCGAACACCAGCACGCTCAGACCGGTCGTGGCCAGACGCGAGGAGACCTGCACTATGCGGGGCTTGGCGCCCTGCTGGAAGAGGGAGCGGTGCAGCGCTGCCGGTGCGGTGAAGAGCGCGGCGGCCAGGACCGCCAGCAGCAGCGTGACGACGTAGGTGACGCGCTGAACCGTGTCGAGGTCCCCGAAGCGCGAGGTGAAGGCCAGCGACAGCAGGAAGGCGAAGAGGATCTGCACACCCGTCTGGGTGACGCGGAGTTCCTGGAGCAGCTCGACGAAGTTGCGGTCGGCGCGTTGCAGCGGAGTCTCGTTGCGCGCGGTGCAGGGACGGTGCTCGGCCATGACAGTACGGGTATCCACAAGAGCCCGTGTCACGCTCCGGCGTGGGGCGGCGCGGCAAGAAAGCCCCCCCCCCCCCGGGGGGGGCCAGAACCCCCCCCGACCAAAACCACGGTGGGCCGAAGATGTTGAGACCCCCCACCCCCCCCCCCCAC
>NZ_JBHJPX010000009.1:133639-144795 GCF_042262425.1 Streptomyces sp. NPDC056373
TTTTTTTTTATATCCTTGTGGTGCGGGGCGGTTGCCCCCCCTCCACTTCTCGTAAACCCAACCCCCCCGGCGCCCCGGGGGGGGGGGGGCCGGCCCCCCCCCCCCCCCCCCCCACGCCGGGCGGATCACTTCACGCGCCCGTACCAGACGCTCTTGGTCCAGATCTTCTGCAGCCGCACCACGTCCCCGCTCTTCGGGGAGTGCCAGAGCTTGTTCTTACCCGCGTAGATGCCGACGTGGTACACGTTGCTGCCCGAGTGGAAGAACACCAGGTCTCCCGCCTTGCGGCTCTTGGCGGAGATGTGGCGCGTCTTGTTGTACTGCTGGGCAGCCGTGCGGGGGAGCTTCTTGCCGGCCTTCTTGAACGAGTAGAGCGTGAGCCCGGAGCAGTCGAACCGGTGCGGCCCTATCGCCCCGTACTTGTAGGGCGAACCCTTCTTGGATGCCGCGATCTGGAGTGCCTTGGTCGCCGGTGTGGCTGCCGCGGCCTCGGAGGCGAAGCCGGGGGCCACGATCGAGCCGCCCACCGCGGCGATGGTGAGCGCCGAGGCCGTACCGGCTCGGGCCATGAGCGACGGGACACGATTGAGCGCAGTCATGCGCAACCCTTCGTCAGCCGCCTGTGAAGGATGACCTGTCGGATTCGGGCTGACAAAGTTGCCCGGCCGCTGACGCGGCTTCACCCCAAGGGCTGCTCGGATCCGGTCATGGCCTGACCGTCCCGGCGACCCGTCGTGCTTGGGTCCTCCACTCCTGCCGATCCACTCCTGTCGACCGGTCGTCCGGGCGGCGGCAGGACTCGGCGTCCGCCCGGATCGCCCCGCCACAGCGGCGGGGGCTTGTCGTCAGTCAGGGATCTTGGCGCATGCCTGTCCTGATTTCCCAACGGAACCGGGGATTTGTGTTGTTACTCACCACTCACCCGTTCGGGTGGACACGTGTGCGTTCGCGCCACTGTTCGCGGGTTCGCGGACCGTCGGACCAGCACCGGAATGCCCAATTCCGTCCTATGGCTACGCGCGTTGCGCAACCGGAAGGGTCCCCAAATCGGTCTCCCGCCTACTCCGAACAGGGGTACGTCTTTCGGCCCGTTTCAACTCAGCTCCGAACGCTCCACATCTCCTCGGATGTCCTGGCCGGCGGCTCGCGTCAACTGACGGACTCCGGGGGCAGGGTGAGTCGCGCCGTGCGCCGTTCGCCGTCCAGCACCCGCAACGCCCGGGCCAGGGTGGCGGCGTGCAGTTCCGTCTCGCCCCGCTGGTGCATCAAGGCCAGAGCGTCACGCAGCGCGGTCGCCTTGCCGACGAGGGTCTGGGCGGCACGCAGCCCGCGGTAGGTGTCACCGTCCCGGGCCGGGTTGATGCGGCCGAGCAGGTCGACCACGTCGAGGTAACGGTCGATCAGTTCCGCCTCGGCGCGGGTCAGGGCGGGCAGCGGCGGCAGTTCGGGCGGGAGCACGGGGGCCTCACCGCCCGGTCGGCGGGGCGAGGGTGGCCTTGCGGTTGGGGATGATCCCGTCCACCAGGCCGTACTCCACCGCCTCCTGCGCGGTGAGGACCTTGTCCCGCTCGATGTCCGCGCTCACCTGCTCCCGGGTGCGGCCCGTGTGCAGCGCGAGCATCTCCTCCATCCGGCTCCGGATGCGCGTCAACTCGTCCGCCTGGATGGCCAGATCGCTCGCCTGGCCCCGGATCGGCTCGGGCAGCGCCGGCTGACGGAGCACCAGGCGCGCGTCGGGCAGCGCGAATCGCTTGCCGGGTGTCCCCGCCGCCAGCAGTACCGAGGAGACGGCGCCGGCCTGGCCCAGGAGGATCGTCTCCACGTCGCAGGAGACGTACTGCATCGTGTCGTAGATCGCCGTCATCGCGTGGAAGCTGCCGCCGGGGGAGTTGATGTACAGCGAGATGTCGCGCTCCGGAGCCTGGTGCTCCACATACATGAACTGGGCCATCACATCGTTCGCCGAGGTCTCGTCCACCGGCGCTCCGAGGAAGATGATCCGCTCCTCCAGGAGCTTCGCGTACGGATCCGTCGTCCGTTGCCCGGACGCCGTGCGTTCGGTGAACTCGGGCAGTACGTAGCGGGCGGACGGTCGGGTCATGGCGAACCCCCTCCTCGCGGGCGCGGCTGTCTCCGGCGACAGCCGTCTCTGTAAAAAATGTACAGGACGTACGTGACGTTATGATGGGGACATGGCCTACGAGATTCCGGTGACGCAAGCCAGGGCTGAGCTCGCCGACCTGATCAACCGCGTGGTGTACGCCGGTGAACGCGTCGTCGTCACCCGGCACGGCAAGCCCCTCGTCGCCCTCGTCTCGGCCGATGACCTGCGGCGACTCGAAGAGGGCCAGGAGCTCGCGGAGCCCGTGGAGGAGCAGGTGGTCAGCGCGGTGTCCACGGTCCGCCAGGTCGCGTCCGCTCCCGGCGAACCACAGCGGTTCGGCATCGCGGCGGAGCACCGCAGGGCCGGCCCGGCGTAGACCGGCCGCCCCGGGCGGGCGAGAGGCTCAGGCCCGTCCGAAGCCCGGGCATGTGGGAAGCGCGGGCATGTGAGAACCCCGGGCCTGTGAGAACTCCAGGCGTGTCAGAACCCCGGGCATGCGTGAAGCCAGGAAGGACAGGAAGACCGTGCGCCCCCGTCCGCTACGGCGGGGGCGCACGGTCGCTCCGTGCCGGCATGCGGCGAGGGCGGGCTCAGCCGACCGGCGACAGCTCCCGGCGGTCGGCCGCGGGCTCACTGCCCTGCTTCCGTGTCCTGAGCGAGCCGCCGAGCAGCACGGCACCCAGGCCCAGCACCGCCCACCAGGTCAGCGTCAGGGCGGGCCCGGTCGCCGCCGCGCCGTCGAAGTACGACACCGAGCGCAGCAGGCTCGTGCCCGCACCCGGCGGCAGCCACCGGCCGATCGCCCCGGCCGGCTCCGGCAGCATCTGCGGGGCCGAGGTGGCGCCGGAGAACGGGTTGCCGATCAGCATCACCAGGCCGGCCCCGACGCCCGTGCCGGCGGGGCCGATCAGCGCGGCGAGTCCGGCGACGGCACCGCCGACGGCCAGCGTGGACAGGGCGAGCACACCCGCTTCCGTCCACCATGTGCCGCCGAGCGCCCCGAGCCAGCTGTGCGCGATCCCCGCCGCGACCACACCCACCAGGGCGGACGCGCCGACCAGCGCGAGGGCTGCGCGGCCGCCGCGCAGCCCCAGCAGGGTGACGACCGCGCCCGCCGCGATGCCGGCCAGGGCGAGCGGGAGCACGGCGGCGTTCAGCACCGCGCCGCGCGGATCGGCGGACGGGGTGGGCACGACATCGACCGTCCGGACCCGGGTGCCGTCGGTGGCGGCCTGCTGCGCCACGGCCTGCTGCAGGAACTGGGCGACGGCGGGTCCGGCCGCGGACGCGGTGAGCAGTTCGGGCCCCTGTGGCGTGACCACGAGCGCGCCGTACACGCTCCGGTCCTCGATGGCGTCGCGGGCGGCGGCCTCGTCGGCGTAGCGGTGGATCTCGAAGGCGCCCTCGTGCCGCTCCAGCTGCCGCTCGACCTGGGCCGCCGCGGCGGTCGGTCCGGCCACGCCCAGCGGCAGGTCGCGGGGTGCGATGCGGGAGGCGGGCCAGGCGAAGGCCCACAGGGCCAGGGCTGCCAGGACGGGCACGAGGACGACGACCGCGATCACATGGCGGTTGCGGGAAGGCATGAGGGTCTCCTGAAGTGAGCGGAGCCGGTGAGCGGAACCTCGAACGCTTAAAAGAAGGATCGTTCGTTTTGCTATGCCCTCACCGTGCTCCAATGGCGGCCTCTTGTCAAGAATGAATATTCGTTTTAGATTGGGGATCATGGCCCGCGTGTCCCAGGAACATCTCGACGCCCGCCGCCGCCAGATCCTCGACGGCGCCGCGCTCTGCTTCGCCCGCAACGGCTTCCACGCCACCTCCATGCAGGACGTGCTGAAGGAGGTCGACCTCTCGGCCGGCGCGGTGTACCGCTACTTCAGCGGCAAGGAGGAGCTGATCGGCGCGATCGTCGCCGAGACGCTCGGTTCCGTCCGCGAGGCTTTCGAGGAGGCGGCGCGGCAGAGCCCGCCCCCGCCGCCGGACGAACTCGTCGCCTCGGTCCTCGGCAGGACGCTCGCCGCCCGTGAGTCCCTGGTCGTCGACGGTCGGCCCGCCTTTCCGCGGCTCGTCATCCAGGTGTGGACGGAGACCCTGCGCAACGAGGAGCTGGCCGCCCTCCTGCGGGAGGGCTACGGCTCGGTCCGCGCGGTCTGGGGGAAGGTCGTGGAGGGATATCAGGAGGCGGGCATGATGCGGGCGGACGTGGTGCCGGACCACGTGGCCCGCACGATGATCGCCTCCGTGCTCGGGTTCATCGCGCAGCAATCCCTCTTCGGACCCGCCCCGGTCGAGGTCCTCCAGGACGGCCTGCGGGCCCTGACGGGCATGCGCGGCGAGGGCGCCGGCGGATCACAACTCGGTTAACGTGCCCGAAACGCGACCCAATTAGCCTGCCGACCACGCCACCTGGCACTTTGCCCCGTGGCCGCGGCAACCGGGCCCCGCACGGCCCGGAGTGACGACTGTGAGGTGGGACGTGCAGCTGACCCCGCACGAGCAAGAACGACTGCTGATCCACGTGGCGGCGGACGTCGCCGAGAAGCGCCGGGCCCGTGGACTGAAGCTCAACCACCCCGAGGCGGTCGCGCTCATCACCTCGCACATCCTCGAAGGCGCCCGGGACGGCCGGACCGTCGCGGATCTCATGTCCTCCGGGCGCAAGCTCCTGACCAGGGACGACGTCATGGAGGGCATCCCCGAGATGATCCACGACGTCCAGGTCGAGGCCACCTTCCCGGACGGCACCAAGCTCGTCACCGTCCACGACCCGATCGTCTGACGGGGAGCCACCGTGATTCCCGGAGAGTTCCTGTTCGCCGACGGGCCGATTGCCTACAACGAGGGCCGCGAGGTCGTCCGCCTCACCGTCCTCAACGCAGCCGACCGGCCCGTCCAGGTCGGCTCCCACTACCACTTCGCCGAGGCCAACCCCGGCCTGGAGTTCGACCGCGCCGCCGCGCGCGGCAAGCGGCTGAACGTCGCCGCCGGCACGGCCGTGCGCTTCGAACCCGGGATCCCCGTCGACGTCGAACTCGTTCCGCTCGCCGGATCCCGTGTGGTGCCCGGTCTGCGCGGGGAGACCGGAGGTGCCCTCGATGCCTGAGATCTCGCGTGCCGCGTACGCCGACCTGTTCGGCCCGACGACCGGCGACCGGATCCGCCTCGCCGACACCGACCTGCTGGTGGAGATCGAGGAGGACCGCTCCGGCGGCCCCGGACTCGCCGGTGACGAGGCGGTGTTCGGTGGCGGCAAGGTCATCCGCGAGTCCATGGGCCAGGCGCGGGCCACGCGCGCGGAGGGCGCCCCGGACACGGTGATCACCGGCGCGGTGATCATCGACCACTGGGGGATCGTCAAGGCCGACGTCGGCATCCGCGACGGCCGGATCACCGGTATCGGCAAGGCCGGCAACCCCGACACCATGGACGGCGTCCACCCGGAGCTGGTCATCGGCCCGGAGACCGAGATCATCGCGGGCAACGGGCGGATCCTCACGGCCGGCGCGATCGACGCGCACGTGCACTTCATCTGCCCGCAGATCGCCGACGAGGCGCTGTCCTCCGGCATCACGACCCTGGTCGGTGGCGGCACGGGCCCCGCGGAGGGTTCCAAGGCCACCACGGTGACCCCCGGTCCCTGGCACCTCGCGCGGATGCTGGAGGCGATGGAGGCCCACCCGCTCAACATCGGCCTGCTCGGCAAGGGCAACACCGTCTCCCACGAGGCGATGCTGTCGCAGATCCGGGGCGGCGCCCTCGGTCTGAAGCTGCACGAGGACTGGGGCTCCACCCCGGCCGTCATCGACGCCTCCCTGACGGTCGCCGAGCGGACCGGCATCCAGGTCGCCATCCACACCGACACCCTCAACGAGGCCGGGTTCGTGGGCGACACTCTGGCCGCGATCGCCGGGCGGGGCATCCACGCGTACCACACCGAGGGTGCGGGCGGCGGGCACGCGCCGGACATCATGACCGTGGTCTCCGAGTCGTACGTGCTGCCCAGCTCCACCAACCCGACCCGGCCGTTCACCGTCAACACCGCCGAGGAACACCTCGACATGCTGATGGTGTGCCACCACCTCAACCCCGCGGTACCGGAGGACCTGGCCTTCGCCGAGTCCCGGATCCGGCCCTCCACGATCGGGGCGGAGGACGTGCTGCACGACCTGGGCGCGATCTCGATCATCTCCTCCGACTCCCAGGCCATGGGGCGCGTCGGCGAGGTCGTCATGCGGACCTGGCAGACCGCGCACGTGATGAAGCGACGGCGGGGCGCACTGCCCGGGGACGGACGCGCCGACAACCGCCGCGTACGTCGCTACGTCGCCAAGTACACGATCAACCCAGCGCTCGCCCAGGGTCTGGCGGGGGAGGTCGGATCGGTGGAGAGCGGCAAGCTGGCCGACCTGGTGCTGTGGGAACCGGCGTTCTTCGGCGTCAAGCCGCAGCTCGTCATCAAGGGCGGGCAGATCGCCTACGCGCAGATGGGCGACGCGAACGCCTCCATCCCCACCCCGCAGCCGATCCTGCCGCGCCCGATGTACGGGGCGATCGGGCGGGCGCCGGCCTCCAACTCCCTCAACTTCGTCGCCCCACTGGCCATCGAGGCCGGGCTGCCGGAGCGGCTGGGGCTCGGGAAGCGGTTCGCGGCGATCGAGTCGACGCGCGGGGTCACCAAGGCCGACATGCGCGAGAACGACGCGCGGCCCGAGGTGCGGGTCGATCCCGACAGCTTCGCCGTGCACATCGACGGGGAGCTCGTCGAGGCGGCCCCCGCGGCCGAACTTCCCATGGCCCAGCGGTACTTCCTGTTCTGAAGGCTGAGGGTGTTCTGATGTCACGTGCTGCGCTGCTCGTTCTGGCCGACGGCCGCTTCCCCGCCGGTGGGCACGCCCACTCGGGCGGGGCGGAGGAGGCCGTCAAGGCCGGACGGATCAGTGGGGCGGCGAGCCTGGAGGCATTCTGCCGGGGGCGGTTGCACACGGCGGGGCTGGTCGCGGCGGGCCTTGCCGCGGCCGCCGCACTCGGGATCGACCCCGTCGCGCTCGACCGTGCCGCGGACGCCCGTACGCCGTCGCCCGCGCTGCGGGTCGCCGCGCGCAGACTGGGGCGGCAGCTGCTGCGGGCCGCCCGGGCGACCTGGCCGTCCGCCGAACTGGACGCGCTCGGCAGGGAGTTCCCCAAGGGGGCACATCAGCCGGTGGTGCTGGGACTGACGGCCCGGGCGGCGGGGCTGGGTCCGGTGGACGCGGCGTACTGCGCGGCGTACGAGAACGTGAGCGGGCCCGCGTCGGCGACCGTGCGGTTGCTCAGCCTCGATCCGTTCGACGCGACGCGGGTGCTGGCCCGGCTGGCGCCGGAGGTGGACCGCGTGGTGGACCGTGCGGTGGAGGCGGCGCGACGCGTGGTCGACGACGGGGTCGACGCACTACCCGCGGCGTCGGCGCCGCTGCTGGAGACCGGCGCGGAGGCGCACGCGGCCTGGCCGGTGCGGCTGTTCGCGTCGTAGCCGCCTCCCGGACGCTGCGCAGACCAACCCCTCAGGGGCACGGGGAACTGCGCGATCAGCCCCCACTCACCCGCGCCTCGACATCATCGCCCGCCACCCCGGGCCCGCCTCACCAGGAGCCGCACATGCACCTCGACCACACCCACCACGGCCCGGCCGCCGTCAGTGCCGACGCCGATCGTCCCGACGGCACCCGCAGAGCACTCCGCATCGGACTCGGCGGTCCCGTCGGCTCCGGGAAGACCGCCACCGTCGCCGCGCTCTGCCGGGCGCTCAGGGACGAGCTGGCGCTCGCCGTCGTCACCAACGACATCTACACGCGTGAGGACGCCGAGTTCCTGCTCCGCGAGGCCGTGCTGCCGCCCGAGCGGATCACCGCCGTGGAGACGGGCGCCTGCCCGCACACCGCGATCCGGGACGACATCTCCGCCAACCTGGAGGCGGTGGAGGACCTGGAGGACGCGGTCGGGCCGCTGGATCTGGTGCTCGTGGAGTCCGGCGGGGACAACCTCACCGCGACCTTCTCCAAGGGACTCGTCGACGCGCAGATCTTCGTGATCGACGTGGCCGGGGGCGACGACATCCCGCGCAAGGGCGGACCGGGCGTGACCACCGCCGACCTCCTCGTCGTCAACAAGACCGACCTCGCCCCGTACGTCGGCTCCGACCTCGCCCGGATGGCCGCGGACGCCAAGGCGCAGCGCGCCGAACTGCCGGTGGTCTTCCAGTCGTTGCGCAGCGAGGCCGGCGTGGCGGATGTCGCCGCGTGGGTGCGGGCGCAGCTCGCCGCGTGGCGGGCGTGAGCGTGCGTACCGGTGCCGGGGTGCGGTCCCTCGCGCGGATCGTCGCCCGGGACGACGGGCGGGGCGGGACCTCGCTGCCCGTGCTGGAGAGCGACGGGCCCCTGGCGCTGCGGCGCACCCGGGCCTTCGGCTCCGAGGCGCGGGTCATGCTGGTCGGCGCGATGAGCGGGCCGCTCGGAGGTGACCACTTCACCGTGGAGGGCCGGGTGGAGGAGGGTGCGCGGCTGTCCGTCGGGTCGGCCGCCGCCACCATCGCGCTGCCCGGGCAGGCGAAGGGCGAGGCCCACTACGACGTCCGGCTCGATGTCGACGGCCATGGCGAACTGCACTGGCTTCCCGAGCAGTTGATCTCCGCCCAGGGCAGCGACCTGTACGTCACCACCCGTGTCGAGCTCGCACCCACCGCCCGGCTCGTGCTGCGCGAGGAGCAGGTGCTCGGACGCGTCGGCGAGGAACCCGGACGGCTCACGAGCCGTCTGACCGTGCGGGTCGCCGGGCAGGCCGTACTCGACCAGGAACTGGCCTGCGGGCCCGGCGCGCCGGGCGGCTGGGACGGGCCCGCCGTGCTGGCAGGGCATCGCGCCGTCGGCCAGCTGGTCGTGGTGCGCCCGGAGTTCGCCGCCGAGCCGGTGACGGCCAGGGCGCTGGGGGAGGGAGCTTCACTGATGCCTCTCGCCGGGCCCGCCGCGCTGGTGACCGCGGTGGCGCCGGACGCCCTGCGGCTCAGACGGCTGCTCGACGAGGCCCTGTCGTCTCTGCGGCAGACGTAGGCGTCCGTCCCGCGGCAAGCCCAGGTGTCCGTCCCCTCCCGGACCCGGCGTCCGTCACGGACCCGAGCGTCCTTCCCCGCACACCGGTCCTGCGCCTCACACACCGGTCGTCCGCAGAGAAGTACACCTTCTCCGTTTATCGGATTGGCAAAGAAGGACGCCCGACCCTGTTGTCAGGGACCCCACAACCGGGAGGATCGCCCGTACTGATCTCAACGAGGTACGGGGAGGTCCCCCTTGAGGGGTTCGAGACCGAAGAGGCGGGTGGCGGCGCTCGGTTCGGCCGGCGCGCTCGTCACGGCCACGCTGATAGCCGGCGCGTTCGCGGCGCCCACCGCGAACGCGAGCGCGGGCAGCGGCCACGGCCAGGACCGGGAGGCCAAGGGCACCGCGATAGCCGCCGCCCGGGCCGCGAAGGCCGGCATCGGCTGGCAGGACTGCCCCGCCGACTGGAACCTGGCCAAGCCGATCCAGTGCGGGTACGTCACCGTGCCGCTCGACTACGCCAAGCCCTACGGCAAGCAGATCAAGCTCGCCGTCGACCGCATCGGCAACACCGGCACCAAGGCCGAACGGCAGGGTGCGCTCATCTACAACCCGGGCGGCCCCGGCGGCTCCGGGCTGCGCTTCCCGACCCGGGTCACCAACAAGAACGCCGTCTGGGCCAACGCGGCCAAGGCCTATGACTTCGTGGGCTTCGACCCGCGCGGTGTCGGCAAGTCCGCGCCCATCTCCTGCGTAGACCCCCAGGAGTTCGTCAAGGCGCCCAAGGCCGACCCGGTGCCCGACTCCGAGGCCGACAAGCTCGCCCAGCGCAAGCTGGCCCGCGAGTACGCCGAGGGCTGCCAGGAGCGCAGCGGCGCGATGCTGCCGCACATGACCACGCCGAACACCGCGCGCGATCTCGACGTCATCCGCGCCGCCCTCGGCGAGAAGAAGCTGAACTACCTCGGCGTCTCCTACGGCACCTACCTGGGCGCCGTCTACGGCACCCTCTTCCCGGGGCACGTGCGCCGCATGGTCGTCGACAGCGTGGTCAACCCCTCGCGGGACAAGATCTGGTACCAGGCCAACCTGGACCAGGACGTCGCCTTCGAGGGCCGCTGGAAGGACTGGCAGGACTGGGTCGCCGCGAACGACGCGACCTACCACCTCGGCACCACTCGCGCCGCCGTCCAGGCGAAGTGGCTGGAGCTGCGCGCCACCGCGAAGAAGAACCCCATCGGCGGAGTCGTCGGCCCGGCCGAGCTCATCTCCTTCTTCCAGAGCGCCCCGTACTACGACTCCGCCTGGGCGTCGACCGCCTCGGTCTTCAGCAAGTACGTCGCCGGCGACACCCAGGCGCTCGTCGACGCCGCCGCCCCCGACCTGTCCGACACGGCGGGCAACGCCTCCTCGGAGAACGGCAACGCCGTCTACACGGCCGTGGAGTGCGCCGACGCCAAGTGGCCCACCAGCTGGCGCAAGTGGGACCGCGACAACACGCGGCTCCACAAGGACCACCCCTTCATGACCTGGGCCAACGCCTGGATGAACCTGCCGTGCGCCACCTGGCCGGCCAAGCAGCAGACGCCGGTCGACGTCAAGACCGGCAAGGGCCTGCCCGGCGTGCTCATCGTCCAGTCCGAGCGGGACGCGGCCACCCCGTACGAGGGCGCCGTGGAGCTGCACAAGCGGTTCAAGGGCTCCCGTCTGATCACGGAGAAGGACGCGGGCTCGCACGGCGTCACCGGTCTGGTGAACCCCTGCATCAACCCCCGGGTGGACAGCTACCTGCTCACCGGCAAGCTGGACGGCGCCGACGTGACCTGCGCGCCGCACGCCACGCCGAAGCCGTAGCCGTCGTACGACGGTATCGAGGGGCGGCCGGGGCACCCCGCCCCCCCCCCCCCCTGCCAGGTGGACCAGACGTCCGGGGCGCGCACCACGCGGGCCCCCCCCCCGAGGGGAAAGGGGGGGGGGTGGCCCGG
>NZ_JBHJPX010000009.1:144805-345982 GCF_042262425.1 Streptomyces sp. NPDC056373
TTGGTTGTTGGGGGCCGCGGTGCGGCCAAGCGTCGCGCGCCCCCGGCCCCCCCGGGCCCCGTAAATTAATTTTCGGCTCCCCCCCCCTTGCGGGCCCCGCGGGCAGTGGGGGGGGCGGCCGCCCCCCCCGCCCGCCCCTCCCTCATGCCTGTTCCTCATGCCTTCCGGGCCGCGAACCAGGCGTCCTCCGCCGCGTAGTCGAAGAGGTCCGGGTAGGCACGGGCGAGGGTGGGGAACGCCTCGCGCCAGTCCTGCTCGGACAGCCGGCGGGTGAGCCACTCGACGGTCTCCGGCAGGCTGTCCGGGTAGGTCACGACCGGCCGGTAGCCCAGCTCCCGTTCCGCGGCGGACATGTCGCACAGCACGGGCCGTTCCACCGACCAGGGCGTAAGGCCCACGGACGCCTGCGCGGGCCCGTCCGGAGTGACCGTCTCCGTCTCCACGCCCATGACCGCGTCCACCGCCGCCCCGATCTGCGACACGGTCGGCGGCTGCGGATCGCAGGCGTTGAGCACCCGCGAGCCCGGCCGGTCCGCCGCCAGCCGGATCAGTTCGGCGATGTTGCGCGCCGCGGAGGTGTGGTAGAGGCTCTCACCCCGGAAGGCGAGCACCTTCCTGCGCCGGCCGTCGAAGTTCCGTTTGACGAAGTACAGCTCGCGGGGGAGCGGGCTGTACGGCCCGTGCACAGCGGCCGGGCGCAGCACGGTCGTGGGCAACCGGTCGGCCGCCGCGAGGAGTTCACGCTCCAGGGCCACCTTGCCCGTGCTGTAGGTGGCGTCCCCCGGCGGGACCGTGACCTGGTCCTCCGTGATCGGCACCGGGTACTCCGGCAGCCCGTCGGGCTCGCCCATGGTGTCGAAGCCGCGGCCCTTGCCGTCCTCGTACACCGACGCCGACGACACCACCACGGCCGCGCCGATCCGGTCGGCCCAGCCCGTGAGCTGCCGTGCGTGCCGGGCCCCGTAGGCGACCAGGTCGACCACGAGGTCGCAGCCGTCGCCGATCAGCGCGCCGAGGGCCGCGTCGTCCTCCCGGTCCAGGCGCGCCGTCCGCACCTCCGAGGGCCGGTCGTCCTGTCTGCCGCCGCCGCGCGAGGCGGCGGTCACCTCCCAGCCGTCCCGCAGCAGCGCCGCCACCGCCGGTTTGCCGATCTGCCCGCCCGCCCCGATCACCACAGCACGTCTCATGCCGCGACCGTAGATCGCCGAAGGCGGGCCGGGGAACGGGCTTCTGCCGGCAGCAGAGCTCAACTGAGGGGCATGCGCCGGAACTTCCGCTCCTTGGCAGCGGCGGCCTCCTCGGCCTTCACCGCGGCCGCGTAGCGGTCGACGTACTCCTGCTCGGACAGGGAGAGGATCGCGTACATGATCTCGTCGGTGATCGCGCGCAGGACGGCCTTCTCGTTCTCCATGCCCTCGTAGCGGGAGAAGTCGAGGGGCTTGCCGAAGCGGATCACCACGGGGTGGATGTTGGGGATGACCTTGCCGGGCGGCTGGGCCTCGAAGGTGCCGATCATCGCGCAGGGAATCACCGGGACGCCGGCCTTGAGGGCCATCACCGCCACCCCGACCTTGCCCTTGTACAGCCGGCCGTCGTGCGAGCGGGTGCCCTCCGGGTAGATGCCGAGCAGTTCGTCCTTGCTCAGCACTCCGAGGCCCTCGCGGATCGCGGCCTGGCCCGCGTCCTTGCCGGAGCGGTCGACCGGGATCTGCCCCGCGCTGCGGAAGAAGAACGCCGTCATCCTGCCCTTGATGCCCGGGCCCGTGAAGTACTCGGCCTTCGCGAGGAAGGTGATGCGCCGTTTGAGGATGGCGGGCATCAGGAAGTGGTCCGAGAACGACAGGTGGTTGCCGGCGATGATGGCGGCGCCCTCCGCGGGAACGTGCTCCAAGCCCTCTATTCGAGGCCGGAAGACCAGTCGCAGCAGCGGGCCCAGCAGCACGTATTTCAGCAGGTAGTAGAACAAAGCGGGCGCTCCTCGACTCTCGCGGTGGCCTCAACCGCCGCGTTCCAGCAGGTCAACCGGCATGTCGTGGGGTGCCAGTGTAGGTGCAGGCGCGTCCACCGGGCACCTCGTGCGGGCGGAGGGCACAGATCCTTCGCCAATTGACTGATGGTCAGTCAGGCGTGCGTGTCCGGTGGTGCTCCTGCGGCTGGGGAGGATCGCGGGACCAGCGTGCTGCGCCACCCGGGTGACGGGCAAGCCGAACGGGCGGGCTGGCGCGATAGCGGGGGTGCGTGACCTGCGGGTGACTCTTGCGGGCGGGACGGGCGCTGTGAGCCGGTGAGCCCGGCGGCTCCGGCGAGTAACCTGCCAGGCATGCGGATCGCTGTTTCCTCGGACATGGACGAACCCGTCGCCCGCTCCCTCGTGGCCGCCCTGCGCGAGCGGGGCCATGAGGTGCGCCCGCACGGCGCGCTGCGCCAGGGGGACGACCCGCAATGGGCGGTGTGCTCCGAGGCGGCGGCCCGCGAGGTCGCCGACGGTACGGCGGACCAGGCGGTGGTGTGCTGCTGGACCGGCACGGGCGCCTCGATCGCCGCGAACAAGGTGCCCGGCGTGCGGGCCGCCCTGTGCACGGACGCCTACACCGCCGACGGGGCGCGCCGCTGGAACGACGCCAACGTGCTCGCGCTCAGCCTGCGGCTGACGTCGCAGCCCCTGCTGACGGAGATCCTCGACGCGTGGTTCGCCGGTGGGCCCAGCGCGGACGCGGAGGACCGGCAGAACGTCGACCGCGTCCGGCTGCTCGACCACGGCAAGACCCGTATGTAGCTCATGCGGCTCATGCAGCTCACAGCCGCACGTAGGTCACAGCCGTATGCCGGTCACAACCGCACGATGATCAGCGCCGTGTCGTCGGTGGCGCCGCCGGGTGGCAGCAACTCGTGGAGAACGGTGTCGGCGAGCGTCTCGGGGTCCTGGCCCCGATGGTCGCGCAGGGCGTCGGCGAGCCGGTCCAGGCCTTTGTCGATGTCCTCGTGGCGCCGTTCGATCAGGCCGTCGGTGTAGAGCACGAGCGTGGCGCCCGGCGCGAACGTTGTCTCGGCCTGGGGTCTCGGGATCGGGTCCGGACGGGCGTCGAGCGGGGTGTCCGTGGCCTGGTCGAGAAACTCCGTGCCGCCGTCCGCGTGGACGAGCACGGGCGGGGGATGGCCGGCGCTGCTGTACGTGATGAGGTAGCGGTCGCAGTCGATGAAGGTCGTGGCGGCGGTCGCCGACTCGGCCCCGTCGATGACGTGGGCGTAGCGCCCCAGCACGTCCAGGGCCTGGGCCGGTCCGTCGGCGACCCGGGAGGCCGCGCTGAGCGCACTGCGCAGCTGCCCCATCACGCCGGCGGCCTCCAGTCCGTGCCCGACCACGTCGCCCACGGCCACGCCGATCCGGTCGCCGCCCACCAGATCGACCAGGTCGTACCAGTCCCCGCACACGTTGAGCGCGCCGACGGCGGGCCGGTACCGGACGGCGGCCGGGTGGTTGCGGACCTGCCGGGGCGCGGGGAGCATCGCCGCCTGGAGCGCCAGCGCCACCTCCCGCTCCCGGGAGTGCGCCTGGCGCAGCCGCTCGTTGAGCTCCTGCAGCTCACGGGCGCGGGTGTACAGCTCGGCCTCCAGCACCCTGGCCCGGCTGCCCCGGTTCTCCGCGGAGCCTCCCCGGGCCCGGATCAGCTCCGTGACCTCCTCCACCCGGTGCAGTATCAGCACGACCTTGCCGTCCGGGCCCAGCAGCGGCGCGTTCACCGGACTCCAGTAGCGCTCCTGCCACTCGCCGGGCCGCTCGGGATCCTCGACGTCGTAGCGCTGCAGGGCCATGGCGTCGCGCTCCCCGGTGGCCAGGACGCGGTACAGCGAGGCCTCCAGGTTGCGCATGCCTGTCGCGGCCGGGTCGTTCGGGTTGTCCGGGAACACGTCGAACAGGTACTTGCCGATCAGCTGCTCCCGCGAGCGGCCGGAGACGCGGACGAACTCGTCGTTGACGTCCGCGTACACGAGCCCGGGCGTCAGGAGCGCCACCATGCCGGGCAGGGCCTTGAAAACCGCACCGTAGTCGATCGCCGTCTCCGCCATGGCTGCCGCCTCACCGCCGCCGGGGTCACACCAGTTTCGCACGGTATGAGAGAAACCTGGGCGTCTTCACTCGGGACGATCGGCCAGGGACTGCTCGGCCCAGATGATCTTCCCCTCGGGAACGAACCGCGTACCCCATCGCTGCGTGAGCTGGGAAACCAGCAAGAGCCCGCGCCCGCCCTCGTCCGTCGTCCGGGGATGACGCAGATGGGGTGTGGTGGCGCCGCCGTCGAGGACCTCGCAGACCAGGGCACGCTCCCTGATCAGCCGGAGCCGGATGGAGCCGGTGGCGTACCGGATGGCGTTGGTGACGAGCTCGCTCACCACCAGCTCCGTGGTGAAGGCCAGCTCCTGAAGGCCCCAGTGCGCCAGCTGCCGGGTGGCCGTGCGGCGGGCGTCTGCGACCACGGCCGGGTCCGACGGCAGGTCCCAGGCCGCGACCTGATCGCTGCCGAGACGTTTCGTCCGGGCCATCAGCAGGGCCACGTCGTCGTACGGGCGGGCCGGGACCAGGGCGTCGACCACGGACCGGCAGTACGACTCCAGCGGGCCCGTCCGCTCCAGGGCCCGGCGCAGCCGCTCCCGGCCCGCGTCGACGGCCCAGCTCTCGCCCCGGGCCAGCAGCCCGTCGGTGTGCAGCGCCAGGGTGCTGTCCTCGGGCAGGGACAGCTCGACCGCCTCGAAGGGCGGACCGCCCACGCCGAGCGGCGGTCCCTGCGGCAGGTCGACGAAGAGGACCGAGCCGTCGGGCCGTACCACGGCCGGGGCGGGATGTCCGGCCGCGGCCAGCGCACACCCCCCGTCGACCGGGTCGTAGACGACGTACAGGCAACCGGAACCCACGCCCGGTGTGCCCGCGGAGCCCATCGTCCCGGGCTCCGCGCCCTCCTCCCGCGCCGAACGCGCCACCAGGTCGTCGAGGTGCGCCAGCACCTCCGCGGGCGGCAGATCCAGAGCCGCCAGGGTCCGCACGGCGGTCCGCAACTGCCCCATGGCCGCGGCGGCGTCGATGCCGTGCCCCGGCACCTCTCCCACGACCAGCGCCACGCGCGCCCCGGACAGCGGGATGAGGTCGTACCAGTCGCCGCCGAGACCGGTCAGTTCGTCCGCCGGCCGGTAACAGGCGGCCACCTCGACGGCGTCCTGCTCGGGCAGGCGGTGGGGGAGCAGACTGCGCTGCAGGACGAGCGCGGCGTCCCGCTCGCGGGTGTAGCGGCGGGCGTTGTCCACGCAGACGCCCGCGCGGGCGACGAGGTCCTCGGCCAGCCGCAGGTCCTCCTCGTCGAAGTGCTCCCGGTGGCCGCGCCGGTAGAAGGTCGTGATGCCGAGGGTGATACCGCGCGAGCGGATCGGCACGGTCATCACACTGTGCAGGCCCAGCTCCCGGAACGTGGCCCGGTGGCCGCTCGGGGTCCTCGTGGTCCAGTCCCGGGTCAGCGGGTCGAGCCGCTCGGCACGCCAGGACCGTCCGGTGGCCAGACACCGGAAGGGCGGCGTTCCGGCCCGGAAGGCCACCCCCTCGCCGATCTCGATGACGGCCTCCACGAGATCGTCCTGCGCGGACCGGTAGCCGGCGCGGCGCAGCTCCACCGGCCCCTCCGAGTCCGCCAGCGGCCCGGGCACCGGCTCGCCGCCCCGCAGCACCGTCTCCAGCAGGTCGACGGTGACGAAGTCGGCCAGCCCCGGCACGGCCACATCCGCCAGTTCCTGTGCGGTGCGCGTGAGGTCCAGGCTGCGGCCGATGCTCTCGCCCGCCCGGTCGAGCAGCGCCAACCGCTGTCGCGCACGGTGCCGCTCGGTCATGTCCACGACCGTGTAGTACACGCCGATGGGATGGCCCCGGTCGTCCTCGAGGCGGGTGAACGACAGCATGTGCGCCGTCTCGCGCAGCGGGGCCGAGCGGATATGGCCCACGTGCTCGTAGCCGATCACCGGCTCGCCGGTCTCCAGCACGTGCCGCATCTGCGCCTCGACCGCCTGGGCGTCCATGCCCGGCTGCACGTCCGCGAAGCGCAGCCCGAGCCGGCGCGCCGCCGGACCGCCGCCGAACTGCTCCAGGGCGGCGTTCGACCACACGAAGCGCAGGTCCGTGTCCACGATCGCGATACCGACCGGGGCGCCCGCCGCCATCTGTTCCAGGACCGTGCGGCTCATGTCCCAGCCGGGGGCGTCGGACAGCTCCGACAGGAGCAGCAGCCAGCGCGCGCCGCCCTGGCCCTCCTCGGCCGAGGCGATGCGGGCCGCGACCTTCACCGGCCGCCCGTCCCTGCGGCGGGCCGTCAGCAGCCCCGTCCAGCCGCCGTCCCTGCGGCACCGCTCGACCAGGTCCGGTACGCGCTGAGCGTCCTCGGCGGCCAGCAGGTCGGCCAGCTTCCTGCCGACCGCCTCGGCAGCCGGGTACGCCAGCAGCCGCCGGGCAGCGTCGGTCCAGCCCGTCACCACGCCCTGTGGATCGAGCAACAGGGGCGCCGCGTCGGCCACATCGAACCGCTGCCGGGCAACGCCGTACACCTCGTCTGCGCCCACGGCCGACCTCTCTGTCGCTGAGAGTGGTCTACCACCTCTTGCCTCAATCTTCACCCATCCGGCGACGCTGGGCGGCTCGTGCAGGGCCGGTCGGGGCCCCGCGCCGGACGCGCCGGACGCCGTCCCGGACGCCGGACGAAGAACGGCGGCTCCCTGGGGGAGAGCACGGCGGGCTCCCTCCGCGCCGCGGACGATGCGGGTCGAGGCGAGGCGAGGCGACCCGGGGGCGAGCACGTCGGCCGGACTCCGTCCGCGCGGCGGAGAGGCCGGGCAGTGTCGGCGCCCTCGCCACCGCGCCGAACGCCCTCGCGTCCGACGACACCGTCAGCGCCGGGGGCGAGGCGGCGGACGCCCGGCGTGCAGGCCTCCCGGTGTGCACGCCTGCACGCCGCCCCCGGCCCTGCGACCTCAGTCCCTTCGTCCCGAGGCCGGAGCCCCCGGCCCTGCGACCTCAGCTCCTTCGTCCCGAGGCCGGAGCCCCCGCCCCTGCGACCTCAGGCCCTCTGTCCCAGCGCCTTCTCCAGCGCCCCGAGTGCCCCCGTCAGCTCCTCGCCCGTGATGGTGAGCGGTGGGGCCAGGCGGATCGTGGAGCCGTGGGTGTCCTTCGCCAGGACCCCCTGGCGCATCAGGCGTTCGCTGATCTCGCGGCCGGTGCCGAGCGCGGGGTCGATGTCGACGCCCGCCCACAGCCCGCGCGAGCGGAAGCCCACCACGCCCTTGCCGACCAGCCCCGTCAGACCGTCGCGCAGGATCGTGCCCAGCTCGGCCGCCCGGCGCTGGAACTCACCCGTCTCCAGCAGCTCCACGACCGCCGTACCGACCGCCGCCGCCAGCGGATTGCCGCCGAACGTCGAGCCGTGCTCACCCGGGTGCAGCACCCCGAGCACCTCCCGTCGCCCGACCACCGCCGACACCGGCACGATGCCACCGCCCAGCGCCTTGCCCAGCAGCAGCACGTCCGGCACCACCGGCTCGTGCTCGACCGCGAGCGTCCGGCCCGTACGGCCGAGCCCGGACTGGATCTCGTCCGCGATGAACAGACAGCCCTTGCGGCGGGTCAGCTCCCGCACGCCGGCCAGATAGCCCTCGTCCGGGATGATCACCCCCGCCTCGCCCTGGATCGGCTCGATCAGCACCGCCGCCGTCGTGTCGTCGACCGCCGCCTCCATCGCGGCCAGATCGTTGTACGGCACCACCCGGAAACCGGGCGTGAACGGCCCGAAGCCCGCCCGGGCCGTCTCGTCGGTGGAGAAGCTGACGATCGTCGTCGTACGCCCGTGGAAGTTGTCCGCCGCGACCACGATCGTCGCCCGGCCGGCCGGCACGCCCTTGACGTCGTAGGCCCACTTGCGGGCCACCTTCACCCCGCTCTCCACCGCCTCCGCTCCGGTGTTCATGGGCAGCACCATGTCCATGCCGGTCAGCGCCGCCAGCCGCTCCGCGAACTCGGCGAGCCGGTCGTTGTGGAAGGCGCGCGAGGTGAGCGTCAGCCGGTCCAGCTGCCGGTGGGCCGCCTCGATCAGCACCGGGTGCCGGTGGCCGAAGTTGAGGGCCGAGTAGCCGGCCAGCATGTCGAGGTAGCGACGCCCCTCCACGTCCTCCACCCAGGTGCCCTCGGCGCGGGCGACGACCACCGGCAGCGGGTGGTAGTTGTGCGCGAGGACCGGCTCCTCCGCGCGGATCAGCTCCTGCGAGCCGCGCGTCTCCTGCGCGTCACGGGCCTCCCGCGGGCCACGGGCCCCCTGCGGGTCCTCGGTGCGGACGGGTGCGGTCATGAGCGGATCTCCCGGATCTCCTGGGTGCAGCACTTGATGCCGCCACCGGCCTTGTGGAACTCGGACAGGTCGACGGGGACGGGGACGTAACCGCGGTCGGCCAGTTGCCCGGCCAGGCCCGTCGCCCCCGGTGAGATGAACACGTGGCGCCCGTCGGAGACGGAGTTGAGCCCGAACGCCATCGCGTCCTCGCGGGTGGCGAGCACCGCGTCCGGGTACAGCCGGGCCAGCACCTCGCGGCTGCCCGGCGAGAACGCCCCGGGGTAGTAGGCGATGTTCCCGTCGTGCCCCTCGTCGAGGACGAACAGCGCCGTGTCCAGGTGGTAGAAGTACGGATCCACCAGCGTCAGGCTGATCACCGGCGTCCCGAGGTACTCCTGCACCTCGCTGTGGGCCTCCCGGGTCGTCCGGAAGCCAGTCCCGGCCAGGATCCAGCGGCCGGCCGGCACCAGGTCGCCCTCGCCCTCGCACACCGACTCGGGGTGGTAGACGTCGTAGCCCTCCGTCTTGAACCACGCCTCGTACGGCACGGACTCGGGACGGCGCTCGGGCGCGTGGAAGAGCGAGCCGAAGACGCGGCCGTCGACGACGACCGCCGCGTTCGCGGCGAAAACCATGTCGGGCAGGCCGGGAACGGGTTTCACACTGTCCACGGTATGGCCGTGGACGCGGTAGGTGTCGACCAGCGCCTGCCACTGGTCCAGGGCGCGGATGACGTCGACGGGTTCGTCGGGATGCATCCACGGGTTGATCGCGTACTGCACGGCGAAGTGTCTGGGTTCGCAGACGAGGTAGCGCCGCCGGCGCGGCACACGGGAGTCGGGCACAGAGGGGTCCCTCCGCTTCCTCACGGTGTGTGACTGGGGGTTGACACAACGGTAGGAACCGGGGGTGGTGCCCGACAAGAAACAAAGATTGCGCGTTGGCGCAGGAATGCTGCGTCTTCCAGGCGCTCAGCGCACGTCTGCTGCGCCGCCGGAGACACCTTCGGGGGCCGGATGACTCGCCCCCGCCTCCGGGCTCTCCGGCAGCAGATGGGACAGCACCATCACGCTGATCGTCTTCCGGATGAACGGCTCCTGCCGGATCCGTTCCAGCACCTCCTCGAAGTGCTCCACGTCCCGCGCCCGCACGTGCAGCAGCGCGTCCGCGCCGCCCGTCACGGTCATCGCCGCGGCGATCTCCGGGTAGTCGCGCACCACTTCCGCCAGCCGCCGCGGCGGGGCGGCGCCCTCGCAGTACACCTCGACGTAGGCCTCGGTGCGCCAGCCCAGCGCCGACGGCTTCACCGTCGCCGAGAAGCCGGTGATCACGCCCGTCTCGCGCAACCGGTCGACCCGCCGCTTGACCGCCGTCGCCGACAGCCCGATCGCCGTGCCGATCTCGGCGAACGACGTCCTCGCGTTCGCCATCAACGCGGTGATGATCTTCCGGTCGAGTTCGTCGAACGGCGTGGACCTGCTGTTCATGCGGGCACTGTATCCACCGGCACCCCGGCCCGCGCCCGGCGGACGCGAGCACCGTATCCAGCGGATACGTCCACCCCCGGCACGTGTCCAGACGTACGGATCACCCCTACACTCCGGGTTCATGCTGCGTGCCCTGGCTGTCGACGACGAACGCCCCTCCCTGGAGGAGCTGCTGTACCTCCTGCACGCCGACCCCCGCATCGGCAGCGCGGAGGGCGCCGGCGACGCGACCGAGGCGCTGCGCCGCATGAACCGTGCCCTGGAGTGCGGCCCGGGCGGGCCCGAGGCCATCGACGTCGTCTTCCTCGACATCCAGATGCCCGGCCTCGACGGTCTCGACCTCGCCCGGCTGCTCACCGGCTTCGCCCGGCCGCCGCTGGTCGTGTTCGTCACCGCCCACGAGGACTTCGCCGTGCAGGCCTTCGACCTCAAAGCCGTCGACTACGTCCTGAAGCCGGTCCGCAAGGAACGCCTCGCGGAAGCCGTCCGCCGGGCCGCCGAACTGCGCGGCGCCGCCCCGCGCATCCCCGTGCACGAACCCGACCCCGACCACATACCCGTCGAACTAGGCGGCGTGACCCGCTTCGTCGCCGTCGACGACATCACCCACGTCGAGGCCCAGGGCGACTACGCCCGCCTGCACACCGACAAGGGCAGCCACCTGGTGCGCATCCCGCTGTCCACCCTGGAGGAGCGCTGGCGCACCCGCGGCTTCGTCCGCATCCACCGCCGTCACCTCGTCGCCCTGCACCACATCGGCGAACTCCGCCTCGACGCGGGCACCGTCAGCGTCCTGGTCGGCTCCGAGGAACTCCAGGTCAGCCGGCGCCACACGCGCGAACTGCGCGACCTGCTCATGCGGAGGCCGTGACGGTGCCCCAGGACCACACCGAACGCCGCGTCGTCGTCACGGGCCCACCGCGGCAGCCCTTTCCCCACGCCCGGCTCCGCTCGCGCGGCCGGTACCCCCAGATCTCCTCCGGCCATTACCGTCCGCGCACCGAGATCGACGAGCAGACCACCCTCGGCCACACCTATGTCCGCTCCCTGATGCGCACCCAACTGCGCGCCGCCCTCACCGTGTTCGCGCTCCTCGGCCTGCTCGTCGGCCCGCTCCCGCTGCTCTTCGCCGCGATGCCCGACGCCCGCCGCCTGGAATGGACCGTCCTCGGCTTCGGCCTCTACGTCCCGCTGGTGCTGCTCGCCCGCTGGTACGTCCGCCGCGCCGAGCGCAACGAACGCGACTTCGTACGCCTCGTCGAAGACCGCTGAAGTCCCGTGACGTCCCACCGATGAACTCCGGCCTCTGATGAACTCCAGCTACGCCGTCCCCGCCGTCGCCCTCGTCGTCGTCGCGACCGTCCTCGTCGGCGCCTTCGGTCTGCGCATCTCCCGCACCACCTCCGACTTCTACGTCGCCTCCCGCACCGTGGGCCCCCGCCTCAACGCCGCCGCCATCAGCGGCGAATACCTCTCCGCCGCCTCCTTCCTCGGCATCGCGGGCCTCGTCCTCGTCCAGGGCCCCGACATGCTCTGGTACCCGGTCGGCTACACCGCCGGCTACCTCGTCCTGCTCCTCTTCGTCGCCGCCCCGCTGCGCCGCTCCGGCGCCTACACGCTCCCCGACTTCGCCGAGGCCCGCCTCGCCTCCCAGGCCGTACGGCGCCTGGCCGGTGCCTTCGTCGTCGGCGTCGGCTGGCTGTACCTGCTGCCCCAGCTCCAGGGGGCCGGGCTGACCCTGAACGTGCTGACCGGGGCGCCCGACTGGCTCGGCGGAGTGATCGTCGCCGTCGTCGTCACCGCCACCGTCGCCGCCGGCGGTATGCGCAGCATCACCTTCGTGCAGGCCTTCCAGTACTGGCTGAAACTCACCGCCCTGCTCGTCCCCGCCCTGTTCCTGGTCCTCACCTGGCAGAGCGACGGAGCACCACGGCACGCCTTCGACGAACCGGCCAGCTTCCGCGAACAGCGCGTGGTCCGCGTCGACGACTCGATCGACCTCGAACTGGACCGGCCCCTGGGCGTCACCGTGACCGGCACCGTCGACGGCCGGACCCACACCGGCACACACCTGGAACTCACCCCCGGAAGCCACCACATCGAGCGCGGCACCCGGCTCACCTTCGCCCGGGGCGCCCCCGTCCCCGAGGGCGAGCGCGGCGGCGGCGACCTGTCCCCGTCGCAGGCCGAGAGCCGGGAGGAACGCCCGCTGTACGCCACGTACGGGCTGATCCTCGCCACGTTCCTCGGCACCATGGGCCTGCCGCACGTCGTGGTCCGCTTCTACACCAGCCCGCACGGCGTCGCCGCCCGCCGCACCACCGTCGCGGTCCTCGGCCTGATCGGCGCCTTCTACCTCCTGCCCCCCGTCTACGGCGCCCTCGGCCGCCTCTACGCCCCCGAACTCACCCTCACCGGCGACCCGGACGCCGCCGTCCTCCTGCTGCCCGACCGCATGATCGGGGGAGTGGGCGGCGACCTGCTGGGCGCGTTCGTCGCCGGCGGCGCCTTCGCCGCGTTCCTCTCCACGGCCTCCGGCCTGACCATGGCGGTCGCGGGCGTCCTCACCCAGGACGTCCTGCCGTCCCGGGGCGTGCGGCACTTCCGCCTCGGGACGGTCCTCGCCATGGCCGTGCCCCTCGCGGCGAGCGTCCTGGTCGGCGGGCTGCCGGTCGCCGACGCCGTCGGGCTGGCCTTCGCCGTCTCGGCGTCCTCGTTCTGCCCCCTGCTCGTCCTCGGCATCTGGTGGCGACGGCTCACCCCGCCAGGAGCCGCCGCCGGGATGCTGGTCGGCGGCGGCTCCGCCCTGCTCGCCGTCGCCGCCACCATGGCGGGCTACCCGGGCGAGGGAGCCGCCCTGCACGCCCTGCTGGCCTGGCCCGCGCTGTGGTCGGTGCCCCTGGGCTTCCTCACCATGGTCCTGGTGTCCCTGGCCACCCCCGGCCGCGTTCCGCCCGGCACGGCGGCGGTCCTGGCCCGGTTCCACCTGCCCGAGGAACTGCGCTCCGAGGTGAGCGCATGAGCGGGTTCCTGGCGGGGCTGTGCGCCGCCGTGCTCCCGGTGCTCGCCCTCGGGGTCTGGCTCGGCCGGCGCACCGCACGGGCCAAGAGCCTCGCCGGCCTCGGCACCCCCGTCGAGCACGCCACCTTCGAGACCCTGCACACGGCGTCCCTCGCCGCGCCCCCGCTGCGGGCGGGCCTGACGGAGGAGACCGCCCGCAAGTCCGCCCGCAAACTCCGCTCCCTGCTGGGAACGGACGCCCTCTGCCTCACCGACCGGGGGCAGGTCCTGGTCTGGGACGGCGACGGCGCCCACCACCGCACCGAGATCATGGATCGCCTCGCGGGCCCCCTGGAAACCGGGCGCGGCGAGGCCTTCCGGCTCACCTGCGACAGGCTCGACTGCTCGGTGCGCTGGGCGGTCGTCGCCCCGCTCACCGTCGACGACCGGGTGCACGGCGCGCTCGTGGCCTGCGCGCCGCGTGAGTCGGCGGTGCTCGTCCGGGCTGCCGGCGAAGTCGCCCGCTGGGTCTCGGTCCAGCTGGAACTGGCCGATCTCGACCAGTCCCGCACCCGCCTCATCGAGGCCGAGATCAAGGCGCTGCGAGCACAGATCTCCCCGCACTTCATCTTCAACTCGCTCGCGGTGATCGCCTCGTTCGTCCGCACCGACCCCGAGCGCGCCCGCGAACTGCTCCTCGAATTCGCGGACTTCACCCGCTACTCGTTCCGCCGGCACGGCGACTTCACCACCCTCGCCGAGGAGCTCCACGCCATCGACCACTACCTGGCGCTGGTGCGGGCACGCTTCGGCGAACGCCTCTCCGTCACCCTCCAGATAGCGCCGGAGGTGCTGCCGGTGACCCTGCCGTTCCTCTGCCTTCAGCCGCTCGTCGAGAACGCCGTCAAGCACGGCCTGGAGGGCAAGGCCCCGTCCTCGGGCAAGTGCCACATCCAGATCACCGCACAGGACGCGGGCGCCGAGGCCCTCGTGGTGATCGAGGACGACGGCGCGGGCATGGACCCCGGCCTGCTCCGCCGCATCCTCGCCCGCGAGGTCAGCCCCTCGGGCGGCATCGGTTTGTCCAACGTCGACGACCGGCTCCGCCAGGTCTACGGCGACGACTACGGGCTCGTCATCGAAACCGCGGTGGGAGCCGGCATGAAGATCACCGTCCGGCTCCCCAAGTACCAGCCCGGCGTGCACCCCGCGGGCCGGCTGACCAGGGAGTGAGCCGCGCCACCGGCTGACCACGACCGGCCGGCCGGGCGGGGCGGTGAGCCGTCAGGTGCTGCGCGTGGTGACCGCCAGTCCCAGCGTGATCAGGCCCAGGACGACCCAGCCGAACCACAGCCAGCCGTTGCTCCCGAGCGCCACCGTGTAGGCCGTCACCAGGACCAGCCCGCCCAGCGTGAGCGCTCCCATCGTCTTCGTCGAGTTGGAACCGTTCGTGGAACCGGGCATCGCAACACCCTCCTCGGGTTCGGTCCCTCCATGGTGCCCGGCGGACGCCCGGCGCGCACGGCCCGTACCGAAGAGGTCTTCAGCGCCCCGGCGTGTTCAGCGAGGCCAGATAGGCGTTGTACGCCTCCAGCTCCTTGTCCCCGTCGCGGTCGGCGGCCCGGTCCTCGCGCCTGGCCTGCCGCTGGTCCGAGGCGTACCACTGGAACAGCAGCGCCACCAGCACCAGCACGGAGGGGATCTCGCTGAACGCCCAGGCGATGCCGCCGGCCGCGTTCTGGTCGGAGAGCGCGTCGATGCCGAGCGAGCCGGGCGGGTTCTTGAACGTCTCGACCATCGGCTGGGACGCCATCATCAGCGCGATCCCGAAGAACGCGTGGAAGGGCATGCCCGCGAACAACTCCAGCATCCGCATCAGGTAGCCCGGGCGGTGCGGGCCCGGGTCCACGCCCATGATCGGCCAGAAGAACACCAGGCCGACGGCGAGGAAGTGCACCATCATCGCGATGTGGCCCGCCTTGGAGCCCATCAGGGTGTCGAAGATCGGAGTGAAGTACAGGCCGTACAGGCTCGCGATGAACAGCGGGATCGTGAACGCCGGGTGCGTGATGATCCGCATGTACCGGCTGTGCAGGAACATCAGCAGCAGCTCACGCGGCCCCTTGCGGCCCCGCCCCGCCGTGGGCAGCGCCCGCAGCGCCAGCGTGATCGGCGCCCCGAGCAGGATGAGGATGGGCGACACCATGCTGATGACCATGTGCTGCACCATGTGCACGCTGAACATGACCATCCCGTAGTCGTTCAGCCCGGTGCACATCATCAGCACGATGCTGAGCACGCCCAGGACGTAGGCGACCGTACGCCCCACCGGCCACTTGTCCCCGCGCCGGACGAGCCGCACGACACCCCACCCGTACAGGGCCAGCCCGGCCAGGCAGGCGACGAGGAAGAACGGGTCCGCCGACCACTCCAGACCTCGCCCCAGCGTGAACGGCGGCAGATCCATGGTCATGCCGTGCCCGCTGTGATCCATTCCGCCGGCTCCTGTTTCGTGGGGGTGTGCAGCAGTCTGTCCGCCGACAAGAGTAGAACCGCCCCCGGTCGCGGCTACGACCGGGGGCGGTTCGAGGCCCCTCAGGGGCGCGGGACTGTATTGGATCTGCGGCTCCGCCGCGTGGGCGCGATCAACCACACACAACCCGCACCCGGCAGGCAGGCACAGCCTCAGAGAACGGTCTCCGCCTCGTCGTACCGGTCGTCGGGAACGGTCTTCAGCGTCTCCACAGCCTCGGCCAGCGGCACCATCACGATGTCGGTCCCCCGCAGCGCGGTCATCTGCCCGAACTCACCCCGGTGCACCGCCTCCACCGCGTGCCACCCGAACCGCGTGGCCAGCACCCGGTCGTAGGCGGTCGGCGTACCGCCCCGCTGCACGTGCCCGAGGATCACCGGCCGGGCTTCCTTCCCGAGGCGCCCCTCCAGCTCCACGGACAGCTGCCGGGCGATCCCGGCGAACCGCTCGTGCCCGTAGATGTCCTTGCCGCCCTCGTCGAACTCCATGCTCCCGGCCCGGGGCTTCGCCCCTTCCGCCGCCACGACGATCGCGAAGCGCTTGCCCGCCTCGAACCGCTCGCCGACCCGCCTGGTCAGTTCCTCTATGTCGAAGGGCCGCTCGGGCACGACGATGGCGTGCGCACCGGCCGCCATGCCGGAGTGCAGCGCGATCCAGCCGGTGTGCCGGCCCATGACCTCGACCACCAGGACCCGCTGGTGGGACTCGGCGGTGGTCTTCAGCCGGTCCAGGGCCTCGGTCGCCACGCCCACGGCCGTGTCGAAGCCGAAGGTGACGTCCGTGACCGCGATGTCGTTGTCGATGGTCTTCGGCACGCCCACGACGGGCAGGCCGCTGTCCGACATCAGCCGCGCGGCCTTGAGCGTGCCCTCGCCGCCGATGGGGATGATCGCGTCGAGGCCGAGCTCCTCGACATGGCCCCTGGCCCGCTCCACACCGTCCCGCAGATGGGAGGGCTGGACCCGGGAGGACCCGAGAATCGTGCCGCCGCGGGCGAGGATGCCACCCACCGCGTCGAGGTCGAGCTTGAGGTAGTCGCACTCCAGGAGGCCCTTCCAGCCGTCCCGGAAGCCGATGACCTCGTCGCCGTGGTCGACGACGGCGCGGTGCACGACGGACCGGATGACGGCGTTCAGGCCGGGGCAGTCGCCGCCGGACGTGAGGACACCAATGCGCATAGCCCGAAATACCTTCTCAACGTGGGCCGGGGACCGGACCACGTTGTCCGGCTGGAATCCCCGCCACCCTAGCGGCACCGAGGGGCCGGACCGAAGCGCGCGTCCGCCTGCTGGACCACCCCGCTCACCTGTGCGGATGGACCGTCATACGGGCTGTTGACCAGCAGGTTGACGCGTGCTTCCCGCATGCTGCCCGGACGCGCTCAGGCAGGCTGCTGAGCAGCCGCGATGCGCTCGTTGCGAAGGGCCTCGTACCACTGGTCGTCGGTGGGCGGCAGCGCGTTGACGTCGAGGGCCAGCTTCAGCAGCAGGTCCGCGATCAGCGGGTTGCGCGCGAGCACCGGCCCGTGCATGTACGTGCCGAAGACGGTGTCGTTGTACGCGCCCTCGGTGCCGTCGCCCGTGCCGTTGCCGTTGCCGAAGCGCACCTGGGCGAGCGGGCGTGCGGTGGGGCCGAGGTGGGTGACGCCCTGGTGGTTCTCGAAGCCCGTCAGCGGGGGCAGGCCGAGGCGGGCGTCGATGTCGCCCAGCACGTCCCCGACGCACCGCGCGCCCTCGCCGCGCGTCGACACCACGTCCAGCAGCCCGAGGCCGGGCTCGCGCTGGCCGAGGTCGTTGATGAACTCGTGGCCGAGGATCTGGTAGCCGGCGCACACCGAGAACACGATGGCGCCGTTCTCCACGGCCCGCTGCAGTCCGCCGTCCCGGCGCAGCCGCTCGGCGGCGAGCCGCTGCGGCCGGTCCTCGCCGCCGCCGATCAGGTAGATGTCGCCGGAGGTCGGGATCGGCTGGTCGCTGCGCACGTCCAGCCGGGCCACGTCCAGGCGGCGCTGCCGCGCGCGGCGCTCCACGACGAGGACGTTGCCCTGGTCGCCGTAGGTGCTGAGCAGGTCGGGATAGATCCAGACGACCCGCAGTTGGTTGTCGCTCACAAAAGTCCCCTGACGTCTCGTGCTCAGTTGCCGACGCGGCGGCGCAGGTCCTGGAACGCCGTGTAGTTGGCGATGACCTCGATGCGCCCCGGCGGGCACGCCGCCACGGCCTGGTCGAGGTTGTCGTAGACCTGGAAGTGCTGGTCGGCGACCTCCAGGCGCACCGCCAGGTCCAGCCGCCGGTCGCCGACGACGCAGATCGGGTGGCCGGTCAGACGCGTGTAGTCGACGTCCCACAGCCAGGAGGTGTCGGTGCCGTCGGCGCCGCGCGCGTTCACCGAGAGGATGACCGGCGTGGGCGGCGGGTCGATCAGGGAGAACGTCTCCAGCCAGCCGGCCGGGTTCTTCGCGAGCAGCAGCCGCAGGTCACGGCCCTGGAACTGGACGACGTCGTAGCGCCCTGCCACCGCCTGCACCTGGTACATGCGCTCCAGCGCGACCTGCGGCGGTACGCCGAACACGGCGGCGACGGCGGCCGAGGAGGCGGCGTTGGCCTTGTTGGCGCGGCCGGGCAGCTGGAGGTGGATCGGCCAGGCCGAGCCGTGCGGGTCGAGGACGTGGTCGCCTGAGAGAGCCCAGCTCGGCGTGGGACGGCGGAAGCCGCACTCGCCGCAGAACCAGTCGTCGCCCGGGCGCTGCATGACGCCACCGCACGACGGGCAGGACCAGGCGTCGTCCTTCCACATCTGCCCGGCTGCGACCCAGATCACATTGGGGGAGGACGACGCCGCCCACACGACCAGCGGGTCGTCGCAGTTGGCCACGACCACCGACTTGGAGCCCGCGAGGCCCTCCCGCCAGTTCTCGGCGAGCATGCGGGTCTCGGCGGCCCGGTCGAGCTGGTCCCGCGAGAGGTTGAGCAGGGCGATGCACTTCGGGGCGGTGTCCCGGGCGACGCCCGCGAGGTACTTCTCGTCGACCTCGATGACGCCGTAGCGGGCGTCGGAGCTGCCGGCGAGGGCCGAGGTGATGCCGGCCGGCATGTTGGCGCCGAGCGCGTTCGAGACGACGGGTCCCGCCGCGCGCAGGGCCTCGGCGATGAGCCGGGTGGTGGTGGTCTTGCCGTTCGTCGCGGAGACCAGGATCACGTCCAGGTTCTGGGCGAGCGTGGCGAGGAGGTCGGGGTCGAGCCGGAGAGCCACCCGGCCGCCGATCACCGAACCGCTGCCGCGTCCTGCGGCACGGGATGCCGCTGCGACCGCCTTGCCCGCGGTCACGGCCAGCTTGGCCCGCGGCGAGAGCGGGTCCGAGTTGCCTGCCATCAGTTCTCGATCCTCCTTGCGTACGCGCCGCGCCTTGAAGCCTGACGGCCACGTGGTGTGGACCTCAGCCTATCGAGATCCATTCGCACTCCCGAACCGCGGCACTGTGGCGAACTCGTGTGGGAGACGCGGACCGACAGGACCTTACTCTTGCCGCCATGCGACAGAGCTCCATCCCCGGCGCCCACGGCCGCGTGAGACCCCTCACCCTGCACGGCGATCCGCTGCTGCACACCCCCTGCGCGGAGGTCACCGACTTCGGCCCCGAACTGGCCCGCCTCGTCGAGGACTTGTTCGCGACGATGTACGCCGCCCAGGGTGTCGGCCTCGCCGCCAACCAGGTCGGCGAGTCCCTGCGGGTGTTCGTCTACGACTGCCCGGACGACGAGGACGTCCGCCATGTGGGCCATGTGGTCAATCCCCGTCTGACCGAGCAGGACGGCGTGGTGATCCGTGGCCCGGAGGGCTGCCTGTCCCTGCCGGGCCTGGAAGCGGGCACGGAACGCCACGACCACGCGGTCGTCGAGGGCTTCACGGTGACGGGAGAACCCGTCACCGTCCACGGCACGGGCTTCTTCGCCCGCTGCCTGCAACACGAGTGCGACCACCTGGAGGGCCGGATCTACGCGGACCATCTCAAGGGCTGGCGCCACCGGAGACTGATGCGGCAGGTGTCCCGGGCATCTTGGAACGCCTGAGGGTCATCGCCTCAGGGCACCGGGGCACCGGGGCGCCCGGGCTCTTGGAGCGCCCGGGCGGCAACGCCTCAGGGGCGCGGGGAACTGCGCGACCAGCCCCCACCGGTCCGCACACGACTTGCGAGGGTCAGAACCCGGGACCTCCCACCCGATCCCCCGCAGCAGCAAGCCGCCCCCACAACAGATCAGCCAGACTCCGAACCAACTCGGCCCGCGAACAGGGCCGTTCCCCCAGCCACCAGTCCCCGGCCGCATGCATCATGCCGACGATCCCGTGCCCCCACACGCGAGCGAGCTGCTGCCCGCCCGGCCCGAGATCCAGCCGCTCCTCGATGACCTGCGCCAGCTCCTCACCCATCCGCCGCAGCAACGGCGCGCTGTGCTTGCCGACATCGAACCCCGGGTCCCCCGGCTGGCCCCCCTCCGCGGGGTGCATCAGGAACCGGTACACCTGGGGCCGCAGCTCGATCGCCGTGAGGTACGTGTCCAGCGTCGCCTCGACCCGCTCCCGCCGGTCCGCCGGCGCGTCCAGCGCCGCCCGCAGCGAGTCCAGCAGGGCGTCCGTGTGCCGCATGGCAAGGGCCGCGTAAAGTCCGCCCTTGTCGCCGAAGTGCCGGTAGAGGATCGGCTTGGTGATGCCGGCCTCCGCCGCGATCGCGTTCATCGATGCCTGCGGTCCGTCGCGCAGCACCACCCGGTCGGCGGCCTCCAGCAGCTCACGCCGGCGGCGGTCGGCGGACCGTTGCTGATCGGTCCGCTGCGTGGTGTCCATGGTCTCTCCCCACCCGTGCTGTTTCCATGACGCCTGCGAAAACTAACACTGAAGCGTGCCCCCGACACCGAACGGGTGCCGACCGGTCGGTAGGAGTTGACTTCGACTACCCGCCGGTAACAGACTGGTGTTACCGCAAGTAACATGCATGTGTGCCGCTGGAGGGGACGACATGGCCGAGTTCACCATGGAGCTCAACGACGAACAGAAGGAGGTCCGGGACTGGCTGCACGGCTTCGCGGCCGATGTGATCCGCCCCGCGGCCGCCGAATGGGACGAGCGTGAGGAGACTCCCTGGCCGGTCATCCAGGAGGCCGCCAAGGTCGGCATCTACTCCCTGGACTTCTACGCCCAGCAGTACTTCGACTCGACCGGCCTCGGCATCCCCATGGCGATGGAGGAGCTGTTCTGGGGAGACGCGGGCATAGCCCTGTCCATCGTCGGCACCGGCCTCGCCGCCGTAGGAGTCCTCGCCAACGGCACCGAGGAACAGATCGGCACCTGGATCCCCCAGATGTACGGCGACGCCAACGACGTCAAGGTGGCCGCGTTCTGTTCCTCCGAGCCGGACGCCGGCTCCGACGTGGCCTCCATGCGCACCCGGGCCGTGTACGACGAGGCCAAGGACGAGTGGGTGCTCAACGGCACCAAGACCTGGGCGACCAACGGCGGCATCGCCAACGTCCACGTCGTCGTCGCGGTCGTCGACGCCGAGCTCGGCTCCAAGGGGCACGCCTCCTTCATCGTCCCGCCGGGGACGCCGGGTCTCGCCCAGGGCCAGAAGTTCAAGAAGCACGGCATCCGCGCCTCGCACACCGCCGAGGTCATCCTGGACAACGTGCGCGTTCCCGGCTCCTGCCTGCTCGGCGGCAAGGAGAAGCTGGACGAGCGGCTGGCCCGGGCCCGGGAGCGGGCCAAAGCGGGCGGCGAGCGCGTGAAGAACGCGGCCATGGCCACGTTCGAGGCCTCGCGCCCGGCGGTCGGCGCCATGGCCGTCGGCACCGCCCGCGCCGCCTACGAGGTCGCCCTCGACTACGCGAAGACGCGCGAGCAGTTCGGCCGGCCGATCATCGACAACCAGGGCGTCGCCTTCCAGCTCGCCGACATGCGGACGTCCATCGACGCGGCCCGGCTGCTGGTGTGGCGCGCCTCCTGGATGGCGATCAACGGCAAGCCGTTCACGGCGGCCGAGGGCTCGATGTCCAAGCTCTTCGCGAGCGAGACGGCCAAGAAGGTCACGGCCCAGGCGATCCAGATCCTCGGCGGCAACGGCTACACCCGGGAGTACCCCGTGGAGCGGATGCACCGGGACGCTGCCATCTACACCATCTTCGAGGGGACGAGCGAGATCCAGCGCCTGGTCATCGCCCGCACCCTCGCCGGTGTGCCCATCCGCTAACGGTGCCGGAGCGGCGTCAGCTGCTCGATGTCGTAGCGCGCCCGCAGCTTCTCGATCGCCGCCTGGTCAGGAGGGCCCCCGCCGTCGAGGATCTCCAGCAGTTCCTCGAAGTACCGCTCGTGGTCGGGCGGCGGGCTCGCCTGGAAGAACATCTTCGCCGGTGTGTCGGTCGGGTTGGCGAACGCGTGCGGGCACCCCGGCGGCACGGCGATCACCGTCCCGGGCGTCGCCCGCACCACCCGGTTGCCCGAAGTGGACTCCCACGCCCGCCAGTTGCCGGGTGTGCGGATCCGCGGCTCGAAGGCGAGGACGTCCAGCTCGCCCTCGAGCACGTAGAACAACTCCTCGCTGCGGGTGTGTACATGGGCCCCGACGTCGAAGCCCGGGGGCACGACCACCTCGAAGGTGGAGGCCGTGCGGGAGTGCGTGCCGGTCACCTTGAAGGTGACGCGCTGGGCGGGGGTCTCCATGATCCGGCCGTGGCCGGGTGGGACGAGCAGTCCTTCCGTCGCGGTCATCGCCGGATCACCAGGTCACGGGCAGGGACTCGGGCCCGCGCAGCCGCGTGCCCGCCCTGAGGAGCAGCTCGTCTGCGGGAACGGAGAGCCGAAGGCCCGGCACGCCGTCGAGGAGCGCGTCGACCAGGAGCTCCGACACCGTCCGGCCCGGCAGGCCGCCGGGCCAGTGGTGCGGGCCGCGGCCGAAGGAGACCTGCGGGTTCGGGCCGAGGCCGAGGTCGCTCGTGCCCGGCCCGGGGACGACGTCCGCGTCGCGACGGGGGAGCCCGCGCAGCAGTTCGTCTACGGCCCGGGGACGCGTCTCCGGTTCGGCGCGCAGCCGTTCGGCGAGGTCGGGACAGGCCAGCAGGACGCGGAACAGCCGGACACTCTGGTCGGTGACCGCCTCGCCGCCGATCCGGAGGAGGACCGCGAGACCGGCCGCCTCGTCCAGGGTCACCTCCGCACGGCTCACGGCGGCTCCGAGCAGGGAAGCGGCGTCCTCGCCGGTGCTGCCCGCGCGCAGGCCGATGAGCTCGGAGAAGTAGGCGCCCATCTCCCTCCCGGCCTTCGCGCCGGCCTCGGTGCCGTGCGAGGAGAGGATCAGCCGGGTCCAGGCGCGCATACCCTGCCGGTCCGCGGGCGGGACGCCCATCAGCTCGCAGATCACCGCGTCGGCGAAGGGGCTGAGCACAGCCTCGGTCAGGCCGGCGGGCGGGCCGTCCTGCAGCAACTCGTCGACCAGTTCCGCCAGCATGCGCCGGCAGCGCTCACGCACCCGCTCCATACCCCGCACCGTGAAGGCTGCGGCGACGGCGCGGCGCGACCGGGCGTGGGCCGACGGGTCCAGCAGGAGGGCGGAGTCGCCGCCCGGGTCGACCACGGCGCCGGCCGGGTCGACCACGGCACCGGCCGGCCCGGGCGCGGGCCGGTCCAGGACCTGGGTCGGGTCCGGGTCCGGGGCCGCGGTGATCGTCTCTTCGCTCATGTCACCTCGTCCCGTCCGCGCCGTGCCAGCGGCCCAGGGCCATCTCGGCGGTGATGCCGGGGCCGAACCCGGCGAGCAGCCCGCGCGCCCGGTGCTCGGTGCCGCCCTCGTCGAACAGCCGGCGCAGCGCGTCGAGGACGACGGCGCTGGCGATGTTGCCGTACTCGGTGAGCGTGGCCCGGCTGAACCGGAAGGCGTGCGGGTCGACGTGCAGGAAGGTGCTGAGGTCGTCGAGGATACGGGGGCCACCCGCGTGGACGATGTAGAAGTCCAGGTCGGAGGCGTCCCAGCCGTGTTCATCGGCCAAGTCCTTCAGCACGGGCGCGAGCGGTTCCATCGTCGCCGGCACCCGCTTGTCCAGCAGGAAGTGGAAGCCGGTGGCCTTCACGTCGTACGTGATCCAGTCCTCGGTCTTGGGGATCAGAAACGAGCCGTTGCGTTCCAGCCGGACGCCCTCGCCGCCCCGGCCGCGGACCGCGGCGGCGGCGATGCCGTCACCGAACAGGCCGTTCGACAGCAACGAGCCGACACCCATGTCGGTGGGCTGGTAGCACAGCGAGCAGAACTCGCACGCCACGATCAGCGCGTTGGCCTGCGGGTAGGCCGTGCAGAAGTCGTGGGCCCGGTTGATGGCCGCGCCGCCCCCCGCGCAGCCGAGCTGGGCTATCGGAAGCTGCCGGGTCGTCGGCTCGAAGCCCATCTCGTTGATCAGCCAGGCCGTGAGCGAGGGCATCATGAAACCCGTGCACGACACGTAGACGATCAGGTCCACTTCCGTGGTGAGCAGCTCGGCGTCGTCGAGCGCCCGCTGGACGACCGCGGGCACCCGGGCCTTCGCCTCGGCCTCGTAGAGCTTGTTGCGGTCCTCGAACCCGGGGTGCTTCAGCGTCTCCTCGACGGGCTGCACGATGTGCCGGGTGCGCACCCCGGTGTTCTCTATCAGCCTCAGGGCCAGCGGCAGTTGGGGATGCCCGGCGTGACGCTCACGCGCCAGCTCCAGGGTCTCCTCCATCGTGATCACGTGCTCCGGAACGGACACCGAGGGTCTGCACAAAGTCGCCATGAGCCGCGCCTGCTTTCGCCGCCCGGAAGGCCCTGAGCCCCCCGGTCAGAAGTGGGTCACCTCAAGGGGTGGTCCACTCACGATCACCCGCCGGTACGCCGACTTCGCGCGGAGCTACTCCGTATCGGGGACGCCGTGTTCCGCACCCGGGCGCGTCAGGTGCGTGTCGGGGCGCGGGGAACCGCGCGAGCATCCCCGGCACTCGCACCACTCAGGTCGCGGTCCCACTGCTGTGCGCGATACAGGCCACATCGATCCGGTCGGCCAGCTTCGCCAGCTCGATGGCCAACTCGGCGACCGTGTCCTCGTCCAGCCCCGACTCCCCGCCCTCCACGAGCCGCACCCACCGACCCCCCACCGTCCGCAAGAGCTTGCTGACATCCGCCGCAGCCACCTGCAGGGTCCCGCGGTCGTCGACGATCAGAGGCAGAGTCACTTCGCGGTTCACAGACGGGATCGTAGCCCCGCAACACTCACGCACCATGCCAAACAGTGGTGATGTTGCAGAACTCGCGGATTCCGTGCCCGGACAGCTCACGCCCGTAGCCGGACCGCTTCACACCGCCGAACGGGAACGCCGGATGGGACGCGGTCATGCCGTTGAAGAACACCCCGCCCGCCTCGAGATCCCGGGCGAACCGGTCGACCTCCGCCTCGTCCCGGGTCCAGACGTTCGAACTCAGCCCGAACGGGGAGTCGTTGGCGATCAGAACGGCCTCGTCCAGGTCGGCCGCCCGGTACAGCGTCGCGACCGGCCCGAACGCCTCCTCGCGGTGGATCCGCATCTCGCGGGTGATGCCGGCCAGGATCGTCGGCGCGTAGTACCAGCCCGGCCCGTCCGGCCGTTCGCCACCGCACAGCACCTGGGCCCCGCCGCGCACCGCGTCGTCGACCAGCTCTTCCACGTCGCGCAGTCCCTGCTCGCTGGAGAGCGGGCCCACCTGGGTGTCGTCGGCCATCGGGTCGCCGACCGTCAGCGCCTTCATGCCCTCGGCGAACCGCTCGGCGAAGGCGTCGTAGACGTCCGTGTGCACGATGAACCGCTTCGCGGCGATGCAGGACTGCCCGTTGTTCTGCACGCGCGCGGTCACCGCGACCTCGGCGGCCCGGTCGATGTCGGCCGAGGGCATGACGACGAACGGGTCGCTGCCGCCCAGCTCCAGCACCGTCTTCTTGACCATCTCGCCGGCGGTGGAGGCGACCGCGCGCCCAGCGGGCTCGCTGCCGGTGAGCGTGGCGGCCTTGACCCGCTCGTCGCGCAGGATCTCGTCGACCGCCCCGGAGCCGATGAGCAGGGTCTGGAAGGCGCCCTCGGTGAAGCCCGCCCGGTGGAAGAGGTCCTCCAGGTAGAGGGCGGTCTGCGGGACGTTCGAGGCGTGCTTGAGCAGGCCCACGTTGCCCGCCATCAGCGCGGGCGCGGCGAACCGGACCACCTGCCACAGCGGGAAGTTCCACGGCATCACCGCCAGCACCGGGCCCAGCGGCCGGTAACGCACCCGTACGCGTGACGCGCCGGAGTCCTTCACGTCGGAGCCGGCGGGTTCCTCGTCGGCGAGCAGTTCCTCGGCGTGGTCGGCGTACCAGCGCATCGCCTTGGCGCACTTCGCCGCCTCGGCGCGGGCCTGCTGAATCGGCTTGCCCATCTCGGTGGTCATCACGCGGGCGATGTCCTGCTGGTCCTCCTCGAGGAGGTCGGCGGCCCGGTGCAGCAGCCGGGCACGCTCGTCGAAGGTCGTCGTCCGGTACGTGCGGAACGTGGCCTCCGCGAGCTGGAGCCGGCGCTCGATCTCCTGCTCGCCCATGGCCTCGTACGTCTTGAGCGTCTCGCCGTTCGCCGGGTTCACCGTTGCGATGGGCATGACCGACCTCCCTCGGAGCGGGCTGTGTCTCGACCTTCCCGCGCGGCGGAGGGGACCGCAACGCGGGAGTGTCTCCTCAGTGCGAGTGCTCCGCCAGCCGGTCGAGAAACGCCGCTTGTGCCTTGACGATCACGGTGCGGGCCCGGTCCAGGCCGAACCAGGCCACCCGGTCCAGTTCGGGGAACTCCGCCAGCCGTCCGGACCTCGGCGGCCACTCCATCCGGAACGTGCCGGGCGTGATCGTCGCCGGGTCGAGGTCGGCCCGGACCGCCCAGGCCGTGACGATCTTGCCGCCTGCCTGCCGGACCTCGCCGAGGTCGATGGCCTCCCCGTCGGGCGGGGGCAGGCCCAGTTCCTCCTGGAACTCGCGGCGGGCGGCCTCCCAGGCGGGCTCGTCCGGCTCGTACTCGCCCTTGATCACGGTCCATGCCCCGGCGTCGCGACGGGCGAAGAACGGGCCGCCCATATGGCCGAGCAGCACCTCGATGCCGTCGTCGACGGGGTGGAAGAGCAGCAGGCCGGCGCTGCGGTTCACGGCTTCACCTCAGGGTGCGTGGCGAGCAGCGTCTCGACCGTGTCGGCGTCCTCGGGGCGCTTGTCCTCCCGGTAGCGGACCACCCGGGCGAAGCGGAGGGTGACGCCGGCCGGGTAGCGGGTGGAGCGCTGCAGGCCGTCGTAGGCGATCTCGACGACGAGTTCCGGGCGGACCTTCACCACGTAGTCGTCGGTGTCGACGGCGAGCTGCTGGAGGCGTTCCGTCTGCCAGGTGAGCATCGCGTCGGTCATGCCCTTGAAGGTCTTGCCGAGCATGGCGAGGCCGCCGTCGGCGGTGCGGGCGCCCAGGTGGAGGTTGGAGAGCTTGCCGGTCCGTCTGCCGTGGCCCCACTCGGCGGCCAGGACGACCAGGTCGAGGGTGTGCACGGGCTTGACCTTCAGCCAGGACGCGCCGCGTCGCCCCGCGCTGTAGGAGGCGTCGAGCGCCTTGGCCACGACGCCCTCGTGGCCGCGTTTCAGCGTCTCGGCGAGGAACTCCTCCGCCGTGGGCGTGTCCCCGGACCCGGACACCAGCGCGCGCCGCACCCGCATCGGCTCCGGCACCAGCCGGGCCAGCTCGGCGTGCCGCTCGGCGAAGGGCAGGTCCAGCAGATCGTGCCCGTCGACGGACAGCGCGTCGAAGAAGACGGGGGAGACCGGCACGGCGCGAGCGGCCGTCACCACGTCCGTGCGGGAGCCGACGCGGCCGGCGGTCTCCTGGAACGAGCGGGGGCGCCCGTCCGCGTCGAAGGAGATCACCTCGCCGTCCAGGATGAACCGTTCGCCCCGCAACTCCAGCGCGGCGGCCGTCACTTCGGGCAGGCGGTCGGTGATGTCGTCGAGGGTGCGGGTGTAGAGCCGCACGGTGCCACCGTCCCGGTGCACCTGGACGCGGATGCCGTCCAGCTTCTCCTCCACCGCGCAGGCGCCCAGCTTGTCGACCGCTTCGGCCACCGAGGAGGCGCTGTGCGCGAGCATCGGCCAGACCGGACGGCCGACGGTGAGGCGGAACCGGTCGAGGGCGGCGGGGCCGTCCGCGAGCAGGGCCTGCGCGACTGTCTGGAGGGAACCCGCGAGCATCACCGCCCGCCGCACGTCCGCGGCCGGCGCCCCGGTCGCCTGGGCCAGCCCTTCCACCGCGACCGCGTCCAGGGCGCCCTGGCGGACCTCGCCGGTGAGCAGCCCGAGCAGGAACCGCTGTTCGTCCTCGGTGGCCGCGCCCATCAACTCCCCGAGGAGCCGGGTCCGTTCCGCTTGGGAGCCCGGTCCGGACACCTTGGCGAGTTCCGCCAGCCGGGCGTCCACCTCCCGCACGGTCAGGGCCGGCTCGGAGGCCGGCGCGACCGGGCGGCTCAGCACCTTCCAGCCGACGCCGATCCGGCCCTGCGGCAACCGTCCCGCCAGATACGGGATGACGATGGGCACGTCCTCCGCCTCGGCGTCCCGGAAGAGCTCCGCGAGCAGGGCCGTCTTGCGGGTCCGCGCCGAGGTGGCGGCGACCTCCTGGGACACTCGGGCCAGCCGGTGCAGCAGCATGCAGCCATGGTGCACCGGAGGCGGGGCCTCTACACCTGGGCGGCCGCGTCGAGGTCGGTCATCAGCAGGTCCCCGACGATCGCCGACGCCGCCCGGTATCCGCCGCTCGCCGCGTGCACGACCTGCTCGGCGAAGCCGATCGCGTTGCCCGCGGCCCACACGCCCGGCACGGTCGTCAGCCCGGTCGGATCGACCACCGGATACACGCCGAACGGCGTCTCGTGCAGCTCGGCGCCCAGCCGCTCCAGCAGGCCGGTCCGCGGAACGGCCCGAGGGGCGAGGAACAGCACCGAGCGGGGGTGCGTCGTACCGTCGGCGAGCCGGACGCCGGTGAGCCGGTCGTCCTCGACCACCAGCCCCGCGACCTCCCCGGGCACCACCTCCACCCCGGCCGCCGCGAGCCGCCGCAGATCCTCGTCCGGCAGTTCGTCCTCGGCAACCGTGTGCAGGAAGAACCGCACGTCCTTCGACCACTGGGACACCATCAGGGCCTGGTGCACACTCGCCGCGGTGGTGGCCAGCACCCCGAACGGCTGGTCGCGCACCTCCCAGCCGTGGCAGAACGGGCAGTGCAGCACGTCCCGGCCGAACCGCTCGGCGACCCCGGCGACGGCGGGCAGCTCGTCCTTGAGCCCGGTCGCCACGACCAGCCGCCGGGCCCGCACGGTCCGGCCGCCTGCCAGCACGACGGTGAAGCCCTCACTCCGTGCCGCGGTGAAGCGCTCGCCCCGTGCCGCGGTGAAGTCCTCGTCCCGCACCCCGGTGGAGTCCTCGCCTCGCACCCCGGAGAGGTCGTCGTCCCGCGTCACCTCCACGACCCGGTCCCGCACCAGCTCCACGCCGTAGCGCGCGATCTCCTCGCGGCCGGCTGTCAGGAACTCGGCGGGCGGCATTCCGTCCCGGGTCAGGTAGCCCTGCATGTGCGCGGCGGGCGCGTTGCGCGGCTCGCCCGCGTCGACCACCAGCGCGCGGTGCCGGGCCCGCCCCAGCACCAGCGCGGCGGACAGGCCCGCCGCACCCCCGCCGATGACCACCACTGCGTACTTCTCGGTCATGTGACCACCTCCGCTGCCGAGCGTCGCCCGGCCCTGCGGGATTGACAAACAACCTTGCCGAATCTGCAATACGGCCATGACGACGGACGAGGTACTCGCGGGCGTGGGCCCCCGGCTGCGGCAGATGCGCAAGGAACGGGAGGTGACCCTGGCGGCGCTGTCCGAGATCACCGGCATCTCCGTCAGCACCCTGTCGCGGCTGGAGTCCGGCCTGCGTAAACCCAGTCTGGGACTGCTGCTGCCCATCGCGCGCGCCCACCGGGTGGCGCTGGACGAGCTGGTCGGGGCTCCGCCGGCCGGTGATCCCCGGGTGCGGTCCGAGCCGATCGTGATGGGCGGCCGCACCCACTGGCCGCTCACCCGTCAGCCAGGCGGTCTGCAGGCCTACAAGGTCCTCGAACCGAAGCGCAGGCAGGAGCCGGATCCCCGGACGCACGAGGGCTACGAGTGGCTGTACGTGCTGTCCGGGAGGCTGCGCCTGGTGCTGGGCGAGCACGACGTGGTGCTCACGGCGGGTGAGGCCGCCGAGTTCGACACCCGTGTGCCGCACTGGTTCGGGTCGACGGGGGAGGGGCCCGTGGAGTTCCTCAGCCTGTTCGGGCCGCAGGGTGAGCGGATGCATGTGCGGGCCCGGCCCAAGGGCGCGTGAGCCGGCGTGACCCAAGCGCGTGAGCCGGTGTGCCCCACTGGCGCGTGAGCCGGTGTGCCCACGGGTGAAGCCGCCGCGCGGGACTTTGCCCGGAGACTGTTCCCTGATCGGCAAGCGACCGCTTAGTATGCGAAGCGACCCCGGTCAGACGAAGCAGTCCCCCGTGGAGGCCCCGCATGCAGGCATGGCAAGTGCACGAGAACGGCGAGCCGGGCGAGGTGATGCGGCTCCAGGACGTCGAGCCGCCCACCCCCGGCGACGGCCAGGTCCTGCTGAAGGTGCGCGCGGCCAACATCAACTTCCCGGACGCCCTGCTCTGCCGCGGCCAGTACCAGGTCAGGCCGCCGCTGCCGTTCACCCCGGGCGTGGAGATCTGCGGCGAGACCGAGGACGGCCGCCGGGTGATCGCCAACCCGGCGCTGCCCCACGGAGGCTTCGCCGAGTACGCCGTCGCGGACGCCGCGGCGCTCCTGCCCGCGCCGGACGCCCTCGACGACGCCGAGGCCGCGGCCTTGCACATCGGCTACCAGACCGGCTGGTTCGGTCTGCACCGCCGGGCCGGTCTGGAGGCCGGCGAGACCCTGCTCGTCCACGCTGCCGCTGGAGGGGTCGGCAGCGCGGCCGTGCAGCTCGGGAAGGCCGCCGGCGCCACCGTCATCGGTGTCGTCGGCGGCTCCGGGAAGGCGGCCGTCGCCCGCGAGCTGGGCTGTGACGTCGTGATCGACCGGCGCTCCGAGGACGTCGTCGCCGCGGTCAAGGAGGCCACCGGCGGCCGGGGCGCCGACGTGATCTACGACCCGGTCGGCGGCGAGGCCTACGCACAGTCCGCCAAGGTCGTCGCCTTCGAGGGGCGGATCGTCGTCGTCGGCTTCGCGAGCGGCACGATCCCCAGCCCCGGCCTGAACCACGCCCTCGTGAAGAACTACTCGATCCTCGGCCTGCACTGGGGCCTGTACAACACCAAGAACCCCAAGCTCGTCCAGCACTGCCACGAGCAGCTGACCGAGCTGGCCGCCCGGGGCGCGATCAAGCCGCTGGTGAGCGAACGCGTGCCGCTCGGCGGGGCGGCGGACGCCGTGCAGAAGGTGGCGGACGGTGTGACCACCGGCCGCATCGCGGTCGTCACGGAGGAGGCGGCATGACCGACGCCGAGGAACTGCGCAACCGTACCCGGGAGTTGCTGGAGACCCACCCGCCGGCCTCCACCGACCGACTGGACTTCCTGCGGGCCCGCTTCGACGCCGGACTCGCCTGGGTGCACTACCCCGAGGGCCTCGGCGGACTCGGCACCCCCCGCTCCCTCCAGGCCGTCGTGGACGCCGAGCTGGAGGCCGCCGGGGCGCCCGACAACGACCCGCGGCGCATCGGCATCGGCCTCGGCATGGCCGCGCCGACGATCCTCCAGTACGGCACCGAGGAGCAGAAGCGGCGCTACCTCCGGCCGCTGTGGACCGGCGAGGAGGTCTGGTGCCAGCTGTTCAGCGAGCCGGGCGCCGGGTCCGACCTCGCCGCGCTGGGCACCCGGGCCGTGCGTGAGGACGACGGCTGGCTGGTCAACGGGCAGAAGGTCTGGACGTCCAGTGCCCATGTGGCCCGCTGGGCGATCCTCATCGCCCGCACCGACCCGGAGGTGCCCAAGCACCGGGGCATCACCTACTTCGTGTGCGACATGACCGACCCGGGCGTCGAGGTGCGGCCGCTGCGGCAGATCACCGGCGAGGCCGAGTTCAACGAGGTGTTCCTCACCGACGTCCGCATCCCGGACTCGCGACGCCTCGGCGCGGTCGGCGACGGCTGGAAGGTCGCGCAGACCACCCTGAACAACGAGCGCGTGGCCATCGGCGGCATGCGACTGCCCCGCGAGGGCGGCATGATCGGCCCGATCTCGAAGACCTGGCGCGAGCGGCCCGAGCTGCGCACGCACGACCTGCACCAGCGGCTGCTGAAGCTCTGGGTGGAGTCGGAGGTCTCGCGCCTCACCGCGGAGCGGCTGCGTCAGCAGCTCGTCGCGGGCCAGCCCGGCCCCGAGGGCGCCGGCATGAAGCTGGCCTTCGCCCGCCTCAACCAGGAGATCAGCGGCCTGGAGGTGGAACTCCTCGGCGAGGAGGGCCTGCTCTACGACGACTGGACCATGCGGCGTCCCGAGCTCGTCGACTTCACCGGCCGCGACGCCGGCTACCGCTACCTGCGCTCCAAGGGCAACAGCATCGAGGGCGGGACCAGCGAGGTCCTGCTGAACATCGTCGCCGAGCGGGTTCTCGGCCTGCCCGCCGAACCGCGCACCGACAAGGACGTCGCCTGGAAGGACCTCGCCCGATGAGTGACCTGTTGTACTCGGAAGAGGAAGAGGCGCTGCGCGCCGCCGTGCGCGACCTGCTGACCGACCACTGCGACGCGCCCGGCGTCATCGCCCGCACCGAGTCGGACACCCCGCACCACCTGGCCCTGTGGAAGGCCCTCACCGACGGCATGGGCCTGGCCGGCCTGCTGGTGCCCGAGGAACTCGACGGCCAGGGTGCCACCCACCGTGAAGCCGCCGTGGTGCTGGAGGAACTGGGGCGCGCGGTCGCGCCCGTGCCGTACCTGACGAGCGCGGTCGTCGCCACCGAGGCCCTGCTGGCCTGCGGCACCGACGACTTGCTGCGCGACCTCGCGACCGGCACGGCGATCGGCGCCCTCGCGGTCGCCCTCGACGTCGCGCCCGGCGCCGCCTGCAAGGTGGTCCGGCACGAGGACGGGCTGCTGCGCGGCGAACTGACCGGGATCGCGGACGCGGCCGTCGCGAACGTGCTGCTCGTGCCGGCCGACGACGGCGGTCTGTACGCGGTCGACGCCACCGCCGCGACCATCACGCCCCGGACCTCCCTGGACCTGACCCGGCCGCTCGCGACCGTCACCCTCGACGGGGTGCCGGGCCGCCTGCTGGGCGACGCCGAGCCCGCCGTACGCCGCGCCCTGCGCGCAGGCGCCGGACTGCTCGCCTCCGAGCAGTTCGGCCTGGCCGAGTGGACGCTGACGGAGACCGTCCGCTACCTGAAGGAGCGCAAGCAGTTCAACCGGCCCGTCGGCGGCTTCCAGGCCATCAAGCACCGGCTCGCCCAGCTGTGGCTGGAGGTAGTCAACACCCGCGCGGCCGCCCGCAACGCCGCCGACGCCCTGGCGCACGGCGAGGACGTCGACGTGGCCGTCGCCGTCGCCCAGGCGTACGCGGCACCGGTGGCCGTGCACGCCGCCGAGGAGGCGGTGCAACTGCACGCCGGCATCGGCATGACCTGGGAGCACCCGGCGCACCTCTACCTCAAGCGCGCCAAGGCCGACTCGATCGCCTACGGCACGCCGGGCGCCCACCGGGAAGCCCTCGCCGCACTGGTCGGCCTCCAGGCCCCCTGACGCCCCTCCCGACTCCGGGAACTCCAGGGGGAGAACCCCGCGAAGGCCCGTCCCGCCAGGGGCGGGCCTTCGCGTGCCCCGGCCGGCAGCAGCCGGCGCTGCACCCGCGGCCGGCCCGGCGAAGTGAACCCCTGGCGGCAGTCCGGCCAACTCCGGCCTCAAGCCTGCTCCTTGAGTCTGCCGGGACCCATACTCACAGGGTTCCCGTACGGCATCTCCAGGGAGGCAGAGCATGGCCCTCACCACCCGTCGCACGGCCCTCACCACCCTCGGCGCGGCCCTGGCGGGCTCGCTCGCCCTGCCCGCCACCCCCGCACCGGCGAGCGAACGCACACACCGCCGCCGCCCGTTGTGGCGCGCCCACGCCCACAACGACTACGAGCACCCCCGCCCGCTGTTCGACGCCCTCGACCACCGCTTCGGCAGCGTGGAAGCCGACATCCACCTCGTGGGCGACCAGCTCCTCGTCGCGCACGGCCCCGAGGACCTCGACCCCTCCCGCACCCTCGAGTCCCTCTACCTCGCCCCGCTCGCCGCCCGCGTCCGGGCCCACCACGGCTCGGTGTACCGGGGGCACCGCGGATCGCTGCAACTGCTCATCGACATCAAGACCGAGGGCGCCTCGACATACCGCGCACTCGACCGCCGGCTCCGGCGCCACCGGCACCTGTTCACCACATACGCCCACGGCCGCGTCCACCGCGGTCCGGTCACCGCCGTGATCTCCGGCGACCGCGCGGCCCGCGCGCCCATGGAGACCCAGACCGTCCGGCGCGCCTTCTACGACGGCCGCCTCGCCGACCTCGGCAGCCCGGCGCCCGCCTCCTTCATCCCGCTGATCAGCGACAACTGGACGCTGAACTTCACCTGGCAGGGCGTGGGCCCGTTCCCCGGCACCGAGCGCCAGAAGCTGCACGGCATCACCGAGGCCGCCCACGAGCGAGGGCAGCGGGTGCGGTTCTGGGCCACCCCGGACCTGGCCGGACCCGCCCGCGACGCGGTATGGGGCGAACTGCTCGCCGCCGGCGTCGACCACCTCAACACCGACGACCTCGCCGGCCTGGAGGCGTTCCTCGACGCCCGGCGGTCGGCTTAGGGCGCAAGCAGGACACCACACGTTCGGCGGACACGTCAGCCGCCCGGACGAACCCTCCGCTACGCCACACTTGCGGCCGAACGCCGTGAACCGGACGTGACGGCGTGGCGGAGGAGTTGACGATGGCCATTTCCATCTCTGTGGTGCTGCTGCTCGCGATCCTTGCGGTGATCTTCCTGCGCAACGGCGGGCTGAAGGTCTCCCACGCGCTGGTCTGCCTGCTGCTCGGCTTCTATCTCGCCAGCACCAGCATCGCCCCCACCATCCACAGCGGCATCACGGCGACGGCGGAGATCGTCAGCGGTCTGCGGCCCTGAGCTCACCCCGAGAACACGCCGATGCCGTTCGCGACAAGGCGCTCGGCGCCACCGCTGGGATGGTTGCGCACCGAGACCGTGCCCGCGCCCGGCTTCCGCGCGACCAGCGTCGACGATCCGCCGCCGTCCAGGCTGAATCCGTCCTGTGCGCCCAGATTCCGCAGGGTGGCGGCGACTTCGGCGATCGTCAGACCGCTGCGGTAGGCGGCGGCGCCGTCCAGTGCGAGCAGCAGCAGACGGCGCCCGTCGTCGGCGATCCCGACGGCCGTACGGACGGCCGAGGCCGTGTCGTCGAGCCCCGGCAGCGGCTGCCCGCCCGAGAGCACCGGGTAGCCGCCCAGGGCGAGCCGGTACGCGACGCCGTCCGCCGCCACGAGGCTGTGCTCGACCTCGACCGGTTCACCCGTGGAGAACTTGCGCAGCTGCTGGGCGCCCGCCTCCCGGCCGACCAGCACGGTCGTCCCCTCGGCGATCGGGCCGCTGCCCGGAGTGCCGGCGGCCGAGACGACCTTGCCGTCGCGGACCGTCACCTCGTAGGTGTCGGTGCTGCACGGGGCGGCGCGGTCCGTGTCCGTGCCGCAGGTCGCGCGCACCCGCGACACGCTGCCCCACTCGGCGGTGAACGCACCTACCGACCCCACCGGCAGCGCGTACTGATTGAGGCCGCCGAGCGGCAGCTGCGCCTCGGCCGTACTGACCGAGCCGGCCAGCGCCAGCCGGTCCAGCCGCGCCCGCCGGTCGGCGCCGACGCCGAAGACGTCCTCGGTGGTCGTGCCGGGTGGCAGCTCCGGCCCGAAACGCTGCCCCTTCGGCACGGCCGCCTTGAGCGTCCGTCCGTCCGCGATCGCCGGGCCCACACTCGCGCCGGTCGCCTCCACGCCCGGATGCTGCGTCTCGGTGATGTTGAAGAAGTCGCCGTTGACACCGGCGACCGCGCCCTGGGTGTCCGCCATCGCCGAGACCCGCGCGCGTGCGGCCACGGCCCCCGGGTACAGCAGGTCGACCCGTACCTGCGGGTTGCCCAGGTCGACCCTCAGCACATGTGCGTGCGTCACCCCCCGTGCCGCCTGGATGTCGAACTCCTCGTACGTCACGCCCGGCGCGACCCGTCCGCCCTTCTGGACGGCGCCGGCCGGAGCCGCCCCGGCCAGTCCCGCACCGACCAGCGCGCCGAACGCCGTGAGGAACGCCAGTACCGCTCTGCCTGCTCTCCGTCGCCCGCGACGACCTGCCACCGTGCCCCCTGATGCCTCGTCAACTGTCGGGACCCTCAGAGGCAGTGCACCAGACACCGGGGTCCGGCAGGGTTGCTGAGCGCGCACTACGCGGGAACGGCTGAAAAAACGCACCCCTCTGGGTGCTTCAGCTGTCACCCGTTCCGGTGTCGAACGGTGTGACATGCGCCGGTGAGCGGTCGATCGGCACCCCGGGACGCCACACGTGCGCGGGCGTGTGGTCGATCGGCAGACCGGGCCGCCACAGGGTGAGCGCCTGCGCGCTGCACACGAACAGCTGCTCCGGCAGCCGGTCCAGGGCGAACCACCGCCAGCGGCCCACGCTCTCCCCGGGCTGGTCCGACGGCTCCCCCCGCCAGACGGTGACCCGGGCGGCCACGGTCATCCGCACGACACCTCCCGCGGCGTCCAGCAGCGTCCCGAGCAGCCGGACGTCCTCGGGCCGGGCCACGAGCCCCGTCTCCTCACCGAGCTCGCGCACGGCCGTCTCCTGCAACGACTCCCCGGGCTCCACCGTCCCGCCGGGCAGCTCCCACGTCCCGCGCCGGTGCCGGCCCAGCAGCAGCCCGCGCGGCCCGTACAGAACGGCGCCCACGCCGAGCGCGGCGTGCGCGGGCGGCGGCCTGTCGACGCGTGGCCGGGAGGACACCCGGACGGGCCGGGTCACCCGGAAGAGCCGGTAGGAGGCCCTGTTGCCCTCCTCCGGGGCGTCGAGGACGTCGATCCCCTCCACCCGCAGCCCGTGCTCGGCCAGCAGCTCCGTCCAGAGCTCCGGGGTGAGCACCCACATGTGGACGGTGGCCTCACCGCCGTCCGCGAGCCGCAGGATCTCCGGCCGGGCGGCGACCCGGTCCGACGGCCCGTCACCCCGGCTGTTGGTGTGCAGCACCGTGAAACAGAACCTGCCACCCGGCTTGAGCGCTCCCGCGAGGGCGGGCAGCAGCCGGTGCGGGTCGAGGTACGGGACGGCGTTGACGGAGTAGACGACGTCATACGGCTCGGCCGTGAGCAGGTGCTCCACCGCGTCGGTGAGAGACAGCCGCAGCCCGGGCAGTGAGCCGTAGCGGGCACGGGCCCGCTCGTACTGGCCGGCCGAGGCGTCGACCGCGTCCACCAGCGCCCCGTGGGCCCTCACCAGATGGGCGGCGTGCCGGGCCGGACCGCAGCCGAGGTCCAGCACCCGCCGGCCCGTCAGCTCCCCGAGAACCTCGCTTCCGGGCCCGCCGCCCGCGAACCCCCAGTCGATCCTGGCCGCCTCGGGCAGCACCGTGCCCCGGCGCAGATGGTGCGCTCCGTACGCGTCCCACGCCTCGGCGTTGACCGCCTCCGGTTCTCCTCCCAAGGCTCAGCCGCCCGCCACCGCGTCACGCGGCAGCACCGTGACCCGGTGGAAGTTGCACCCGGCGGGCCGCGGTCCGTCGTCATCGGCCGGCGGGGCCTGGTGAGCCTTCAGGGCGATGCTCGTCAGACTCAGCAGCAGATCGACGTCCGCCTCGCAGTCGAGGTGGACCGTCACCCAGCCCGATCCGGACAGCAGGCGGATCGCGCTCGAACCGGCGAGGTCGTAGTGAAAGCGCTGTATGGCCCGGCGGGTGAGGTGGAGGTCGACGTCACGTGCGGAGTGGAAGTGGACTATCTCGTCACGGACGCAACGCAGCGCCCTTCCGGTACCGCAACTCGCCGGGCCCGCCTTGAGGTCGGGCCAGGCCTGCAGGCGCTCCATGGCGCGCTGGGCCAGAGTCATGACCCCATCGTCGCCTGCTCACCGGTCCGCAACCAGAGGTTGAGCGATTTGTAACCGGGACGTGAGGTGGACGGCCGGGGGAGCGTCCGGCATTTCGGGCGGACTCGACGAGCCCGGCCCTCATGCCGACTTGACGAGTCTGAGGTAGCGCTTCCAGTCCCAGTGCCGGCCCGGGTCGGTGTGGTCGCTGCCCGGGACCTCATGATGGCCGATGATGTGCGCGCGGTTCCTCGGGATGCCGTGCCTCCTGCAGATCGCGGCTGTCAACCGGGCCGAGCGCTCGTACATGACGTCGGTGAAGTATCCGGGCCGGTCCACCCAGCCCTCGTGCTCGATGCCGATGCTGCGCGTGTTGTAGCGCCAGTTGCCGGCGTGCCAGGCGATGTCGGACTCGCGCACGCACTGTGCGACCCGCCCGTCGGAGGAACGCACCACGTAGTGCGCGGACACCTTGTTCCCGGGATTGCGGAAGACGGACAGGGTGCCGGAGTAGGTGGTCTGCGCCACATGGATGATCACGTAGCGCGGCGGATGGGCACGTGGGCGGTTGCACGGCGTGTAGTTGCCGCGGCTCGCCGGTCGCCACGCCGCACCTGGGTGATCGACGACCTGGGGCCGGGCGCCGGCCCGGGGGCCGGTGAGCAGGCCGGACGGGACGGCGGCGAGGGCGGCGCCCGCCAGGATGCCTCGCCTGCTGGAGAAAAGGGTGCTCTGTGACATGGGTGGGTGCCTTCCGGGCTCGGCAGGAGGGTGTCTCTCGCGCACCTGCGCGGAGCTGCGGCCGTTGCGACCGCGGCCTGCGTGAATCAAGCTACGACGGCCGTCGGCCGGCCCGGGGAGAGCGACTGGATTCGGTGGACGGGCCCCCTGTTGTGGACAACTCCCTCACCCGTTCGGCTGCTCAGGGCAGGGGAGTAGTGCCCGAGGCCGGTGGCGACCGCGCCGTTTCAGGCCTGTCCGGCGAACGCCGCCGGGTCGTCCAGCACCGCCCGGATCACCGAATGGGCGGCCCCCAGCAGCGGCCCCTGAGGGCCCAGCCGCGACACCGACACGGGGCAGGCGGGGCCTGCCGTCCGGCGCGCGAGTTCGTCCTGGAGCGAGGGCAGCAGCCAGGGCGCCAGAGCGGACAGTTCGCCGCCCAGGACCACGCTCTGAGGGTCGAGCAGGTTGACCGCCCCGGTCAGGGCCACGCCCAGCGCCGTACCCGCGTCGCGCAGGGCACGTCGTACGTCCTCGTCGCCCTGCGCGGCCCGCCCCGCGAGCAGCCCGACCCTGTCCTCGTCGGGCTCCAGACCCGCCGCACGCAGCACGGCCTCCTCGCCGGCGTACTGCTCCAGACAGCCCCGCCCGCCGCAGGCGCACTCCGGACCGTCCGGCCGGACCGGCACGTGCCCCAACTCGCCCGCGAAACCACGCGTCCCCCGCAGCAGCCCGCCGTCCACCACGACCGCCGCGCCGATACCGATCTCCGCCGAGACGTGCAGGAAGTCGCGAGGGGTGCCGTCACCGAGCCAGAGTTCGGCGAGGGCACCGAAGTTGGCCTCGTTGTCCACGGTCAGCGCAGTGTCCGCGGGCAGCAGCGGGGCGAGGTCGGCGTCGTGCCAGCCGAGGTTCGGGGCGCGCACGACCGTCCGGGCGTCGCGCGCCACCAGACCCGGCACCGCCACGGCGAGTCCGGCCGGATACAGGCCCTCGCCCTCCGCCTCGTCGACGACCTGCCGGATCAGGTCGGTGAGCTCCGCGAGCACGGGCCGAGGGGAGCGGCCGCGGTTCGCTCCCTGCCGTATCGCACGTGACCGGGTCGTGCCGCGCAGGTCGACGGCACAGACCGCGAGATGGTCGACGCCCACCTCCGCGCCGATGCCGGCCGGACCGCGTCCGCTCACGGCGAGCGCGGAACCGGGCCGTCCCACACGGCCGGGCCGCTCGGGCCCCAGCTCTTCGAGGAGCCCCGAGCGGATGAGCTCGTCGACGAGCGTCGAGACCGCGGCCCGGGTCAGACCGATCCTCGAGGCCACGGCGGCCCGGGACAGTGGCCCCTCGGCACGGACGGTGTGCAGCACACGGGCGAGGTTGCGGCGGCGCATGCCCTGCTGGGTGTCGGGCAGTGCCCGTCCCGGTCCGGCGGGACGGGCCTCGTGCAGCGGTGCGGTCATGCCTGACGCCAGTCCTCAGTGGGTGTCCGTGGGCCGCTCCAGCAGCGGAGCCGCGTCGGAGAGTACCCCGGCGATCCTGGCCAGCGTCTCCTCGTCCCGGTCGACGGCGTCGAGCACCGGCCCGGCCGCCGTGTCCCAGCGGCGTGCGACCGCCGACGGATCCTCCCCGGTCAGCAGCCCCGCCGCCTGCGCCGCGGCGCCGAGCGCGACCAGTTCCTTGGCCTCGGGCACCTGCACGGGACGTCCCGAGAGCCTCAGTACGGTCTGCTGCCAGGCCGTGCCGCGGGCGCCGCCGCCGATCAGCAGCAGGGGTTCCGAGCGGTCCGCCTCCTCGTCGAGGACCAGGTCGAGCGCGCCGAGCAGGGAGTGCACGGCACCGTCGTAGGCGGCCTGGAGGAGCTGCCCGCCGGTCGTGTCGTGGCGCAGGCCGTGCAGCAGGCCCGAGGCGTTCGGTAGATTCGGGGTGCGTTCGCCGTCCAGATAGGGCAGCAGGGTCACCGCCGTGCCGGGCTCCACGGCCTCGCGGTCCAGGCCCAGCAGCGCGGCGACGCGGTCGACGGCGAGCGTGCAGTTCAGGGTGCAGGCCAGCGGCAGCCAGTCGCCGCGGGCGTCGGCGAAACCCGCCACCGTGCCGCTCGGGTCGGCGGGCCGGTGCCGGGACACGGCGTACACCGTGCCCGAGGTGCCGAGGCTCATCACCGGCACACCCGGCCGCACCCCGAGGCCCAGTGCCGCGGCGGCGTTGTCGCCGGTCCCGGGCGCGACCAGAGTGCCCTTGGAGAACGGCAGATCGTGGCTGTGCACCGTGCCCGCCACCTCCCCGGGCCGGACCACACGCGGCAGCAGCGCCGGGTCGAGCCCCACGTGCGCCAGGATCTCCTCGTCGTACGCCTCCGTCCCGGAGGCCCACCAGCCGGTCCCGGAGACGTCGCCGCGGTCGGTCGTGCCCTGCCCGGTGAGCCGCTCGGTGAGGTAGTCGTGGGGGAGGCGCACGGCCTTCGTGGCGCGCACCACCTCCGGCTCGTGCTCGGCCAGCCAGGCCCACTTGGTGACCGTGAAAGAGGCGGCGGGGACGCTCCCGGTGCGGTCCGCCCAGAACTTCGCGCCGCCCAGCTCCTCCGTCAGCCGGCGGGCCTGCGGCGCCGAGCGCACGTCGTTCCACAGCAGGGCGGGCCGCACCGGCTCGCCCCGGCCGTCCAGGGTCACGAGGCCGTGCTGCTGCCCGCCGACCGACACCGCCGCGGCCTCGTGAGCCGCCTCCCCGCACTGGCTCAGGGCCTCGCACAGGGCGTCCCACCACTGACGCGGATCGGTCTCGCGTCCGGCTCCCGAGGAGACCGTGTGCGGCGCCTGGCCGCTCGCGACCACCCGGCCGGTGGACGCGTCGACGACCAGTGCCTTGGTGGACTGGGTGGACGAGTCCACGCCGACGACGAGCGGACCCTCGGCTGCTGACATCGGGCTCTCCCTACTGCGTGCGGCACGTGTCTCCGTTCGGAGGCACGTTGTCTCTTCCCAGAGAGGTGCTCGCATACTAATTTGTAAATCGGCATGACGAAATAGCCTCAGCGAGCAAGGAGCCGCGGCATGAGCTTCCAGCCCACCCCCGAGGACAGGTTCACCTTCGGCCTGTGGACCGTCGGCTGGCAGGGACGGGATCCCTTCGGCGACGCCACGCGGCGTGCCCTCGACCCGGTCGAGACGGTGCAGCGCCTGGCCGAGCTGGGCGCCCACGGCGTGACCTTCCACGACGACGACCTGATCCCGTTCGGCTCGGGCGACACCGAGCGCGAGGCGCACATCAAGCGCTTCCGGCAGGCGCTGGACGCCACCGGCATGAAGGTCCCGATGGCCACCACCAACCTCTTCACGCATCCCGTCTTCAAGGACGGCGCGTTCACCGCCAACGACCGCGAGGTGCGCCGCTACGCGCTGCGCAAGACCATCCGCAACATCGACCTCGCGGTCGAGCTCGGCGCCCAGGTGTACGTCGCCTGGGGCGGACGTGAGGGCGCCGAGTCCGGTGCCGCCAAGGACGTCCGCGCGGCCCTGGACCGGATGAAGGAGGCCTTCGACCTGCTCGGCGAGTACGTCACCTCCCAGGGCTACGACCTGCGCTTCGCGATCGAGCCCAAGCCGAACGAGCCGCGCGGTGACATCCTGCTGCCGACCGTCGGCCACGCCCTGGCGTTCATCGAGCGCCTGGAGCGGCCCGAGCTGTACGGCGTGAACCCCGAGGTCGGGCATGAGCAGATGGCCGGGCTGAACTTCCCGCACGGCATCGCGCAGGCACTGTGGGCGGGCAAGCTGTTCCACATCGACCTCAACGGCCAGTCCGGCATCAAGTACGACCAGGACCTGCGCTTCGGCGCCGGCGACCTGCGAGCCGCGTTCTGGCTGGTCGACCTGCTGGAGTCGGCCGGCTACGCCGGACCGCGCCACTTCGACTTCAAGCCCCCGCGGACGGAGGACCTCGACGGCGTGTGGGCCTCGGCGGCCGGCTGCATGCGCAACTACCTCATCCTCAAGGAGCGCGCCGCCGCTTTCCGGGCCGACCCGGACGTACAGCAGGCGCTGCGCGCGGCCCGTCTGGACGAACTGGCCCAGCCCACCGCCGCAGACGGACTTCAGGCGCTGCTCGCCGACCGGTCCGCGTTCGAGACGTTCGACGTGGAGGCGGCCGCCGCGCGCGGCATGGCGTTCGAGCACCTGGACCAGCTGGCGATGGATCACCTCCTGGGGGCGCGGGGCTGAGCCACGCGCGCGTGCGGGCCCGTCGTCCGGTCACTCCGTCCGGGCGACGGGCCCTGTCGTGCCGCGGAATCGTGCGATCCACGCCATGAGTCCGTATCAGCTTCCGTGCGCCCCTCCCGGCGCGAGCGGTGCGCGGCGACGCTGGACGGTATGGCCCTGCCGCCCGTACCGCCCCACCCGCCGGGACCTCCTCGGCGCCGGAATCCGCTGTTCGTCCTGCTCGCCGTGCTCGTGGCCGTGGCAGCCGTGTCGCTCGTGGTGCTCATGGCCTCGGGCCGGGGCGACTCGTCGGACGAGGAGCCACCCGGCGAGAGCACGAGTCGCACACCGGCCCCGTCCCTCGGCCTCCCCACGAAGCTGCCCACCAGGCTGCCGAGCGAGCTGCCGACCAAGTTGCCGTCGGGTTTCCCGACCCGGTTGCCGAGCGAGCTGCCGAGCGGCCTCGAATCGCTGGTCCCGTCCCTGGACCCCGGCCGGCTACTGCCCTGACATCTGTCCCGGTCGCGGTCGTCGGGGCACCGGTCCAGCTCCGCCTCCGGTCAGCCGGGGCTGAGGGTGCCGCGTGCGTACATCAACGTCCCGGTTCCGTACGCGAGATGAGCCGTACCGTCCTTGCCGAACTCCAGGGACGGCCAGCCGTCGCCGGTGGCGACCGGCTGACTGGTCCACCCCGAGGTTCCGCGCCTGGCGAGCACGACCTGACCGTTGTCCAAGTAGGCGATGAACAGGGTCTGGTGCGGGTCGCCCGCGGCAGAGGGGAACCGGGGGCCGTTGGCGTCGTCGCCCTCGGCGACCACTTCGATCCTCGGCTCCGACCCCAACGAACCGGACCAGGCGCGCACGGTGCGTGTCCGGACGTCGGAGTACGCGACGAGCGCCTTGGAGAAGAGGCCTCGGGCCATGGACACGCTCTCGGCGGCGCGCATGTCCGGGTCGATCACATCGTTGACGAAGGTCGGTGGGTCGGGGTTCGCGGCGTCGCTCACCTCTTCCTGCGCCAGCTTCAGCGGTTGCGGGATCACGGGCGACCCGTCGTCGAAGCCTTGAAAGTAGGCGAGCCTGAGCCCGGCACTGCTGTCGAAGGCCAGCGACAGGCCTGTCCTCGCATCGCTCGGTGCGTCGACGTCGCTGATCTGCCAGGATCCGCCGATCTTCCGCGCGACCGCCGCGGAGTCGCCGTTGAACGTGTCGCGGTACCCGACGGTCGGGGTGTCGGCGAAGGGCGGATCGTTCAGGTTCGGCTCGATCTGCATGGAGACGTCGGCGGCGGAGCGCACGATGTGCCCGGCCTGGGTGGGGATCGCCTCAAGTGACCAGCCGTCGTTGCGCCTCGTGCCGAAAATTGCATTGCCGCTGTCGCCGTCCCGGTAGGCGATGTGCGGGACGCCGCCCGAGTCGAAGCCCAGACTGATCCTCACGTCGTCCCCTGCGGGAAAGCCGCCCGTGTTCTCGTGCGTCCAGTGACCGTTCTGCCGACGGGCCACCCTCACGGCGGCGCCGGCCGCGGTGCCGATCACGTAGGCGACGGCGGGCTCCCCGGTGCCGTCCACAGCGAGGAACGACTGCCCCATAACGGCGGAGTCATCGACAGCTTCCAAGGTGAACTGAAGGGCATGGGTGGTCATGACGAAGGCCTCCTTTCCACGCGGGAGAGGTTCGGGTGCGACGCCTCGAAGCGGGCCTTCCATGTCTACCTTCAGGTTACGACGCTCACCGGAGGCCCGCTGACCAGATCACCGCCCGGTACGGGTGTGAGCCCGTTGGTGGGCGCCGCGCCATCACGCGGGCCGGGTGGTGATGGTGCACAGGCGCTTGGTGGCCCGGGTCAGGGCCACGTACAGGTCCCTCTCCCCGCCGGGGCGGGCCGTGATGATCTCCTCGGGGTTCAGGACGACGACCCCGTCGAACTCGAGACCACGTGCTTCGGACGCGGGCACGATGCGTGCGTGGTCGGCGATGCCGTGAGCCGTCAACTGACTCACCCGGGTGTCCGCGCAGATCACTCCCAGGAGTTCGTCCGGCTGCGCGGTGCTCTGGGCGCGCAGTTCCTCCTCGACGGCGGTGACCAGCCCGTCCCCATGCGTGGTCACGGTGCGCGGTCTCTCACCGCTGCGCAGTGACCGTGCGGGCCGCTGGTCCGGAGCGATCCGCGCCAGCAAGTCCCGGACGCTCTCCAGGATCTCCTGCGTAGTGCGGTAACTGACCGTCAGGTCGTGCAGTCGGAACCGCGTCCCGACATGCGGGCTCAGGGCTTGCTTCCAGTCGCGTGCCGTCGTGGCCGGCCCCGACTGGGCGAAGTCACCCACCAGCGTCATCGCTCTCGCCGGGCAGCGGCGGACGATCATCCGCCACTGCATGGAGGTCAGTTCCTGCGCCTCGTCGACGACTACGTGCCCGTACGTCCGCGCGGGCGGGCCGTCGACCAGGCTCGCCGCCTCGTCCAGCAACGGCACGTCCGCATCGGTCCACGGGGCGTCCGGGGCGCGCAGAAGAAGGGATCGCTCCTGCGGGGTCAGGGTCGGCAGGCGCTCGGCCAGGGTGTCGGCATCCGTCAGCAGTGCCTTCACGAGGTTGCCGGGTACCAGCCTCGGCCACAGCTCCTCGACCGCCCGGTCGACACCGGCGTCGTCGAGGAGATCGGCCCCGATGGCGTCCAGGTCCAGCTCGTGGACCGGACCCGGGTCGGCGGCGCCCTCGGCGCGGCGCTGGGCGACCCCCGTGAACCGGTCGAGGTTCAGGCCCGTCATCTGCTCGGCATCGGCGTCGATCTGCTCCAGGAGGTCGCCCATGTCCCGTTGCATCGCGTCGGTGACGGCGTCGACAAGGAGTTCCTTGAACGCCTGGCGCGCGGGGTTGTGGCCGGATGCGGCCGCCAGGGCGGCGGCGCGTGCAGTGGCGACGTCCTTCTCGGACAGGTGGACCAGTTCCCGCCCGACCCGGACGGTGAAGTCACCGGCGGGGGCCTGGTGGTCTCGCAACAGGCCGGCCAGGGCGTCGGCGAATTCCGGGCCGCCCTTGAGGCGCGCCGTGTCGAACGGGTCCACCGCGTCCGGGGACACTCCGGCCAGTTCCTGACAGGTCGCCAGATCGACGTCGTTCTCCCCGAGCGAGGGAAGGACCTGGGAGATGTAGTCGAGGAAACGGGCGTTGGGGCCCACCACGAGGACGCCTTCCTCCGCGGCGCGCGGGAACGCGTACAGGACGTAGGCCGCCCTGTGCAGGGCGACCACGGTCTTGCCGGTGCCGGGCCCGCCCTGCACCACGGTCACCCCGCGGTGGGCGGAGCGGACGATCTCGTCCTGCTCGGCCTGCAGCGTCGCGACGGCCGCGTGCATCCTGCCCGTACGCCGTGCCGACAGAGCCTCGGTCAACGGGCCGTCCCCCACGACGTCTTCGTCGGTCGGGGCGGTCCCGTCGAGCAGTTCGTCGCTCACCGAGACGACCGTGCGATCCTCGAGGCGCAGGTGCCGGCGCCGCCGCAGACCCATCGGGTGCACCGGTGTGGCCTCGTAGAAGGGCCGCGCCGCGTTCGCTCGCCAGTCCACGAGCAGCGGCAGTTCGTCCTCCTCCGTGTGCAGTCCGATCCGCCCGATGCGCAGGGCCGTGCCGTCCGTCCAGTCGATGCGCCCGAAGACCAGCCCCTTCTCGGCGCCTTCCAGCCGGCCGATCTCCTTGGTCAGACGGTCGGCGGCGATCTCTCTCTCGTACGCCTCGCCGGCCCCGTCCGCCGGGGCCTTCAGCACACTCGCCCGGGTCGCTCGCGCCTCGGAAATCCGCTCGGTGAGCAGCTCATGCAATGAGGACACGTAACCTTGCTCCGATTCAACCGCACGCACGGCAGAATCATTTGTGTTCGACAACAAGGGACTCCTTCGATTCGAGCCGCACCGTACGGCCAAAACTCCCCAAAGGTAAGTCTTGACTTACTTGTTGCGTCCATGTCCTTGCGGCTGACCGCACTTCGTTTCATGCGTTCCGTCGTTTCCCTTGAATGCCGGTGATGTTTTCCGGTGCGCGGGAAAGGCTGGGAATCCACGGGAAGGTTTGTGGTCGCGTCACAGGCCGGGGCGGCGCCGGCCGGTATTCCACATGCGGACACCGGCGGGGCCGCCGTGATCCGGTTGCGCGAACGCGGCGAGTTGGGTGATGTGCCCCGTCGTGTGCGGCCCGGATGCCGGACCTCGACGACTCACCATGCCGGACCAGGGTGCCGGGTGATTCTGATGCTCGGCTATGACTCGGTCCTCAAATTTGACTAGTGAGAGCGGAGTCGCCGAGAGTACAGCACTTTCGGTGCACACGGGTATGGCTGTGCTGTGAGCTGAGTCACCATGGAGGTCTCAGGGGTGCGCCGGGGTCGCACCTCAGGGATGTCTCAGGGTCGCGGTCCGGAACCGCCGTGGCAGCGGGTCCGTTTTCGAGACAGAGCGGCAGTGGCCGCGAAGGAGGCGACAGTCATGTCGAAGAACGCCAAGATCGCCGTGGGAGGTGTGGCGGTCGGGCTCATCCTGCTGATCTGGCTGCCCTGGTGGGCATCGCTCCTGATCATCCTGGGAGTCCCGGCCGCCGCCTACCTCACGCTCGACCCGTCGCAGCGGCGCAGGCTGCGCCGCGCCACCCGCAAGGAACTCGGCCGCTGAGGCCACGGCTCCGCACGGCCCGGCCGGGCACCGCGAGGGGCCCGGCCGCACCGGCTCAGTTCGGCCGTACGGCCATCTTGTCCAGCGCCTCCAGGAGACTCGGCAGTTCCGGCCCCCTGCCCACCGGCAGGACCTCACCGGGCTCCTCGTCGAGCAGCACGAACGCGATGTCGTCGGTCCGCGCGACCAGCGACCAGCCCGGACCGTCGGCCCGCAGGGTCCGGGCGTCACCCGGCGCGAAGGAGGACCTGACCCGGCCCAGCGGCGGCGGCGAGTCGATGTAGGTGCGGGCCTCCGCGAGAACGCGCCGGATGCCGCTGTGGCCGCTCTGATGCGTGTTCGTCCCGCGCCCGTCCGGTCCGTCGGCCGTCCCGTGCCGGTCAGGTCTGTCGGCCGTCCCGTGCCCGTCCCGTCCGTCGGCCGTCCCGCGCTCGACAGGTCTGTCGGCCGACCCGCTCCCGTCCGGTCCGTCGGCCGCTGCGCCCTCGCCTGCCGGGGCACCCGGGGTCTCGGAGGAATCCGGCGTCCGGAACGCCGTGTCGTCGACCTGCTCCCGCCATGTCGCCCATTGCAGCGCGATCTCGTCCGCGCCCAGACGCCGCTGGGCGGGACCCCAGACGCCGGTGTCCGGCGGGGCCAGCGGGGGCCGGTCATCGGCCTCCGGGCCCGGATCGTGCGGCGCGGGCACTCCGGGGGCCGCGACGGCGACCGCGAGAGGCCACCCGGGCAGGGCCGCGACGACCGTGCGCTCGTCGGGTGACAGCTCGTACTCCATGCCGCAGTCCCAGGACGCGATCGCGACGGCCACCAGCGAGACGTCGTCGATGGCCACCGTCCACCGGGCGCCCTCGCCGTCCTGGCCGAGCACCAGCCCGTACCCGTCGGCGAGCGGCGCGAGACCGAGCGCCGCGCATGCCTCGGGATAGTCGTCGCCCAGCACACTCGGGAACTTCGCCGGCGTCAGCAGCACCGCCGTGAGCACATAGAGCGCATCGTCCGCGGCGGCGACGGCTTCCTCGTCCGTCCCGGCCATCCCAGCCTCCCCATCGGTTCGTCCACCGGCGCGCACCCTAATGCGCCCGCAAGCCCCTTGTCACGGCCTGGCAGGCGCACTCGGAGCTGCAGTTTTCCGGCGGACGGGGCGAATCGGCCGTCCTGGAGGTGCACCTCATGCTCCCGGCAGCCCCAGCAATTCACGGGCCACGGTCTCCGGCGACTGACCGCGCTCACGGGCCAGCGCGACCACGGCCCGGCAGGCCAGCTCGTTCACGCCGAACGACAGAGCCTCCGGCGACACCCAGCCCGCCGCTTCGTCGGCGCGCTCCGGCCGGTTCTCCGCGGAGGCCGTGACATAGGCCGCCGCCGCCTCGAAAAGATTGTGCGGACGCTTGTCCCCACCGGCCTTCGGCTCCGTGCGCAGGACATCGGCGACCCTTCCCCCGGCTTTGCGGAACCTGCCCCACATGCTGACCACCTTCCCCTGTGTCTGCCGTGCGCGGTCGTTCATCTCCCGGTCGTCAACGTAAAGTTACAGAACCTGTGGCAGAAGGGGGACGGAGCGGTGAAGCGCTTCTCACGGCTCGAACAGATCCGGCGGATGGACCCGTACGAGGAGGCCACGGAGATCTACCGGCTCAGCGTCGCCTACGAGTTCCCCTGGGACTTCACGCGCGCCCTGGAGCTGGCCCTGTACCGCACGTACGCCGTCCCCGGCATCGGCAGGCTGCTGGCGCGCACGGCGGAGCTCACGGACCGGACGCAGAAGCGCTACGACGACACCTCGCTGCTGCTGGACACCATCGTCGAGCACGGTTTCGGCGGTGAGCAGGGCAGGACCGCGATCCGCCGCATCAACCAGATGCACCGCAGCTACGACATCAGCGACGACGACATGCGCTACGTGCTCTGCACCTTCGTCGTGATGCCCAAGAGGTGGATCGACGCCTATGGCTGGCGCAGGATGTCACGCCACGAGATCGTCGCCAGTGCGGTCCACCACCGAACCCTGGGCCGGCACATGGGGATCAAGAACATTCCCGAGACCTACGAGGAGTTCGAGAGCTGCCTCGACTCCTACGAGGCCGCCCACTTCGCCTGGGACGAGGACGCCCGGCGCGTCTCGGACGCCACGCTCGACCTGATGGCCTCCTGGTACCCCGGCCCCCTCGCGCCCCTGCTGCGCACCACGACCCTCGCGCTGCTGGACGACTCGCTGCTGCACGCCTTCCGCTACACCCCGCCGAGTGCCACCACGCGAGCGTGGGTGCGGCGCGCCGTCCGGCTCCGTGGCCGGGCCGTCCGCCTGCTGCCGCCCCGGCGCACCCCGCACTTCGCCCGCCAGAACCGGGAGATCAAGGGCTACCCGTACGGCTACCGGGTCGCCGACCTGGGCACCCGCCCGGTCCCGGGCGTCCGGGGCTGCCCGGTGCGGCACACTGCGCCGGACGACCGGGCGGTGTGACACGGAGCCGGACGCCAGGCGGGGTGGCATGCGGCCGGACGAGCGGGCGGGGTGACATGAAGCCGGGGCACAAGGCACGGTGACGCGGTGGCCGGCTCAGTCCTCGCGCACGGCGAGCGCCAGGAAACGGGAGTCCTCGTCGACGTACGACGTCAGGCGCCATCCCGAGCCGGCCAGCAGGGGGCGGAGGTTGGGCTCGGCACGCAGGTCCTCGGGGGTGAGCGGACGGCCGTGGCGTGCCGCGAGCGCCGCCCTGCCGATCGGGTGGAACAGCGCCAGCACCCCACCGGGGCGCACCACACGCGCCAGCTCCCGCAGGTCGTCGGCCGGGCTCCCCAGGTGCGAGACGAGGCCCGCTCCGAACACGGCGTCCAGCGACCGCGAGCGCAGGGGCAGCGCGGCGACGTCCGTGAGCAGCAACTGCCCGTCACGGTCCCGTCCGGCCCGCACGGCCTCCCGCAGCATGGCCGGCGTCAGATCGGCCCCGAGGACCACTCCCGACGGCCCCACGGCGGCCCGCAGGGGCGGCAGGGCGCGCCCGGTGCCGCAGCCCGCGTCCAGCACCCGGTCGCCCGTACGCAGTCCGAGCTCGGCGACCGCGGCCGCGTAGGCCGGGCCGTCGTCGGGGAAACGGCTGTCCCAGTCGGCGGCGCGGGCGGTGAAGAACTCCTGTACACGGGTCTGCTCGTCGCTCATGTACCGCATGATTCCTCACCGGCACGGATGACGCCTCAGTGCACACGTTCGAGCGTGACCCGATCGTTCCGGTACAGCCTTGGGTCATATTCCAACACCTTTCGAAATGCGCCCCCTTTGGGCGCCGGTGCCGGGTCTAGCGTCCCGGGGCCATGGGACACCTGGACCACGCAGCCCTGGGGTGGCTGACCCCCGCACTGTCGTACGTGATGGCCTGCATAGGCGCCGCACTCGGTCTGCGCTGCACCGTCCGCGCGCTCGCCACCACCGGGCGCTCGCGCCGCAACTGGCTCGTCACCGCCGCCTCCGCGATCGGCACCGGCATCTGGACCATGCACTTCGTGGCCATGCTCGGTTTCGGCGTCACAGGCACCGACATCCGCTACGACGTTCCGCTCACGCTGCTGAGTCTGCTCGTCGCCATGGTCGTCGTCTGCGCCGGTGTCTTCGCCGTCGGCTACGGCAAGAACCGCGGCCGCGCCCTGCTCGCCGGCGGACTCACCACCGGCCTCGGCGTCGCGAGCATGCACTACCTGGGCATGGCGGCCGTCCGGCTGCACGGCGACGTGACCTACGACCCGCTGCTCGTCGCGCTCTCCGTGCTGATCGCGGTCGTCGCCGCCACGGCGGCCCTGTGGGCTGCCCTCAACATCAAGTCGCCCGTGGCGGTCACCATCGCCTCCCTGATCATGGGCGCCGCGGTCAGCAGCATGCACTACACCGGGATGTTCGCGGTGGGCGTGCGCGTCACACCCTCCGGGGAGGCCCTGCCCGGGGCCTCGGCGATGCAGTTCATCTTCCCCCTCGCCGTCGGCCTCGGCTCCTACCTCTTCCTGACGTCGGCCTTCGTCGCGCTGTCGCCGACAGCGGGGGAGCGTGCGGCGTCCGCCTCGGCCCAGCGCCCGGTCCGGAGCGCCGCCCCCTAGCCACGAGGCGGCCCGAGACCGCGGACCGGCCGAACGGCCCCGAGGGGTGGTCAGGGCATGCCTCGCACTGAGGGCGCCCGGCGGACAAGGAGGGGCCGTCCCAACGATCCGGGCGGCGGTGGCGTGACCACCCGTACGGACAGCCCCTCCCCGTCGGGCCATGCGCTCCGGGCTCCCTGGGAGCCCAGCCAGGACGCCGGCCCTCAGCCCTCCGACCCACTCCCGAGCGAGGAGTCCATGCGCACACCCCGTAGGACCCCCACAGCCGGCGCCGAGGCGCCGTCCCCTCCCGTGCGCGGACGCCGCGCGCACGCCGGACCACCGGCCGACGAGAGCCCCGGCACGCCCTCGGACACCGCACCGGACGAGGCGCCCGCGCGCGCGGAGCGCTGGCACATACGCCCCCGCACCGTACGCGCCAAGATCGTCTGCCTGCTGATGGTGCCGGTAGTCTCCCTCCTGGCCCTGTGGGGATACGCCACCGTCACCACCGCCCAGGACGTCTCCCGGCTCCGGCAGGTCCAGCGCGTCGACGCCACCGTCCGCGCCCCCGTCTCCGCCGCAGTCACCGCCCTCCAGGCCGAACGTGCCGCCGCCGTACGTCACGCCACCGACCCGTCCGCCGTCCGGACCGGTGAACTGGACGAGCTGGCCCGGCGCACCGACCGGGCCGTCGCGCGACTGCGGCTCGGGCAGGGCAGCACCGTCGCCGACAGCGGGGAACTGCCCGCCGGAGTCGCCCAGCGGCTGAAGACGTTCGTCTCCTCCGCCGAGCAACTGCGGCCCCTGCGCACCGCGGTACGGGACCGGCGCGCCGGCTGGGCCGAGACGTACGACCGCTACACCCGGACCATCTCGGCCGCGTTCGGCGTCGGAGGCGCCCTCACCGGCATCCAGGACGCCGACCTCGGATCCGACGCGCGCGTGCTGCTCGAACTGGCCCGCGCGGGCGAGGCGTTGGCCCAGGAGGACGCGCTGTTGGGGAGCGCCCGCCTGGACGGCACCCTGACGGGGGAGCGGCTGCGGCTCTTCACCGGCGCCGTCGACCTGCGCCGTACGCTCACCGAAGCGGCCGTCGCGGACCTGAGCGGCGTCGAACGCTCCGCGTGGGAGGCCCTCGCCGACAGCAGCGCCTACGCCGGCCTGGGCGACGCCGAGGACGTCGTCCTTACCCGGGCGCCGGGCACCAAGGCGGTCGAAGCGGCACCCGAGAGCGGCTGGAACACGGCACACGCGCGTGTGCAGAACGGCATGCGCATCATCGAGAACGACGCGGCACGCGGGGTCGCCGAGCGGGCCGACCCGTTCACCCGGGGACTGCTCACCCCGGCCGGCGCCGCCGTCCTGCTCGGCCTCGCCGCCGTCGCCGCCTCGCTCGTCATCTCCGTGCGCATCGGCCGCGGCCTCGTGGTGGAACTGGAAGGCCTGCGCAACAGCGCCCTGGAGATCGCCCGGCGCAAACTGCCCGACGCCATGCGCAGACTGCGCGCGGGCGAGGAGATCGACATCCGCGCCGAGGCACCGCCCGGAGCGTCCGCGGAGGACGAGACGGGGCAGGTCGCCGAGGCCCTCACCACGGTGCACCGAGCAGCGCTGCGGGCCGCCGTGGAACGCGCCGAACTCGCCAGCGGAATCTCCGGCGTCTTCGTCAACCTCGCCCGCCGCAGCCAGATCCTCGTCCACCGGCAGCTGGCCCTCCTCGACAGCATGGAACGCCGCTCCGACGATCCCGACGAGCTGAGCGACCTTTTCCGCCTCGACCACCTCACCACCCGTATGAGGCGGCACGCGGAGAGCCTGATCATCCTCTCCGGGGCCGCCCCGGGCCGGGCCTGGCGCATGCCGGTCTCCCTGACGAACGTGGTCCGCGCGGCCGTCTCCGAAGTGGAGGACTACGCGCGCGTGGAGGTACGGCACCTCCCCGAAGCGGCCGTCGCCGGCGCGGCCGTCGCCGACCTCACTCATCTCCTGGCCGAGATCATCGAGAACGCCGCCCAGTTCTCCCCGCCCCACACGCGGGTGCGCGTCACCGGCGAACCCGTCGGCAACGGCTACGCCGTCGAGGTCGAGGACCGCGGCCTCGGCATGGGCGACGAGACCCTCGCGGAAGCCAACCGCCGCATCGCCCAGTCCGAGGCACTCGACCTGTTCGACAGCGACCGGCTCGGCCTGTTCGTGGTCAGCAGGCTCGCCGCCCGGCACGACGTCAAGGTCCACCTGAAGACCTCCCCGTACGGCGGCACCACCGCGGTCGTCCTGCTGCCCACCCCGCTCCTTCACACGGGCCCGGCACCACGCTCCCCCGAAGCGGTGGAACCCGCGCTGCAGCCCGAGGCCCACACCTGTGCGCGCGTGCCCGAGGACACACCGCCGCAGGACGCCGTCCCCGCCCACCACGACCGGCGGGCCCTTGTTGCCCCCGTGCCGTCCGCCGCGGGGCCCGAGACCTCGTCTCACGCGGATCTCTCCCACCGCGCGGAGACGTCACGACACGCGGAACCCTCACGTCACGCGGACGGCCCGCGTCACCTGGAGACCCCGAGCCAGCCCCCACCCCCAGGAGTCGCCACCTTGCGACTGCACCGCCCACCGCAGCAGCCCGAAGACCACGACGACCTTCCGCGCCGGGTACGTCAGGCCAGCCTCGCGCCCCAACTGCGCGACAAGCGCCCCGAGGAACAGCCGTCCGCGTCCGCCGCCCTGGACGACGAGCGGACACCCGAACTCGTGCGCGACCGCATGGCCGCCTACCGCGACGGCTGGGCGCGCGGCGGCGGCAGGCAACCCGGCCGCGGCACCGTTCCCGGCCACGCGACGGGCAGCGACAGCAGCGAAGGAGACCCCGCATGATCCAGGATCCGAGCACACAGTCCGCCCGGCGAGCCGGCGAACTCGACTGGCTGCTGGACGATCTGGTGCTCCGCGTGAGCGACGTCCGGCACGCCGTGGTGCTGTCCAACGACGGCCTCGCGGTGGGCGCCTCGTCCGGCCTGCGCCGCGAGGACGCCGAGCACCTCGCGGCGGTCGCCTCGGGTTTCCACAGCCTTGCCAAGGGCGCGGGACGGCACTTCGGCGCCGGCGGAGTCCGTCAGACCATGGTGGAGATGGACGAGGGCTTCCTGTTCGTGGCCGCCGCGGGCGACGGCTCCTGCCTCGCCCTCCTGACCGCCGTCACCGCCGACATCGGCCTCGTGGCCTATGAGATGGCCCGCCTGATCAAGCGCGTCGGCGAGCACCTCGGCACGGCGCCCCGCTCGGCCGCGCGGCCACCCGTCGCCGGATGAACCTGGAGAACGGTCCGTGCAGATGACCGAGGACATGACGGGCACCCCGCACGAGCAGGGCAGCCACTGGTACGACAACGAGGCCGGCCCGCTCGTCCGCCCCTACGCCATGACGGGCGGACGCACCCGGCCCGGCCCCACCGGCGTACGGTTCGACCTGATCGCCCTGGTCTCGCTGGACCCGGAGGCACCCGGGGTGGACGACGCCCCGCTCGGCCCGGAACACCGCAACCTCATCGACCTGTGCCGCCCGGAGACCCAGTCGGTCGCTGAACTCGCCGCAGGGGCGGACCTGCCCGTCGGTGTGGTCAGGGTCCTCCTCGGCGATCTCATGGAACTCGGCTGTGTCACCGTCAGCCGTCCCGTCCCCCCGGCGCAACTGCCCGACGAACGCATCCTGCGCGAGGTGATCGCCGGCCTGCGAGCGCTGTGATCCCGACGCGCCGACGCAAACCGCACCCATGTACACACCCTGCACTCCCGGCACCGGGATTCCCCCAGCACGGCACTCCCGGCACCCGGATTCCACAAGCACGCACTCCCGGCCCCCCGAACTGCCCACGCACGGCACTCCCGACACCCGGCACTCCTGAGAGAAGTGATCAATGGTCTCCGAGCACTCCGACACCCCGGACGGCGAGACCGCCGCGCTGGCGTTGAAGATTCTGGTCGCCGGCGGATTCGGCGTGGGCAAGACGACCCTGGTGGGCGCGGTCAGCGAGATCCGGCCGCTGCGCACCGAGGAACTCCTCAGCGAGGCGGGGCAGTCGGTGGACGACACCGACGGTGTGGACCACAAGACCACCACGACCGTCGCCATGGACTTCGGACGCATCACCATCCGGTCCGGCCTCTCCCTGTACCTGTTCGGCACGCCGGGCCAGGACCGCTTCTGGTTCCTGTGGGACGAGTTGTCGCAGGGGGCGCTCGGCGCGGTGGTCCTCGCGGACACCCGCCGCCTGGAGGACTGCTTTCCCGCGGTCGACTACTTCGAGCACCGGCGCATCCCGTTCGTCGTGGCCGTCAACTGCTTCGCCGGCGCCCGCCGGCACGGCGGCCCGGACGTCTCGCGCGCACTCGACCTCGACAGGGGCACCCCCGTGGTGCTGTGCGACGCCCGTGACCGCGACTCGGGAAAGGAGGTGCTGATCCGGCTCGTCGAGTACGCCGGGCGGATGCACACCGCCCGGCTGCTCGACTCGGTCGGCTGAGCGAAGACGGGGCCCGCGCGGTCGGTCCGCGACGGCCGCCCGGCCGGCGCGCGTCGGTCATCTTCTCTGCCATGGCTCCCGTCCTCCTTGCCCCGACCGCGGTCGTGGGGAAGGCTGACAAGGAGGTCCTCCGGCCAGGAGGACATTCGCACGGGGAGAAAACGGGGAGACCGGAAGATGGCGCAGAACCAGGGACTCGACTGGCTGCTGGACGACTTGACCGAGCGCGTCCACGAAGTGCGGCACGCACTGGTCCTGTCCAACGACGGCCTGGTGACCGGCGCGAGCACCGGACTGCGCCGCGAGGACGCCGAGCACCTCGCGGCCGTGTCGTCCGGGCTGCACAGCCTGGCCAAGGGCTCCGGACGGCACTTCGGGGCGGGCAGCGTACGCCAGACGATGATCGAGTTCGACGACGCGGTGCTGTTCGTCACGGCGGCCGGCACGGGCAGCTGTCTGTGCGTCCTCAGCGGCGCGGAAGCCGACATCGGCCAGATCGCCTACGAGATGACACTGCTGGTCAACCGCGTCGGCGAGCGTCTCGACGTCGATGCCCGCCAGCCTGAACCAAAACCGATCACAGACCTCTGACCTGCACGTTCGTCATCCCCCGTGGGGTTTTCCACAGGCTCGGCGCGAGATTCGCCGAAGCGGCTACGGTTTTTCGCACGGCCACCGCAGATCGGCCGTCGAAAACGGCCACCGAGCATGGCCACTGCACCGCGACCACAGCGCACGGTCACCGCACCGCGACCACCGCGCACGGCGTGAGCCGCTGACTCCACGGGGGAGACCGACCATGGCACGTATCAGCACGACATCCGACCGCACCACCTGCGCCCCGAGCCGGGCCGCCCGTGAACTGGAGCTCAGGCGCCGTGAGTTCGACCTCGCGGTGAACCTGGGGCTCATCCGGACCGTTCCCGACGAAGGAGGCGGGGGCAGGCACGTGGCCGGGGCCGAGATCGACCGGCTGCGCTCCGGGGACGGTTTCCCGGGCGCCCTGCGCGAACGCGTCGCGACCGCCGGCACCACCCAGGGCGCCGAGCTCATGGGGGTGGCGCCCACCAGGTTCACAGGCCTCGCGCGTTACGGCCTGTTGGTTCCGGTGACGTTCTACCTGAACCGCTACCGGACCGTCGTCTGGCTCTATCTGGCCGAAGAACTGCGGCAGTTCGCGGCCGAGAGGAGCAACGCCCGGCTGCTGACCGCCCGCCGAGTGCCCCTGGAGATCCGGGAAGGGCTGAAGGCCGGAATGGACCGGCGGCCCCGCAACTGGCGGGGGCGTCACGTCGGCTTCCTGACCCGGCAGGCCGGTGACGATCCCTGGGCCCACGCGGCAGCGGTCGCCACCCTCCTCGATCCGGCCGATGTGGCGGACGTCGTCCAGGACCCCGAGGAGCGAGACCGCCTCGCTCGCCGCCGCCCCCGGCTCCCGGCGCACGGCACCCCCGGTTCACCCACCGCCGAGCTGGCCGAGACGCTGATGACGGCGAGCGAACCGGACGAGGTGGCCTGGTTCCGAGCGGACCTGGCTCACACGATGGAGACGGCCCGCCGGCACGACCCCGCGACCACGGCACCTTTGCCGACACCTCCATCAGCGTCGGAACCCTCCATCTCACGCCCGGCACCGCGACCGAGTTCAAGGCCGCTCGGGTCACCTCCGCCCGTGCCATCGGCAGCAGCCCCCGCTTCATCCCCCGCCCCGGCGGGGGAGCGGCCCCCCGCACCCTCGGGCCGTACCCCTTCCCACGGTCTGCTGCGCTGGTTCCGCCGCAGAGGCCGGCGGCCGACCGGGTGAACGGGCCGTCGGCGTCACCGCCGGGCGGCCCGTCGACCGATGACTTTCCGGATGCGCCGAGGTCACACCCTCAGCAGACTATGTCCGGGAGGCGACCATGTTCGGTACGACGAAGGCGTTCAGCGGGTTCTCGGTGGACGACATCGACGCGGCCAAGGCGTTCTACGCCGACACGCTCGGTCTCCGGGTGTCGGAGGAGAACGGGCTGCTGATCCTGCACATCGCGGGTGACCGGGACACCTTGGTCTACCCCAAGCCGGACCACACGCCGGCCACGTTCACCATCCTCAACTTCCCGGTCGACGACATCGAGGCCGCGGTGGACGAGCTGGGCGGAAAAGGGGTGCGTTTCGAGCGCTACGACCACCTCAAGACGGACGACAAGGGCATCTTCCGCGGCGGCGGCCCACTGATCGCCTGGTTCACCGACCCGGCGGGGAACGTGCTCTCCGTCCTGCAGGAAACCTGACGCGCCGGTCGTGCCCGAACTGCCCGACGTAGAAGGATTCCGGCAGGTCCTCGAGTCCTGCGCGAAGGGACGCCTGATCCGCCGGGTCGACGTGCGGGACCCGGGTGTTCTGCACGGCGTCGGCACCCGGAGGCTGCGGGACGCCCTCGAAGGGCGGCGCTTCGGTACGCCGGAGCGGCACGGCAAGTGGCTGCTGGCCCGCACCGGCGGCCCCACCCTCGTCCTGCACTTCGGCATGACCGGGCGGCTGGTCTGCGGGCAGGTCGAGGACCCCGTCGAGACACATGACCGCGTCCTGTTCATCCTGGGCGGCGACCGCGAGCTGCGCTTCCGTTACCAGCGCAAACTGCAGGGGCTGTGGCTGGCCCACGACGAGTCCGATGTCGACCGGCTGCTGCGGAGGCAGGGACCCGATGCGCTGACGGTGGACCGGGCGGGGTTCGAGGAGGCGCTCTCGTCAAGGAGGGGGTACCTCAAGACGGCCCTCACCGACCAGTCCGTGCTCGCCGGGCTCGGCAATCTGCTCGCCGACGAGATCCTGTGGCGGGCCCGGCTGCGCCCCGACCACGGGGCGCGTGATCTCACCCCGGAGGACCGCCGTCGCCTGTACAGCGAGATGCGCCGCACCCTGCGCTCGTCCGTGGCCGCCGGCTGCGTACCGCCCCGTGACTCCTGGCTCACCGGTCACCAGGACGACGGCGACCCGAGGTGCCCGCGGTGCGGCGCCGGGCTGCGCCGGACCCGTATGGCGGGCCGGGGCACGGTGTGGTGCCCGCGATGCCAGGCGGACGGTTGAGCGGCGAAACCTGGCCGACAGCCCGCGCCACCACGGTCGTGCTGCCCCGACCGGTGGCGTTCTGCCGGGGACTTCGTGGTCAGGGTGCCGAGGCAGTCTCGCGCTCGTCCTCGGGGGCCACCAGCGACTGTGTGAACGGAATGCGAGCCAGCGCGAACACCCCCGCGGCGATCAGCGCGACGCCGATCAGCTGGGGCAGCAGCCACCAACCCGAGCGGACGGTCTCCTCGTACAGGGTGATGCCGAGGGTGAAGCTCACCAGGGCGTCGCCGAGGGTGAGTACGGGCTGCGAGGCGACCAGAGGACCGGCCTGCATGGCGTTCTCCAGCAGGAACAGCGCGCCCACGCCGGTGGCGGCGAAGGCGTACGTCTGCCAGGCGGTGAGGAAGGCCACGAGGCCCTGCTCGTCGAGGATGTGGGTGGCGGCCTTCATCAGTGCCGCGGTCACCGCATAGCTGATCGCCGTCGCGGCGCCCAGGCAGGCCGCCCGGGCCCGGCCCTCCGGCCGCCGGAGGGCCGCGACGGCGAGGGCCACGACCGCCCCCGCGCACACCGCGAGCGCGGGAATCCAGCGGTCCAGTGCCACATGCGTGCGGTTGCCCGCGGGGGAGGCCGCGGCGAGCGCGATCGCCAGACCGGCCACCACGACCGTGACGGCCAGCCAGCCCCTTCCCGGCAGGTGCCGGTGCAACAGCAGAGAGGCGACGACGAGGGTGAGCGGCAGTTCCAGCACGAACAGCGGCTGCACGATGGTCAACGGCCCGGTGGCCAGTGCCAGCGCCTGGCAGACGGCGGCGCCGATCACCGCGAGGATGCCGGCCAGCCATACCGGCCGGCGCAGCAGATCGACGATCAGCCCGGCCCGCAGCCCCTGGGAGGCGGGCACGGTGAGCGCCGCCTTGCGCTGCAGCACGGTGGCGACCGCGTTACTGAAGGCGGCGCAGATCGCGAACACGACGGGCAGCACGGTGTGCAGCGTGGTCACCTCCCGGACCGGCGGGCGTGTGACGTCGGCGGTGCCTGGTCCTGCCATGGTCGCCGGATCCGGTCCGGGGCGCGATCGGGAACACCCGGGCAGGATCACAGCGACCAGGGCCCCGACGGGCAGGATCACAGCGACCGGGGCCCCGACGGTCGGGATCCCGGCGAGCAGGGCCCGGCGGCGAAGGTCAGCCCAGCTTCCGGAAGAGCCCCTCCTGCACCACGGACACGACGAGACGGCCCTCACGGTCGTAGATCCGGCCCCGGGCCAGGCCACGGCCGCCGACCGCGATCGGCGACTCCTGGTCGTAGAGGAGCCAGTCGTCCGCGCGGAACGGGCGGTGGAACCACATGGCGTGGTCCAGCGATGCCATGTCGAAGCCGCGCGGGCCCCACAGCGGCTCGACCGGGATGCGGACGGCGTCCAGGAGGGTCATGTCGCTGGCGTAGGTGAGGGCGCAGGTGTGCACGAGCGGATCGTCGCCGAGCGGCCCGACCGCGCGCATCCACACGGCGCTGCGCGGCTCGGCGTCGCGGGCCGCCTCGACGGTCCAGCGCAGCCGGTCCACGTAGCGGATGTCGAAGGGCTGGCGGCGGGCCATCCGCTCCAGCTGCTCGGGCAGTGTGCCCAGGTGCTCGCGGATCTCGTCCGTGACGGTGGGCAGCGCCTCCGGGTCCGGGACCTTGCGGGCGGGAGGCAGCTGGTGCTCGAAGCTGCCCTCCTCCGGCTTGTGGAAGGAGGCGGTGAGGTTGAAGATCGTGCGACCCTGCTGCACGGCCGTGACCCGGCGGGTGGTGAACGACCGCCCGTCGCGCACGTGCTCGACCTGGTAGACGATCGGAACCCCCGGCCGTCCGGGGCGCAGGAAGTACGCGTGCAGCGAGTGCACGGGACGGTCGCCCTCGGTGGTGCGGCCGGCGGCGACCAGCGCCTGCCCCGCCACCTGACCGCCGAAGACCCGCTGCAGGGACTCCTGCGGGCTGCGGCCGCGGAAGATGTTGACCTCGATCTGCTCCAGGTCGAGCAGGTCGACGAGCCTCTCGGCCGGGTTGGTCGTCATGGGTGGGATTCTCCTGTGCTCGCTGCTGCCCGGCCCGTCACAGCTGGCCGACGTCGGTCACACGGACCACCGCGCGGCCCTCCGCGTCCGAGGCCGTGAGATCGACCTCCGCGCTGATGCCCCAGTCGTGGTCGCCGTTCGGGTCGTGGAAGATCTGCCGGACCCGCCACAGGGCGTTGTCCGGCTCCTCCTCGATCAGCAGCAGCTTGGGGCCGCGGGCGTCGGGGCCGGTGCCGAGATCCTCGTACTCGTCCCAGTACTTGTCCATCGCCTCGCCCCACGCGTCAGCGTCCCAGCCGGACTCGCCGTCCATCTCGCCCAGCTCCCCGACCTGGTCGAGGGCGGCCAGCTCCACACGGCGGAACATGGCGTTGCGGACCAGGACACGGAAGGCGCGCGCGTTGGCGGTGACCGGCTTGACCTCGTCGGCCTTCTCCTGGGCCTCCTCGGCGGTCATCTCCGCCGGGTTGGCCAGCTGCTCCCACTCGTCCAGCAGGCTGGAGTCGACCTGGCGCACCATCTCGCCCAGCCAGGCGATCAGGTCCTGGAGGTCCTCGGACTTGAGGTCGTCCGGGACGGTGTGGTCGAGGGCCTTGAAGGCGCCGGCGAGATAGCGCAGCACGATGCCCTCGGTGCGGGCCAGCTCGTAGTGGGACACCAACTCGGTGAAGGACAACGCGCGTTCGTACATGTCGCGGATCACGGACTTCGGCGACAGCGGATGGTCACCGACCCAGGGGTGGCTCTTGCGGTACGTGTCGTACGCGTGGAAGAGCAGCTCCTCCAGGGGCTTCGGGTACGTGATGTCCTGGAGGCGCTCCATGCGCTCCTCGTACTCGACGCCGTCCGCCTTCATCTGGGCCACGGCCTCGCCGCGCGCCTTGTTCTGCTGGGCGGCGAGGATCTGCCGCGGGTCGTCGAGCGTGGACTCCACGACCGACACCATGTCGAGCGCGTACGAGGGCGACTCGGGGTCGAGCAGTTCGAAGGCGGCGAGGGCGAAGGTGGACAGCGGCTGGTTGAGCGCGAAGTCCTGCTGGAGGTCGACCGTGAGCCGGACGATACGGCCCTCGGCGTCCGGCCGGTCGAGCTTCTCGACGATGCCGCCGTCCAGCAGCGAGCGGTAGATCGCGATGGCCCGGCGGATGTGCCGCAGCTGCTGCTTGCGCGGCTCGTGGTTGTCCTCCAGCAGCCGTCGCATCGCCTCGAAGGCGTTGCCGGGACGGGCGATCACGGACAGCAGCATTGTGTGCGTCACGCGGAAGCGGGACGTCAGCGGCTCCGGCTCGGAGCCGATGAGCTTCTCGAACGTCTGCTCCGACCAGGCGACGAAGCCCTCGGGGGCCTTCTTGCGGACGACCTTGCGGCGCTTCTTGGGGTCGTCGCCCGCCTTGGCGAGGGCCTTCTCGTTCTCGACGACGTGCTCGGGCGCCTGCGCGACGACGAAGCCCTCCGTGTCGTACCCGGCCCGCCCGGCGCGGCCCGCGATCTGGTGGAACTCGCGGGCCCGCAGGGTGCGTACGCGGGTGCCGTCGTACTTGGTGAGGGCCGTGAACAGCACGGTGCGGATGGGGACGTTGACGCCCACGCCGAGCGTGTCGGTGCCGCAGATGACCTTCAGCAGACCGGCCTGGGCGAGCTTCTCCACCAGGCGGCGGTATTTGGGCAGCATGCCGGCGTGGTGCACGCCGATGCCGTGCCGGACGTAGCGGGAGAGATTGCGGCCGAACTTGGTGGTGAAGCGGAAGTTGCCGATCAGCTCGGCGATCTTCTCCTTCTCCTCCTTCGAGCACATGTTGATGCTCATCAGCGCCTGTGCCCGCTCCACGGCCTGGGCCTGCGTGAAGTGCACGATGTAGACGGGCGCCTGCCGGGCGGACAGCAGATCGGTGAGGGTCTCGGTGAGCGGGGTGTAGCGGTACTCGTAGGACAGCGGCACCGGGCGGGTCGCCGAGCGGACCACCGCGGTGGGGCGACCGGTGCGGCGGGCGAGGTCCTTCTCGAAGAAGGCGACGTCGCCGAGCGTGGCCGACATCAGTACGAACTGCGCCTGCGGCAGCTCCAGGATCGGGATCTGCCAGGCCCAGCCGCGGTCGCCCTCGGCGTAGAAGTGGAACTCGTCCATCACGACCTGACCGACGTCGGCGTCCTTGCCGTCGCGCAGCGCGATCGACGCCAGTACCTCGGCGGTGCAGCAGATGACTGGGGCGTCGGCGTTGACCGACGCGTCGCCGGTCAGCATGCCGACGTTCTCGGTGCCGAAGATCTTGCACAGCTCGAAGAACTTCTCCGACACCAGGGCCTTGATCGGGGCGGTGTAGAAGGTGACCTCGTCACGGGCGAGGGCAGCGAAGTGCGCACCCGCCGCGATCATGCTCTTGCCGGAGCCGGTGGGCGTCGACACGATCACGTTCGCACCGGAGACCACCTCGATCAGCGCCTCCTCCTGGTGGGGGTAGAGCGTCAGACCCCGCTCGCCGGCCCACGACTCGAAGGCTTCGTACAGGGCGTCGGGGTCGGGGGTCCGCGGCAGCTGATCGATGAGGGTCACGCCCCCATCTTGCCCGGCCCGGTGCCCGATGCGGGAATCGGCTGTGGGCCCGAAGATCACGAACGCTACGCTGGGCCGCCGACGGGACGTCAGCGCGCCCGGTCAACTGGACAGCGGCACATGAGGAATGAGGCGGGCCACGGCCATGATGGGACCAGCACACTCTCTGTCGGGAGCCGCCGCCTGGCTCGGCGTCGGTGCGGCCGCTGCGGCAGCCGGCCACCCGATGCCCTGGCCGGTCCTTCTCGTCGGCGCTCTGATCTGCGCCGGAGCAGCCCTCGCCCCGGACCTCGACCACAAGGCGGCCACCATCTCCCGGTCCTTCGGGCCGGTGTCGCGCTGGCTGTGCGAGATCGTGGACAAGCTGTCGTACGCCGTCTACAAGGCCACCAAGAAGCAGGGCGACCCGCGCCGCTCCGGCGGGCACCGCACGCTGACGCACACCTGGCTGTGGGCGGTCCTGATCGGTGCGGGCACCTCGGTCGTGGCGATCACCAGCGACCGCTGGGGCGTGCTCGCGGTCCTCTTCGTGCACATGGTCCTGGCCATCGAGGGCCTGCTGTGGCGGGCGACGCGCGGCTCCAGCAGTGAGGTCCTGGTGTGGCTGCTGGCCGCGACCACCGCGTGGATCCTCGCGGGCATACTGGACAAACCGGGCAACGGTGCGGACTGGCTGTTCACGGCACCGGGCCAGGAGTACCTGTGGCTGGGACTGCCGGTGGTGCTGGGCGCGATCGTGCACGACATCGGGGACGCGCTCACCGTGTCCGGCTGCCCGATCCTGTGGCCCATCCCGGTGGGGCGCAAGCGCTGGTACCCGGTCGGGCCGCCGAAGGTCATGCGGTTCCGGGCGGGCAGCTGGGTCGAGCTGAAGGTGCTGATGCCGGTGTTCATGCTGCTCGGCGGGGTGGGCTGCGCGGCTGCGCTCAACTTCATCTGAGCGCAGCTCCGAGACACGTCTCAGGGTGCAGCCCCGAGACGTGTCTCAGCCGCCGCCGTAGCGCCGCTCGAACGCGGCGACCCGGCCCTCCGTGTCCACCGTGCGGGCCTTGCCCGTGTAGAAGGGGTGGCTCTCCGAGGAGATCTCCACGTCCACGACCGGGTAGGTCTCGCCGTCGTCCCACTCGATGGTCAGGTCACTGGTCGCGGTGGACCGGGTGAGGAACGCGTACCCGGCGGCGCGGTCGCGGAAGACGACGGGGTGGTAGTCGGGGTGCTCGTCCTGCTGCATGGATGCTCCTCGGGCGGCTCGGGCCGGTTCTGCGATCAGCCGGACAGGGTGTCCTCGTCGACGATGTGCACCGCGGCCTCCTCGGCCGACGCGGCGGCGCCGTCGATGCCCACGTCCATGGCGACCAGCGCCTCCTCCTCGTCCTCGTGGGCGCCCTCGTCGGGTGCCACGAGCCGGCCGGAGCGCTCGGCGCCGACCTCGTTGTCCAGGAGTTCCCCGTCGGTGCCCGCACAGTCCCCGAGGCCGTCACCGTCCGGGGCGGCGGCGTCCGGAAGCTCCTCGGAGAGCCGCTGGTCCAGTGTCTCGCCCTGCTGCCGCTCGGCCGCCGTCACCCCGAGGTGCTCGACGGCCCAGGGCCGCTCGGGAGGAGACCATCCCCGGTCGAGGGGATCTTCGACGCCGTCGTTCTCCAGGGTGTCCTCGGCGTCGAGCAGCCCCGTGTCCTCCCTCTGCTCGTCCTGGTCCGGCTGGTAGACGTCGTCTCCCCAGCCGTCGGAGCTGTTCACGGGTACCTCCCAGGGGGTGGGACGGGCCCGTTCTCACGGGGCCCGTGCCGGGCTGCCGCCACGGAGCACTGACGCCACCCGGACCACTGGTTCCCGGGCGTTCCCCGAGCCGGTGCCTGATTCCAGCCTTCCACCCCGGTTCGGGACTGCGCAACGCCAAGGACACGGCCACACCGCCCCCGAGGGGCGCGCCGCCTGGTACGACGAGGTGCTCACCCGTGCCAGGACCGCCACAGCGCCGCATACGCCCCGTCCGCCGCGACCAGCTCCTCGTGGCTGCCCAGCTCGCTGATCCGGCCGCTCTCGACGACGGCGATGACGTCGGCGTCGTGGGCCGTGTGCAGCCGGTGGGCGATGGCGACGACGGTGCGGCCGTCGAGGACCCGGGCCAGGGACCGTTCCAGGTTGCGGGCGGCGCGCGGATCGAGCAGGGACGTCGCCTCGTCCAGGACCAGCGTGTGCGGGTCGGCCAGCACCAGGCGGGCCAGCGCGATCTGCTGGGCCTGGGCCGGGGTGAGCGCCAGGCCGCCCGAGCCGACCTCGGTGTCCAGGCCGTCCTCCAGCGCCCGGGCCCAGCCGTCGGCGTCGACCGCTCCCAGCGCCGCCCACAGTTCGGCGTCGACCGCGCCGGTCCGCGCGAGCCGGAGGTTGTCGCGCAGGGAGCCCACGAAGACGTGGTGTTCCTGGTTGACCAGGGCCACGTGGGAGCGGACGTGCTCGGCGGGCATCCGGGACAGTTCGGCGCTGCCCAGGGTGATCCGGCCGTCCCGGGGCGCGTAGATCCCGGCGAGCAGCCGGCCCAGCGTGGACTTGCCCGCGCCCGACGGGCCGACCAGGGCCAGCCGGGTGCCGGGAGCGACCTCCAGGGACACCTTGCGCAGGACGTCGACGCCCTCGAGGTAGCCGAAGTGAACCCGGTCGGCGTGCACGTGTCGTCCCTCGGGGGCCACCGACGGATCCCCGGCGTCCGGCTCGATGTCCCGGACCCCGACGAGCCGGGCCAGCGACACCTGGGCCACCTGCAGCTCGTCGTACCAGCGCAGGATCATGCCCACCGGGTCGACCAGCATCTGGGCGATCAGCGCGCCGGTCGTCAGCTGGCCGACGTCGATCCACCCGTGCAGGGCGAACACACCGCCGATCATCAGGACCGACGCGAGCACGGTCACGTGGGTGACGTTGATGACCGGGAAGAGCACCGACCGCAGCCACAGCGTGTAGCGCTCCCAGGCCGTCCACTCGCGGATCCGCCGCTCGGACAGCGCGATGCGGCGCTCGCCGAGGCGATGGGCCTCGACGGTGCGCCCGGCGTCCACGGTCTCGGCGAGCGCGGCGGCCACGGCGGCGTACCCGGCGGCCTCGGAACGGTAGGCCGAGGGCGCCCGCCGGAAGTACCAGCGGCAGCCGACGATCAGCAGCGGCAGGGCGAGCAGCACGGCGAGCGCCAGCGGCGGCGCCGTGATCACCAGCCCGCCCATCAGCAGGAACACCCACACCACGCCGATCGACAGCTGCGGCACGGCCTCGCGCATGGCGTTGCCGAGGCGGTCGATGTCCGTCGTGATGCGCGACAGCAGGTCACCGGTCCCGGCCCGCTCCAGCACCCCGGGCGGCAGCCCGACCGACCGGACGAGGAAGTCCTCGCGCAGGTCGGCCAGCATCCGCTCGCCCAGCATCGCGCCGCGCAGGCGCACCTGACGGACGAACACGGCCTGGACGGCCAGTGCGGCCACGAAGAGCCCGGCCGTGAGCTCCAGCCGCAGGTTCCCGACGCCGTCGGACACCCGCTCCACCAGTCCGCCCAGCAGCCAGGGACCGGCCATCGAGGCGATCACTGCGGCGGTGTTGACGGCGACCAGCAGCAGGAACGCCCGCCGGTGCCGGCGCAGCAGTTCGGCCACGTAGGCGCGGACGGTCTCGGGGGCGCCGACGGGCAGGGTGTTCGCCGTTGTCGGGGCCGCCGGGTCGTACGCCGGTGGCGCGACGCCGATCATGCCTTCTCCTCGATCTCTTCCAGTTCCTGCAGGACGTCCTTCAGGGCGACGGAGCTGTTGAGCGCGGCCTCGTCGTCCGTCTCGCGGGTGACCACGGCCCGGTAGCGGGGCTCGGTCCGTACGAGTTCACGGTGGGCGCCGACCGCCAGGGCCTCGCCGTCGTGGAGGAACACCACCCGGTCGGCTCGGTCCAGCAGCAGCGGGGAGGAGGTGAACACCACGGTCGTGCGCCCCTCGCGCAACTCCCGCACGCCCTGCGCGATCCGGGCCTCGGTGTGCGAGTCGACGGCCGAGGTCGGCTCGTCGAGAACGAGCGCCTCCGGGTCCGTTACCAGCGACCGGGCGAGCGCGAGCCGCTGGCGCTGGCCACCGGACAGGGACCGGCCGCGTTCGGTGATGCGGGCGTCCATCGGGTCGGCCGCGTCCAGTGAGCCCTGCACGAGGGCCGCCAGCACGTCGTCGCACTGTGCGGCGGCCAGCGCCTCCCGCGGCGCCACCGCACCCGACGCGGGTACGTCGAGCAGCTCGCGCAGCGTGCCGGACAGCAGCACCGGGTCCTTGTCCTGGACGAGGACGGCCGTACGGGCGCTGTCCAGCGGGAGTTCGTCGAGCGGCACCCCGCCCAGCAGCACCGAGGTGCCCTCGTGGGACGGGTGTCCGCCCAGCCGCTCCGCCAGCAGGCCCGCGGCGTCCGGGTCGCCGCACACCACGGCCGTGAGCAGGCCGGCGGGCACGAGCAGTCCGGTCTCCGGGTCGTACAGGTCTCCCGAGGGGACCTCGGCCGCGCGTGATCCGGCGGTGTCCGTGGGCCGCTGGAGCGACAGCACTCCCGCGGCCCGTTTGGCGGACGGCCGGGAGAAGGAGTACGCCATGGCGATCTCCTCGAAGTGCCGCAGCGGATAGGTCAGGACCATGACCGAGCTGTAGACGGTGACCAGTTCACCGACGGTGATCCGGCCCTCGCGGGCGAGCCCCACGCCATACCAGACGACGGCGATGAGCAGCAGCCCGGGCAGCAGGACCTGGATCGCGGAGATCAGGGACCACATCCGGGCGCTGCGCACGGCGGCGTGGCGGACCTCCTGGGAGGCACTGCGGTAGCGGTCGAGGAACAGCTCCTCGCCGCCGATGCCCCGCAGCACACGCAGACCGGCGACGGTGTCCGAGGCCAGTTCGGTGGCCCGTCCGGCCTTCTCGCGCTGGGTGTCGGCACGCCGGGTGGCGCGGGGCAGCAGCGGCAGCACGGCGAGGGCCAGCGCGGGCAGTCCCACGGCGACGACCACGCCGAGCGCGGGCTGGTAGACGAGCAGGCCGATGCAGACCAGGACGACGGTGACCACGGCCGCGGTGAACCGGGACAGTGCCTCGACGAACCAGCCGATCTTCTCGACGTCACCCGTCGACACCGCCACCACTTCCCCGGCAGCCACCCGCCGGGTCAGGGCCGAACCCAGATGGGCGGTCTTGCGGGCGAGCAGTTGCTGGACGCGCGCGGCAGCGGTGATCCAGTTGGTGATCGCGGTGCGGTGCAGGAAGGTGTCCCCGACCGCGTTGCCGACGCAGGCCAGGGCCAGCAGGCCGCCCGCCAGGGCGAGCCGGGTACCGGAGCGGTCGACGACGGCCTGCACGGCGACCCCGACACAGAACGGCAGGGCGGCGACGGAGGCGAAGTGCAGCAGCCCCCAGCTCAGCGACTTGAGCTGACCGCCCAGCTGCTTCCGGAAGAGCCACCACAGGAATCGGGGGCCCGAACGCGCGTCCGGGACGCCCGGGTCGGGGTACGGAAGGTCTTGAATCTGCATGACGTCCCAGTGGCTCGTGTCAGGGGGCGAAGGGGTCGGGAGAGGGGAGGCAGGGGAGTGAGGGCGGCCGTCCGACGAGGGCAGCAAACCGTGACAGGTTCGCGTTGCGGCGCGGCCGGAGGCAAACGGTTTTCCCTCCACCGTGCGGAACCGGCCGTCCGAGGTGCGGAGCCGGCCGTCCGAGGTGCGGAGCCGGCCGTCCACCGTGCGGAAGCGGCCGTCCGCCTGCGCAACCGGGCCAAGCCGGGCAACAACTGGCTGTCCTGCGTGCACAACCGGGCGACTACCGGGCGGATGCGCCCCTCCGGCAAGCGCAACCGGCCGACAGCCGGATGCAACACGACTGCCCTGCACGCGACCTCAGGCCCGCCGTGCCCGCAGCGCGGTGCGACCATGGAGCGATGCACAGTGGTGGCGTACGACGAGCGGTGGCCGCGACCGCGGTCCTGGCCTCTTTCCTGACGGCTCTGTCCGCCTGCGGCGGCGCGAAGGACGGCGGCGGGACGGACGCCGCGCGCCCGGCCACCCGCCCGCACGCGGCCACGGCAGATCCGACCCGCATCCCCGGCGTCGGCGACCGGCTCCAGCAGCGGATCCCGTCCGGCTCCCGCCAGGTCGTCGCGGTCTACGGAAACGGGAAGGACTCCGCCGACTCCACGGTCGTCCTGTACACGAAGCACGGCTCCACCTGGCAGCGGCAGCGCGACTGGGCCGGGCACAACGGCAAGAAGGGCTGGACCACCGACCACCACGAGGACGACGACCGCAGCCCCGTGGGCGTGTTCACCCTCAGCGACGCGGGCGGCGTGCTGCCGGACCCGGGCTCCGGGCTCCCGTACACCCGCTCCGCCGCCTTCGCCGCCCCGCGCTGGTGGGCCAAGTCGCACTGGCACGACTTCGACTACGTCATCGCCATCGACTACAACCGCGTCAAGGGCACCCCGCCGAACGACCAGACCCGCCCCGAGGGCGAGAAGAAGGGGGGCGGGATCTGGCTGCACATGGACCACGGCAGCGGCACGTCGGCCTGCGTCAGCGTGCCCGAGTCGGCCATGAGGTACCTGCTGCGCACGCTCGACCCGGGACAGCGTCCCGTGGTGGTGATGGGGGACGGGGCGGACCTGGCGGCCTAGGGTCTGCTGCGAAGCGGCGCCCGGGCGACGGCGCCACCTCGCAACAGACCCCAGGCCTCATTGCGCGGGTGGCCGGCTCCCCGTAGAACACCGCTCATGAAGAGACGGATCGTCATGTCCATGCTTGCCGGAGCGACGCTTCTGGCGGGCACCCTGCTCGGCACCACTCCCGCCGGGGCGGCGGACGTCCCGGCCCGGGCGGCCGACGTCCCCGCCGAGTTCGGCACCGACTGGCACGACCCGGTCACGGCCGCGCCGCCCGTCGCGAAACCCGCCGGTAAGTCCTGCGAAGTCACCCTCGCCCGGGCACAGTTCCGGGACTTCACCCCGTATCGCGGCACCTACGTCCCGCCCGTCGGCTGCGGCGACCGCTGGAGCAAGGTGGTGCTGCGGCTCGACGGCAAGGTCAAGGGCCGCCAGTACGACCGGCTCGGCTACCTCCACGTCGGCGGCGTCGAGATCTTCCGGACGTCGACGCCGCAGCCCTCGCCCGAGGGCATCGAGTGGTCCGTGGAGAAGGACGTCACGCGTTACAGCGACACCTTCCACGGGAGCCGGGACGTCGAGATGCTCATCGGGAACGTCGTCGACGACACCTACACGGGCGTCCTGGACGTCAAGGTCACGCTGACGTTCTACCAGGGCCGCCCCGACCCGGAGAGCCCCGACCGGGTCCTCACCCTCGACAGCGGCTCGGCCCTCACCACCCCGCGCAACAGCGAGCGCATCCTCGCCGAGGTGTACGCGACCGGATCCGGTGGCGGCTGCGAGGAGTACTGGTATCTGACGGTGCCCGAACCGGCGCCCTACTCCTGCAAGGCCGGCCAAGGTCCTTACCGGGAGGTCCGGATCAGCGTGGACGGCAGGCTCGCCGGCATCGCCACACCGTTCCCGACGGTGTGGACCGGCGGCTGGTCCAACCCGTTCCTCTGGTACGTGATCCCCGGCCCACGCGCCTTCGACATCACACCGATCACCTACGACCTCACCCCCTTCGCCGGGATCCTCAACGACGGCCGGCCGCACCGCATCGAGGTCTCGGTGATCGGCGTGCCCGAGGGGCAGAGCGGCTGGAGCACGCCTGTGAACGTCCTCGTGTGGCAGGACGAGCAGCGCGAGCGGGTCACCGGGAAGCTCACCGCGCACACGGCGGAAGACCTCACCGACTCATCTGTGTACACGCCGGGTTCGGAGCACCGCGTGGACACCGAGGGCGCCCACCGGCTGACCGTCGGCGGCTATGTCGACACCTCGCACGGCCGCGTCAGGACCACCGTCAGCCGCTCGCTGACCGGCACCTCCACGCACCGCTGGACCGACGGCGAGACGCGTGACGCGCTCGAAGCCGTCTGGACCGACGACGAGTCGGTGACCGTCGGCGCACGCACCACACGCACCCACCGCAGCTACACGATGGACGGTACGACCACCCTCGGCGCGGGCGACCGGCTGCGCACGGTGCTGAAGCTCGGCGACCGCGCCACCGTCGTCGCGACGAACGGCGGGCGGCGCACCGCATGGTCACGGCTCGACAACGGCTACACGGGCGACGCGACCTACACGGCGAACGTGCCGCGCGACCAGCGCCACGCGGTCGGCACCACGAGCGAGCGCTACCGGCTGTACGGCTCGCGCGGCTGCTACGACCGCACTCTGACCGCGGTGCAGGGGGTGCTCACGGAGGACCGCGGCCGATGCTGAGGTGAACGATGGGGCGCGTGTGATCTGTGTCACTTAAGGCACTTTTACTTGGCCGAAACGTTGCGGTCTTGTGCGCGATCAAGACAGCCTCCAGAGTGTTCGGAAACGGAAGCCGCTTTCCGTATCACAGAAGTCCCCTCCGGCTTCTGTGCGCCCCGTCCTCTAGGAGGCTTCGTGCCGCCGTCTGTACCGTCCCTCTCGCGACGCGTCGCACGCACCCTACGTACCTCGCTTTTCGCGCAGGTTTCCTGCGCGCTCGTCCTCGGAATCGTCGTCGGAAAGCTGTGGCCGGACACGGCCACGGCTCTCCAGCCGCTCGGCGACGGTTTCACCCGGCTCATCAAGACAGTGATCTCGCCGCTGGTGTTCTGCGTGGTCGTCGTCGGCATCGCCAAGGCCGGTGACCTGAAGGCCTTCGGCCGGATCGGGGTGAAGGCCCTCATCTGGTTCGAGATCGCCTCCACGGCCGCCCTGGTCATCGGTCTCGTCACCGCCAACGTCGTCGGCCCGGGCAAGGGCATGAACGTCGACCCCTCCTCGCTGGACGCCGCGGCGGTCGACCAGACGACGGGCGGTGGTCATCTGCCCACCACGACCGAGTTCGTCCTGAACGCGCTGCCCCAGAGTTTCGTCGGCGCCTTCGCGGAGAACGAACTGCTCCAAGTCCTCATCCTGGCCTGCCTGGTGGGCGCCGCGCTGCTGCACCTCGGGCACACGAAGGTGCCGAAGATCCTGCCCGCGATCGAGCAGGCCCAGGAGATCATCTTCGCGGTCGTCGGCTTCATCATGCGGCTGGCCCCGCTCGCCGTCTTCGGTGCGATGGCCCACCTGGTCGGCAACTACGGCCTGGGCGTGATGAGGACGTACGCCAAGCTCATCGTGCTCTGCTACGTGGCCGCGGCGCTGTTCGTCGCGCTGCTCGCCGTCGCCCTGAAGGCCGTCACCGGGCTCAGCCTCTGGAAGTTCCTGCGCTACATCCGCGAGGAGATGCTGCTCGCGCTCGGCACCGCGTCCACCGAGTCGGTGATGCCCCGCGTCATGCAGAAGCTGCGCCGGGCCGGCGCCCGCGACGACGCCGTGGGGCTGGTGCTCCCCACCGGCTACTCCTTCAACCTCGACGGCGCCTCGCTGTACCTGTCCATCGGCACGCTGTTCATCGCCCAGGCGGTGGGCGTGGACCTCAGTATCGGCCAGCAGATCACGGTCGTGCTGGTGCTGATGCTGACCAGCAAGGGCATGGCCGGCATTCCGGGGTCGGCGTTCCTCGCGCTGTCCGCGACCGCCTCGTCCCTCGGGGCGATCCCCGCCGGAGCCGTCGCGTTGCTGCTCGGCGTGGACCGCATCATGGACTCGATGCGCGTCGTCACGAACCTGCTCGGCAACTGCGTCGCCGTCTTCGCGGTGTCCCGCTGGGAGGGTGCCCTGGACATCGACCGGGCGAAGAAGACGCTTGACGGGGAGGACACCCCGGCACCGGATGACGCCGGGAAGGGTGTCGCCCCTGGTGCGGAAGACGCCTCCGAGCCGGTCCACACCCCGAAGGGCGCCGACGCCGGGACGCCGGTGCCGGACATTCCGGCCCAGAAGACCGAGGAACTCAAGGAGCCCGCTCCCGAGGCCGGTTGACCCGAACGGCAACGGGCCGCGGTACCGCACAGGCAGGACGAGCGGTGCCCGCGGCCCGCTGTCGTGTTCCCGCCGGCCGTCTGGGTGGTGCCCGCGGCCCGCTGTCGTGTTCCCGTCGGCCGTCTGGGTGGTGCCCGCGGCCCGCTGTCGTGTTCCCGTCGGCCGTCTGGGTGGTGTCGGTGGCCGCTGGCGTGTTCCCGTCGGCCGTCTGGGTGGTGTCGGTGGCCGCTGGCGTGTTCCCGTCGGCCGTCTGGGTGGTGTCCGTGCCCGCTGCCTTGTTCCCGCCGGCCGTCTGGGCTGTGCCGGTGCCCGCTGCGCTGCTCCCGCCGCCCGTCCGGGTCGCGCCGGGCGCGTTGTCGTGTTTGCCGACCGTCAGCAGGACTGCACGGGCGTCCCGTCGATCAGCGTGTCCAGCAGATCACCGAGCGCCTCCCGCTGATCCTCCGTCAGTGGCGCGAGGATCTCCTCCGCGGCCGACCTCCGCGCCGCGCGCAGCTCGCGCAGCGCGCTCCTGCCTTCGTCCGTCAGCTCGATGCGGATCACCCGCCGGTTCGCCGGGTCCGGGACCCGCCGCACCTTGCCGCTCGCCTCCAGGCCGTCGACCAGCGTCGTCACCGCCCGCGGCACCACCTCCAGGCGCTCGGCCAGATCGGCCATACGCGGCGGCGAGCCCCAGTGCGCGAGCGTGCGCAGCAGCCGGGACTGGGCCGGGGTGATACCGAGCTCCCGATGCTCCAGATGGCGCTTCTGGATGCGGTGCACCCGGCGGGTGAGCCGCAGCAACTGCTCGGCGAGCAGACTGTCGGGATCGGGCGTGGTCATGCGGGAACAATATCAGGATGCAGTTCATTGTGAGCATAGGTGACAATGAGCTGTGATCCGATCCGCCGCATCCCTCGTAGGAGCCCATGCATCCCGACCGTGAAGCCTCCTGGACCCCGCCGGCCGACTCCAAGGAGCAGCCCCGGCAGGTCCGCCGCATCCTCGGCCTCTTCCGTCCCTACCGGGGCCGCCTCGCGATCGTCGGCCTGCTGGTCGGCGCCGCGTCCCTGGTCTCGGTCGCCACGCCCTTCCTGCTGAAGGAGATCCTGGACGTCGCGATCCCCGAAGGGCGCACGGGCCTGCTCAGCCTGCTCGCCCTCGGCATGATCCTCAGCGCCGTCCTCACCAGCGTCTTCGGGGTCCTGCAGACCCTGATCTCCACGACCGTCGGACAGCGCGTCATGCACGACCTGCGCACCGCCGTCTACGGCCGGCTCCAGCGCATGTCCCTGGCCTTCTTCACCCGCACCCGCACGGGCGAGGTGCAGTCCCGCATCGCCAACGACATCGGCGGTATGCAGGCCACCGTCACCTCCACCGCGACCTCCCTGGTCTCCAACGTCACCAGCGTGGTCGCCACCGTTGTCGCGATGATCGCCCTCGACTGGCGCCTGACGGTCGTCTCCCTGCTGTTGCTGCCGGTGTTCGTGTGGATCAGCCGCCGGGTCGGCAACGAACGCCGGAAGATCACCACCCAGCGCCAGAAGCAGATGGCCGCCATGGCCGCCACCGTCACCGAGTCGCTCTCCGTCAGCGGCATCCTGCTCGGCCGCACGATGGGCCGCTCCGACTCGCTGACGAAGTCCTTCGCCGACGAGTCCGAGGAGCTCGTCGACCTGGAGGTGCGGTCGAACATGGCCGGCCGGTGGCGCATGGCCGTCATCACGATCGTCATGGCCGCCCTGCCCGCCGTCATCTACTGGACCGCGGGCATGGCCCTCCAGCTGGGCGGCCCCGCGGTCTCCATCGGCACGATCGTCGCGTTCGTCTCGCTCCAGCAGGGCCTGTTCCGCCCGGCCGTGAGCCTGCTGTCGACCGGGGTGCAGATCCAGACCTCGCTCGCCCTGTTCCAGCGCATCTTCGAGTACCTCGACCTTCCGATCGACATCACCGAGCGCCCCGACCCGGTCCGCCTCGACCGCGTCAAGGGCGAGGTCCGCTTCGAGAACGTGTCCTTCGGCTACGACGACAAGGGCGGCCCGGTTCTCGACGGCATCGACCTCACCGTCCCGGCCGGCGGCAGCCTCGCCGTCGTCGGCCCCACGGGCGCCGGCAAGTCCACCCTCGGCTACCTCGTGCCCCGGCTCTACGACGTCACCGGCGGCCGCGTCACCCTGGACGGGACCGACGTCCGCGACCTCGACTTCGACACCCTGGCACGCGCGGTCGGCGTCGTCTCGCAGGAGACGTACCTCTTCCACGCCTCGGTCGCCGAGAACCTGCGCTTCGCCAAGCCCGACGCCACCGACGAGGAGCTTCACCAGGCGGCGAAGGCGGCGCAGATCCACGACCACATCGCGGCCCTGCCCGACGGCTACGACACCGTCGTCGGCGAGCGCGGCCACCGCTTCTCCGGAGGTGAGAAGCAGCGGCTGGCCATCGCCCGCACCATCCTGCGCGACCCGCCGGTCCTCATCCTCGACGAAGCCACCAGCGCGCTGGACACCCGGACCGAGGCGGCCGTCCAGGGCGCCATCGACGCCCTGTCGGCCGACCGCACCACCCTCACCATCGCCCACCGGCTCTCGACCGTGCGCGGGGCCGACCAGATCCTGGTCCTCGACGCGGGCCGCGCGGTCGAACGCGGTACGCACGAGGACCTCATGGAGGAGGGCGGCCGGTACGCGGCACTCGTACGCCGGGACGCCCAACTGGAGCCGACAAGATGAAAATATGCCGGGTTTATGGCGATGTGGGGGTTACCGTGCCCGCATGGAGAAGAACACTCCGCCACGGAGCACGATTCGACTGACGCGCAGGGGCCGCATCGCCCTCGTCGCGACCGGAGCCGTCGTGGTCGGTACCGCCGTGGCGGTGCCGCTGCTGACCCTGGGGGCCCGGACCGCGAAGGAGAGCCGGCCCACGACCCTGGTCATCCCGGAGGGCCGGCGCGCGAGCCAGGTATACGCGGCCGTCGACAAGGCCCTCGCCCTGCCGGCCGGCAGCACGAAGAAGTCCCTGGACAAGGCCGCGCTGAAACTGCCCAACGACGCCGAGGGCAATCCGGAGGGCTACCTCTTCCCGGCGACTTACCAGATCCGGGAGACGACCACTCCGGACAAGCTCCTCGCGCTCATGGTCGACACCGCGAACGAGAAGTTCAACGGTGCGCCCATCGCCGCCGGGGCGCAGCGCAATGCCATGAACGTGTACCAGGCCGTCACCATCGCGAGCATCGTCCAGGCCGAGGCCGCCACCAGGGCCGACATGGGGAAGGTGGCCCGGGTCATCTTCAACCGCCTCGAACGCGGTATGCCCCTGCAGATGGACTCCACCATCAACTACGCCCTCAATCGCTCCTCCCTCCGCACGACGGAGAGCGACACCCGGATCGAGAGCCCCTACAACTCGTACCAGCGCATGGGCCTGCCTCCCACGCCGATCGGCAGCCCGGGCGAGGAGGCGATGCGCGCGGCCGTCAACCCGACCGCGGGCAACTGGCTGTACTTCGTCACCGTCCGCCCGGGCGACACCCGGTTCACGGCGGACTACCAGCAACACCAGCGCGACGTCGCGGAGTTCAACGCGCAGAGCAGGAAGAGCAAGTCCCCGGCGGCCGGGTGACCACCCCGTGGCCCCGCCCGGTCATGCCGCGGCCGGCTCGCGGAAAAGCAGTCGCCTGATGTCCCGCACGGCCGCGCGTCCGGCCCGGTTGGCCCCGATGGTGCTGGCCGAAGGACCGTAGCCGACGAGGTGGATGCGGGGATCGGAGGCCGCGTGCGTGCCTTCCATACGGATGCCGCCGCCGGGGGCGCGCAGCCGGAGCGGGGCGAGGTGGTCGATCGCGGCGCGGAAGCCGGTGGCCCAGAGGATGACGTCGGCGTCGAGGCGGCGACCGTCGGTCCACTCGGCACCGGTGGGAGTGATCCGGTCGAACATCGGCTGCCGGTCGAGCACCCCGTCCTCGATGCCCTGCCGGATCACGGCGTTGAGCGGCAGGCCGGTGACCGAGACGACACTGCGGGGCGGCAGTCCCTGCCGTACCCGCTCCTCGACGAGCGCCACCGCCGCGCGGCCCGCGTCCTCGTCGAAGGGCCCCTCCCGGAAGACGGGCGGGCGCCGTGTGACCCAGGTGGTGGCCGACGCGTACGAGGCGATCTCCAGCAGGTGCTGGGTGCCGGAGGCGCCGCCGCCGACCACCACGACACGCTGCCCGGCGAACTCCTCGGGCCCGGGGTACTGCGCGGTGTGCAACTGCCGTCCCCGGAAGGTCTCCTGGCCCGGATAACGCGGCCAGAACGGCCGGTCCCAGGTGCCGGTCGCGTTGATCAGCGCCCGGGCCGACCACACGCCGTCCGAGGTCTCCACGAGCAACCGTCCGCCCGGCCCTTCCCGCACGGCCCGTACGTCCACCGGGCGCCTGACCCGCAGGTCGAAGGTCTGTTCGTAGCGGTCGAAGTACGCGCTGATCACCTCGGCCGACGGCCGTGACGGGTCCGCGTCCGTGAGGTCCATGCCCGGCAGCGCGTGCATACCGTGCACCTTGCCGTACGTCAGCGACGGCCAGCGGAACTGCCAGGCGCCGCCGGGACCGGGGGAGTGGTCCAGCACGACGAAGTCGCGGTCCGGCTCGAAACCGGAGCGCCGCAGGTAATAGGCGCCGGCCAGACCGGCCTGACCTGCGCCTATGACGACTACCTCGACCTCGCGTGTGTTGTTCACATTTCTACTAACCGTGGCGGGGTGAGGGATCTTCCCGCCGAGGATCTTCCCACCTAGGATCATGCCGCCACGGATCTTCTCGCAGTGACTCTTCCTGCCGGGCGACCCCGCGTGGTCCCCCGGGGCCGGCGGTGGGGGGCCGGCCCCGGCTGCCTCACGAACCGGTGGAAGGGCGTGCCTGTGTCGTCGACGGCGGCAGGCCGTCGTTGAAGCGCGTGTCCGTGAACTCGGCGAAGTCGACCTTGCGCGGGATGAGCTTCAACGCCGTGAAGGTGTCGGCGATCTCCTGCTCGGAGGCGATCAGCGGCTTGTCGACGGCGACCGCGATCCGGGTCGTGTAGGTGCGCTTCACAGCGGCCAGCGCCACGTCCTTCGGGAGCCCGGTGTCCTCGGCCCAGACCTTCGCCCACTCCTCCTCGTGGTCGTACACCCAGGTGTAGGCGCGCCGCAGCCGCTCCAGGTAGTCCTTGAGGGCGGCTGCCTTCTTCTTGTCCTTCAGCGCTGACGGGGCCGCCACCTGGAAGGTGTGCCCGTTCGTCACACCGTCGCCGTCGGTCAGCACCCGCCCCTGCTTGCCCTGGAGGATCTGTGAGGTGTACGGGTCCCACACCGCCCACGCGTCGACCTTGCCGGACGTGAACGCCGCCAGGGCGTCGGCCGGCTGGAGGTACTTGACCTTGACGTCGCTCAGCTTCAGTCCGGCCCTCTTCAGGGAGGCGACCAGCTGGAAGTGCGCGGAGGAACCCTGCGCGACGGCCACGGACCTGCCCTTGAGCTGCTCGGGGCTCTTGAGGGGGGAGTCGTTCGGGACGAGGATCGTGTCGCCCTTGGACGTGCCGTGCCAGGCCGCCACCACCTTGATCTTCGAACCGGCACCGGCCGCGAAGACCGGCGGGGTGTTGCCCACGCCTCCGGTGTCCACGGCCCCGGCGTTGATGGCCTCCAGCAGCGGCGGGCCGGAGGTGAACGTCGACCACTTGATCTTGTAGTCCAGGTTCTTCAGTTCCCCGGCGGCCCGCAGGATGGCCTCCGAACCACCCTTCTGGTCACCGACGTTCAGCGTCACGGAGCCCTTGCCGTCGACGCGGCCGTCCGACGTGCCGGCTGCCGACGTGCCGCCGCAGGCCGTGAGCAGCAGGGCGAGGGGGAGGAGCAGGGCGGCGGGGGAGAGGCGTCGTCGTCGCATGGTGGTTCCGTTCGTGTGGGTGGTACGGGGCGTACGGGTGGTACGCGGGGAGGGTCAGGCGGCTTCGGCGGCCGTCGCCTCGACGCCGAGGCGTTCGAGGAGACCGGCGCGCAGGGCGGCGAAGCGGGGGTCGGCGATGTCGCGGGGGCGGTCCAGGTCGATGCGCTGTTCGTGGGCGATGACCCCGCGGTCCATCACCAGGACGCGGTCGGCGAGCAGTACGGCCTCCTCGACGTCATGGGTGACGAGGAGCACCGCACAGCCGCGGCGCTGCCACAACTCGCCCACGAGCCGCTGGGCCTTGATCCTGGTGAGGGCGTCGAGCGCGCCGAACGGCTCGTCGAGCAGCAGCAGATCGGGTTCGCGCACCAACGCCCGGGCCAGGGAGGCGCGTTGTGCCTCGCCACCGGAGAGGGTCTTGGGCCAGGCGTCCGTGCGGTGGCCGAGGCCGACCTCGTCCAGGGCGTGCTCGGCGACGGCGCGTTCGGGCTTGCCCGGCAGGCCGAGCAGCACGTTGCGCCACACCTTCTTCCACGGCATCAGCCGCGGTGCCTGGAAGGCGACGGCCTTGCGGCGGGGCACCAGCACGGTGCCCTCGATGTCACGGTCGAGCCCGGCGAGGATGCGCAGCAGCGTCGACTTTCCGCAGCCGCTGCGGCCGAGCAGGGCCACGAACTCGCCCGGCCGGACGTCCAGCCGCAGGTCGTCGATGACGGCCCGGCCGTCGAACGAACGGGTGAGGCCCTCGACGTGGACCGCCTGGGGGGTCACCGGCCGGTGAACGTCGGTCGCCATTGCAGCAGCACCTTTTCGAGAGAGCGGACGATGAAGTCGGCGAGCAGGCCGAGGAAGGCGTAGACGACGAGGCAGACCACGATGACGTCGGTCCGCAGGAAGTCCCGCGCCTGCACCATCAGGAACCCGATGCCGGAGTCGGCGTTGACCTGCTCCGCGAAGACCAGCGCCAGCCAGGCGATGCCGAGCGAGTAGCGCAGGCCCGTCATGGCGCTCGGCAGGGCACCGGGCAGGACGACGTGCCGCACCAGGCCCCATCGCGACAGTCCGAGGGACTCGCCGGCCTCGATCAACTGGGCGTCCACGCCCCGGATCCCGGCGTAGACGTTGAGGTAGAGCGGGAAGGTCACGCCGAGCGTGATGATGGCGATCTTGGGGGCCTCGCCGATGCCGAACCAGATGATGAACAGCGGGATGAGCCCCACGAACGGCACGGTCCGCAGCATCTGCACGGGTGCGTCCACGAGGTCCTCACCGATCCGGAACAGGCCTGAGAGCAGGGCGAGTCCGGTGCCGACGACCAGGCCGAGCAGCAGCCCTCCGGCGACCCGCTGGAGGGAGGTGCCCATGGCCGTGGGCAGTGAACCGTCGGCCAGCATGTCTGCGGCGACCCGGGCGATCCGGGTGGGTGAGGCGAGCACTTCGGGGGGCAACGCGCCGGTGATGCTGAGGAGTTGCCACAACAGCAGCAGCAGTACCGGGCCGGTGGTGCGGCGCAGCCAGCGCGGGACGCGGGCGCGGCGGGAAGACGAGGGGACGAGGGGCTGGAGGTCGAGATCGGAAACCGATACAGGCGAAATATCGGTTTCTTCGGACACGGGCGGGGCATGGCTGATGCTCATGAGTGATCCACGGGGGAGAGCGCGGGCCGGGGGAAGCTCGCCTCGCCGCCGCCGTGCCCTGCGATCAGGAGCGACCGGCGGACAGGCGGAACGAAGGCGAGGAAGCGGGAATCGAGGAGGAGAAGGGCGTCAGCGACCGCGGCGACACGCGGCGGAGGCCACCCGCAGCAGGTCGATGTGACCGCGCGTGGTGAGCAGGGCTGAACGCAACATGCGGCCGAACCTAGCGAGCTGGCATGCGCACGGTCAACGACGTCTCGATCAGTGGGACGCCCGTATCGCCACCCGGCCCGGCCGGGTCAGCGGAACATCCGGCGCGTGCGTCAGGATGGAGGGCATGTCAGATGTCTTCACCACCCGAGTTCTGAACGTCAGCACCGGTGCCGCCGAGCGGGTCCTCGACATCACCGGCGACTGCGAGTCCTTCCTGCGAGAGGCGGCGGCCGGTCGCGACGGCCTCCTCAACGTCTTCGTCCCGCACGCGACGGCCGGCATCGCCGTCCTGGAGACCGGCGCCGGCAGCGACGACGACCTCCTGGCCGCGCTGCACAGCCTGCTGCCCGCCGACGACCGCTGGCAGCACCGGCACGGCAGCCCCGGCCACGGCCGCGACCACGTCCTGCCCGCCCTCGTCCCGCCCCACGCGACCCTTCCCGTGCTGGGCGGCCGGCTGGAACTCGGCACCTGGCAGTCGGTCTGCCTGGTGGACACCAACAAGGACAACCCGGAACGGAAGGTGCGCCTGAGTTTCCTGGGGTGAGGGCGGTCCGCCGCCCCGGTTCCCGGCCGCCGGTCCCGCCGTGACCCCGGCGCGCCGTGACGCCCGCCCGTAATGCCCGTATCCTCATCAATGCCAGATTCTCTTCCGAGCAGCGGATTACCGCGGGCGCAAGTGAGGCGAAGCGTGGTTCGGTCCGGCGAGGAACCCAGGCCGGCGGGGCGTGCGACGGACGGCACGGGGCCCGCCAGTCTGCGCGAGCTGTTCCTCCAGGGCGAGCCCGTCGAGACGGGTGTGCGGGCGTCCATCCTGAACTCGTGGCAGCGCTGCCGGTCCCTGGGGCTGTCGCCGGAGACCTTCGACCTGCCGTACCGGGAGGACTTCGACGCGGGCGGCCGTATCGTCCGGGCGGCCGTGCCGGTGCTCGACCGGCTGCAGTCCGCGTTCGCCGGCAGCCAGGTCAACATCTCGGTCGCCGACGCGAACGGGACGGTCCTGCTGCGCCGCTTCGGGGACGCGTCGATGGCCCGGAGCCTCCCGGCCATCCAGGTCGTCCCGGGGTTCGTGTTCGCGGAGCAGGTCGCCGGTACCAACGGCATCGGACTGGCCCTCGCGGAACGGCAGCTCATCCGCGTCTACGGCGCCGAGCACTTCGCGCAGCGCTCCCAGCAGAACGCCTGTGTGGCGATGCCCGTCCGGGACCCCCTCAGCGGGCGCATCGAGGGCGTCCTGTGCCTCGGCTACCCGCGCGCCTTCGAGCGGCCCGCGCTGGGTGTCGCCATCCGCCGGGCTGCCGAGGGCATCGAGCGGCGGCTGCTGGGACAGAGTTCCGCGCGCGAGCAGGCCCTGCTGCGGACGTACCTGGCCACCGGAGCCGAGACCGCCGGTTCGCACCACGGCCTGGCGCTGGACGCGCTGGCGAACGACTTCCACCCCCGTGACCAGGCCATCCTCCGGGAGAAGGCCGCCGAGCTGATCTCCGGTGCGCAGCGCGGCGCCTCCGAGGTGACCCTGCCCGACGGCCGGCGGGTGACGCTGATGAGCCGTCCGGTGACGAGCGGCTCCGGGGTCCGGGGGTTCGCCATCGAGGCGCTGCTGCCGGACTTCCCGGCCGGGGAGCCGCTCGTCATACCGCACCAGACGGACGAGCCGGCCGGCCTCGGCGCCCCCGCCGTCACGCTCTCCCTTGCCCGCCCGGTGCTCACCCTGCCGGCCGGGCACGTCGCCGCGTCCCCGCGCCCGGGCGTGACGCCCGACGGGGACGGCGCGACGGCAGGCCCCGACGGCACCCACGGGCGCCGCGTGGCCGCAGGCGACGACGGGGCCGTCCCGGCGGACGGCGACCCGCCCCCCGCCGTGCCCGCAGCGGCGGACCACCCGCCGAGCACGGCCGCGCCCACCACGGCCGGTGGCGGCCGGCGTCGCGTCGAGCCGGAGGCGGGCGTCCCGAGCGGCGGGACCCCGGGCGTCGCCGAGCCCGACGGGGCCCTCGCCGCCGATGGTGGTGGCAGGAGCACCGGGGACGCGCGGCAGTCCGGGGAGGCCTTCCCGGCCCGGGGTCTGGTGATGCTGGGGGAGCCGCAGGTCGGGGCCTACGCCCTCGCGGCGAGGCGGCGTCTGGAGCTGCTGTCCGAGGCCAGCACCCGCATCGGCACCACCCTGGACGTGCGCCGCACCGCCGAGGAACTGGCCGAGACCGCGGTCCCCGGACTGGCCGACTTCGTCACCATCGACCTTCCCGACGCCGTGCTGCGCGGCGAGGAGTCCGCCGACCCCCTCGCCGACCTGCGCCGCACGGTCGTCCACGGCATCCGCGAGGGCCTGCCCTTCACACCGGCCGGCAAGCGCATCGACTTCGGGCCCGCCACCCCCCAGCTGCGCTGCCTCGACAGCGGCGAGGCCGTGCTGGAACCGGACCTGAAGGCCGCCGCGGGCTGGCTCGCCCAGGACCCCGAGCCCACCGCACGACTGCTGGCCCACGTCCACTCCCTCATCGCGGTGCCCCTGCTCGCCCGCGGCGTCGTCCTGGGTGTCGCCTGCTTCTACCGCGCGGGCGGCTCCTTCGGCGACGACGACCGCTCCCTCGCCCAGGAACTGGCCTCCCGCGCGGCCCTGTCCATCGACAACGCCCGGCGCTACACCCATGAACGCACCATGGTCCTGGCCCTCCAGCGCCGGCTCCTCCCGCACGGCCTGCCCGACCAGGACGCCGTCGAGGTCGCCCACCGCTACCTGCCTGCCGAGTCGGACGTGGGCGGCGACTGGTACGACGTCATCCCCCTGCCCGGGGCCCGCGTCGGTCTCCTCGTCGGCGACGTCGTCGGCCACGGCATGCTCTCCGCCGCCACCATGGGCCGGCTGCGCACCGCCGCCCGCAGCTTCGCCGAGCTCGACTTCCCGCCGGACGAGGTCCTCACCCACCTGGACAACCTCGTGGGCCGCCTCGACCGGGAGGACCCCGACGGCAAGGGCGCCGGCGTCATCGGCGCCACCTGCCTCTACGCCGTCTACGACTCGGCGGCCCAGACCTGTCTGATGGCCCGCGCCGGCCACCCGCCCCCCGCGCTCGTCCACCCCGACGGCACCGTGACCTACCCCGACCTGCCGGCCGGGCCTCCGCTGGGTCTCGGGGGTCTGCCCTTCGACGCCGTCGAGGTCGACCTGCCCGAGGGCAGCCAGGTCGTGCTGTACACCGACGGGCTCATCGAGGACCGGCACCGTGACGTCGACGTGGTCCTGGAGCAGCTGCGTGAGGCCCTGGCCCATCCAGGGCGCGCCCCCGAGGAGACCTGCCAGGCGGTTCTGGACACCGTGGCGCCCGCGCACCCGCACGACGACATCGCGCTGCTCGTCGCCCGCGTCCATGCCCTGGACCCGGGCCGGATCGCCGCCTGGGAGCTGTCCGCCGACCCGGCGCTCGTCGGCGAGGTCAGGGCGGCCGCCGTGCGGTGGCTGTCCGACCGGGGGCTGGAGGAGACCGCGTTCGCCGCGGAGCTGATCCTCAGCGAGCTGATCACCAACGCCGTCCGGCACGGCGCCGCGCCCATCCGGGTGCGGCTGTTGTACGGCCGGGCCCTGATCTGCGAGGTCTCCGACGCCAGCAACACAGCTCCGCACCTGCGCCGGGCGGCCAGTACGGACGAGGGCGGACGCGGCCTGTTCCTCGTCGCGCAGCTGTCGCAGAGCTGGGGCACGCGCTACCTGCCCGAGGGCAAGGTCATCTGGGCCGAGTGCGAGCTCGGTGCGGTGTGACGCGAAAAAACATCGGACGGAGGCCGGGGAGGCCGCGGGCCTTCGGACCCGTAGCAAGCCGAAAAATGCCCGGAATGCTGTAATTTGATCGAGTGCGCGACGCTCCCGACACGCCCCCGGAGACGGCTTCGCCCTTCGGGCCGGAACCCCTGGTCCGGATCCGCGGACTCAGCAAGCGGTTCGGCGGCACCGTGGCGCTGGCCGGGGCCGACCTCGACGTCCACCCCGGCAGCGTCCTGGCCCTCCTCGGCCCCAACGGCGCGGGTAAGTCCACCCTCATCAAGATCCTCGCCGGGGTCCACCACGCCGACACCGGTCAGGTCACCGTCGCGGGGGAACCCCTCGGCAGCCCCACCGCCACCCGTGCCATGTCCTTCATCCACCAGGACCTCGGTCTCGTGGAGTGGATGACGGTGGCCGAGAACATCGCCCTGACCACCGGGTACGGGCGCCGGTCAGGGCTGATCTCCTGGCGCCGCACCCGCGCTCGCTGCGTCGAGGCCCTGCGGATCGTCGCCGCGCACCTCGACCCCGACACGCCGGTGTCCGGCCTCGCGCCGGCCGACCGCTCCCTGGTGGCGATCGCCCGGGCCCTGGCCGCACGCGCGCGGCTCATCGTCCTCGACGAGCCGACCGCCCGCCTGCCCGCCGCGGACTGCGACCGGCTCTTCCGCGTCCTGCACGACCTGCGCGACCGCGGACACGCCCTCCTCTACGTCAGCCACCGCCTGGACGAGGTCTACCGGGTCGCCGACACCTTCGCCGTCCTGCGTGACGGCCGGGTCGTCAGCCACGGCCGGCTCGCCGAGCGCAGCCCCGCGCGTCTGGTCCACGACATCGTCGGCGAGGCGGACGAACCGGCCGCCCACCGCCGTGCCGGAACAGCGGCCGGCGCACCCCCCGTGCTGAGCCTCGACGGGGTGCGCACCGCCCGGACCGGGCCCGTGGCCCTCGAGGTCGCCGCCGGGGAGGTCCTCGGCCTGGTCGGCCTCTCCGACGCCGGGCACACGGACCTGGGCCGCGCCCTCGCCGGTGCCCGCCCCCTCCTGGGCGGGCGGGCCGTGCTGGACGGACGGCCGTACCGCCCCCGTACGGTCGCGGAGGCCGTCGCCCGCGGGGTCGGCCTGGTGCCGGGCGACCGGCTGCGGGAAGGCTGCCTCGCCGAGCTGACCGTACGGGAGAACCTGCTGGCCAATCCCCGGGCGGGAGGCCCGCCCGCACCGCGCTGGATCGGCCCCCGCGGCGAACGGGCCCGGGCCGCCGCCCTGATGGACCGCTTCTCGGTGCGCCCCCGCGACAGCGAGACGCCCATCGCCACGCTGTCCGGCGGCAACCAGCAGAAGGTCATGCTCGGCCGCTGGCTGCGGACGGACCTGCGGCTGCTGATCCTGGAGGAGCCGACCGCGAGCGTCGACGTCGGCGCCAAGGCCGCGATCCACCGCCTGCTCCACGAGGCGCTGGAGGCGGGCCTCGCGGTGCTGCTGCTGTCGACCGACTTCGAGGAGGTGGCGAGCGTGTGCCGGCGCACCCTGGTCTTCGTGCGCGGTTCCGTGACGGCCGAACTGAGCGGCCCCGCGCTCACCGTCGCCGGACTCACCCGGGCGGCCTCGGCCGTGCCCCCGTCCCCGGCCGGGCACCGGTGACGCCCCCGCCCCGGCCGCGGCGCCGGCCCGGCGGCCACCACATCGGCGCCTACGGCCTGCTCGCCCTCACCGCCCTGCTCTACCTGGCCTTCTCCCTCGCCCTGCCGGACACCTTCCCCACGCTGGACACCCTCGACTCGATCCTGTCCAACCAGTCGATCCCGGCCGTCCTCGCGCTCGCCGCCACGGTGCCCGTCGTCACCGGCGCGTTCGACCTCTCCATCGGCTACGGCCTGGGCCTGGCCCATGTGATGGTGCTGCAGCTCGTCGTCCGCGAGGGCTGGCCCTGGCCGCTCGCCTGCCTCACCGTGCTCGCCGGCGGGCTGGTCGTGGGCGTCCTCAACGGTGTCATCGTCGAGTTCGGCCGGATCGACTCCTTCATCGCCACCCTCGGCACCGGCAGCATGATGTACGCCGTGACCGGCTGGATCACCGACGGCGGCCGGATCGTCCCCGGCCCGCGGGGCCTGCCCCCCGGGTTCACCGACCTCTACGACTCCTCGTTCCTCGGCCTCCCCGTTCCCGCCTTCTACGTGCTCGCCCTCGCGGCCGCCCTCTGGCTGGTGCTGGAGCGCCTGCCGCTCGGCCGTTACCTGTATGTCGTGGGGTCGAACCCGCGCGCCGCCGACCTCGTCGGTATCCCGACCCGCAGGTACACCGTCTACGCGTTCGCCGCCTCGGGCCTGATCGTCGGCTTCGCCGGGGTGCTGCTCGCCGCCCAGCAGCAGATCGGCAACCCGAGCGTCGGCCTCGACTACCTGCTGCCCGCCTTCGTCGGCGCCCTCCTCGGCTCCACGGCGATCAAACCCGGCCGGCCCAACGCCCTCGGCACCGTCGTCGCCGTCGCCGTGCTCGCCGTCGGCCTCACCGGCATCGCGCAGCTGGGCGCCGAGTTCTGGACGGTCCCGCTGTTCAACGGCGGCACCCTGCTCATCGCCGTGGGCCTGGCCGGATACGCCGCCCGCCGCCGGCTGCGCGGCGGCGCGGCCCGCGACACGCCCGCCGCGCAGCCCCCGTCCTCTCCCGCGCGGGAGAGCGGCACGGCCCCGCCCTGACCCTCACGGCTCGCCCCACCGCGTCGACCCCTCACTGGAGCTCTCGTGCACCACACCCGCAAGGCCGCCCCCGCAGTCCGCGCCGCGCGGCTCGCCTCGTGCGCCCTGCTGGCCACGGTCGCCGTCCTCACCGGCTGCGAACGCGGCTCCTCCGGCGACGCCGACGAGAGCACCACGGGCCCGAGCGGCTGCCCCGCCGTCCACACCCGGGCCCGGGAAGCCGTCGCCCGGGCCGAGCGGACCGACATCCCCTGGGGCGGACCCACCAGCGGCCCTCGGGCGGTGTCCGGCAAGACCCTCGTCTTCGTCGCCCAGACCATGACGAACCCCGGTGTCGCGGGCGCGGCCGACGGGGTGCGCGACGCCGCACGCGCCATCGGCTGGAACGTCCGGGTGATCGACGGCGGCGGCACCCCGGCCGGTATCCAGGCGGCCATGAGCGAAGCCGTCGCCCTGCGGCCCTCGGGCATCGTCATCGGCGGGTTCGACCCCGACTCGACGGCCCAGCAGACCGCCCGGGCCAACGCCCAGCGCATCCCGCTGATCGGCTGGCACGCGGTCCCCGACCCCGGCCCGAGCCGCCGGCCCGACCTCTTCACCAACGTCACCACCCGCGTCCAGGACGTGGCCCGCATCAGCGCGCAGTGGATCATCTCGGACTCCGACGGCCGCGCCGGAGTCGTGCTCATCACCGACGCGTCGATCCCCTTCGCCCGCAACAAGTCCGACCTGATCCGCGAGGCCCTGGCCGACTGCGAGGGCGTGAGGCTGCTCTCGGTGCAGAACATCCCGATCCCCGACGCGAGCACCCGCACGCCCCGGGAGATCTCCTCCCTGCTCTCCCGCTTCCAGGATCGCTGGACCCACTCCGTGGCCATCAACGACCTGTACTTCGCCGACGCCGCCCCCGCCTTCCGTGCCGCCGGCGAGAAGGGCTCCGGCCCGCCCTTCAACATCGGGGCCGGCGACGGTGACCCGTCCGCCTTCCAGCGCGTCAACAGTGAGCAGTACCAGGCCGCCACCGTGCCCGAACCGCTGTCCCTCCAGGGCTGGCAGATCGTCGACGAGCTGCTCGACTCCGCGGGCAACGCCCGCCCGGGGCGCAAGGCCCTGGCCTGGCTTCAGTCCCACGACGTCGAGGTGCTGCTCGACTCCTTCATGTCGCCCGGCACGGAATTCGGCACCTACCGCGACGCCCGCGGCACGATCGTCGAGGCCGACCTGTCCTTCTGGGCGACCGGCACCACCCCCAACACGCTCTGGCTGCGCCTGGCCGGACACGGCGACTGGCTCAACGCGGCCGGCCGCGTGAAGGTCGACCGGACGCTCCGGGTGGAGGGCAGGCTGGACGTGTTCGCCGTCGGCGACGTGAACGACGTCAGCGAACTCAAGGTCACCCCCGCCGCCCTCGCCCAGGCCGACACCGCCGCCCACAACATCCGCAGCTACCTGCAGAGTTCCGGCAAGCATCGCAGGGAACCGCGCCTGTACCGCCCGACCCGGCGCAACCCGCTCATCGTGCCCTTCGGGTCCGCCGACGGACTGACCGTGCTGCCCGTGCCGGGCGGCGAGTCCGCCGTCCTCGGCAGCCGCACCACCACCCTGGCCAAGGCGAAGAGCCTCATGACGCCCTACATGCGCCGTCAGCTCGGATACACGGCCGCCTGACCCACCGGGCCGTCCTCACCACTCCACCCCCGGCCGTTACCCGCGAGTTCGGCCTGGGGTAGGGTCCCCACCGTTTCCGGCTACCGGCTGGTGGTGTGCCGGTACAGGGCGTGTCGGAAGGTGGCAAGAGGATGGAAACCCAGCGGGGTGACGGCGGATCCGTGGACCCGGACGGCCCGGGACTGGAGACGCTCGCTCCCGAACCGCTGCTGACCAGGGACTACGAGACACGTCCCGCGCTCGTGTACGAACGCCTGCGGCAGCAGCACGGCCCGGTCGCACCGGTCGACCTGCTGGGCGTGCCGGCCTGGCTGGTCCTCGGCTACCGGGAGTCGCTCCAGGTGCTCCAGGACGACGACGGCTGGCCCAAGGGACTGGAGAACTGGCGGGCCCGCACCGAAGGCAGGGTGCCCGCCGACTGGCCGCTCGGACCCTCCCTGGAGGTCAACCACATCCTGATCCAGGGCGGCCCCGGCTACCGGCCGCTGCGCACCGCGTGGGACGTCGCCCTCAAGCCCTTCCAGGACCCCCGCCACCCCCAGGCCAAGCGCCTGAAGTCCGCCGTCACCGCCTACGCCGACGAACTGATCACCCTCGTCGGGCAGGGCGGAAAGACGGGAGTGGCGGACCTGTCCGCGCAGTTCTCCCGGCCGCTGCCGCTGATGGTGGCCAGCCATCTGCTGGGCTTCCCCGGCTCGCAGGGCGACGACGCGCTGATGGACATGTGGCGCGTGCTCGACGCGGGCCAGGACGCCGAGGCCGCGCTGGAACGCCTGCTGGCGACACTGGCCGAACTCGCCGCGCTGAAGCTTCAGAAGCCGGGCGACGACTTCCCCTCCTACCTGCTGGCCGCCCACCCGGACCTCTCGCTCGACCAGCTCGCCCGCGAGTTGTTCATGCTGCTCGGCATGACCTCCGACCACGTCGGCATCCTCATCTCCAACACCGTCGTGGAGGTCATCTCGGGCGAGGGCAGCGTGCGCGCCAGCCTGTCCGCCGGCATGGTCAGGGAGAGCATGAACCGGGTCGTCATGCGCAAGCCGCCCCTGGTCAACTTCGTCCCGCGCTTCGCGGCCCGGGACACCCCCCTCGGCAACTACACGATCCGGGCCGGCGACCCCGTGTGGGTCTCCCCGGGCGCCGCCCATGCCGACCCGCTCTTCGCCGACCACGTCGCCTCGGGCACCACCATCAGCACCCGGGCCCACCTGTCCTGGGGAGCCGGGCCGCGTCAGTGCCCGGCGCGCGAGCTCGCCTCGGCGGTCGCGGCGGCCGGAGTGGGGCGCCTGTTCGAGCGGTTCGACCACCTCGACCTCGCCCTGCCCGCCGATCAACTGCCCTGGCGCTCCTCGCCGTTCATGCGCGGCCTGCGCTCCCTGCCCGTGCACTACGACCTCGCCTCCGCGCCGCCCCCGCGGCCGTGGGCGGACGACCCCGCACCCGGGGTGGCCGAGGAGGTTTTGCCGGACCCGTCCGCCCGGCAGCGCTCCTCGCTGTGGCGCTACCTGACGGGCCTCATCCGCGGCGGCCGCTGAGCTGCCGGGCCGACGAACCGCTGCCCCCGCACCGCCCGCGCCGGCGGAGATCGATTGGTGGGGTGTGGGGGCCGGACGTACGGTCGAACGGTGGACACCGCAGGCAGCAGCCCGCAGCCGGCTTCACCACGGACGACCACCACCACAGAACCCGGTGGTGGCGGAAGCACGATGGCACTGCTCGTCATCGCGTCGTGCCAGTTGATGGTGGTCCTCGACATCACCATCGTGAACATCGCGCTGCCGCACATCCAGAGCGCGCTGGACTTCTCCACCACCAGCCTGTCCTGGGTGGTCAACGCGTACACCCTCACCTTCGGCGGTCTGCTGCTGCTCGGCGGCCGGACCGGCGACATCCTCGGCCGACGGCGCGTCTTCATCTTCGGTGTGCTGCTCTTCGCGTTCGCCTCCCTGCTCGGCGGATTCGCCCAGAACTCCGGCCAACTCCTCGGCGCCCGCGCCCTGCAGGGTGTGGGCGGCGCCATCGCGTCCCCGACCTCGCTCGCCCTGATCAGCACCACCTTCCGCGAGGGGCCGGAACGCAACCGCGCCTTCGGGGTCTTCGCGGCGGTCTCGGCCGGCGGTGGCGCGATCGGCCTGCTCGCCGGCGGCATGCTGGTGGAGTGGCTGAACTGGCGGTGGGTGCTGTTCGTCAACGTGCCCATCGGCCTGCTCATCGTGCTCGCCACACCGCGCTTCATCAGGGAGTCCGAACGCCACCCCGGGCGCTTCGACATCGCCGGCGCGCTCACGTCCACCGCGGGCATGGTGCTGCTCGTCTACGGCTTCATCAGAGCCGCGCAGGAAGGCTGGCGTGACGCTCTGACCCTCGCCTCGTTCGCCGGGGCGGTCGTGGTCCTGGCGGCCTTCATCATGATCGAGCGGCGATCGAAACAGCCCATCACGCCGCTGCACATGTTCGCCGACCGCAACCGTGCGGGCACGTACGGCATCATGCTGTGCCTGGCCGCCGCCATCTTCGGCATGTTCTTCTTCCTCACGCTCTTCGTGCAGGACGTGCTCGGGTTCAGCCCGCTCGCGGCCGGACTCGCCTTCCTGCCGGTCAGCGCGGTCATCGCCGTCGGAGCCGGACTGGCCTCGCGGTTCCTGCCCGTCTACGGTCCCAAGCCGTTCATGGTGGTGGGCGCCATCCTGGCAGCGGCCGGCCTGGCCTGGCTGACCCTGACCGACGTTCACTCCACGTACGCCGGCAGCGTCCTCGGGCCGATGCTCGTCTTCAGTCTGGGCATGGGCATGGAGTTCGTGTCACTGACCCTCATGGCGCTGTCCAACGTGCCCACACCGGAGACCGGTGCGGCCTCCGGCCTCCTCAACGCCACGCAGCAGGTCGGCGGCTCCCTCGGCCTGTCCATCCTCGTCACGATGTTCGGCACGGCCAGCACCAACGAGGCGAACGAGCAGATCCCGGACTTCCTCCGGCAGGCGACCCCGGCCGAACGCGTCCGCTTCGAACAGACCGGGCAAGTGCCCAAACCCTGGTCCGACGAGATCCTCACCTCCGGTGTCTCGGCCGCCTTCATCATGGCGGCGATCTTCACCGCGGTGGCCGCGCTGATCGCCCTGGTCGTCATCCAGGTCCGCCCCTCCGACCTGGAACGCCTCAAGGGGGGAGGAGCGGGCCCCGGCCCGATGTGAGGCCCGCCCCGGTCAGGTTCGGCTAAGACCCGATCCGCGCCGCGATGACCGGCGCCAGCCGGTCGGCGACGACCCGGTGTCCCCGGTCGTTGGGGTGCACGGAGTCCGTCAGATCGCCCGACCCCAGCCACCCGGTCGTGTCGACGAAGGAGACCCGGGAGTCTCCACCGGCGACGGCGGCCTTCACCGCGGCCTCGGTCTGCGGGACGAACCGCCCGCGGAACGTCTCCAGTGCGAAGATCCACGCCTGCGGATAGGCGGCCCGCACCTTGCGCAGCAGACTGGTGTACGCCGACTGGAACTGCGCCGAGCTCACCCCGTGCCCGACGTCGTTGGTGCCGAGGTTGACGACGACGGCGTCGGCCCGGTAGCGGGAGAAGTTCCAGTCGGGCGTCGCCGCGTTCGGGTTGAGCTTGGTGAACTGCCGCTCCAGCCCCACGCACCCGTCCGCCGCGGCCACCAGACACGCCCCGCCCTGCGCTATCTGCGTGTGCTCGACGCCCAACCGCTCCCCGATCAGCCAGCCGTAGGCGGTACGGGCGTTCTGCGAGCTCGTCGTGCCCACGGTGATCGAGTCGCCGACGAACTCGACCAGCCTGGCCGGGGCCGGCGGCGCGAACGTCGTCGCGCCGCTGTCCAGGACCAGCCCCTGGAAGACGGCGTCACCCTTGTACGACCCCGCCACCACCTGGTAGTTGACCTGGAGGGTGTGGTTGCCGGGGGAGAGGGCCGTCGGGGTCAGGTTCACCGTCCCCTTGACGTCGTCGAAGAACCGCACGGGGCCGTTGTCGATCCGTGCCCACAGGTCGATCGTGCCGCGCTGCTTCAGCTTGACCGTCCGGCCGGTGAATCCGGCCCGGTAGTACGCGCCCGCCCAGTACGGGGTGTAGGCGGTGGAGGAGCTGGTGGTGTCCCAGCGGCCGACGAACTTGATGTTCGGGTCGCCGGGCTGTCCGGGAGCGGCCGCCCTCACCGTGGTGCCGGTGAGTCCGGTCGGCACCGCGGCGGCCTGCGCGGGCGGGCCGCCGGCCCAGACGAGCAGGCAGGCCATGAGCACGGCCGCGAGAAGGGCCTGCAGGGCGTGTCTCGGGAAGGTGTGGGGGGAGTTCTGCACGGGGTTCCCTTCACGTGGGGGATGACTGGGAGCGCTCCCATAGGCAGCCATTCGAGGGAAGCAGTGAAACGGTTCAGCGTCAAGCGCCCGGCCGTTGAGGGGAGTCGAGGGGGGAAGCACCCGGCTGCCGCTCGCGAGGCCCGGGCACCGTACGGCCGGGTGGCGGGTGCCCGCGGCGCTTCCGTCGGGTGAATCCCGGGCCGCCCGTGCCACAAACACCCTGTACGGCGGAAGCCTCACAGGGTGAGCGAAGGAGGACCACCCCACCGGCGGCTCGGGCGAGTGCTGCGCGACGCGCTCGGGGTCCGCGGCGCCCTGCACCGGCACCGGCTGATGCGGCAGGGCTACGACCGGACCAGGACCTGGCGGGTCCGCAAGGGCGGCGCATACGTGGCACTGCTCGTGCTGACGTTCACCGGCGCACTGCTCCTGCTGTTCCTGGCCGTCACGGCCCTCGTCAGCCTGCCGCAGGACAGGGGCTTCACATCACCCGTCCGGTGGGTCGACCAGCAGTGCAAGTACCCCGACGGCTTCAGTTGCTCTGTCCTGCAGTCGCTCTTCATGCCCTTCCTCACCCTCGCCCTGGCCACCGTCACCTACCTGTTCTTCCGCTTCAGACACGTACGCCGGGCGTACGTGCGCAAGGCACTGGTGGATCCCCACGAACTCGTGGAGACCGCGGGCGGCCTCTTCGGCAGGGTCGTCGGCCGCGACCAGCTCTGCGCCGTCCTCATGGAGGACCTGCGCGACCGCCGCTTCCGCCGTACCCACGTCGTCGTCGGCGGCATCGGCACCGGCAAGACCGCGCTGGTGGTGCTGCTGACCCAGCGGCTCGCCGAGCGCGGAGCCGTGCCCGTGCCGCTGCGGCTGCGCGCCGCCGACAGCAGACTGGACTTCCGTGAGCTGGCCTTCGAGCGCTTCTGCCAGGAGGTGCAGGGCACCATCCGCTCCGGCGCGGAAGCGGAGAAGGTGTGGCGGCGGCTGAGCCAGCAGGGCCGGATCGTGGTCCTCGCGGACGGGCTGGACGAAGCGCTCACCACGCAAGCCCTGACGGAGGAGCGCGACACCATCATCCGGCTCGCCATCCGCCGCGCCAACGAGGAGGGCCTGCCGCTGATCATCACCTCCCGGCCGCACGACTCGCTGCGCGGCATGGAGGCCTCCCTCACCGAACTGGAGCCGCTGAGCGAGGAGGCCGCCCTCACCTACATCTCGTCCGGGGGCGCCGGGGAGGACCGCCAGCGGCTGGACTGGATCGTCGAGCGGGCCGGCATCGCGGAGGCCCCGACCTATCTGGAGATCGCGGCCGAACTGCACGAGCAGGGCCTGCTGGAGCGCGCCCTCAGCGTCCCCACCGAGGAAGAGGCGGTGGAGACCAGGGGTGGTGACCGGGCATCCTTGCGGTTCCATCTGTTCGAGACCTGGCTGAGCGCCCTCATCAGCGGCCGCTTCCGGCCGCACCTGCCGCTCTCCCCGGACGAGCGCCGCTCGACCGTCCACTACCTGTCCGCGCTCGCGTGCGTGGGACTCGCCCTCGACACCTCCGAGGTGCGGTTCACCGACGTCGTCGACGAGCAGGACCCGGCCCGCTCCCGCTTCCCCGAGATCGTCCGCGAACTGGCCCGCAGGGTCGGCGACAGCGGCATCGACCTCAGGCTCGCCGCCCACTGGGGTGCCCGGATGGAGCTGGTCGAGCTCGGCGGGGACCGCGTCCGCTTCCAGCACAGCGTGATCCAGGCCCAGCTGGGCGCCCGCTTCCTGAACGCCGTGATCCACCCCGACGTCCCGGACGAACCCCGCGAGGGGTCCTTCTTCCCGGCGGCCCTGCGCAGTCCGGGCCGGGAGCTGCTGATCGCCATGGTGCTGCACTCCCGCCTGCCGGACGGCGCGTGCGTCCACGACGAGCCGGGCGCGACGGGCCCGGACGGGACCTGCTGGTGCCCGGTGAGCGCCGCCCGCGACCTTCTGATGGTGGCCGCCTGCCAGGCTCAGACGGCCCGCACCTCCGGACACGACAACGACGACAAGCAGGAGGTGCGCCCCCTCTTCGGCCGCACCCTGCACAGCAAGGCCCTGGAGCTCTACGCGGCGGCCCTGGAGATCGACAGCGTCGACGCCCAGCCCGAGCAGCACCTGATCGCCATGCGGCTGTGCACCTCCTGGCCCGAGCTGCGGGCCCGCGACCCGCACACCCTGCAGACCGCCAAGGCCCTCCTCGTGACCAGGTTCGGCGAGGCCATGCGCGGGGTCGCCCAGCGCCAGACGCTCCGGCCCGCCTACCTGGAACTGTTCGAGATCGCGCGCCTGGAGCCCTCGTACGCCGTCCGTCTCGCCATCGCGCAGGAGATCGGCGCCGGCGGCGACCTCGCCTTCGAGGCGCTCCAGCCCAGACTGCGCGGACCGCAGGTGGTGGAGAGCGGGCGCGTGGAGCGGGAATCCGACTGGACGGAGGAGATCTGGGGCAGCCAGCAGCCCGAGGTCGTCGGTGAGCGCGAGAGCCGGCGCCGACGGCACGGCGAGGGCCAGGTCGCCCGAATGAAAAGGGAACTGAAGGAGCGTGAGCAGCAGCGGCGTCAGGAGCGCAGGCGGGAGCGCGAGGACCGCGAGGCCGAGGAACGGCAGTGGCGGGACAACACCCTGTGCGCCTGGCTGGTCCCGCTGCTCGTCGGTTCGGTCACCACCCACCGGCACCAGGACACGCCGTACGCCTTCCTGGAGAGCTGGGTGCGCCGCGTCGGTATCCCCGAGGACAGCCCGGACGCGCGCTCCGGACTCGACCTCCACGTGGAGGTGGCACTCGCACAGGGCTTCAAGTACGCGGCGAACCGGCGGCACCGTCATCCGCACGCCCGCTCCGAAGCCCGCGAGTACCTCAGCGAGCAGGCCTGGGACATGCTCAAGCGCACCCGCTTCTGGTTCACCCGCCTGACACTGCTCCACGCGCTGACCCTCTGGGACCTGCCCGACGGCGCCACGACCTCCCGCCCCTCCAGCGGCCACGGTTCCGACCCGGCCCAGCAGGTCCGTCAGTGGCTGGCCCGGCCCGACGGCGAGCCGGAGCACCCCTTCGTGACGGCGGCCGGGAAGCTGTGCGTGTGGGCGCTCGAGACCCGGCAGCCCGAACGGTTCCTGTGGGTCGACGAGTCGGGCGTCGCCGCGCACGTCGGCTCCCAGACGTCCCGTGGGGAGGCTCGCAAGCACAACCTCTGGATCCCGCCCTCCACCGGCTGGAGCGCCCTCCACCCGAGCGCGCAGCAGCTCCTCGCCGACGTGCTGCTGCTGCTCAACCTGGCGGAGCGCGGCGACTGGCCCACCGACCGCATCCGCCGCCTGCAGCACACCGCCCGACCCGACCTGCCGCCCTGCCTCACCCAGGACCGCAGCCCGCTCGACCCGGGCCGCACCACCGTCCGCACGGCGTCCTCCCAGGCGGGCTCCAACTGCCGCGACGACTGTGCCTTCGAACTGTGCCCCTACCCGCCCAAGGGCCTCGACGGCCAGCGCGTCGAACTCGGCGAGGCCTTCTGCCGCGCCCAGGCCACTCTCCTGTCCCACTCCCGCTCCGGCCTGCACCCCAAGGCGCACTGGCAACGCCGCACGAGCACCGCGGAGTTGCGGGCGTTCTGGGAGTCGATGGGGTATCGGGCGCAGCACAATGCGCGGACGCGGTGAAACGGGCACCCGCGCGGCGCGGAGTCGTCCGGGCGTCGCGCGACCGCCCGTCCGTGGCAGACGCCTGTCACGGCCGCGGTCGGGGGAACGTCTCCAGCGCCGCGGCCAGGCCCGCCGCGTCCGTGCCGACCTTGCGGTAGACGGACGAGAGCAGCTGCCGCACGCCCTCTTCGGTGAGGTGCAGCTCCTTGGCCACGACCACCGCGGCATGGCCCCGAACCGTCATCTCGGCGGCCTTGCGCTCCTGCGCGGTGAGCGTGTCCGTCTGTGCGTAGCGCAGGGGCAGCGGCCGCAGTCCGGCTGCGGACAGTTCCCTCCTGGCCCGGGTGGCGAGGCCCTCGGCACCGCAGTGCACCGCGACCTCCAGGCCTTGGTAGAGACGGTCGGCGGCCTCGTGCAGACGGCCGTCGCGGGCCAGCGCCGCGCCGTGGCCGACCAGGGCACGGGCCAGTTCGTACGCGGCGGGCGACTGCCGCAGCTGGTCGACGGCCTGCGCGTGCAGATCCAGCCCCGCCGCACCGCCCGTCACCTCCGCCTGCGTGTGGAGCGCCTGGCCGATCGCGGACGCCGCGCCGAAGTCCCGGGCCCGCTTCACCGCGTCCTGGGCGTGGCGCACGGCCCGGTCAGGAGCACTGCGCGACAAGGCTGAGGCCAGTCCCAGCTGCCAGGGGCACCATGCGGGGTTGCGCCATTCCCGGCCCTCCAGCCACTCCCCGACACGGGTCAGCAGGGGAGCGGCCTCGTCGGGCCGCCCCTCCGCCAGGAGCAACTCGGCGTAGACGGTGCGCGGGTCGGGGTAGATGACGGCGTTCGGGATGACGTCGCCGTAGTGGTACGTGTCGGCGAGCCGACGAGCCGCCACGACGCGGCCGCGGGCCAGGAGCGTCTGGATCAGGATGCCGATGGCGAACCACTGGGCGGGCACCGCACCCTCCACCCGGTCGGCGATCCGCAGGCCCTCCCGCACCGCGTTCTCGGCCTCGGCCAGACAGCCGCGGCGGTAACGGATGTACCCGGAGAGCGTCTGGCCCAGGGCCAGGTGGGAACCGCGCCAGCCCTTCGACCCGCACTCGGCCATGCCCTTGGCGAACAGTTCCTCGGCCCGCCGCGGCTGGTCGCAGTACATGAACACGAGCGCGACCGAGACGGGCACCTCGAAGCCATGGTTCTCGTGGGTCCAGCTCAACCCGCCGCGCAGGGCCTCCTCGGCGTAGGCGAGAGCCTTCTGGCGGGGCTCCGCGCACATCATCGCGTCCCAGGCGCGCGACCCGATGATGTAGCGCTCCTCCAGACCGCGCCCCGGCAGACGCTCGGCCAGCCGGGCCAGCTTGCGTGAACGGCCGGACGAGTCGACCTCGTCGGTGCGGAACGCGCTCCACACGAAGTGGTCGGCCTGCATCCGCAGCCGGATCCGAGGATGGGCGGCGGCCCGCTGTGCCTCGTCCGCCGCCACCGTCGCGGCCTCCGCCATCCGGTCCGTGTGGGCCAGCGCCTGGGTCAGCCGGTACACCATGGAGGCACGCAGCTCGGGGTCGATGCCCGGTTCCGCGAGCGCCTCGCGCAGGTGCGTCACGGTCGCCGTGGGTTTGATGAGGAAGGTCGCGCAGGCGAGTTCGTGCAGCAGCGCCGCGCGTTCCTCCGGCGGAGGTGGTTCCTGCAGAGCCCGGTTCAGCAGCCGTCGGGCCGCCTCCGGAGCACCGGAGTGCAGGGCCTCCCGGGCGGCCGCCCGCAGACAGGCCACGGCCTCGGCGTTGGCGTCGCAAGGAACTTCCAGCAGGTGCCGGGCCGCGGCGGCGTGGCCGAGCCCGGCCGCCCGCACGGCCTCCGCAGCCGAGTTGTGCAGCCCCATTCGCAGGCTCGGCCCGATGGAGCGGTAGATCGTGGTGGCGATCAGGGGATGAAGGAATTCCAGGGTCTCTCCGCGCGCCTCGCCATCGGCCAGCACACGGGCGGCGCGCAGCTTCTCCGTGGCCTCTGCCGCCGCCGTGCTGCCGATGGCCGCGATACGGGCCGCCAGTTCCTGTGAGATGGCCTGCCCGAGGACGGCCGCGGCGTAGGCGAAGCGGACGGTGGTGGTGCCCAGCCCCTGAAGTCGCTCGATGAGTCCGGGCCCCTTCACCGCGGCGGCCAGGTCGCGCATCGTGGGCAGGTCCTCGCTGCTGCCCCGCAGTTCGCGCTCGCCGAGCCTGATGGAGAGCTCCACCGCCTCGAAGGGGCTCCCTCCGGTGATCTCCCAGCATTCCTCGCAGAACGCGTCCTCGGCCTGCTCGCCGACCTCGTCCCGGACGATCCTGGCCACGGCCGTGGCACTGAGCGGTGCCAGGGTGAAGGGGCGGTTCCCCAGGTCGGCGGAGGGAGAACCGAACGCCGCTGCCTCGACGGGCAGTTCGTCCGGCCGGTGGGCGAGGACGATCAGCAGTGACAGGTCCACGGCCCGTGGAGCGAACGAGGCCAACCAGGTCAGTGACTCGACGTCCGCCCAGTGCAGATCGTCCAGCAGCAGGACCATGGGCGTCTTTGTCACCGCGAGGCGCGTCATCACCCAGTCGAGACCGTCCCGGACCCCGGTCGGGTCCGGGACGTGGCCGCTCGGCGTGGCGACCAGACCGAGGGCGGCGGCGACGATGTCGTACCAGCCGCCCAGGAAGGTACGGAGTTCGCCCTCGCCCATCGACGCCAGAGCGGGCTGCACCACCTGACGCACCAGGTGGAACGCGAGCTCCTGCTCGTTCTCGCCGCCCCGGCCCGACAGCACGGTGAACCCCTGCGCCCGGGCGCGGGCGCGGGCCTCGGTCAACAGGGCGGTCTTGCCCATCCCGGCCGGGCCGGTGAAGGCGATGAGCCCACCCCGCGGTGCCTGTGGCACGCCGTCGACGGTGTCCCGAAGGCCCGTCAGCGCCGAGTCCAGTGCCCGCAACTCCTTGCGCCGCTCGAGCAACGGCCGGGCCTCGGGTGTGGGTTGCCGCAGCTCATTCTCCATGTGCCGTACCGCTTCCTGTCGTCGGCCATCGGGAGGCAGCGCGAGCGTATGCCGCCCGATGGTCACGGTTGTGGAATCCGGAACGAACACGACGAAGAAGGGTGAATGACCTGCTGTAACTGCGTGAAACGCGGGCCGGGCGGGTAGCGTGGCCCGAATGGGCACCCGTCACGCATCCTGACGACCCGTCCTCTTCACCGCAGACCGGGAGCCGCCGCGTCCGCGTAGCGCGGCACCGTGCGGGACCAGTAGTAGCAGCCACGGATCCAGCCGGCCATGCCTTCCACGTAGCCGACGCCCGAGGGACTCAACTCCGGTTCGATCCCGGCGTAGAGGCTCTCGAACTCGCGGATCGTGCGGTTGATCTGCTGGATGGCCAGGGTGACGGCCACCGGGAGAGGGCACTGATGGGCCCGCTGGTAGGCGAGCGCCAAATTGATCATTTCGCCGGACCGCTGCTCCTTGACCGCGGAGAAGAGGTCCGGGATCCACACCGCGGCGTCGGCCGACAGCCGGCTCAGCTGTCGCACGACCGGGTGGTGGAGTTCCTCGGAGGTCAGCTCGTGCGGCTGCGCGGCCTCGCACAGCGGGTGGAAGGGCTCGACGCCTGCGGTGAGGGACCGTATCGACGTGCACAGCCCGGGCCGCAGGGGAGAGGAGTGAGTCTGGGCCACCGCCTCGTACAGCAGCCCGTGCACGTACTCGCGGCTCTTCCACGCCCAGCGGGCGGCCTGTGCGGGTGTGCACCGTGCGCGGATCTGCCGGTAGAGGTCGGAGAGGGCCGTTCCCAGCGGGGTGCTGGGCGGTGCGCCGTCCCGCAGGATCGCGATGCTCTCGCCCAGCATGGGAAGCAACAGGCCGGGCCGGTGCCGGCCGACCTCTTCGGCCCGGTCGTCGAACACGAACTGGTAGGCGATCTGATGGGCGACGAGCTGCAGCACGCCGGGATCCGCGTCCGGGCTGTTGTAGGAGGCCAGTTCGGCCGGGCGGGTGTTGCGGATCATGACCGAGACGCCTGGATCGTCGCTCAACCCGGTCGCGCGCAGCCATTCGTCGACACCCGCCGTGACCGCCGCCTCGTGCGGGCTGCGCCGGAACGGGAAGGGCATGTAGAGGTGAGCGTCGATCAGCTCCACCAAGGTGGACGCGGGAAGCACGTCCGGCGCGACTGCCGCCCTTTCCTCATGCGTGACGGACACCGTTGTCACCGCCCCTCCGGGTGTTCTTCGTCCCCGATACCGCCGTCACGGTCGCGGACTTGAGGGCGGGGCCGTGCGGCGCGGTGCTGCCCGGTGCGTTCGCCCTCGGCGTGCAGATCATCGTCAGGGACCTCGGCCCGAGCGTCGCTCCGGGGCGCGGTGACGCGACGCGCCCGGCCGGATGCCGCAGCCGCCAGCGTCCGGCGACGGTCGCCAGGGCCACCGTCATCTCGGCCATGGAGAACAGGTCACCGATGCACTTGCGGCTGCCGGCCGCGAAGGGGATCAGCGCCGCGTGCGGGTGTGCGGCAGCCTCGCGCTCCAGCCAGCGCTCGGGCTGGAAGCGGTCGGGTTCGGGGAAGGAAGCGGGATCGTGATGCAGGAGGTAGGGGCTGTACAGGACGGTGCTGCCCGGTGGCAGCCGGAGCCCGGCGAACTCCGTCTCCAGGGTGGTGATGCGGGTGAAGAGCCAGCCGGGCGGGGAGTGGCGCAGCGTCTCCGTGAGGACGGCCCGGGTGTAGACCAGACGCGGCAGATCCTCGGCGTCCGGTGACCGGCCGGCGAGGACGGTGTCGATCTCGGCGTGCAACCGTCGCTCCACCTCCGGGTGCCGGGCCAGGAGGCTGAAGGTGGAGGCCAGACACATCGAAGGGCTCTCGGAACCCGTGAGCAGGAGGGACACCAACTGGTCGTGGACCTCGCGGTCGGTGACCGAAGGCCCGCCGTCCGCGTCCGCTGCGGCGTTCAGCAGGAGCCCCAGCAGATCGTCGCGGGGAGTCCCCCGGCGGCGCTCGTCGACGGCCGTGTCGATGAGTTCGCGTACCCGCTCCACCGCCCGCCGGTAACGGCGGTTGGCGGGTGTGGGGAGACGGAACAGGGCGTCCACCGGTACGACCGTGCGCACGAACAGGCCACGGACGATGACGGCGAGGCAGTGCCGCACCTCCTCGGCCGCAACGGGGCCGAGCGAGTCGGACAGCAGCAGCCTGCTGATCAGCCGGGTCGTCAGACCCAGTGTGACGGCACTGACATCGACCCGCTGCCCGCTGCGCCAGTCTCGGCACATCGACGCTGCCTCCTCGGCCATCACGTCCGTCTGTGCGGCGACGACGGTGGGGCGGAAGGTGGGTTGCAGCAACCGGCGCTGACGCCGGTGCTCGGCATGCGGGCAGGTGACGACGCCGTCACCCATCAGTGCCCGGAGCCTCTCGTACTGCGGTCCGCCCTTGTCGAACGTCCGGGTGTCCCGGAGCATCCGGTGGACCAGTTCCGGGTGACACACCATCCACGCCCGCTGGGGGCCGAGGCGTATCTCGACCAGATCGCCCTGCGCGGGAAGAGAATTCAGAAAATCCAGCGGCCGACGGAACAAGGCGATACCGTGGCCGATGGATGGGAATATGCCTGGAGCAGTACCAGCTGTCCATGCCTGTTCCGATTCGGGAACGCAGCCGTTCATCGAATACCACCTGTTCCAGTCGACCTGGGAAAACGGTGATGTTTCACCGATGCGTTGCTTGCCTCATGTCCTGCCCAGTCCCGGTCGGCCGCCGACTTGACGAACCCTTTCTCCAGGGGGGCGCACGGGTGCACGGGGCAGCGCTGGGTGAATCACTTCCGAAGCACGCCATGCGACAGGCGGTCTGCCTCCGCCACTCGGACTTCCGGGAAGCCCGTACGTCCTTTCCCTCTGCACGGATCCTGCGATGAACGCACCTGCTGGTCCGGCACCAGCGACGCGAAGGGTCCGTAGATCCGGCCCAGGGGGCTAGCCGGTGTGGTCCGCCCCGTTCGGCAAGGGCGGTTCCGATGCGAGGCGGCGCAGCTCCTCGTCGGTGAGGAGACGGGAGCGCAGCAGGAAGCGGACGCCCTCCGGGGCCTCCAGTGAGAAGCCGCTGCCGCGGCCGGGGACCACGTCCACGGTGAGATGGGTGTGCGACCAGTACGTGAACTGGTCGGCGCTCATCCAGAACGGCGTGTCCCCTGCCACGTGCCCCAGCAGGACGTCCGAGGCGCCCACCCGGAACTCGCCCCGCGGATAGCACATCGGGGCGCTGCCGTCGCAGCAGCCGCCCGACTGGTGGAACATCACCGGCCCGTGCGTCCCGGTCAGCCGCCGCAGCAGTTCTCCGGCGGCGGGGGTGAGTTCGACGCGTCCTGTGCGCACGGACATGTGGTCCTCCTTGCGGCGACGGTGGGTCGGGAACCGGTCCTTGTCGCGAGTCCTCCAGTATCCGCCTCCGTGCAGGCAGGGTCCATGAGGCAGGAGGGGAACGACAGCCTGCCGACCGGTGAGGGCCGAGACCGCCGGCGACAGCCTGCCGACCGGTGCGGCGACCCGGCCGAGGGCCGCGCTGGTTGAATACCGGACGTGACCGAAACCGACACACACCAGTCCGACCGTTGGGTCCGGTACTTCGCCCGGCGCGGGTATCCCCGTGCACGGCGGCTCGCCTCCGGCATGGAGGGGACCGTCTACCGGCTCCGGGAGGGGACCGTGGCCAAGGTGTGGGACGGGCGCCCTCCCGAGGACTTCGGCCTCACCCGGCGGCTCTACGCCGACATCGCCGCGCATCCCCTGCCCTTCGGCACTCCGGAGATCCTCGACGTCGAGGAGCACGAAGGGGTGCTCGTCAGCTACGAACGCGAGCTCGGCGGACGCCCGTTGCGATCCGACGGAGACGGCAGCCGGCCCGCCCGTGACCTGCCCCGCCGCGAGACCGACGCCCTGCTCACCGTCCTGCGCGCGCTGGCATCCGTCCCGGGCAGCGAGGCCATGCGGCGCCTGGTGGTCCAGGGTGACGACCGGCCGCTCCGGCAGGGCCACTCCCGCTTCCCCGACGCGCTCGCCGCCCTCGTGGAACGGGCCGTCGGCCGCAACCGCGACGCCCTCGCCGCGCAGGTGCCCGGACTCGCGGACGTCGTGGCCCGCACGGTCGCCGGGCTGCGGGCGCTGCCCGGCCGGCCCGACAGCGTGATCCACGGCGACCTGGTGCCGCCCAACATCCACATGGACGAGGCCGGACGCCCGGTCGCCGTCCTCGACTTCGGTTTCTGCACCACCGCCGGCGACCCCGCCTTCGAGGCCGCGGTCACGGCCGCCGTCTGGGACATGTACGGACCCGACGCGGCCCACCACACCGCCGAGCTGACCCGTCTCTTCGCCCGCGAACTGGGCCACGCCGAAGCGGACCTGGTCCTCTACCGGAAGGCCTACGCCCTCATCACCTACGACCTCTTCGGCAAGGGGCCGCACGACGGGCACTTCCGCTGGTGCGCCGCCCAGCTGCGCTGACACCGGCTACAGCAGATCGCGGGGGACCTTCTCGTTCCAGGTGCGGGAGAAGACCCGGCGGTCGGACTCGTGGGCGTCGAGGGTCGCGTCGACGAAGAAGTCCGACTCGTCGCACGTGAGCCGGGTGTGGGTGACCACCCGTGCGTCCCAGTCCTCCCGCGCGAACCGCATGGTCCACGTGGTCTCGCCGCCGACCGAGGTGAAGTCGTCGGCGACCGCCGTGCAGCGCTCGTGGGCGCGGCGGCCGGACTCCAGGCCGATGTCCTCGAAGCGGACCGTGCCCTGGTCCTTCACGATGTCCAGCTCGGAGTGGTAGCCGACCAGGTCCCGCTTGACCTCCCAGCGCTGCTCCCGCGGCGTCACCTGAGTCGTGGCCGACGGGACGGTGCCCTCGGGTTCGCCGAAGGGCGACGACGGCACCTCGTCGGGTTCCTCCACCGGCCGTACCGGCAGAGTGAGCGTGCTGGAGTGTTCGTGGACGCTGAGCAGGGCCGGCTTCGGTGCCGGCCAGGCCAGCGGCCAGTAGGACGTTTCCGACGGCGAACGGCCCGAAGGCCTGCTTGCAAGATCGTCGGAGTACCCGTCGTGCCTCCCGGCATTCCGCTCCGGGCACCGCGCCCGTTCCGGACGACAAGGGACATGCCCGCCGCCGTACCGGGAACGCGGGGGCGGGCACGACACGGTGACCGAGCCGAGCCGCGCCATGGACGACGCCGTCCGCTGCTGCCCGGCGTCCTCACCGGCCCGGAGTCCCGCCGAGCGGCCGTCGAACGGTCGCCGACTCCAGCCGCACCGTCGGCGAGGTCGTCACGGCGACCGGCGGCGTCGTCGGCACGCGGTAGCCCCGCTCACGCCCCGGCGGGCAGGGGCTGTTCCGCCCAGATGGTCTTGCCCGTGGCCGTCTGGCGGCTGCCCCACCGCTCGGCGAGCTGGGCGACGAGCAGCAGCCCCCGCCCGCCCTCGTCGAAGACCCGGGCCCGGCGCAGATGCGGCGCGGTGCTGCTGCCGTCCGACACCTCGCAGATCAGGGTCGCGTCGCGGATCAGCCGCAGCTCGATGGGGGCGCCGCCGTACCGCAGCGCGTTGGTGACCAGCTCGCTGACGATCAGTTCGGTGGCGAACTCCGCCTCGGTGAGCCCCCATTCGGCCAGCTGCTCACCCGCCATCTTGCGTGCCCGGGCCACGGCCGCGGGGTCCGGTGGCAGCTGCCAGGTGCGGACCTTCCCGGCGTCGAGCACGGTGGTCCGTGCCAGCATCAGCACCACGTCGTCGGTGGGCCGCCCGGTCAGCAGCGTGCGCAGCACCTGCTCGCAGGTGTCCTCCAACGCGCCCACGGGGCTGCTCAGTGCCTGGCGCAGCAGGGCGGTGCCGACGTCGATGTCGTGCCCGGGCGCCTCCAGCAGACCGTCGGTGTAGAGGGCGAGCAGGCTGTTCTCCTCCAGGTGGATCTCGGACGCCTCGAACGGCAGACCGCCCAGGCCCAGCGGCGGCCCGGCCGGCAGGTCCAGGAACCGTACGCCGCCGTCGGGCGTGACCAGCGCGGGCGGCGGATGCCCGGCGCGGGCCATGGTGCAGCGCCGGGACACCGGGTCGTACACCGCGTACAGGCAGGTGGCGCCGACCTGCCCCGGGGTCTCCTCCGCCCCGCGCGCCTCGGGGCCCTCCTCCCGGTCGAGCCGTATGACGAGGTCGTCCAGCTGGGTGAGCAGCTCGTCGGGGGCGAGGTCGACATCGGCGAGGGTGCGTACCGCGGTTCGCAGGCGGCCCATCGTGGCCGACGCGTGGATGCCGTGGCCGACCACGTCGCCCACCACCAGGGCCACGCGGGTGCCGGACAGCGGGATCACATCGAACCAGTCACCTCCGATGTCCGCGCCGGACCCGGTCGGCAGATAGCGGTAGGCGATGTCCATCGCGGCCAGTTCCGGAACCCGCTCGGGCAGCAGACTGCGCTGGAGCGCCAGCGCCGTGCGGCGCTCCCGAGTGAAGCGGCGGGCGTTGTCCACGCTCACCGCTGCCCGGGCGACGATGTCCTCCGCGAGCAGCAGGTCGTCCTCGCTGAACGCGTCGGGCGTCCGGTGCCGCAGGAAGTGCACCATGCCGAGGATCACGCCCCGGGCGCGCAGCGGCACCATCATCACCGAGTGGATCAGGTGCCTGGCCATGGTCTCGGCCCGGGCGGGGGAGGCCTCGAGCCACTCCAGGAGATCCGGGTCCCCCGGCCGGTGGCGGACGCCCCGCTCGGCGGCCAGGGTCCGCAGCGGGAGCGTCCCCACCGGGTAGCGGATCGCGCCGCCCGGCGCCACCACCGACTCCGGGCAGCCGTCCAGCACCGACCGCTGCGCGCTGCGCCGCAGCATGACCGGCGTGTCCCGCGGCAGCGGCCCCGGCTCGTCACCCCGGGCCACGGACTCCAGCAGATCCACGGTGACGAAGTCGGCGAACCCCGCGGTGACGGCCACCTCCGCCATCTCCTCGGCCGTCCGGGTCACGTCCAGGGTGCTCCCGATCCGCAGACTCGCTTCGTTGATCACCGCCAGCCGCCGTCGGGCCCAGGACTGTTCCGTCGTGTCGAAGACGGTGGCCGACACGCCCTGGACCGTGCCGGTCTCGTCCTTGAGCGGCGACAGGAACATGGACCACGCGTGCGGCCGGATCTCGCCCGGAGCCTTGCCGTGCTCCTCGTGGAAGATCATCTCGCCGGTGCGCAGCACCTCCCGCTGAAGACGGTCGTAGGTGTCGAAGGGCGGGTTCGGTTCGATCTCCCACAGGGTCCGGCCCTTCATCTCCTCCTCGGACCTGCCCATCACCTCCGTCATGATGTCGTTGGCGCCGACCAGCCGGGCATCCCGGTCGTAGACCGCCACCGGCACGGGGAGCTGGGCGAGGGTGAGGTCCCACAGGGGCAGGGGCCTGCGCGCGGCCCGCGGGTACGCCGGCAGGGTGCCGGTCACGAGCCAGAGCCGCCGGCCCTCCGCGTCCCGCAACGGCGTCCCCCGCAGCCGGACCACGACCCGGTCGCCGTCCCGGTGCCGCAGCGCCACCTCGCCGGACCACGGCCGGCCCTCGGAAACGTGCTGCCGCGTGGAAGCGGGGAGGTCGGTGGTGAGCAGGTCGGTGACGGGACGGCCCACGAGTTCGGCGGGTTCGTGTCCGAGCAGGCGGCGGGCACCGTCGCTCCACACCATGATCACCCCGCCGGCGTCGACGACGACCGCCAAGTCCTCCGGTACGCGTCCCTGCACGGTGCCTCCGGGTGTACCGCACCTGCCTACTCGGTCCCTGCACCCGATTGTCCCGCTACCGGCCCGCTGAGGCTCGTCTGCCGAAAGGCGCCACCGTGACCAGCGCGTACGCTCAGATCGCCGCGCGGATCGCCTGCTCGAACCCCTCGACGTGGCCCCGGGCGAGGCGCGCCGCCCTCTCCGGCTCGCCCCCGACGATCGCCTCGATCAGCGGCCCGTGCTCCTCGACGTGGCCCTGTCCGGCAGGCGGTCGAGAAACAGGCACCAGATGCGGGTGGCGAGATTGTGGCCGCCGCAGTGCGGGAGGCACTGGGGCGGGATCCCGGGTCGGTCGTGGACGTCTCCGCGAACCGCACGACGCTGGAGCTGAGCGGACCGTCCGCCCGGCAGGTGCTGGAGAAGGCCTGCCCGCTGGACCTGCATCCCCGGTTCTTCGGCCCGGGCCGCGCGGTGTCTACCACGGTGGGTCCCGTCGCCGTCCTGCTCTGGCAGACCGGCGAGGCGCCGGCCTATCGCCTGCTCCGCGCTCCTCGTTCGCCGGCTACCCGGGGCGCTGGCTCGTCGACGCGATGAGCGAGTTCGGCGGACCGGAGGTGCCGTGAACTCGCCCTCCCCGGGCCGGGGGTCCCGCGGCCCCTCAGCCCGCCAGGCGTTCCACCAGCAGGAAACCGCCGATGGCGATCATCATCACGCCGGACACCCGGGTCACCGCCCGGGCCGCGGCGGGCCTGGTCTTCAGGACGGTGCGGGCGAGGACTCCGACGGTGAGGTAGACGACGGCACAGACAGTCATGTGCAGCGAGCCGAGCAGACCGGTCTGGCCCGCGACCGGCCAGGCACCCGCGGGGTTGATGAACTGCGGGAACAGGGAGAAGTAGAGCAGCAGCGCCTTGGGGTTGAGGCCGCTGATCCCGATCCCCCGGAGCAGGACCCGCGCGCGGGAGGCCCCCTCGGCGGCCGGTTCCACCGCGCCGGCCGTCAGGACCGCCGGCTGCCGCAGCACCCCCCAGCCGAGCCACACCAGGTAGCCGGCCCCGGCCACGGTCAGCGCGGTCAGCAGCGTCCCCGAGCTCGCCACGATCACCACCAGCCCTGCCACGGCGAGCAGTGTGTAGCCCGCGTATCCGGCGACCAGTCCGGCGACGGCCGGCACGACCGACCGGTCCCGCAGACCGGCGGTGATCGCGTAGGCCCAGTCCGCGCCGGGGGTGAATACCAGCAGGAGATCAACTGCCAGGAAGGCCGCCAGCGTCGTCGTGTCCATCGTTCGTTCCCTCTCACGTGCCGTGGTGCGAGAGGAAGGCTAGGCCGGTTCTGCCCGGAAGTGTTCCTTTCTTTTCTCCTTGATCGCGGGTACTGGGGCAGAATCTTCTCCATGGATGCCATGGACCGGAAAATTCTTACCGAGCTGCAGCTGGACGGCCGTCTCACGGTCACCGAGCTGGCGGCGCGCGTGCGACTGAGCGTCTCGCCCTGCCACCGCAGGCTGCGCGACCTCGAACGCGACGGTGCGATCCGCGGCTATCGCGCGGTGGTGGACCCGGCCGCCCTGGGCCTGAACTTCGAAGCCCTCGTCTTCGTCACCATGCGCCTGGAGGACGCCGACACGGTCTCCGCGTTCGAAGAGGCGGTCGCCGCCGTCCCGCACGTGCTCCAGGCCCAGCGCCTGTTCGGCGACCCCGACTACCTCCTGCGCGTCGCCGCCACCGACCTGACCGCCTTCCAGCAGCTCTACGACCAGCAGCTCGCCCGGCTCCCGGGCGTTCAGCGCCTCAACTCCACCCTCGTCATGAAGCACATCGTCGACGACCGGCCGCTGCCCGGATGACGGAACGCCTGCGGGGCGCCCCGCTCAGCCGCCCAGCCCTGCGGCGAACGGCGTCGACCGCCACTGCTCGACGGCCGGCTCGAGTGCGTCGACCAGCAGGGGCAACTGCGGCGCGAGCGCGAGGCAGGCCACCGCGCGGGCCGTGCCCACCGCGTTGACGACCCGCAGGACGTCCCTGTCCAGCGGCCGCAGACCGAGGCGCTCGGCGGCTGTGTCGTACGCCGCCTCGCACTCGGGGCCGAAGGCCGACAGGTCCCACTCGACCGGTCCGAGCGTGGTCAGTTCGAAATCGGAGTACAGCGCGCCGCCCGGGCCGGACACGATGTTGGCGGCCGGGGCGTCACCGTGGATCGGCTGGAAGCCGATCCCGGGGAACATCGCCTCGAACCCCGCGCGTGAAGCGACCACCGGCTCCAGCACCTCCCACTCGCGCCGGGCGCGGTCGAGATCCGCCGGCTCCAGAAGATCAGGGCGCCCCTCCAGCGCGGCGAGGCCGTCGGTGACGAACCGCGGTTCGGCCGCCGTGAGAAAGGGCAGTTCGCCCGGGTAGGCGCGCAGCGCGGCATGCAGGTCGGCGACCAGCCCGGCGTGCTGCACGTAGTCGGGCTCGGAGCTCTGGTCCAGCTCGACGAACTGCCAGAACGTCATCGAGAACCCGTCGCGCAGCACGGGCTCCCGCGGCACGAGCGGACTCGGCGGGATCACCGGCTGCCCCTGATCCGCGAGCCACCCCACCACGGCCAGCTCCTGCCGCTGCCGCGCGGCCTGGGAGTCGGCGTCGGAGTACGACGGCAGGACGGTCGGCACCCTGACCACCACCGGTGACGGAGCCAGATGCACCACGACGGAGAACACGTCGTAGATGACCCTCGCCTCACCCACGTCGAGCCCCAGATCTCTGCCCGCACCGACGGCGGCGGCGAGGGCACGGGACGTCCGGGCAGACATCTGACCAGGTGTCATAAACCCTTCCATGGCGCCGATGGTGTCACGCCCGGCGCGGAAGGGCACCCGGTTACGGTTCACGGCCCGAGTGTGCGCGTCAGATCAAACACCGGTGCGCTGCAGGGCAATTGGAGCGTCCGCGCCCGGCCTAGCGTGGCCGTGTCCCTTGCACCAGCCGCTCGAAACGAGGAAGCAGCACATGCCGTACATCACCGTGGGCCAGGAGAACTCCACCGCCATCGACCTGTACTACGAGGACCACGGTTCCGGTCAGCCGGTCGTCCTCATCCACGGTTTTCCGCTGGACGGGCACTCCTGGGAGCGGCAGAGCGCCGTCCTGCTCGACGCCGGCTACCGCGTGATCACCTACGACCGGCGCGGTTTCGGGCAGTCCTCCCAGCCGACCACCGGCTACGACTACGACACCTTCGCGGCCGACCTCAACACCGTGATGGAGACCCTCGACCTGCAGGGCGCCGTCCTCGCCGGCTTCTCCATGGGCACCGGCGAGGTCGCCCGGTACGTGTCCCGCTACGGCACGGACCGCGTCGCCAAGGTCGCCTTCCTCGCCTCCCTGGAGCCCTGCCTGCTCAAGTCCGACGACAACCCCGACGGCGTCGCTCCGAAGGAGTTCTTCGACGGGGTCGTCGCCGCGGTGAAGGCCGACCGCTACGCCTACTACACCGACTTCTACAAGGACTTCTACAACCTCGACGAGAACCTCGGCACGCGGATCAGCGAGGAGGCCGTCCGCCACAGCTGGGACGTCGCCGCGGGCGGCGGCTTCTTCGCCGCGGCCGCCGCGCCCGCGACCTGGTACACCGACTTCCGCGGCGACATCCCCGCGATCGACGTGCCGGCCCTGATCCTGCACGGCACCGGTGACCGCATCCTGCCCGTCGAGGGGACCGCGCGCCCGTTCCACAAGGCCCTTCCGGACGCGGACTACGTGGAGATCGAGGGCGCACCGCACGGTCTGCTCTGGACGCACGCACAGGAGGTCAACTCGGCGCTGCTCGCCTTCCTGGCCAAGTGACCGGATTCTTCCTCCGATTCTTCCTGGACCGCCCCGGGGCGGCGTGGTGACATCGTCAAGGCCGGCAGCGGATCCCGCCTGCCGGCCTTCGATGTCGTCCAGGGGGGAATCCGGGTGTCCGTCGTCCTGTCCACCGCGTCACTGCCGGCGGCCGACCGTGGGGAGCGCTGGCACCACGCGGTGTCCCGGACCTTCATCCCGCTCGACGTGCGGCTCCTCGAGGACGATCCCTCGCCCGGCAGCATCGTCAGCCACCGGCTGGGTTCCTTAGGGGTCTCGCAGGTGCAGGCGGGCCCGCAGGTCGTGACCCGCAGCAGGCGGCTGATCGCCCAGGACGGCAAGGAGTTCCTCATCCTCACCCTGCAGCGGCGGGGCGGCGCCCTCAAGGAGCAGGACGGGCGGGAGGCCCGCATCGGGCCGGGCGACTTCTCCCTCTCCGACTCCTCCCGGATGTTCCGGAAGAAGGTGCAGGACGCGTTCCGTTTCACCTCGTTCCACTTCCCCCGGGAGGATCTCCGGGTGCGTGACGAGGATCTGCGGGCGCTGACCGCCACGGCGTTCTCCGCCCGGGAGGGCAGCGCCGCCCTGGTGGGCAGCTATTTCGCGCGGCTGGCACGCGAAGCGGCGCGTCTCGACCCCTTCGCCGGCCGCCAGTTCGCAGCCACGGCCCTCGACCTGCTGGCGCTGCTGATCAACGAGCGCAGTGGCCGCTTCACCCCCCAGGCGCCGGAGACCGCCGCGGCCACCCTCGTGCGCGTCAAGGACCACATCTCGCGCCACCTCGCCGACCCCGGCCTGGCACCGCCCCAGATCGCCGCGGCGCACTTCATGTCGGTCCGCTATCTGCACAAGCTGTTCGAGTCGGAGGGCGTGACGGTGGGGGAGTGGATCCGGACGCAGCGGCTGGAGCGGTGCCGTCGCGATCTCCTGCGGTCCCCGGCCCAGGGGACCGCGGTCGCGGCCGTCGCCAGGCGCTGGGGTTTCACGAGCCCCAGCCACTTCAGCCGCGCCTTCCGCGCGGCCTACGGGACGACGCCCCGCGAGTGGCGGCTCCACGGCTTGTCCGGCTCAGGAGATGGTGACGAGGGGCCGGACGCGGGGAAGCGGGAACGTCCTTGCAGACCGGTCCGGCGCCCATGACTTCGCCCGGGTCCGCCTCCACGAGGGGCCGCGGTGGCTGAGGCCCGTCACTGCGTGAACCGGGTGAGCGGCGCGGGCCGGCCCGCGGCCAGTGCGGCCAGCCCCGCGAACGCCTCGTCCCGCACGTCCGCGGGAGCGTCGCCCTCCATCGCGAGCACGGCACGGTACTCGGCGGCGGCTTCCTCCCGCTCACCGAGACGGGCCAGCGCGTGAGCCAGATGCAGGTGGACCTTGCCGGCCTGCTTGTGCCATCCGCGGGAGTCGAACTGTCCGCGGATCGCCCGCAGCGCCTCGACGGCCTCCTTCCACCGCTCCTCGTCGAGATGGACGAAGGACACCGCGTAGAGGGCCGTCAGGACGGTGAACTCCCTCACGTTGGGCGGAATCCGGTCCCGGTGGCGGGGATCCGCCAGCGTGTCCATGATGCCGGCGCAGGTCTCCACGGCCGCCCCCGCGCGTCCCGCGCCACGCAGCACCCGGATCATCCCGCAGGAGACCTGGAGGTAGCCGTTGACGTCGTCCGCGGCCGAGAACAGTTCCGCGGCGCGCAGATAGTGGTCGGCCGCGAGCGACAGATCGTCGGCGGCGTCCCACAGCCAGCCGAGATAGGCGTGGGCCCACGCGTGCTGGCGGACGTCCCCGGCCGCCCGGGCGAGACGCAACGCGCTCGTGGCCGCCTCCACCGCCTCCTCGTGCCGGCGTGCGCAGGCCCAGTAGGCCCAGGCGAGGTAGTTGCGGTGGGTCGCCTCCAGCGCGGCGTCCCCGAGGGCCGCCCCGGCCGTGGCGGCCCGCTCGTAGACCTCGACCCAGTGCCCCCAGGACACCCAGTGGTCGGAGAACCAGTGCATGGCCTCCGCGACCTCGACCACCCGCGCGTGCTCGCCGTGCGCCGCGGCCTCGCGGTACGCGGCCAGCCAGGAGTCCCCCTCGGCCCTGATCCAGCGCGCCGCCTGCTCACGGTCCTCCAGGGCGACCAGCCGGCCGGGATCCGCGGGCGGCATCCCGTAGTCCGGCTCGTACCAGCGGCCGGCGAGGACGGCCGTGTCCAGCAGCCAGTGCCGCAGCCGGGACCGCGCCGCGAGCGACCTCTCCTGCCCGTCCTCCGAGCGGCGACGGGCGGCCGCGTACAGGCGCAGCAGGTCGTGCAGGCGGTAACGGCCCTGACGGGACGTCATGAGCAGTCCGGCCTCCAGGAGTTCCTCCAGGAGATCCTCGGTGTCGGGCAGCGGCACGCCCGCGAGCACGGCGGCCGGGGCGGGGCTGAAGTCACCGGCCGGCAGCAGCGACAGCAACCGGAACATCCGGGCGGCCTCGGGGGCGAGACGGGAGCAGGACAACGCGAAGGCGGAGTTGACCTTCAGGTCGCCCGCGCTGAGCGCGTCGAGCCTGCGGTCCTCGTCCGCGAGCCGGCCGGCGAGCCGCTCGAGGCTCCAGTCGGTGCGCGTGGCGGCCCAGTTCGCGGCCACCCGCAGCGCCAGCGGCAGATGCCCGCACAGCTCGGTCACGACGTCCACGGCCCCCGGCTCGGCGTCCACCCGTCCGGCACCCACGACGGCACGCAGCAGGGCGGCGGACTCCCGCCGGCTCAGCGCCCCGAGCGTGACCCGTCGTACGCCCTCCAGTCCGGCGAGCGCGCGTCGGCTCGTCACCACCACGAGCAGCCGCCCCGCACGTGGCAGCAGCGGTCTGACCTGCGCCTCACTGCCCGCGTTGTCCAGGACCAGGACCGCGCGGAGCCCTGCGGCGACATGGTGGAAGCGGGCCAGACGCTCATCGGCGGTCAGCCGGGCCAGCTCGGCGTCCTCCACACCCCACGAGCCCAGCAGCCCGGCCACGGCCTGCTCCGCGGACAGCGGCCGCTCGTCCAGTCCCCGCATGTCCACCAGGAACGCCCCGTCGGGACAGGGAGACGACGGCTCCTCGGCCAGCCGGACCGCCAGCGAGGTCTTGCCACCGCGGCGACGGACATCACGACGGCCGTTCCCGCGGCGGGTGTGCCCCAGCGCGGGTGGACCCGGGTCCACAGCGGGCCCATGGTGCGGTCGCGGCCCATGGCGAGCAGGCCGCGCGCGGTGGGGATCAGCGTGGCCTGCACGGAGGCGACGGCGGAGAACATCAGGGCGACCAGGGGCAGCGTCGCCCACGGCTCGGCCGCCAGCTTCTCCCCGAGGTAGGGCAGGGCCTGCGGGCCGTTGCGGACGAGCTCGGCCAGGCTCATCTCCCGCTGGAAGGCGACCGAGGCGAAGAGGAACAGGCCGAGCATCGCGAACAGGGCGATGAGTCCGCCGCGGGCCGAATCGCCCGGGTCCCTGGTCTCCTCGTTGACACTGAACGCCGCGTCCCAGCCCCAGAAGAAGAACACCGCCAGGACCATGCCCTGGGCGAAGTGGGTGCCGCTGGAGATCTCGAACGGGTTGAACCAGGACAGCGACACCGCGTGGTCGCCGGTGATCAGGGCCCAGCCGCAGAAGCCGAGCAGCACCGCGTACTCGAACACCAGCAGGGCGAACTGGAACCGGGTCGCGCCCCGGACTCCGGTGACGGCCAGGACGGTGAGGGCGAGCAGGATCACCAGCCCGACCGCCGTGCAGACGCCCGTGGACGTCGGGTCGAGGGCGATGCCGGCCAGACTGCGCAGACCGGCCTTGTTGGCGAAGGCCAGCACGACCGAGCCCATGATGGCGCTGGTGTAGGCGCAGAAGATGACCGAGCCGACCAGCGTGACCCAGCCGGTCAGGAAGCCGGGCCAGGGGCCGAGGGATCTGCCGACCCAGGTGTAGCCGTTGCCGCAGTTGGGTTCGGAGCGGTTGAGCCGGGCGTAGGCGAGGGCGATGCCCAGCACCGGCAGGAAGGCCAGCAGCAGGAGTGCGGGGGCCTGCAGGCCCACGATCGTGGCGATCGTGCCCATGCCGATGGCGATGCTGGTGGTGGCCGCGGTGCTGGACGCGGCGATGGCGACGCCGTCGACCACGCCGAGGGAACGGCGCAGCGCGGGGCGGGACGAGGGCGGTGCGGACGACATGAAGGGCTCCTCGGGGGACGGAGTGGGAAGAGCCGCGCGGGAATGTGATGGAACAGCCGAGGGCCGCATTGGGTCAACCCTGTTGACGTAAGGCGGCGGGGGCCGTTCACTGCGTACGCGAGGAACCGCCGGCGCACGCGGAGAGGAGTCCACGTCATGACCACCCGTGTCCCGCGGGAACGAAGACGGCGCAGACCCACCCGTTCGGGAGTCCTGCTGTCGGAGGACCTGATCGTGCAGACCGCGTTGCGGCTCATCGGCGAGCACGGACCCGAGGCGCTGAGCGTGCGCCGGCTCGGCGCGGCCCTGGGCTGCGACCCGACCGCGCTGTACCGGTACTTCCACGGCACGGACGACCTGGTGCTCGCCATCGCCGACCGGATCATCGGCGACGCCATGGCCGGCTTCGTCCCGGGGGACGACTGGGTGGCCTCGCTGCGCGAGATGGCCCTCAGGGTCCGTGCGGGATACCTCGCCCATCCGCGGGCGGCCGCCATGGCGGCCCACCGCGTGACCCGGCGCCGGAACGAGATCCGTGCCGTCGAGACCGGGATCGGCCTGCTGCTCACCGCAGGCTTCCCGCCGGCCGACGCCGCACGGCTCTACCTGGCCTTCATCGACACCGTGCTCAGCCACGCCGCCACGGAGGCGGCCTTCCACGCGCTCGCCCCGCACCGGCGCGAGGCCGACCACCGGGCGTGGCGCGACGTCTACCAGGGCCTCGATCCGGCGACGTACCCGTCCCTGACCGCGGTACGCCCGGAGCTGCCCGCCATGGCGGACAGCTCCTTCGAGCAGGCGGTGGACCTCCTGCTGGAGGCCCTGGCGGCACGGGCACGGGCTCTCGGACGCCAGTGAGCCGAGCGGCGCTATGGCGCCTCGGCCCGCCCGGAGGTGTCGTCGAGGAACCCGCCCGACTGGTGCTGCCACAGCTTCGCGTAGGCACCGTCGATCGCGAGCAACTCCTGGTGGGTGCCCTGTTCGACGATCCGGCCGCGGTCGAGGACGACGAGCTGGTCCATGCCGGCGACCGTGCTCAGCCGGTGCGCCACCACCAGGGCGGTACGCCCGTCCATGAGCCGCCACAGCGCCTCCTGGACCAGCAGTTCGCTCTCGGAGTCCAGGGCGCTGGTCGCCTCGTCGAGCAGCAGGATCGGCGCGTCCCGCAGGATCGCCCGCGCGAGAGCGACCCGCTGGCGCTGCCCGCCGGACAGCTTGACGCCCCGCTCGCCCACCATGGTGTCGAAGCCGTCGGGCAACGCGTCGGCGAACTCCGTGACATGGGCCGCCTCGGCCGCCCGGAGGATCTCGGCGTCGGTGGCGTCCGGCCGGGCGAAGGCGATGTTGTCCCGCAGGCTGCGGTGGAACATCGCCGGGTCCTGCGGCACGTAGGCGATCCGCCCGCGCAGATCGGCCTGGCGCACCCGGCTGATGTCCTGGCCGCCGACCAGGATGCGGCCGCCGTCGATGTCGGTCATCCGCAGCAGCAGCCGGGTGAGCGAGGTCTTTCCGCCGCCGGACCGGCCCACGAGGCCGATCTTCGACCCGCTCGGCACGGCCAGGTCGAGTCCCTCGAACAGCGGCCGGGCGCCCCGGTGGGCGAATGTCACCTTCTCGAAGCGGACGTCGGCGGCCCGGGACCGCAGCGGCTCCGGGTCCGGCGGGTCGAGCACGGTCGGCGGCGTCAGCAGCAGCTCGGTGAACTGCGCGGCCTCCGTCATGGAGCCCTCCAGCCGGCGGTATATCTGGTTGAACTCGAACATGATCCGCGTCGCGTTGTTGTAGTAGGCGAAGGCGACCACGACCGCCTCCACCCCGTGCGTGCCGCCGCACAGCGTCACCGCCAGGAGCAGGCCCATCGCGTTGGTCAGCACGGACATCGGCGCGACCACCGTGTCGATGCGCAGGTTGCCGTAGTCCCAGGACCGCATGGTGAGCCGGCGGGACGTCGCGACCCGGGAGCGGTGCTCGGCGGCCTCGCGCCGCTCCGCGGCGAACGCCCGCACCGTGTCCATGTTCATCAGGCTGTCGGCGACATGACCCGACACCCGGGCGATCGCCTCCTCACGCTGGTCCACGAGCGCCTGCCGGCGCCGGACGAGCGGCACGACGAACACCGCCGTCAGTGCGATCATCACCAGCAGACCGACGACGAGCAGCGGTTCGTAGCGCCACAGCACCACCGCCCCGAACGCGAGCGGGACGAAGCTCCCCACGACCTGGAAGGTCAGCGTGTCGACGAACTGCTCGAACCGGGAGGCGAAGCTGAGGACCCGTTTGGTCAGTGAACCGGCGAAGTTGTCGTGGAAGAACGCGGCGTCCTTGGCGAACAGTTCGTCCATCCCGATCACGTACAGGTGCTCGATGCCCAGGGCGTCGAGACGGGTGAGGCAGTGCAGGGCGACCCGCCACAGTGCCTCGGCGAGCAGCAGGACAGCGGCGAAGCCGAGCACGTACGGCAGGGTCGAGCCGACCGTGACGTCCTTGTTCCCGGCGATGTCCGCGACGAGCTTGGCGATGATCAGCGGCGCGACGTAGTTGATTCCGGTGTTGCCCAGCGCCGAGAGCAGCATCGTGGGTGCCGTCCACCGGCGCAGCCGGGACAACTCCCGCCCGTAGTAGCGAAGTGCGAGAAGCACCGAGCGCTTGCCCGGTAATACCCTGTGTGTTTCCGGCGTTTCCATCCCACCCCTGTGTCGTTCTGTGGCCGCCCGCCACGCCGCGCGTGCGGGCAGGGGCCATCGCCGCAACGGATGTGTGAGGTTTCGGGTCGAGTCCGGAAGTGTCCCGCGATGCTTGCCGCGGCGTCCAAGCGTTTTCCGGCCGGGGGGTGGTGTGCGGGGAGCGCCATGGGGCACGGCGGGCGGATTCGGGGCGGGGCGGTGGCGTGCGCCGCTGAGCGGTCCCTCAGGTGGGGCCGGCGTGCGCGCGGGGGAGTCGGGCCTCAGCGGTCGAGTGACCGGCAGTGTACGGGCGGAGGTGGTCAGTCCCGGATCGCGCCGGCGATGAGCGCCTCGAGCTGAGCGGCCGTGCGGTCCAGGGGCTGCGTACTGCGCTTGGCGCGGCACATGGCCCATGCCGATGATCCGGCTCACCGCCCCCGCTGGTGCCCTGACCGAGGAGGGCCGCGGCCGCGTCCAGCGCGATCTCGCCGCGACACTGCTGCGCTGGGAGAGTGCACCCGACACGGCGTTCTTCCGCGCCCAGGCGTGGAGCCACCTCGTCGAACTGCCCGAAGGCGCCCGGACGACCGCCGAGGACGACGCCCCGCGCTTCCTGGTGGAGGTCACCGTCCCGCAGCGAGCCCTGTCCGAGCGCCGCAAGGCCGGACTGGTCGAGGAGGCGACCCGGACCGTCCTGTCCGCCGCCGGGCTCACCCCGGACGACGCCCTGCGCGTGTGGGTCCTGGTGCACGAGCAGCCCGACGGCACCTGGGGGGCCGGCGGCGCCGTCGTTCGCCACGCCGACCTCGTGGCTCTCGCGAAGGGACAGCGGACCGGTGCGTGAACTGACCTACGTCGCCCGGCGCACCGTCGAGTGGCGCGAGGTGCCCGACCCGAAGCTGCGGTCCGACGGCGAGGCGATCGTGGCACCCGTCGCCGCCACCCCCTGTGACGTGGACTCCGCCATCCTGGCCGGGCTCGGTTTCATCGAGCCGCCTTTCGCCCTCGGCCACGAGTGCGTCGCCCGGGTCGTCGACACCGGTGACGCCGTCGCCACCGTGGCCCCCGGCGACCTGGTCGTCGTCCCCTGGTCCGTCAACTGCGGCACCTGTGACCGCTGCCGGGCCGGTTTCACCGCGCACTGCACCACGGTCCCGTACATGGCGATGTACGGCGCGCCGATCGGCGGCAGCTGGGGCGGTCTCTTCTCCGACCTGGTCCGGGTGCCCTACGCCGACGCCATGCTGGTGCCTCTCCCCAACGGCCTCGACCCGGTGGCCCTGGCCTCCGCCAGTGACAACTGGTCCCTGGCCTGGCGCCTGGTCGCCCCGCACCTGACGGCCCGCCCCGGAGCGAGGGTCCTGGTCGTCGCCCGCGGCAGCATCGGCCTCTACGTCTGCGACATCGCCCGCGCGCTCGGCGCCTCCGAGGTGCTCTAGGTCGATCCCGACCCGGAACACCGCGCCCTTGCCCATGACTTCGGTGCCACCACGGCCGAAACCCTGGAACACCTGCCGCGGAGCCACGACATCGCCGTCGAGGCGACCGGCCGCGTCGACCAGCTCGCACTGGCCCTCAAGTGCCTGACACCCGAGGGGATCTGCGAGAGCGCGGGCAACCACTTCCGCCCCGGCGAACTGCCCCTGCTCGACATGTACCTCACCGGAGTCACCCTGCGCGTCGCCCGCGACAGCGTGCGGGCCCACATCCCCGACGCCCTCGCACTCGCCGCCTCGGCACGGTCTCACCCGGGAAGGTCGTCTCCCACGTCATCGACCGGGAGGACCTGCCGGCCGCGCTGCCGGACAAGCACCTGAAACCGGTCTTCGTCCGGGCCGGGTCATGACGCGGCGCTGGAGTCCGGGCGCAGTGTGAAAACCTGGTCGAGGCCGACCAGGGTGAGGACGCGCATCAGGTTCGCCGGTACGGCGGCCAGGGCGATGTCGGCGTCGGCGGCCAGGGCGTGCTGGCGGGCGGCGAGCAGGGCGGTGATGCCCGAGGAGTCGCAGAACGCCAGGCCCGACAGGTCGAGGACCAGGCACTGACCCGGCAACAGGGTCAGCCGGTCGATCCGACTGCGCAGGACGGGGGCCTGGTCGAAGTCCAGGTCGCCGGCCACGTGGAGAACGGGTCCGGTGGCGGTGTCGAGCTGTCTGATGGTGAGCGCGTTCATGAGGTGTGACTCGTTGCCGGGGCTGTGACGGAAGGGGCGGCGGGAACGCCGAGGGCGAGCAGGGCGGTGTCGTCGTCGAGACCGTCACCGAAGCCCTCGAGCAGCCCGGTGAGGGCGGCGATCACCTCGTGCGGTGACGCGGGAGCGTGTTCGGTGGCGAAGGCGTGCAGGGCGTCCTCGCCGTACAGGTCGTCGCGGCCGGGGCCGAGGCGGGCCTCGGTGAGGCCGTCGGTGTACAGCACGAGCGTGTCACCGGGTGCCAGGACGGTCTCGGCCGTGCCGATCGGAGCGCCGGGGACGACGCCGATGAGCAGGCCGCCGGGGGTGGGCAGGAACTCCACTCGGCCGGTCGCCCGCAGGACGAGCGCCGGCGGATGGCCGCCGGAGGCGAGGCGCACCACGGTCCGGCCGTGCTCGCCGCCCGGCTCGACCGTCCCGAAGACGCACGTGCAGTACCGCGGGTTGCCGTCGCCGGTGTACCGCTCGTGCAGGAGGGCGTTCAGCGTGCTCAGCGCCGAGGCCGGATCAGGGTCGTGGTGGGCGGCCGCACGCAGGGTGTAGCGGGTCAGCGACGTGAGGGACGCGGCCTCGGGGCCCTTGCCGCACACGTCGCCCAGGAAGAACGCCCACCGGCCGCCGGACACGGGGAACAGGTCGTAGAAGTCGCCGCCCAGCTGGTCCGGGGACGCCGTGTGGTAGTAGACGGCCGTCTCCAGGCCCGGCACGGCCGGCAGCGAGTCCGGCACGAGGGAACGCTGCAGGACGGCCAGGGCGTCGGCCAGCCTGGCCCGGTCGGCCTCGGCCTGACGCCGGGCCTCGTCCGCCTCGGCACGGGCCCGCTCGGCCTCCTGGCGCCGGCGCAGGAGCTCCTTCTCGTAGGCGCGGCGGTCCGAGGCGTCGAAGACGGTGATGCGGGTGAGCAACGGTTCGCCCTCGGTACCGTGCTTGATCACGGCGGAGACCAGAACCGGCAGCGGGCCACCGCTTCGGCGCCGCATGTCCAGGGCGATGCCGCGCAGCTCGCCCTGCATGCGCAGCAGCGGAGCGAAGTGCGTCTCGTGGTACAGCTTCCCGCCGACGGTGAGCAGGTCCGCGAAGCGCTTGCGGCCCGCCACGTCCTCACGGTCCAGGCCGAGCCAGTCCAGCAGCGTGTTGTTGATCTTGGCGATGGTGCCGTCCATCATCGTGGACAGGTAACCGCAGGGCGCGGACTCGTACAGGTCCTCCGAGCTGTCCTCCAGCAGCGCGGAGAAGGCCGCGTCGGTGCTCGCCTCGTCCCCCGTCTCGGCGGGCTCGGGTACGCCGCCGGTACGACACATCACTTCAGGGACTCCAGGAAGTCGAGGATCGCCCCGGTGGTGGCCTGCGGAGCGCTGAGCTGCGGGCAGTGCCCGGTGGCGTCGAGCGTGACCAGGCGGGAGGCGGGGATCGCCGCGTGCACGTAGGCGCCGACCTCGCGGGGCGCGATGGCGTCCTGCTCGCACTCCAGCACGAGGGTCGGCACGGACACGCCCTTCAGGTCCTCGCGGCTGTCGGTGAGGAACGTCGTACGGGCGAAGACCCGGGCGATGTCGGGGTCGGTCGCGCAGAAACTGTTCGTGAGTTCCTGGCCCAGCTCCGGCCGCTCCGGGTTGCCCATGATCACCGGAGCCATCGCGGACGACCAGCCCAGGTAGTTCGCCTCCAGGGAGGCGAGGAGCTCGTCGATGTCCTCCGTGCTGAAGCCGCCGCGGTAGCCCTCGTCGTCGATGTAGCACGGCGAGGGGGTCACCATCACGAGTGCCCCGATCCGCTCGGGGGCCGCCTGCGCCGCCAGCACTCCGACCATGGCACTGACCGAGTGCCCCACGAACACCGCCTGCCGCAGGTCCAGCTCCTCGCAGACGTCCACGACGTCGGCGGCGTAACCCTGGAGCGAGGAGTACCGCTCCTCGCTCCAGGCCGCGAGGTCGGAGCCGCCGGAGCCGACGTAGTCGAACAGCACCACCCGGTAGCGTTCGGCAAGCGCCGGCACCACCAGCCGCCACATGTTCTGGTCGCAGCCGAACCCGTGGGCCAGGAGCAGCACCGGTGCGTCGACCGGGCCGATGACGTTGACGTTGTTCCGGCGGCGGATGTCCATGGCGGCCATGCTCCCACCCCGGATGGAGTGGCTGGACGGCGGCCCTGCGAACAGCGGCTTCGCGATCGAGAAGTCAGCCGAGGTACAGCGGCACCCTGGAGGCCAGGTCACCGAGCTCGGCCTGCTCCGCCCCCGTCGGCGCACGCCGGCCCGTGCCGATCAGCAGTGCGTCCGTATCGGGGAACGCGGCCGGGAACGGGCCCCCCGCGATCCGCTCCAGCATCTCCCGGGACCCGGCGAGCCCTTCCGCGGGCGGCAGCTTCGCGCCCGGCAGGTGAGCGATCAGATCCAGGTGGTGCAGCGTCCACTCCATGACATAGGTGGAGAGGAAGGCGTCCACCGTGAGGATCTCGTCACGGGTGCCGACCCGGCCGGCCGGATCGGCGAGCAGGGCCGCCCGGCCGGCGGCGGAGCCCACGTCGTCCAGATGGAACTTCAGCAGGCCCGGATCCTCGTACGCGGCGGCCAGCCGGACGGTCAGCGCGTCGAGCGGGTCGTCACCGGTCGGCGGGGTGTCCGAGACGTCCCAGTACGTCAGCTCGTCACGGGTCGGCTCCCGGTCGGAGGGGGTGGCGAGGGTGATCAGGACGTCCTGGGCGTCGACGATCAGATGGCACACCAGGTCCCGCACCAGCCAGCCCGTACAGCCGGAGGGCCGCCCGAAGTCCTCGTCGGAGAGATCGGCCACCGCCGCGCGCAACGCCGCCCAGGTGCGGGAGAAGAGATCCACCCCGGCAACGTAGTGCCGTGCGGCGACGCCGGACAAGCTCGTTTCGGCCGGTCGCCTCCGCCGGCAGGGCGCGGACGCGAGCGAGTGTCCGCGCCCCGGTGCCTGCTACCCCTGGCGCCCCGGGACGGCGGGACTCTCACGCGCCGGACGCCCCCAGCCGTCCTCCCACGAGCACGGCGAGCTCGTCCGGTGTGCGCGGGCCCGGCGCCGTTTGCGTCAGCAGCCCCTGGGAGCGCAGAAGTTCCGTCACCGCGGCACCCCACGGCAGACGCAGCCCCGCCTCCCGGAGGAGATCCGTGCGGGCCAGCGCCGTGGCCGCGGGCCCGGTGCGGACACCGGACGGCGTGAGGAGCGCGGCGTCGTCTGCCCAGCGCAGGGCGAGATCGACGTCATGGGTGGCCATCACCACCGTGGTGCCGGCTGCCCGGAGCCCGTCGAGAGCGGTGAGGAGCCGCTCCTGGCCGTCGGGGTCGAGCCCGGCCGTCGGCTCGTCCAGGACGAGGACACGCGGCCGCATGGCGACCGCGCCCGCGATGGCCGTGCGTTTGCGCTGGCCGTAGGAGAGCAGATGGGTCGGCCGGTCGGCCAGGGCGGTGATGTCCAGGGCTGCCAGCGCCTCCGCCACCCGCGCCCGGACCTGCGTGTCGTCCAGGCCGAGGTTCAGCGGGCCGAAGGACACGTCCTGCTCGACGGACGCCGCGAACAACTGGTCGTCCGGGTCCTGCACCACCAGCTGCACGGTGGTCCGCAGCCGGGTCAGCCCCTTGCGGTCGTACGCCACCGGCCGGCCCTCTACCGTGAGCCGCCCCTCGTGCGGCTTCAGCCCGCCGGAGAGCAGCCGCATCAGTGTGGTCTTGCCGCTGCCGTTGCGGCCGAGCAGCGCCAGCGCGCGGCCCTCGCGGATCTCGAAGTCGAGGCCGCTGAGCACGACCGGGCCGTCCTCGTAGGCGAAGGACGCGCCCCGCAGGGCGACGAGGGCGGGCTCGCTCATGTCAGCGGCCTTTCCAGTACGAGGGTGAGGGCGGCCAGCGCGGCGAGGAGCGCGCAACTGGCCGCCGTGAAACGGGCGGAGATCCGGGCCTCGGGCACCAGGACGCGCAGGGTGCCGTCGTAGCCGCGCCCGGCGAGTCCGGCCTGGAGGCGGGTCGCCCGGTCGAAGGCCCGGACGAACGCGGTGGCGCCGAGCCCGGCCAGGGACCGCCACTCCGCGGCCCTGCCGGTGTGCCCGAGCCGGGCCGCCTGGGCCTCCCGGACGCGCCGCACGGAGTCCAGCAGCAGGAAGCTCATCCGGTACGTCACGAGCGCGACGTCTACGACCGCCGCGGGAACCCCGGCCCGGACCAGCCGGGGCAGCAGGTCGGACATGGGCGTCGTGAAGGCGAACAGCAGCACCCCGAGGGAGGCCGCCGAGGTCCGCAGCAGCAACTCCCCGGCCCGCACCGGCCCGTCGGCGGCGAGCGAGACGAACCCCCCTGGCCCGCCCACCTGGACGAGCAGCGTGAACGCGCCGGTCACACAGAAGCCCAGCGGCACCCGGTACGCCCGCCACAACCGCCGCCCGGGCACACCGGCCGGACCCAGCAGCACGACCAGGGCCGTCAGGAGGACCAGGGCCGCGCCCGGCCAGGGCGGCAGGGAGATCGCGAGCACGGTGAGGCCGAGCCCGAGCACGGCCTTGTCCACGGGATGGCGGCGGCGCCAGCGACTGCTGTGCGCCGCCGCGTCGATCGGCAGCACCCGGGCTCAGTCCCGTTCCGCGGCGGACTTCCCGGCGGCGCCGGGAAGCGCGCTGCCGGACTCCCGCTCCAGCGCCCGCTGCTCGCCCTGCCTGCGGCCCCGGCGCAGACCGAAGTAGTAGGCGAGGACACCGGCGCCGAGAGCCGCCTGGAGAGCGAACAGGGCCGACTCGATCTCACCGGACGGCGGTTCGTACAGCGGCGAGAACCACGGCTCGTAGTCCGGCTTCAGCTCCGTGATCGCCGTCTCGGCCTCGGCGTCGGCGCCCGTGAACGGCTCCTTCTTGTGGTCACCCAGACCGAGCGCCAACGGCAGCACGGCGAGCGCGGCCACGAGGAGCAGCAGCACGAGGTTGATCTTCGTGTTCCGCTTCATCGGGCCGCCACCTCGGTCTCCGTCCCGGTCGCCTGCTTCTTGGCGAGGAGCACGCCCAGACGGGTCAGTTCGCCCTTGCTGGACTGCACCAGCAGCCGCATCACGAGCACGGTCAGCAGTCCCTCGCTCACCGCGAGCGGAATCTGCGTGACGGCGAAGATGGAACCGAACTTGCCCAGCGCGCCCAGGAATCCGCTGCCCGGGTCGGGGAACGCGAGCGCCAGCTGCACGCTGGTGACGCAGTAGGTGGACAGGTCGGCGACGAACGCGCCGCAGAACACCGCCACCATCAGCGGCGCGCCGCAGCGCCGCAGCAGTGTGTAGACGGCGTATCCGGCCCAGGGACCGACGATCGCCATGGAGAAGACGTTGGCGCCGAGCGTGGTCAGGCCGCCGTGCGCCAGCAGCAGCGCCTGGAACAGCAGGGTGATGGTGCCCAGCACCGCCATGATGGGCGGCCGGAACAGGACGGCTCCCAGGCCCGTGCCGGTGGGGTGCGAGCAACTGCCCGTGACGGACGGGAGCTTGAGGGCGGACAGGACGAACGTGAAGGCGCCGGACGCACCGAGGAGCAGGGTGCTCTCGGGGTGCTCGCGCACTTCACGGGTGAGCGACCGGACTCCGTGGACGACGAACGGCGCCGACGCGACGCCCCAGGCGACCGCGTGCGCCGGAGGAAGGAAACCCTCGGCTATGTGCATGGCTCAGCAGACCCTCTCCAGCACCTCGTGGATGGTTGACGCGCCTTGGCCGGTCTCCTGGCTGACGGGTACCACCGCCCGGTCTCCGCCTTCCCGGGTCGCAAGGACCCAGTGGCTGCCCATGAGGGCCGGAGCCGGACTTCCCGATTCACAGTGGCGAGGGCCGCACCGGCATCACACCGGATTTCCCGTTCACCAAGGCCTGGTGACAATAAGGCCGGGGTAAGGGCGATGACAAGCCACCCAAGGGGCGCGCGAGGGGGCGCCCGTTCGCACACCGGCGCATCCCCCGGCCGGTCCACGCGCTGCGCGCAAGGCCCCGCCGCGCGACGTCCGGACCTTGTCAGTCGTCGCCCGCGTCGTCCCCGCCGTCGTCGCTCTCCCCGTCCTGCCCGGCCTGGCGCGGCTTCTGCGGCTTCGGCTGCTCGGGGCCGCCGTGGACCGCTTCCTGCGTCGGAGTCGCGACGTCCGGCGCGGACGCGGGAGGGGTCGGGGAAGGGGGCGGCGTGGACGGAGTGACATCGGCCACGGTGCCGGTCGCGGGCGTGTCGGCAGGCCCCGGGCCGGCCGCCGGGTCGGCCTGTGAGCCGGCGGAGCCGGAGGAGCCGGACGTGGCGGGGTCGGTGGACGGCGTGGCGGCCGGGCTGCTCGCACTCGGGGACGCGTCGGGTTCCGTCCCCTCCGCGGTCGTGCCGGGTGAGAACCAGCGCATGCCGATGAGCATCGCGGCGACGAACAGTGCCGCGGCGGCGGCCGTCGCGGCCAGCTTCGACCGGTTGCCCCGGCCCCCGCGACCGCGCGAGCGGCCCGAACGCCCCGCCTGGGCCGCCCGGGCAGCGGTGCGATGACCCTTGGTGGCGGGCAGCGCGTACGTGGTCGGGCTGCCGGTCTCGGCGGTCGCGTACGGTCCCGGCCCGGCGGGCATCGCTGCGGACGCGGTGTTCGCCCGCAGTGGCGGGGAGACCTCCGGCAGCGGCTCGGGCAGGCCCCGCCAGGCGCCCTGGGCGAACCACTCGGCGGCCTGCTGTGCGGTGGGGCGGTCCTCGGGCTGCTTGGCCAGCAGACCCAGGAGGTAGTTCTCGAACGCCGGTGGAAGTCCGGCGACACCGAGCTCGCGCGGCGGCACGGGAACCGAGTCGAGGTGCTGGTGGAGCAGGGCGACGGCGGTGTCGGCCTCGAACGGGGGACGTCCGCTGAGGAGCTGGTAGAGCACGCAGCCCAGGGAGTACATGTCGGACGCGGGCCCCGCGGGTTTGCCCAGCGCCCGCTCGGGCGCGAGGTAGAGGCCGGTGCCGATGATCTGGCCGGTGGCGGTGAGCGCGGCGCCGGGGTCGTCGAGGAACCGCGCGATGCCGAAGTCGCCGATCTTCAGCGTGCCGCCCGCGTCCAGCAGCAGGTTGGCGGGCTTGACGTCCCGGTGCACGATGCCCTGCGCGTGCGCGGCGGCGAGCCCCGCGGACGCCTGCGCCGCGAGCACGGCCACCCGCTCGGCGGGCAGCGAGCCGGAGCCGGTCAGCACCCCGGCGAGACTGTCGCCCTCGACCAGCTCCATCACCAGGTACAGCCGGTTGTCGTACTCGCCGAAGTCCAGCACACCGACCACGTTGGGGTGGTTGAGACGTCCGGCGGTCTGAGCCTCCAGACGGAACCGGGAGGCCGCCGTGGCGTCGGTGTCCTGGGGGAGCAGCAGCTTGAGGGCCACCGCCCTGGCGAGCGTCTCGTCGTACGCGCGCCAGACCTCTCCCATTCCACCGCGCCCGATCTCCACATCCAGCCGGTAGCGGCCCGCTAGCAGCACTCGTCCTCGTCTCACGCATAGGGGGAAGGTCGTCGCCGCAGGCCGAACTCCCCGCTCGTGCACGGGGATTGGTCGGGGGTGCCGCAGCCGACCCAGGATACTGGCGCGGCATGACCGCCGATCTCCGCCGCGGGTGTCCTCGGAGCGTCCTGGCGCGCAAATCCCGGAGCGAGGGTGTCGCCCGCCGGGGTGACAGCCCCGGCGCCCGGTTGCCCCGGGAGGCCGGCAGGGTGTCAGGCCGGCGCGCCCCGCCCCTTCTCGCGGTGCGGCAACAGGGCCACCGCCAGAGCCGGTACGGCCGCCAGGACCAGCCACGGAACGGCGGCCGGCAGTCCCAGGTCGAGCAGGAAGCCGGTGGCCGCGCTGCCGGCCAGGACGATCAGACCCGACACGGACGACAGCGCGCCCATGTAGAGCCCGAGCCGGTCCTCCTCGGCGAGGTCGGGCACCCAGGCACGGGCGGCGGGCACCACCAGCATCTGCCCCACGGTGAGCAAGATCACGAAGCCCGCCGCAGGGAGCAGCCCGGCCGTGCCCGTCCAGCCGGCCGGACGGGCCGCGGCCACCACCGCGAAACCGGACGCGATCAGCACCAGTCCCGCCGTCATGGAGCGGCGCAGGTCCAGCCGGTCGCCCGCCCAGCGGGTCACCGGCAGCTGGGTGAACACCACCAGCACGGAGGACAGCGCGAAGAGCCAGGACAACGGCGCCTGGGAGCCCGCCGCGCGCTGCACCTCGTCCGGCAGGGCCAGATACAGCTGGTTGTAGGCGAGCAGATAGGTGCCGTAGGCGCAGCACAGGGCGAGGAAGCGGCGATTGCGCAGCAGGGCCCCGACCCCGCCCCCCTCCCGGACACGGACCCGGCCGGGGATGTGCTGCGGCATCAGCCACAGATGCCCGGCGAGGACGAGCACGAAGACTCCGGCACCGGCCAGACAGGCGGTGCGGAAGTCGACGGTGAGCAGCAGCGCGCCGAGCAACGGCCCCACGAACGCCCCCGCCTGGCCCGCCACGCTGAACAGGGCGAGGACCCGGGTGCGCGGGCCGTGCCCGTCCTCCTCCCACACGACCGCCTGACGGGCCACCTCGGACTCCACGGCGGGGGAGAAGAGCGCCGCGGCGAAACCGATCACCAGCACCGCACCGATCACGGCCCCGCCCGTCTGCGCGAAGCCGAGCCACGCGAACCCCGCGATCCGCAGAGCGCAGCCGGCCAGCACCACCGGCCGCACCCCGAACCGGTCGACGAGCCAGCCGCCGACCACGAACAGCCCCTGCTGGCTGAAGGTTCGCAGCCCGAGCACGAACCCGACCAGCCACCCCGCCATGCCGATCGCGGTGCCCAGGTGCTCGGCGAGGAACGGCAGGACGGCGTAGAAGCCGATGTTGAAGGCGAGCTGTGTGAGGATCAGCAGCCGCAGCAGCGGTGACAGTCGCCTGATCAGCCGCCAGGTGCTGTCGCGGCCTTCGGCGCGGGTCGTACGGGCGGCCTTGCGGGTCGGCACCCTGGAAACGGGGTTTGTCATCGTTCGTCTGTCTGTGAGGCGGACACGGGAGTCAGGAGGTCGTCGGGGCGCTCCGGGCGCCGTCGCGGGGCCGGCCCGCCCCGGTCCACGGGCGGCACGGCCGGACCCGCGGGCCGTGTGCGCCGCCGGGGCAGCCGTACACCGCCCGCGGCCGTCACCGCGAGTGCCCCGAGCAGGGCGAGCACGGCGGCCGGGAAGAGCACGGCCCACGGGGCCCGTTCGGCGTAGGGCTGGTTCTCGGCGAGCAGCAGGCCCCACTCGGGCGAGGGCGGCTGGGCGCCCAGGCCGAGGAAGCCGAGCGCGGCGAGGCTCAGCGCGACGCCCGGAAGCCGGAGCAGGGCGTGCCGGACGACCGGGGGCACGACGGCGGGCAGCAGTTCGTGCCGGAGCAGGTACCAGCGGCCGGCGCCCAGCGCCCGGGTGGCGACCAGATGGGTCGTCGCACGCTCCTGCAGCAGCAGGGAGGAGGTGTGCGCGGCGAGCGGGGACCAGGCCACGACGGCCACGGCGAGCGCGGGTGTCCAGGGGCCGCTCCCGGCGATGCCGGTGACGAGCAGCCCGGCCAGTACGGGCGGTACGGCACTGAGGGTGTCGGCCAGCGGCCCGGACAGCCTGGGCAGCAGCCCCAGCAGCAGCCCGGCGAGGAGGGCGGCGGCGCTCACCGCGAGGGCGGTGCCGAGGGTGGTCACCGCCCCGTGGGAGATCCGGGCGAGGACGTCCCGGCCGAGCGCGTCCGTGCCGAAGGGGTGCTCCGCGGAGGGGGCTTGCAGCCGGGCGAGTGTGTCCAGGGCGAGCGGGTCGCGGGGGAGGCCGGCCACGATCACGGCGGCCAGCAGTCCGCCGTAGAGCAGCGGGAGCGCCCGGGGCGCGGGGGGCCGGGGCCGGTGCAGGGACTGCAGGGCGCCGTCGCGCAGCGCCGGTCCGATCAGCAGCCGGGCGGCGATCCGGGCGAGGAGCCCCGCCGCCGCCGCGAGCAGGACGAGGGCGAGGGTGCCGGTCTGCAGGACGGGCAGGTCCTGGGCGAGTGCGGCGTGCAGGGTGAGCCGGCCGAGGCCCGCGATGTCGAAGATCTGCTCGACGGCGACCGATCCGCCGGTCAGCCCCACCACGAACAGCCCCAGGTTGGGCAGCAGTCCGGGCACGCAGCGGCGCACCGCCTGCCGGGCCAGCGACCTCGGCGGGATGCCGCGTGCCGCGGCCGCCATCGCCCAGGGTTCCGCGAACGCGCCGGGCAGCAGGTCGTCGAGCATCCGGCCGAGGACCGCCCCGGCGGGCAGGCCGAGGGCGAGCGAGGGCAGCACCATCCACTGCGGCCCGTACCAGCCCAGCGCGGGGAGCCAGCCCAGCTGCACGGCGATCACGGAGGCCAGCACCGAGGCGACGAGGAACTCGGGCAGCGAGGCCAGCACGGCGGTCGCCGTTCCGCCGGGCCGACGCGCACCGAGACGGCCTCGCGCGCCGAGCCGGAGGGTGGGGGCGCAGACGGCCGCGGTCGTGCCCGCGGCGACCACCAGGGCCCCGCACATCAGCAGCAGTGACACGCCGAGTGCCTGCACGGCACCCGGCAGCACCGGGGCGCCGGACACCCAGGACGAGCCCGCGTCCGCGTGCAGCAGGCCGCCCAGCCAGTGGGTGAGCAGGGCCCATGGTCCGTCGTCCAGGCCGAGTTCGGCGCGGATCGCGTGCAGGGTCTCCGGTGTCGGATCGCGGTCCGCGGAGCGGGCCTTGAGGACGGTCAGCGCCGGGTCGGTGCGCGACAGCCACGGCAGGAGGCCGATCGCACCCACCAGGGCGGCGGTGAGCACGACCCGCCACGCAAGCGTCGGGCCACCGCCCCGCGCGAGGACGCGCAGGGTGGTGAGGACTCCGGCCGGGAAGGAGGTCTTGGTGTTCAGGGCCGCGTCCCGATTCCGACGAACTCCCGCTCGTAGGGGTCGAGTCGAGCGCCCCGCACGGACGCCCGGACCCCTGTGACGGCCTTCAGGTGCACCAGCGGGATCACCGCGTCGGTACCCAGGATCGCGGCCTCCGCCTTCATGGCGGCGTCCTGCCGCTTCGCGGGATCGGACTCGCCCCGGGCGGTCGCGACGAGCCGGTCGACGTCCCGGTCGCACAGGAACGCCAGGTTGTAGGAACCGTCGCAGGTGAAGTCGCTGTCGAGCACGGTCACCGGATCGCCGGTGTCCGTCATCATGTTGCGGGCGACGACGGCGGCGTCGAACTTGCCGTCCAGCAGATCCCCTTCGAGGCGCGCGTACGTCCGCACCTCCAGCTTCACCTCGAATCCGGCCTTCTCCAGCTGCTGTTGCAGTACCTGCGCGGTCTCCGGCAGTTCGGGCCGGTCGTTGTAACCGGCGATGGTGATGCTCTTGCCGTCGGGGTCGGTCGCCGCGGCCCGCCCGGACGGCTTCAGGCGCTTGCCGGCGGCCCACGACAGGGCAGGGCCGTAGATGCCCTGCGCGGGTTCGGCCGACCCCTCGTAGACACCCTTGGCGACGGTCGCACCGTCGATGGCCGCACGCGCGGCGGCCCGCAGTCCGGCGTTCGTGAAGGCGCCGGACCCGGTGTTGAGGTACAGGCTGGTGTTGCGGGCCGTGTCCGATTCGTGGACCGTGTCCTTGTCCAGGGAGGCGGCCTGGGCGACCGGGACCGCCTCGGCGATGTCGACGTCCCCGGTGCGCAGGGCGTTGGCGCGGGCCGTACCGTCGGAGACGTACCTGACGTCGACGCCCGAGGCCTGGGCCCGGCCGCCCCAGTAGCCGTCGAAACGGTCCAGCGCGGCCGACCGGTCGCCGGTGACCTCGGTGAGTTCGAAGGGGCCGGTGGCTGTCCCGACCGCGTTCACCGTGCCCTTCCTCCCGTACGCCTTCGGGGAGAACACCGCGAGGCTGGGGTTCGTCAGCCGCAGCGGCAGCACCGGGTCGGCTTCGCCGGTGGAGACCCGCACCCGGTTCCCGCCGGCGGCCTCGGCGGTCAGCTTCACGCCGGATATCGCGGTGGGTGCCGGCTTCGCCGCGGCGGCGTGGGTGAGGGCGGAGGCGACGGCCTCGGGGGTGACGTCCTCGCCGTCCTGGAACTTCGCGTCCCGGAGGGTGAACAGCCAGCTCTCGCCTCCCTTCTCACTGCTCCAGGACTCGGCGAGCGCGGGCACCGCCGTGCCGTTGGCGTCCAGGCGGGTCAGCCCCTCGGCGACCCCCAGCCGGGACAGGTTGTAGGAGTCGTACCCGTACGGCGAGTAGTTCTGCGTCGGCGGGAAGGCCAGGGCCACGCGCAGCCGCCCGCCGTCCCCGGAGCCGGAGGAGTCCGAGGTCTCGGCGGAGCCGTCACCGGCGGAGGCGAAACAGCCGGAGAGCAGCGGCAGGAGCAGCAGACCGGCTGTGAGCCGGTGGCGAGGGATTCTCATGATGTATATGAATACCATTTTCGTTAAGCGAGCGGTATCTCGAAGTGCACGACACCGCTGCCCCCGCCCGGCATCTCCTCGCGCTCGTCGCACAGCTCCTTGCCCAGCGCCTTCCACAGGCCCATCGCGCCGGGGGAGTGCGGATAGGTGTGCAGGTAGGCGGACCGGTAACCGCCGTCGGCCCGGGCGAACTCCAGGAGGCCGTCCACCAGTTGCCGCGCGAGCCCGCGCCGCCGGTGTTCGGGGCGCACGTACACCCGCCGCAGCTGTGCCGTCTCGCCCGAGGGGAACCGCTCGGCCAGCCAGAGTGGGTTCGGCGGGTGGGCCGGCCCGCGTGCGTCCAGCGCCGCCGTGGCCGCCACCGTCCCGTCGTGCTCGTCCACGGCGACCAGGAGGGTGTGCCGGGGCGGCGTGACGTAGAACGGCACCGGATCGATGATGTCGGCGTGCCAGCGCGGCACGTAGCCCGTGCCGAAGTCGCGGTACACGGCATCGAGCATCACCGCCCGGGCCCCGTCGATGTCGGCCGTCGCGGCTTCCCTGATGCTGTAGTCACGCATTTGCACATCATATGCAAGAAGGCTTGGGCGGTGGCACAGCTGGTGGTGACCTGCACACCGGCTGCTGATAGCCGGTCCGGGTGGTGGGTGATAGGCGGTCCGGGTGGTGCCGGTGGTCCGGGTGTCAGGGGCATCCGCGGCGAGCGCCCGGCCCGCGGGGACCCGGGCCGGGCGCTCGCGACCCGGGTTCAGCCCTCGGACGGGGCGAGCACCACGAAGTCCGCGTTCGCCGGGTCGAGGCAGACGGCGAGCCGGCCCACGCCCTCCATGTCCGCCGGCCCCATCTGCACGCTGCCGCCGTTCGCGGTGACCTGGGCGACCGCGGCATCGCAGTCCTCGACGGCGAAGACCGGGTGCCAGTACGGCCGCCCGCCCGTCAGCGCCAGGTCCCCCTTGCCGAGCTGCATGAGACCGCCGTGCATCCGGTCCTCGGAGAGCCCCGAGGGGGTGATCAGCGTGTACGTGCCCCCGCCGCCCGGCAGCGGCATGTCACTGAACTGCCAGTCGAAGAGCGAGCCGTAGAACTCCCGCGCGGCCCCGGCGTCGGTCGTGTACAACTCGGTCCACGACAGCGAGCCCGGCTGGTCCACCAGCTCCATGCCCTTGTTCGTGCCCGGCTCCCAGACGGCGAACTGGCCGCCCAGCGGGTCGCTGTACTGCGCCATCCGGCCCCAGTCGTCGAGGCCCATCGGCGCGACCCGCACGGTGCCGCCCGCCTGCTGCACGGCCTCCGTCGTGGCGTCCGCGTCGGTGACGCTGTAGTACAGCATCCAGGCCGGACGCGCGCCCTCCTCGGTGAGCTTGCCGAGCCCGGCGACGATCTTGCCGTCCTTCTTGAACATCCCGCCCTCGAAGTCCTCGCTCTCGCCCATGGGCTCGTAGTCCCACCCGAGGACGGCGCCGTAGAAGCCGGCGGCGCCCCGGACGTCCGGAGCGCCCAGGTCGAGCCAGCAGGGAGAACCGGGGACGTACTCCGTCGTGATCATGGCGATGTTTCCCTTCCGCGGGTCGTGTGTGCCCAGCGTGACACCGGGGGCCGGGCATCGCCCGTCGGCCGGTGTCCGTTCGGGGGACCCGGGGCGCGGAAGGAGGGCTCAGTGGACGGACAGCCCGCCGTCGACGAAGACCGACTGCCCGGTGACGTACGCGGACGCCGCGCTCGCCAGGAAGACCGCTGCGCCCGCGAAGTCCTCGGCGAGCCCGTTCCGCCCGATCATCGTGCGGGCGGCGAGGGCGGTCACCTTCTCCGGGTCCGACGACAGCCGTGCGTTCAGCGGTGTCATCACGAAACCCGGCACGAGCAGATTGCAGGTGACCCCGCGCGGCGACCATGCCTCGGCCTGGGAGCGCGCCAGCGCCTCCAGCCCTCCCTTGGAGGCGCCGTAGGCGCCGCTGTGGACGAACGCGCGGTGCGCCTGCTGTGAGCTGATGTGGATGATCCGCCCGTATCCCCGCTCCGCCATTCCGGGGCCGAAGCGCTGCCCCAGCAGGAACGGTGCCTCCAGGTTGACGGCCATCGTGGCGTCCCAGACGTCCTCGCCGAGTTCGTCCATCGGCGGCCGCAGGTTGATCCCGGCGCTGTTGACGAGGATGTCGGGCTCGCCGAACGCCTCGACCGCCCGCTCGGCGGCCGTCCGCACACCCTCGCGGGTGCTCAGGTCCGCTCCGACCCACGCGACACGGCAGCCGAGGGCCGTCAACTCCTCGGCGGTCGCGGCCAGCCGGGCCTCTCCACGGGCCACGATCACCACGCTCGCCCCGGCGCGGGCGAGGGCGTCGGTGATGCCGCGGCCGATGCCGGAACTGCCGCCGGTGACGACCGCGACCCGGCCCTCCAGCGAGAACAGTTCGGAGAGGTAGGCCTGGGCCGCCCGGGACGGCTCCGTGGGAGTGCGAGGGGTGGGGTGTGTCGTCATGGCGACCACTCTAAGTCGATCATCGGACCGTCCCTCGGGCGGTGCTTCACCGCCCGGCCCTTCCCTCGCCGCGAGACCGGGCCGACCTCTCGCTTCTATACCCCTGGGGGGTATATAGTCCTGGTCATGGACCACACCGCTCACGAACCCGAGGAGCAGCCGCACGGGACCGCGTCCTGGGGGACGGCCGTGAAGGCGACACTGCACTGTCTGACCGGGTGTGCCCTCGGCGAGATCCTCGGCATGGTCATCGGTACGGCGCTGGGGTGGGGCAACGTGCCCACCATGGTGGCGGCGATCGGACTCGCGTTCGTCTTCGGCTACTCGTTCACCCTTTTCGCGGTCCTGCGGGCCGGCCTCGACCTCAAAGCCGCGATCCGGGTCGCCCTCGCCGCGGACACGGTCTCCATCGTGGTCATGGAGCTCGTGGACAACGCGATCATCGCGCTCACACCGGGCGCGATGGACGCCCACGTGTCGGAGGGCCTCTTCTGGTCCGCGCTCCTCGGCGGTTTCGCCGTCGCCTTCCTGATCACCACCCCGGTCAACCGGTGGATGATCGGCCGCGGCCGGGGGCACGCCGTGGTCCACGCCCACCACTGACGCGACGTCACCAAGCGCCCGCACCGTGGGAACCGGCCGGAGCCACGGGCCGTTGTCCGGGGCATGAGGTACACGGTGTGGGCGGGCCAACTGCTGCCGCTTCTGATCGTCGCGGGCACCCTGACGGTCGTCATGGGCCTCTTCGCCTGGCTCGCTGCCGTGATCCGGCGCCGCGGCCTCGCCGGCTCCGGATTCCGCGCGGCCATGGCCTCGTACGAAGAGGCCTTCCGGGTGACGGCCCACGACGCCCACTACGAGATCCAGGCGCAGGCTCAGGCGCTGAGCCCCGCCGCGGCCCCCGGCGACCCCTGGCGTCCCGCCCGGCACACCGCGGGCGCCGCCGGGCGGGCGCGGCGCCCCGGCCACCGGAGCCGGGTGCGCCGCCGTCTCGGGGCGTGGCGGCGGAGGGCCGCCCGGGGGAGGTGACCGGCTCAGCCCCTGAGCAGGCGCACCTGACCGTCGGGGAGTTTCGGCCACCAGTGGTGGTAGCGGCGATAGACCTCGGTGTCGCGGCCCGCCAGCAGCGCCGTCAGCGACGAGGCCTCCGCGGCGAGTCCGTCCCATACGGCGGTCGGCAGGTCGTGGAACGCCGTGGCCTCGACCCCACCGTCGACCGCCCGCCACACGCCGGCGACCCGGCCGTCGACCAGGAGCGTGGGGAGCACGTCGCCGTTCACCCGGATCACCAGGCGGCGGTACGCGGGCGGAATCGCGCGGCTGCGGTCGGCGTGGGCCAGCAGGATGCTGTCCCACATGGCCATGAGGCGGGGCGGTGCGGGCGTGTCGGCCGGTGGGCGCGAGGCCCCCGGCACGTCGTACAGCAGGGTCCCCTCGGGCCCCCGGAGCTGCTCCACCGCGTCGCCGAGGGCGACCAGGGCCTGGCGTACCGGTGCACGCGGCACCATGGCGAACTGCGCGACGTCCGCCACCGACGCGGGCCCGAAACCCCCCAGGTAGCGCAGGACGAGGTGGCGCAGTGCCTCCGGCACCGTCGCCCGGCCCCGGGGCGCAGGACCGGTCCGCGCGGCGCGGAACGACGACCGGGAGCCGAACGACCACGGCCCGCCGACCGGGACGTGCAACAGCGGCGCGTACGCCTTGAGCCCCCACCACGCCCCGGCCTTCTTCTCCGCCCCGACCCGCTCCTCCAGCCAGTCCTGCATCTCGGCGGCCGTCCGGTGCTGGTCCGCGAAGTCCAGCAACCCGGCCACGAGTGCCTCGCCGTCGGCCGGGGTGAGTCCCGCCGCGGCGAAGCGGTACCCGAGCCGTGAGGCGTACAGCGTCTGCTGCATCGCCTCGCGGAAGACCTGGTAGTCGTCCCCGTGGACCGCGTGCAGTGTGATCCGCATCAGCGTCGCCTTGACCACCGCCCGCCCCGCGAAGGCGCTGTCGAGATCCTCGGGCGCGAACCCGGCCAGCCGGTTCCACAGCGCCACGTAGGGCGAAGCGGCATGCTGCGCCTGCAACGCCACCACGCGTCGCACCGCCTCCCCGGCGTCCATCGCCTCCCGCCCCAGCAGCAACTGGCGTCCGAGTGTGGCCCGATTGAGTTCCTGCGCGGTGATGTCCACGCCGGGATTCTGCCGTGGCCCCACCGGAGGCACCGACTCCGTCGCCGTGGCCTGGATCACATGGCTTGGATTGAGTGCGCGACGGGGGAGATGCCCGTACTCATGGGTGTCGAGGGCGGTGCCGGATGCGAGGATGAGGCGCCATGACGGTCGGGTGGTGTGTTCGCGCGATGCGGGCCGCGGTGTTCGCGGCCGTCTGTGTCGTGCTCGCCGCCCTCGGGCACGTCATGATGTCCGGTGACCACGTGCCCCTGTCGACGCTGCTGGCCGGCTGGGCCGCGACGGGCCTCGCGGGGTGGTGCCTGGCGGGCCGCGAGCGCGGACTCCGGCTTGTCGTCACCGTCGCCGTGACCGTCCAGACGGCGCTGCACTCCGCGTTCTCCCTCGGACCGCAGACCGCGGCCGGATCCGGGGCCGGATCCGGGCTCGACTCCATGGACATGGCGCCCATGCGTCATGGCATGGGATCCATGAGGCACGGCACGAGCCATGTGACGAGCCCGGGCGTCATGGACTCCATGGGCTCAGTGGCCCCGCACACGGGGCATCTTCCCGGCGGCGACTCGTCCTTCGGCATGCTTGCCGCCCACCTCCTGGCCGCGCTGCTGTGCGGCCTGTGGCTGGGCCACGGGGACCGGGCCGTCTTCCGGCTGCTGCGCGCCGTGGGCAGCCGGCTCGCCGCACCGCTGCGGCTCCTGTTCGCCCTGATCGCACCGCCGCCCCCACCCGTGCGCGAACGGCGGCGGCTGTCGCACCGTACGCCGCACCGGTTCCTTCTCGTCCACGCGATCACCACCCGGGGCCCGCCCGCGGGGGCCGCTGCCGCCTGACGGCAGCCGGTGGTACCCCGGGGCAGCCCCGCGCGCCCCGGGTCGGGCCCGGCGTCCCTAACCGCGCGCACCCGCAGGTGCTCACGCCTCGCGCCGCGCCGTACAGGACGCCCGCCCCCTCCCCGCTCACGGGACCGCGCACCCTTGCGCGCACGCCGGACCCCAGGGTCTGCCCGCCCGCGTCCTCGCGGTCCCGCACATCCGAGAAGGACATCAGGTGATCACTCCTGCCCTGCCCCTTTCGCACGCGAGACCGGCGTCGGCCGACGAGTCGATAACCGCCTGGGCGCTGGCCGCCCGCGGCGGCGACGCCGTGGCCGTCGACCGCTTCGTACGCGCCCTGCACCGTGACGTGACCCGGTACGTCGCCCATCTGTGCGCCGACCCCCAGGCGGTGGACGATCTGGCGCAGGACACGTTCCTGCGGGCGCTCGGCAGCCTGCACCGGTTCGAGGGCCGCTCCTCGGCGCGGACCTGGCTGCTGGCGATCGCCCGGCGCGCGGTGGCCGACAGCATCCGGTCCTCCGCCGTGCGCCCCCGCCCGGCCGATCTGCCGGACTGGGAGCCGGCCGCCGAACTCGCCCAGCCGCGCGGTCTGCCCGGCTTCGACGACGGCGTGGCGCTGCTGGAGTTGCTGGCGGGACTGCCGGACGAACGCCGCGAGGCGTTCGTCCTCACGCAGCTGCTCGGTCTGCCCTACGCGGAAGCCGCCGTGCTGAGCAACTGCCCCGTCGGCACGGTCCGTTCCCGCGTGGCCCGCGCCCGGGCGACACTCCTCGCCCTGCTCGCCGCCGCGGAGGAACCGGACTCCGCTCTCGTCGCGGCTTGAGACGACCGGCCGCCGGCACCGGCCCCGCCCGGCACCGGCGGTCACCGGCGTCGCGCGGCCCGGCGGGTAGGGCACGGGCGGTCACCGGCGTCGCGGGGCCCGGCGGGTAGGGCACGGGCGGTCACCGGCGTCGCGGGGCCCGCCCGGTCGGCACAGCGGTCACGTCACCGATGCCGCGGGGCCCGGGCCCCGCGACATCGACCACCGCCCCTCACCCTCGCGCCGGGCCACCGCCCCTCACCCTCGCGCCGGCCGGATGTTCTGATTGGCGTGGAAGAAGTTGTCCGGGTCGTAGCTGCGCTTGGCCCGGGCGAGCCTGTCGTAGTGGTCGCGGTAGGTCGTCCGGACCCGTTCCTCGCCCTCGCCCGAGCCCATGAAGTTCACGTACGAGCCGCCCATCGAGTACGGGTGCAGCGCCTCCTGGTAGTCCACGCACCACTGCCTGATCATCCCGGCGTTGGCGGGGTCGGGGTCGACGCCGGCGAAGACGCCGGACCAGAGCGCGTCCCGGTAGCTCCACGCGGTGTCGTCGGGGCCGACCCGGTGCGCGGCTCCGTCGATCGGGTAGAGGTGCATCAGCGAGAGCGGCGTCGGGATGTTCCGGCCGTACTCGAGGTGCACGTCCAGTGCCGCGTCGGGGACGCGGTCGAAGAAGTCGCCCCGCCAGTACCACTGGTAGCCGGTGGGGATCAGCTCGTCGAACATGCTCTGCAACGCGTCGTACGGCATCGGCGTCGTGAAGTGGAAGGCGGGCCGGCCCGGGTCGTTCACCACCGACAGCGTCTCGTCGAGCCGGGCCGGATCACCCGTGCAGCACCACACGACGGCGCACACCTTCCGTCCGTGGAGTTCCTCGGGGAAGGGCGGGCCGGGCGGGACGACGAGGACGGCGAAGAAGCCGTAGACGTCCTCGGGGGCGGCGGGAAGGAACTCGCGGTACCAGGCCAGCACCTCGCGCGTGCCGTCGACCGGCCAGACCGTCACCCCGGCCCCCACCGTGCCCACCGGGTGCAGCCGGTAGGTGAGGGAGGTCGCGATGCCGAAGTTGCCGCCGCCGCCCCGCAGGGCCCAGAACAGGTCCGGGTGCTCGGTCTCGCTCGCGGTGACGAAGCTGCCGTCCGCCAGCACCACGTCGGCGGCGATCAGGTTGTCCACGGTCAGCCCGTACTTGCGGGTGAGATAGCCGTGGCCGCCGCCGAGTGTCAGACCCCCGACGCCGGTCATGGAGATGATGCCGGTGGGGGTGGCGAGACCGAAGGCCTGGGTGGCGTGGTCGAGGTCGCCGAGGTGGCTGCCGCCGCCGACCTCCGCGGTCCGTGCCTCGGGGTCGACCCGGACCCAGCGCATCGGCGACAGGTCGACCGTGACGCCGTCGTCCACCAGGCACAGGCCGGGGCCGCTGTGGCCGCCGCCCCGCACGGCGAGTTCCAGGCCGTGGTCCCGGACGTAGGTGACCGCGGCCATCACGTCGGCGGTGTCCGTGCACGGGACGAAGGCGGCGGGCCGTTTGTCGATCATCGCGTTGTAGATCTTGCGGGCCTGGTCGTAACCGGAGTCCGGAGGGCCGATCACCGGCCCCCGCAGAGCGGTCCTCATCTCTTCCAGGGTGGCGGTGTCCATGGCGATCTCCCAAGGAGGCGTGACCATCCGACCCCACCAGCGTCCCGCCCTCCGCCGGGCGACGCACATCCACGGGATCTCTGCCGCCCCGGGGTCCGTAACCGCTTAGTAACCGTATTCCTGAATCAGCCCTGCCCGAAACTTTCTGTCCAACTGGTCGATGCAGTGGTCTTGTGATTCCTGCGTAATGAGCCCTACGGTCCCGTAGCAAACGTTTACTGAAACGTTCCGTCCGTGGCGGACCTGCCGTGTTCATGTTCGCGCTCCAGACGTACTGGCGCAGCGGGGCCCGCATGGGCAGCCTCGAGTAAGGAACCACGATGTCCGACACCCCCAGACGCCGTGACGTGCTGAAGTACGCGGGAACGGCGGGCGCCTCGGTCGCCGTCCTCGGCCTCCCGGCGGCCCCGCAGGCCCTCGCCGCGACGCCGGCGCAGCCCTCGGTGAAGCGCCCGCCCGCACCGCTGGACGTCGTCGTCTTCGGCGATCCGGACTCCGAGGCCCGCCACCGGCTCGCCGCAACCCTCTCCGACACGGTCACCGGCGGCCTCGGCCAGAGCGCCCGCGTCCTCAACCCGACCTCCCCGCCCTCCTACTGGGGCGGCACGCTGAAGTTCGACGTCGCCGTCAGCCCGGCCGGCACCACGTACGTCACCGTCCGCTTCTGGGGCGACGACCACGACGACACCTCCGACGAGGCCGCCGCCGGCACGAACATGTGGCGCCTTCAGCTGTTCTGCGAGGGCAAGCAGGTCGGCTACCAGGACCAGGGCGCCGTCGACAGCCTCGACATCCTCGACACCGCCCCGCGCACCCCGGGCCGCTTCTTCTTCCACACCCTGCCCCTGCCGGAGAAGACGACCGCCGGGAAGAAGAAGGTGACGCTGGAGATCCGCTCCATGGGCCGCATCTGGTCCTACGGCCAGGACGCCTCCCAGCTCTACCGCACCATGACCACGCCGTCGCGCGGCATCTACCGCCTCTACACCCACACCGACCCCTGCTTCGTGCCGCCCAAGGGCGAGGTCCAGGGCACCGCGCCGCAGGCGAAGGCCCGCACGGGCGGCGAGGAAGTCCTGGACGCCATCAGAGCGCGGGTGCAGAAGGACCAGAAGGATCTCCTCACCACCGCGAACCCCGCCACCCTGGACGGCTGGGCGATGCAGTCCCTGGCCGAGGGCTACCTCTGGCAGGGCAGCCCCGCGTACGGCAGGCCCGAAGCGGTCGACCGCGTGCTCCAGGCCATCGACGGCCGCTACCTGGCCTGGAAGGCCGACAGCACCGTCATGACCGGCTCCGACCAGCAGTGGCAGGGCTTCGGCCGCGTCGGCCTGGTGCTGGCCCTGCTGTGGGAGCACCTCGGCGACCGCCTGGACGAACGGGTCACCGGCTCGCCGTACGCCCTCGCCGACCCCGGCTTCGAGTCGGGCGGCGACACTCCCACGGCCTGGCAGATGCCCGGCTGGGCCACCGCCGGCGGCGGTACCTGGACCCGCGACACCACGGTCTCCCGTTCCGGCTCCGCCTCCCTCAAGCTCCAGGTCACCACCGCCACCGGATACAGCTACGTCAACTCCGCGCCCCGGACCCGTATCGGCCGGGGCACCTACCGGTACGGCGCCTGGATCAGGACCGACGGCGTCACGGGCGCCGGCGCCCACATCGACCCCCTTTTCTTCGACGCGAGCGGCAAGCTCGTCGGCAGCGACCACAAGGTGTACGCCGCCAAGGGCACCCACGACTGGGAGTACGTCGAGTTCGTCTTCGACACCCCGGCCGGAGTCACCCAGATGGAGATGCATCTGCGCCTGTCCGGCCCGGGCACCGCCTGGTTCGACGACGTCACCCTCGTGGCCCCCGCCGACTCGGGCACGCCCGTGCCGCCGGTCCGCAAGGACGCCTACGCCGACATGCTGAAGTCCAGCCGCGACTACTGGCGCCGGAACTTCCCGCACTACAGCAACCAGGCCCAGATCTGCGCCATCGGCCTCTACCAGACCAATCGCGGTCTGAGACTCCTCGCCCCGGACCTGGCCCTCCCGGAGGCCAAGGCCCGCGACTATCTGTACCAGTCGATCGGCATGACCCCCTACCTCGGCCCCGAGGACGCGGACGGCAAGCCCACCAAGCCCCTCGGCGACGGCTACTTCCAGGTCACCAAGGCCGGCCTGACCCGCGAGCTCGGCTACGTCGGCAGCTATGGCGAGGTCATCGACTGGCTGGTCATGATGTACGAGTCGGTCACGCGCGGGTACCAGGGCCAGAAGGCCCCCGAACTGCTCACGCACATGGTCCGGATGACCAAGGCACGCGGCAGGTTCCGGGTCGTCGACGTGGACCGGGACCACTGCCGGATCTCCCGCATCGAAACCGTCATCGGCTGGCGCAACGAGGTCTACCCGGGCGAGACCGCCTACGCCTCCCGCACCGCCTGGGACTCCAACCCCGTGATGTCGGCCGCCGTGTTCAAGGATCCGGAGATCGTCGGCTGGACCCAGGAGATGGTCGACGACGGCCAGCTCTACCCGCAGCTGCACCTCCAGGCCACCCACACCTGGACCCGGGTGGGTCTCAACGCCCTGCGCTTCATCTCCCGCGACTGGGACGACTTCCGGTCCCTGGCCGCCCGGCCCGGACGCATCCCCACGGCCTGGGACCAGCCCGACTTCGTCCTCACCGACGAGGAGAACGGCTGCGTCGCCGTCAAGAACGGCCGCGAACTCCTCTTCGCGTCCCTCTACTTCCGCTCCCGTCAGGGGGTCAACAACTACGCGCGCATCCACCACGTGACCCCGGTGGACCAGCGCTCGGCCACGATCCGGGAGCGCTCGGGGGGCACGACCGACCAGACCTTCACCGCCCGGGACTGGGTCCTGTGGGACTACGCCATCAACGACCCCGGCGCCGGGCACATCCCGCCCGGTGGTTTCCCGCCGCCCGGAGACACCCTGCACCAGGCGCTGGAGGGCGACGCCTACCGCCTCGCACCCGTCCCCGACGACGTCCCCGACCCCACGCTCGGCGTCCACTTCGACGGCGTGGAGGCCATGCTGGTCGGCCGCGCGCCTTTCTACCTGTGCGAGTACGGCGACTACCTCCTCGCCATGAACACCAGCACGGACCGGACGTACGCCCTGCCCGCCCGGCACGACTTCGGCCCGGCCCGGGACCTCGTCTCCGGCCGGACGATCGGCCCGGGGCAGCGGCCGAAGCTGCGGCCGGGCACCACGCTCGTGCTGTACCGCGGCGCGTGACGGAAGGTACTGGGCCGAGGGCCGGCGGGGTCAGGTGAGGGTGACCTCCACGGGCAGCTTCTTGATGCCGTTGACGAAGTTCGAGCGCACCCGGGGGACGTCACCGGCCAGGCGGATGTCCGCCAGGCGCGGGATCAGTTCCTCGAACATGATGCGGATCTCGGTGCGGGCGAGGAGGTTGCCCAGGCACAGGTGGGGGCTGCCCTTGCCGAAGGTGACGTGGTCGTTGTCGCGGCGCGCGACGTCGAAGTCGTAGGGGTTGCCGAAGACCTCCTCGTCGCGGTTGCCGGAGGCGAACCACATCACCACCTTGTCGCCCTCCCTGACCCGCTTGCCGCCCAGCTCGACATCGCGCGTGGCGGTACGGCGGAAGTGGTAGACGGGGGAGGCCCAGCGCAGGAACTCCTCGACCGCGACCGGGATCAGCGAGGGGTCCTCCCGGAGGCGGGCCAGCTGCTCGGGGTGCTGGAGGAGGGCCAGCATCGAGTGGGAGATGGTGTGCCGGGTGGTCTCGTTGCCGGCGACGACCAGGAGCAGGAAGTAGTTGTCGAAGTCCTGCGGGGAGAGCGGGACGCCGTCGCGGGGCGTGGTGTTGACCAGGCGGGAGACCAGGTCGGTGCCGTCGCCGCCGCGGCGCTGCCGGGCCAGTTCGCGGCCGTACTCGAAGACCTCCAGCGAGGCGGGGGAGCGGAAGGGCAGGTCGCGGTACCGCTCGCTCTCCTCGCTGTGCAGCAGGACGTCGGCGTAGTCCGGGTCGGTGTGGCCGATGATGCGGTTGCCCCAGTCGATGAGCCTCTGGTTGTCCTCCGGCGGCACGTCCAGCAGCCGGGCGAGCACGTTGATGGGGAAGTCCGCCGAGACGTCCTCGACGAAGTCGAAGCGGCCCTTGGCGAGGGCGGCGTCGAGGGTCGTCGCGGTCAGCCCGCGCAGGAAGTCGGTGTAGCCGCCGATCACGTTCGCGCCGAACTGCCGCTGGATCAGGCTCCGCAGCGCCCGGTGGCGCACCCCGTCCAGTTCGAGGATCGAGGCGCGCTTCTTGATCTGGTCCTCGTCGACCTCTTCGAGGTTGACGAACCTCGTCGACGTGAAGGTCTCCGCGTCACGGTCGACCCGCACGATGTCCTCGTGCCGGGTCAGTGCCCAGAAGCCGGAGTTGGGCGCGTCCTCGCTCTGCCAGTGCACCGGGTCCTCGTGGCGCAGGGTGTGGAACATCCGCCACGGCGTGACACCGTCGGTGAAGCGGTCCAGGTCGGCGAGGTTCACGTCGGCCAGGGGCAGCGGCTCGCGTGCGGCGTCGGTGGGGGTCTCGGTGGTCATCGGCAGCTCCTCGGCGTCACAGGGGGCGTCACAGGTGGTAGGCGTACTCGGTGAACTCCCAGTCCGTGACATGCCGGTGGAAGCGTTCGACCTCGTCGCGTTTGTAGGAGAGGAAGGACGTGGTGAACCCCTTGCCGAGCAGGTCGGTCAGGGCGGTGTCCGCCTCCAGCGCGTCCAGCGCGGCGGACAGGGTCTGCGGCAGGACGGCGGAGCGGGCGGTGTCGTAGCCGTAGCCCTCCAGCGGGGCGGGCGGTTCCTCACCGGCCAGCACACCCAGCAGGGCGGCGGCCGTCGTGGCGGCGATCGCCAGGTACGGGTTGGCGCTGGCGTCGCCGAGGCGCAGTTCGAGCCGGGCGCCGGTGCCGCGCTCGGGCGGGATGCGCACCATGGCGCTGCGGTTGTCCAGCCCCCAGTCGATCAGCCAGGGCGCGAGGGTGTCCGGGCCGAAGCGCTTGTACGAGTTGACCGTGGGGTTGAGCAGCGCGGCCAGAGCGGGCGCGTGGGCGAGGATCCCGGCGACGGCGTGCCGGGCGGTGGCGGACAGGCCGTACGCGCCCGACGGGTCGTCGAAGGTGTTGCGCCCCGCCTCGTCGTCGCAGGACAGGTGGAGGTGGAAGCCGGAGCCGCCCGCGTCGTTGAAGGGCTTGGCCATGAAGGTGGCCAGCCGGCCCTCCTTGCGGGCCAGTTCCTTGATCGCGGCCTTGAAGCGGAAGGAGCGGTCGGCGGCCGACACCGCCTCCGAGTGGGCCAGGTTGATCTCGATCTGGCCGCCGTCGAACTCGTGGTTGCCGCTGATCGCCCCGACCTTCAGATCGCGTACGTGGCGCAGGGTGCGCAGCAGGTGGTTGTCGGGGTCGGCGCGCAGCCCGGCGGTGTAGACGACGCCGGGGCCGGGCGCGTAGCGGCGCCAGCCGCCGGACGGGTCCGGCTCGCACAGGAAGTACTCGAGCTCGGGTCCGACGACCGGCCGCAGCCCGTGCTCGGCGCACCGGGCGAGGACGGACCGCAGCAGATCGCGTGGCGATTCGGGCGCGGGCGCGCCGGTCGCCGGGTCGACGACCTCGCCCAGACAGGCGGCCACTCCCGGCTCCCACGGCAGCGGCACCAGCGTGCCGAGGTCCGGGCGGACGCAGATGTCCGGCAGCCCCGCGTCCAGCCCGCCGCTCACCTGCACGACATCCCCCTGCGGGCTGGTGTGGTAGACGGCCCGGCAGAACGCCAGGCCGTGCTCACAGGCCCGGGGCAGCTCCTCGAGCAGCACGTCGCGCGCCCGGTCGGTGCCGATCAGGTCGGGATAGGTCACTCGGACCACGTCGATGCCGTCGGCGGCGAGCCGGCTCATGTGGCGGCGGACTTCTTCGGAATCGTGAGCGCTCACCGTTGTCTCCTCGGGCGGACGTCGGGACACCTCCGGGACACGGGGCCGGGGAGGCGGGTGGCGTGGGAGCGAGCGTCCGGGCGCGGCGGTGCCAGGACCGCCCGGTGCTTGTTTGATGCCAAACGGTAGGGGTGGGTGAGGGGTCCCGCAAGAGGGCCGGGGCAAGAATTTATCCATCCGGATAGCTCTTGACCAGACCCCCGCCCCTGCCTACCTTGTTTGAAGCCAAACGAGTTCGGGGCGCGTTCGACCGCACCCCGTTGGCCGGGGCCCGGACCCTTCCGGCCGGGCCCCCTTTCCTTCCGCTTCGACGCCCTCACATTCAGGAGGACCGGCCATGAAGGTCGTCGTCGACATGAACAAGTGCCAGGACCACGGACAGTGCGTCTTCTCGGCCCCCGACGTCTTCCGGATGGACGACGACGGCCGCCTGGCCTACGTCCCCGATCCCGACGACGCCCTGCGCGACGAGGTCGAGGAGGCCGCGGACGTCTGCCCGCTCCAGGCCATCCGGATCGAGGACTGACGTGAGCGGGCGCATCGTCGTCGCCGGCGCCTCCCTCGGCGGGCTGCGCGCCGCAGAGCAGCTGCGCGCCGCGGGCTGGACCGGCGGCATCACGGTGATCGGCGACGAGCCGCACCCGCCGTACAACCGGCCCCCGCTGTCCAAGGAGGTCCTCGCGGGCAAGGCGTCCTTCGACTCCCTCGCCTTCACACCGAAGGCCTCCGCGACGGATGTGGAGTGGCGGCTCGGCACGGGAATCGCCTCCGCCCGGCTCGCCGATAGGACCGTCGAACTCGACGACGGCGCGGTCCTCCCCTACGACGGACTGGTCGTCGCCACCGGGATGCGGCCCCGCCGGCTGCGCTGCCCCGGGCCGGTCGCCGGTCGCCACACGGTCCGGACCATCGACGACGCCCAGGCGCTGCGGGACGAGCTGACCCGGCCCGGCGTACGGGTCGTCGTGGTCGGCGCCGGTTTCATCGGCTGCGAGGTGGCCGCAACGGCCGTCGGACTCGGTGCCGCCGAGGTGACGGTGGTCGATCCGCTGCCGCTGCCGATGGCCGGGCCGCTCGGGGAACTGCTCGCGCGGGAGCTGCGCCGGCGGCACGAGGAGCGCGGGGTCCGCTTCGTGCTCGGCGCGGGCGTGGCCGGGTTCGAGGGCGGGAACCGTGTCACCGGTGTCGTGCTCGGCGACGGGTCCGTACTGCCCGCCGATGTGGTGGTGGAGTCCGTGGGATCGGTCGCCAACACCGAGTGGCTGGAGGGCAACGGACTCGACCTGAGCGACGGTGTGCTCACCGACGGCCGGTTGCGCGTCGGCGGCCGTCCCGACGTCGTCGCGGTCGGCGATGTCGCCCGCTTTCCCAACGCCCGCTACGACGGTGTGCCCCGGCGGGTCGAGCACTGGTCGGTGCCGGCCGACTCGGCCAGGCACGCGGCGAAGGTGCTCGTCGACGGTGGCGCCGGGCTGCCCCCCTTCGCGCCTCTGCCCACCTTCTGGAGCGACCAGCACGACTTCCGCTTGCAGTCCTTCGGGGCGCCCGCGCTGGGGCTCGGCGACGTCCGGGTCCTGGACGGCGACCTCTCGGGGGACGTGCTGGTCGGCTACCACCGCGACGGGCTGCTGGCCGGTGTCGTCGCCCTCGGCGGACCCTCCGCGGCCCGGGCCGCCGCCCGCTACCGCGCCGAACTGCTGAAGCAGCCCGCCCTCACCTCGCAAGGAGCCCTCTCGTGACCGGACTTCGTGGGTACTTCCACCCCAAGACGGCGACGGGCGCGTCGTCGCTGATCCCCTCCCCGCCGTGGCGGTACTCCGGTGACCTGCTCACCGTCGAGTACCGGACGGATCCCGCCCGCGTACGTGAACTGCTCCCCGAACCGCTGGAGTTGGCGGACGATGACCCGGGCGCGGTCGCCCTGATCTGGGCCGACTGGCAGTCGTGCTCGGCCTCGGGGGAGGAACTGCTGGATCCCGTGCGGGCGCAGTACAAGGAGGCCTTCGCGGTGGTGCGGTGCCGGTACCGGGGGCGGACGTACTCGCGGTGCGTCCACATCTGGGTGGACAAGGACTTCGCCATCGCGCGGGGGCTGCACCAGGGGTATCCGAAGAAGCTCGGCTCCATCCACCAGACGCGGCCACACCCCTACGGGCCCGCTCCGCGGATCGAGGCGGGGGCGCGGTTCGGGGCGACGCTGGCCGCTGCGGATCGGCGTATCGCTCAAGCCGTGGTGACGCTGCGGGAGCCGTCGAAGAGCGGCGGGTTCGTCAACGCGCATCCCATGGCTCATCACCGGTGGCTGCCGTCCATCGAGACGGGCAAGGGGCTGGCTCTCGATGAGCTGATCGAGTCAGGTGCGGCTTCGTTCGAGGGTGGTCAGCCGTGGGTCGGCGAGGCCGAGTTGGAGCTGTTGGAGGCGCCTACGGAGGAGCTTGCCCGGTTGGAGGTGCGGGAGCCGATCGCTGCGTACTACCGGCAGGTCGGCGTGGTCTGGGACGGGGGGCGGCTGCTGGAGAGCGGTACGTCCGGGGTGGCTGCCGAGTAGTGCCGGTGGGCGGGTGCGGGCTTGTCGTGGTTGTTCGCGCCCACGCGGCGGAGCCGCATATGAGCACAGCCCCGCGCCCCTGGGTGAGTGCGATTCCCCTCGTTTGAATGGAACTCTTCTTATGCCTGACAACATCACCGTCGCCGGGGTGTCCGTCGACACCCGGCACTGGATCGGGGGGCGTCGCGTCGCCTCCGCCGGGACCTTCACCGATCACTCGCCCATCGACGGCGCCGCGCTCGGCGAGATCGCCCGGGGCGGGCCCGCCGAGGCCGAGGCCGCTGTCGCCGCCGCCCGGGAGGCGTTTCCCGGCTGGGCCGCCACCCCCCGTGCCGAACGCGCCCGCATCCTGCACGCCGTCGCCGACGGTGTCGAGAAGCGGATCGAAGAGCTGGCGATCGTCGAGACCACGGACAACGGTGCGCTGCTCCGTTCCCACCGGCGGGGCGTCATGCCCCGGGTCGCCCACAACTTCCGGTTCTTCGCGGACTGGCTGCTCGGACTCGGCCACGAGGACTTCGAGACGCGCGGTCACACCAACCACGTCAGCTGGGACCCGGCCGGGCCCTGCGTGCTGATCACCCCGTGGAACGCGCCCCTGATGCTGGCCACCTGGAAGGTCGCCCCCGCCCTCGCCGCGGGCGACACCGTCGTCCTCAAACCCGCCGAGTGGTCGCCGCTGACCGCCTCCCTGCTGGCCGACATCGCCGCGGAGGCCGGGCTGCCCGCCGGTGTCCTCAACGTCGTCCAGGGGTACGGCTCCGAGATCGGCGACGCGCTCACCTCCCACCCCGACGTGCGCCGGATCAGCTTCACCGGGTCGGTGCCGACGGCCCGGCGGATCGCCGAGTCCGCCGCCGCGAACCTCACGCCCCTGAGTCTCGAACTCGGCGGCAAGTCGCCCCTGCTGGTCTTCGCCGACGCCGACCTCGACCTGGCCGTCGACCTCGCCGTGGAGCAGTACGACAACGCCGGGCAGGTCTGCCTCGCGGCCACCCGGCTGCTCGTCGAGGAGCCGGTCGCCGAGGAGTTCACCCGCCGGTTCGCCGAGAGGGCCACCGCCCTGCGGCAGGGCGACCCGCGTGACGAGGGCACCGACATCGGCCCCAACATCCACCCCCGCCAGCTGGAGAAGATCGACGGCTTCGTGCAGCGGGCCCTCGCGGCGGGGGCGCGGGCGGTCATCGGCGGGCATCGCGAGGAAGGGCAGTACTACGCGCCGACCCTGCTCACCGACGTCGCCCAGAACTCGGAGATCGTGCAGGAGGAGGTCTTCGGGCCGGTCCTGACCCTCCAGACCTTCGCCGACGAGGACGAGGCCGTACGGCTCGCCGACGACACCCGGTTCGGGCTGGCCGCCACCGTCGCGACCGGCGACCGGGAGCGGGCCGAGCGGGTCACGGCCCGGCTCGTCGCCGGCACCGTCTGGGTCAACTGCTTCTTCGTGCGCGACCTCCAGGCGCCCTTCGGAGGCTCCCGGCAGTCCGGGGTCGGCCGCGAGGGCGGCACGTGGAGCTTCGACTTCTACTGCGACCTGAAGAACACCGTCACCGCCCCGAAGGGATGGAAGAGGGACCATGGGTGAGATAGTCGGGGCCGGGCTGCTCGCCCACGTGCCCACCATCGTGCTGCCCGAGGCAGACCGGCTGGAGCTCAACGAGGGCAAGGAGATCACCCTCGTCACCGGGCTGCGGGAGCTGCGCAGGGACGTCTTCGAGCGGGATGCCGCCGACGATTACGACACCGTCGTCGTCCTGGACTCGCACTGGGCGACCACCGTCGAGTTCGTCGTGACCGCGCAGACGCGCAGGGCCGGGCTCTTCACCTCCGAGGAACTGCCGCGCGGCATGTGCAGGATGCCCTACGACTTCCCCGGCGACCCCGAACTCGCCCACAACGTGGCCGCGTTCGCCGACAAGCACGGCACCTGGATCACCCCGATCGACGACGCGTACCTGCCGATCTACTACGCCACCCTCAACCTCTGGAAGTACCTGGGGGAGGGCCTGCCCGACAAGCGGTGGGTCACCATCGGGGTCTGCCAGACCGGCGACATGGAGGATCATCTGCGGCTCGGGCGTGCCCTCGCCGACGGGATCGCCGCGACTCCCGGGCGACGCGTACTGGTCATCGCCTCCGGTGCCCTGTCCCACACCTTCTGGCCGCTGCGCGAACTGCGCGACCACGAGGCGAGCGACCCGGTCCACATCCGCACCCCCGAGGCCCGCGAGGCCGACCACGAGCGCATCGCCTGGTTCAAGGAGGGCCGTCACGACAAGGTCCTCGACACGATGGACGAGTTCTGGAAGGTCAAGCCCGAGGCGAAGTTCTTCCACTACCTGATGCTGGCCGGCGCCCTCGGCGAGCGGCGCTGCGTCGCCCGGGCCCGCCAGTACGGCGCGTACGAGAACTCCGTCGGCACCGGCCAGGCCCACCTCTGGTTCGACCGCCCCGCGGGCGGCTGGACCGCAGACCACCTCACCGCGCAGGAGTCCGCCCATGCCTGAGTACCGTCGTGTCCTCCTCGACGGCGCCGCCGTCCAGGTCACCGTCGACGGTGACGAGCTCGTCGCCGGGGACGGCCGCCGGGTGAAGACCGACGACGCGCGGCATCTGCCGCCCGTCGTGCCGTCCAAGGTCATCGCCGTCCATCTCAACCACCGCAGCCGGGTGGAGGAGTTCGGTATCGGGCTCCCCGGCACCCCCACCTACTTCCACAAGCCGACCTCCGCCCTCAACGCCCACCAGGGCGCCATCGTCCGCCCCGAGGGCTGCAAGTGGCTCAACTACGAGGGCGAGGTCGCCATCGTCATCGGGAAGACCGCGCGGAACATCCCGCCGGCCGAGGCCGGGGAGTACATCGCCGGGTACACCGTCGCCAACGACTACGGGCTGCACGACTTCCGCGACACCGACGCCGGGTCGATGCTCCGGGTGAAGGGCTCCGACACCCTCTGCCCGCTCGGCCCCGGCCTGGTCACCGACTGGGACTTCCACGGCAAGCGGCTGCGGACGTACGTCAACGGGGAGGTGGTGCAGGACGGCTCGACCGACGAGATGACCTGGGACATGCACTACCTCGTCGCCGACATCGCCCGCACCATCACCCTGTACCCCGGGGACGTCCTGCTGTCCGGCACGCCCGCCAACTCGCGGCCGGTCCGGCCGGGCGACGTGGTGGAGGTGGAGGTCGAGGGCCTCGGGCGGCTCACCAACCACATCGTCACCGGGCCGACCGCCATCCGCACGGACGTGGGGGCCCAGCCCACCGAATCGGAGGAGGTCCTCTCGACCGCCCTCGGCGGCGACTGGGAGTTCCGTGGCATCCGGCCGCCGCGCCGCTGACGAGGAGTCCGGGAGCGGTGGAGCCGACGTGTTCCCCGGCCGGCCCGCCGTCCGGCAGGACCGCCCCGATAGGGTCACGGACATGACCGAGCCCGCCGGGCGCCGCCCCCGCAAGCGCGTGAACTACGGCACGGGCCGTGAGGCCCTGCTGGAGGCCGCCGTGCGGGTCGTGGCCCGGGGCGGTCTGCGCCGGCTCACCTACCGGGCCGTCGCCGAGGAGGCCGGCGTCACCCACGGCCTGGTCGTGCACCACTTCGGTTCCCGGGACGCCCTGATCGAGGAGGCCGTGGCCCACGCCATCCGCTCCTCGCTGAACAGCAGCGCCCTCGAACCGGGCACCGGCAGGGCCGCCGACTTCTCGGTGGGGCTGACGGACATGGTCGAGGCCGGTCCGGACCTCCAGGCCTTCCAGTACGAACTCCTCCTGGAGGCCCGGCGGCGCCCCGAGCTCCTGGCCCACCTGCGGTCGCTGTACGACGAGTACTTCGACGCGACCCGGCGCGAGCTCACCCAGATGCTGCCCGGCCCCGTCGGCGAGGGCATGTCCCGGATGGTGTTCGCCACGCTGGAGGGGCTCGTCCTGCACCAGCTGGTCTTCGGTGAGCGCGAGGTCATCGACGAGGCCCTGGACGAGCTGCGCTCGGTGCTGCGGCTGCTCGCCGAGCGGCGCGACGGCGAGGCCTGACCCACTCCGGCCTCCCGCCGTCACGGACTCGGGCTCCCCTCGTTCCGCACTCCGGCCTCCTGCGCCCCGCGGTGCCGGAATTCCTCGTCCCTCACCCCTTGCCAAACGGATAGTTCCGCCTCACGATGAGGCAACTCGTTTGGCCTGAAACGATCCTTCCTCCTCTCTGGCAGGTGATCCGAGTGGACAGTCAGACGGTCTCCCGGCACGCGGCGGAACCGGACGCGCCCACCGCAGGCACGCTCAAGCCCAACGCCCTCGGCGTCCTGGGCATCCTCTTCTTCGTCCTGTCCGCGCAGGCCCCGCTGACCGGCATCGCCGGCGCGGCGCCCATCGCCGTGGCCCTCGGCAACGGTCCCGGCGTTCCGGCCGCCTATCTGGTGGCGGGCCTGGTGATCCTGCTGTTCTCGGTGGGCTTCGTCGCCATGGGGCGACACGTCGTGGACGCGGGCGCCTTCTACACGTACATCGGCAAGGGCCTCGGTCGCACCACCGGCACCGGCAGCGCGGGCCTCGCGCTCTTCGCCTACTGCACCATCCAGGCCGCGATGTACGGCCTCTACGGCGCCATCGTGAGCGGCCTGGTCGCGAGCCACACCGGCCTCGACCTGCCGTGGTGGGTCTGGACGCTGGCCACCATGGCCGTCGTGCAGGCGCTCGGCGCGGCCGGCGTCGAGATGGGCGCCAAGGTCCTCGCCGTCTTCGTCCTCGCCGAGTTCAGCATCCTGTCGGTCTTCGCGCTGGTCACCCTCTTCAAGGGCGGCGGCCCCGAGGGGCTCGGCCTCGCCGACAGCTTCTCCCCGTCCGCCGCCCTGGACGGCGCCCCGGGCGTGGCCGTGATGTTCGCCGTGGCCTCCATGTTCGGCTTCGAGGCCACCGCCATCTACGGCGAGGAGGCCCGCGAGCCCAGGAAGACCGTGCCCCGGGCCACGTACCTCGCGGTCGCCGTCGTCACCGGCTTCTTCGCCCTCGTCTCCTGGATGCTCATCTCCTCCTACGGCGCCTCCAACGCCACCGCGGCCGCGGGCAAGGCCCTGGAGGGCGGCGACGGTGCCGGGTTCGTCTTCGCGCCCATCGCGGCCGACTTCGGCGGCTGGGTCGGCGACGTGCTGCCCGTCCTGCTCGCCACGTCCCTCTTCGCGGGCATCCTCACCTTCCACAACTCGGCCAACCGCTACCTGTTCTCCCTCGGCCGCGACCGGCTGCTGCCGCTGCGGCTGTGCCGGCTCAACCGCCGTCACGCCCCCTGGACCGCCGGTTGCGTCCAGACGGTCCTGGCGGTCCTGCTGGTGGTGCCCTTCGCGCTGGCGGGCAAGGACCCGGTGCTGACGCTGTTCTCCTGGTTCAGCGGCGTCGCCGTCCTGGCGATGATGCTGCTGTACCTGCTGACCTCGGTGTCCGTCGTCGTCTTCTTCCGCCGGGCCCGCCTGGACACCCGCCTCTGGAACACACTGATCGCACCCGCCCTGGGCGCGCTCGGCATCGCGGGCGCGATCTGGCTCATCCTGGCCAACTTCACCACCCTCATCGGCGGCGAACGCACCACTGCCCTGTGGCTCACCCTCTCCGTCCCTGTCGTCGCCGCCCTCGGTCTGATCGCCGCGCGGGTGCGGGGCCGGACCCTGGCGGCCGCCGACGGCTGACGGCACGCGCCGGCGTCCGCGGGCAGCCGTATCCATATCGTTTGATATCAAAGGAGGTCCTCATGCCGGCCGTCCCCCACGACGAGTGGCTGCGCCGCGCCAAGGCGTTCCAGCTCTCCGGTGGCCATCACATCGACGGCGCCGAGGAGGCCGGGGGAGGGGCGGCCTTCCCGGTCGTCTCGCCCCGGGACGGCCGGGTCGTCGCCGAGGTCGCCGACGGCGGGGCCGCAGAGGTGGACGCGGCCGTCGCAGCCGCCCGGCGGGCCTTCGACACCGGCCCGTGGCCGTGCCTGGCACCCGCCGAGCGCGGCCGGGCCCTGCTCCGCCTCGCCGGCCTGCTGGAAGAGCGGCGCGAGGAACTCGCCCTCACGGTCAGCCTGGAGATGGGCAAACCGATCTCGGACGCGTACGGCATCGAACTGCGCGCCCTCATCACCACCTTCCGCTGGTACGGCCAGCTCGCGGACAAACTCACCGACGAGTCCCCGCACACCGTCCCGGACGCCCTCGCCCTGGTCACCAGGGAACCCGCCGGGGTGGTCGGGGCGGTGGTCCCCTGGAACTTCCCGCTCACCCTGGCCGGCTGGAAGGTCGCCCCGGCCCTGGCGGCGGGCTGCACGGTCGTCCTCAAGCCCTCGGAGAACTCCCCGCTCTCCGCCCTGCTCCTCGGGCGCCTCGCCACCGAGGCCGGCATCCCGCCCGGCGTGCTCAACGTCGTCACCGGCGACGGCCCGACGGCGGGCAGTGCCCTGGGCCTCCACCCGGACGTCGACGTCCTGGCGTTCACCGGCTCCACCGCCGTCGGCCGCCACTTCCTGCGCTACGCGGCCGACTCCAACCTCAAGCGCGTCTGGCTGGAACTCGGCGGCAAGTCGCCCAACATCGTCCTGCCCGACGCACCCGACCTGGACAAGGCCGCCGCCACCGCCGCCTGGGGCATCTTCTTCAACCAGGGCGAGATGTGCACCGCCCCCTCCCGCCTCCTCGTGCACTCCTCGATCGCCGAACGGGTCACCGAGGCCGTGGTCCGGCGGGCCCGTGAACTGAGGGTCGGCGACCCGCTCGACCCGGAGACGCAGATGGGTGCCCTCGTCGGCCGGGCGCACCTGGACCGTGTGCGCGACCACCTCCGCCACGGCGTCGACGAGGGCGCCCGGCTGCGTACCGGCGGCGACCGGATCCTCGCCGAGACGGGCGGGACCTACCTGGAACCCACCGTCTTCGACCGTGTGGACCCCGGCTCGCGACTGGCCCGGGAGGAGATCTTCGGTCCCGTGCTGTCCGTGCTCGCCTTCGACGACCTCGACGAGGCGGTCCGCCTGGCCAACGCCACCGAGTACGGACTCGCCGCCGGACTGTGGACCTCCGACCTGTCCACCGCCCACCGGGTCTCACGCGCCCTGAAGGCCGGAACGGTCTGGGTCAACTGCTACGAGGAGGGCGACCTCACCGTGCCCTTCGGGGGCATGAAGCAGTCCGGCAACGGCCGCGACAAGTCCGCCCACGCACTGGAGAAGTACACCGAGCTCAAGACCACCTGGATCCAGCTGTGACCCGCCCGCTGATCGCGATCCCGGCCCGCTTCTGCGCCACGACCTCCGCACTCCGCTACGCCGCCGAGGTCAACGCCCGCGCCCTGATCGAAGCCGTCTGGCGGGCGGGTGGCGAACCGGCGAGCATCCATCCGGCCGAGACGGGCACCGCCGACCGGCTCAAACGCTTCGACGGCGTCCTGCTCCCCGGCGGCGGCGACCTCGCCCCCTCCCGCTACGGCGCCGGTGACACCCACGACACCGTCTACGACGTGGACACCCTCCAGGACACCTTCGACCTCGACGTCGCCCGGCACACCCTGGAGTCGGGCCTGCCCCTGCTCGCCGTCTGCCGCGGCCTCCAGGTCGTCAACGTCGCCCTCGGCGGGACCCTGGAGCAGGACATGGGCGGACCCGAGCGGGAGCACCGGCACCTCGTGCACCCCGTCACCCTGGAACCCGGCTCGCTCGTCGCCCGGGCCGCCGACGCCGAGAAGGCGGACGCGTCCTGCTACCACCACCAGCGCGTCGACCGCCCGGGCGCAGGCCTGCGCGTCACGGCCCGAGCGGCCGACGGCACGATCGAGGCCCTCGAACTCCCGGTCGCCGCAGGCTGGTTCACGGCCGTGCAGTGGCACCCGGAGGACACCGCACACGAGGACCCCGCGCAGCAGGGCCTGTTCGACGCGCTCGTGCGGGCCGCGACCCGGTGAACCCCCTAGGCCCGGGGCCGCCGCCCGCTGCGCCGCGGGGCGGGCTCGGCGCCGCCCAGCAGCGACTGCCGCCGCTCCTCGCCGTGCTCCTCCACCTGGAGCACCACACTGCGCAGCCCCTCGGCGAGACTGCGGCACTCGGCGTCACTGAGCCCGGCGGTGACGAAGGCCTCCTCCTCGTTGAACGCCGGGAACACCCGCGCCATGAACTCCTCGCCCTTGGGGGTGAGGCTCAGCAGCACCAGGCGCCCGTCGCTCGGATGACCGTCCCGCCGCAGCAGACCCCGGGACTCCAGCGTGCGCACCACACCCGTGAGGGTGCCCTTGGAGATCCCCGCCTCCTCGGCCACGTGCCGGGTCTCCGACTCGCCCCACACCCAGACCACCCACAGCACCACGAAGGCCGTCCAGGTCAGGTCCGAGCCGCGCAGCACCGAGTTCTCCAGGTGCTGGCGCACCGCGGCCGCGGCCCGGTAGATGTTCGCCACCGCCGCCATCTGCTCCCGGCGGATCGCGATGCCGCCGAGCTTCGCCGCGGCGAGCTTCTCGGCTTCGGTGATGGATCGGTGCCCCGGCACGGGTGGCTCCTTCGTCTGGTCGCGACCTCCTCGGTCCGGTCGCGACGCGTCACACACGGGCGGCTCAACCCCGCCGCCCGATCGTTCGGACTCAAATTCTACGAAGCCGAAAGGGAAAAGCCGTCATGCCCAGCCCTCCCCGTATGCTCCTCGTCCTCAGCGAGAACTGGACCCTCACCGGCGGCCGGGCCGATCTGCCCGCCGCCGTCCGCTGGGCCCGCGAGGCCGAGGACGCCGGATTCGACGCCGTCATGGTCAGCGAGCACATCGTCCTCGGCCCCGACGCGGCGGCCGCCGGCATCATGGGAAACCCCCGCGACTACGCCCTTCCGGGCAACCAGGACCCGTACACCCCCTGGCCGAACTCCCTGCTGCTGCTCGCCGCCATCGCCTCCGTCACCTCCCGGGTGCGCCTGGCCGCAGCGGCCGTCCTCGCCCCGCTGCGTCACCCCCTGCTGCTCGCCCGTGAACTCGGCACCCTCGACCTGCTCAGCGAGGGCCGGCTCGTCGTACAGCCCACGGTGAGCTGGAGCAGGGACGAGTACGACGCCCTCGGCGTGCCCTTCGCCCGCCGCGGCCGGATCCTCGACGAGCACCTGGAGGTCTGGGCGAAGGCATGGGGACCGTCCCCCCTCTCCCATGACGGACCCCACTACCCCTTCCGGGACGTCTGGTTCGAGCCCAAGGCGCACCGCCCCGACGGCCCCCGGCTCTGGTTCGGCGGCCAGCGCCTGCACGGCCCGGTCCTGCGCCGCCTCGTCGAGTACGGCCACGGCTTCCACCCGCTCGGCCGGCCCACGCCCGAGGACCTGCGAGGGCTTCAGGAGGCGATGACCGCGGCCGGGCGGGACATCGCCGGGCTGGAGATGATCGGCAGTACGCAGGCCGTCTTCCCGGACGACCGCTCACCGGCGGACCTCGGTGCGGCGCTCTCCGTGATCCCGGAACAGATGGAGCAGGGTTTCACCACGTTCTGCGTCAAGCCGAACCAGTTCATCGACGACCCCGACGGCGTGGGGGAGTTCTGCCGCGAGGTCGTGCGGCGCGTCGAGGCGCTGACGTCCTGACCGCCCCGGCCCGGATCGCAGCTCGACCACCCGTAGCGCCGATCTGACGCCCCGGATCACCGCTCGACGAACCGCGCGAGGTGATCCGGGTCCGGCCGCAGCACCCCGTCCCGCACCGCGAGCGCGGTGGCCTCGGCGCGGGAGGCGCAGCCGGTCTTGCGCAACAAGTGCTCGACATGGCTGTGCACGGTCCGCGGGGACAGGAACAGCGCCTGCGCGATCGCCTGGTTCGTCTGCCCCGTGGCCGCCCGGGTGAGCACCTCCAGCTCCCGGGGGCTCAGCCCGTACGGCAGTTCCGTGGGCGTCTCGCGCACCAGCACCGCGTCCGCGGCGAGGCCGGGCCTGGCGGGGTGCCGGTGCAGCACGACCCGCCGCCAGCCTCCACCGGCCGGCCACAACAGCCGCAGCCGCTGCCCTCCGGTGCCGGCGAAGGCGTCGAGCAGCGCACCGAACCCGCCCTCCTCCCGCAGGACCAGGGGCCGGTCCCGGCCGGGCAGGTCGACGACGCGGCCGTCGCCGGTGACCAGGCTCGCCGCGTCCTCTCCCGCCAGGCCGTGCAGGTCACCGGCGTGCGTCAACGGGTCGGCGAAGGCGGCCAGGGCGGGAATCACGGAGGCGAGCAGCCGCCGCGCCTCGGTGTCGTAGGCGTCCGCGCTCTCGGTGGACAGGTGCACCAGACCCACCAGCCGGCCCCGCTGCCGCAGCGCACCCGTGACACCGTCCCGGAAACCGGCGGGGCGGACCCGCTCGGCGTAGAACCAGCCGTGCCGGAAGCGGGGCCCGGCGTCCTCGGTGTCCTCGGCGTCCTCCGAGATGGACGGCGGCAGATCCCGCCGTACGACGTTGCGGTACCACGGGGTCGCGACGAACTCCCCGGCCAGGGCCTGCGAGGCTTCGGCGGTGTAGCCGATGCTCGCGATCTGCACGTGGGAGCCGGTCAGCGGGTCGATCGTGAGCAGGGTGGCCGCGTCCAGGGGCAGCGCGCGGGCGAGTTCGGCCAGCGCCTGCGCGGAGGCCGAGGTCGTGTCGCGCTCGCGGGTGAGCATGCCGATGCGGGCGGCCGCCGCGATCTGGTGGTGGCTGGTCATGGCGAGCCTCCGGACGGCTCGGACAATGTCGTTTGGGGCCTAACGATACGGCTCCCGTCCGGGCCCGGCAAGGGTGCTCACCGGCATCCGGCCCACCCGCAGTCGGTATTTGTACGGATGGTGCGGCGAGCCCGGCAGGTCTTTCCTGTTCGGCACAGCCGGACGCCCCAGTCGGGCCCGCCCTCGGAGAGGCCCCGCCATGACCCCACCCCCGTACACCGCCTCGCGCAGACACTTCCTCGCCCTGTCCGCCGCCACCGCCCTGTCCGCCGCCGGATGCTCGGCACCGGAGAACACCGCCGCCTCGGCCGAGCCCGCACCCTCCGCCGGCACCCGTCTGACCAGGATCGGCCTCGACTACCCCTTCACCCAGCTCCCGCTCTACTCCACGCTGGTGAAACTCTCCACCGCACAGGCGAAGCGGCACGGCATCTCGCTTCTGACGACGAGCGACAACGCCAGTGCCGACACCCAGGCCACCAACCTCAACACCTGGGTCGCCCGCAAGGTCCCGGCGATCGTGTCCTTCCCCATGGTGTTCGAGGCCGCCGAACCCCTCGCGAAGGCGGCCCGCGACGCCGGACTGATCTGGGTGACCTACGGCGGCTCCCTGCAGCACCAGAGCGCCGACATCCGGTTCAGCTTCCGCGAGGGCGGCACCCTGCTCGGCGCGGCGGCGGCGAAGTGGGCCGAGGAGCACCTCGGCGGCAAGGGCAAGATCGCCTTCCTCACGGACGACACCATCGAGCTGGGACGCGAACGCACCAAGGGCATGATCGACGCGTTCACCAAGGCGGCGCCCGGGGTCGACGTGGTGGCGCGGGAGCAGTCCATCGACCCGGACACCGGCCTGTCGAAGACGAAGGCGATCCTCGCCAAGCACCCCGACCTCAACCTCGTCCTCGGCGTCACCGACGCCGCCGCGTACGGCGGCTTCAAGGCCCTCCAGCAGGCGGGCCGGGCCAAGGACGACGCCAGGACCTTCGTCGGCGGCCAGGACGGCTCCGTCCCCTCCCTCCTCGCCGTCAAGCAGGGCACCTTCTACCGGGCCTCCGCCGCCCTCGCCCCGAAGGACATCGCCGCTGCCGTCGTCGACGTGCCGCGCGCGGTCGCCGCCGGGAAGGCGAACCCGAGCGCCCAGGTGCCCATCACACTCGTCCGGCGCGCCGACACGGCCCGGATCGACGCCCTGCTCGCCCAGAACGCCTAGGCCCGACGCCATGACGACCACGAACCTGCGCATCAGCGGCCTGACGAAGTCCTTCGGCGGCGTCCGGGCCCTCGACGGTGTCGACCTCACCGTCCCCGCCGGGCAGGTGCACGCCCTGCTCGGACACAACGGCGCCGGAAAGTCCACCCTCATCAAGTGCCTGGGCGGCGCTTACCCGCCCGACGCCGGCACCATCGAGGTCGGCGGGACGTCGTACACCCGGCTCACGCCGCGCGAGTCCATCGCGTCCGGCGTGGCGATCATCTTCCAGACGCTGAGTGTGGTCGACGCTCTGACCGTGGCGGAGAACATCTTCCTCGGCCAGGAGTGGACCCGGCACGGCCGCATCGACCGGCGTGCCCAGGAGGAGGTCGCCGCCGGGTTGCTGGAGCGTGTGGCCGCGAAGTGCTCCCCACGCGACCGGGTGGCTGATCTGCCCATGGGCCAGCGCCAGTTGGTGGAGATCGCCAAGGCCCTCAGCCGCAGCGCCGCCGTCCTGGTCCTCGACGAACCGACCGCCGCCCTGTCCGGCACGGAGACCGACGCCCTCGCGGAGCGCGTCGAGGACCTGCGCGCCCAGGGGCTCGCCATCGTCTACGTCACCCACCTCCTGGGCGAGGTGGAACGACTCGCGGACGCGGTGACCGTGCTCCGGGACGGGCGGGTGGCCCACCACGCGACGGTGGCGGGGCGGTCGCGGCGGGAACTGGTGGAGGCGATCGCCGGCTCACCGGCGCAGCACGTGCGACCACGCCCGCGGGACGAGGCTAAGCACGTGCGACCACGCCCGCAGGACGAGACGCAGCACGTGCGACCACGCCCGCACGACGACCCGCAGGCCCGGAGCGTCCGGCCCCGGCCGCGGACCGAGGACCGGGGCCGGGATCAGGCGCCGGACGCACAGCAGGCCGCGTCCGCGCAGGCGCGCCCGCGGGCTCAGGGCCTTGGCCACGCCCGGGCGCAGCACGCGCACGCCGCGCCCGCGGCGGCCGGGGCGGCGCAGGGCCGGCCCCGGCTGGCGGTCGACGCCCTGCGAGGACCGGGCTTCGGCCCCGTCGACCTCACCGTCGCCGCAGGCGAACGCGTCGGTCTGTTCGGGCTCATCGGCTCCGGCCGCACCCGCGTCCTGGAAACCCTCTACGGCAGGCGCCGCGCCACCGCCGGCGCGATGCGGGTCGGCGACCGTACCGTCAGTCCGTCCCGTCCGGCCGACGCGCTCGCCGCCGGGATCGCGCTCGTCCCGGCGGACCGGCGGGCCCAGGGCCTGTTCCCGACCATGACCGCGCAGGACAACGCGCTGCTCCCCTCCGTCCGCCCCCTGTCCCGCTTCGGGGTGCGGGCGCTGCGCTCCGAGCGGCGGGTGTTCGGCGCGCTGGCCGACGCGGTCGGGCTGCGACCGGCCCGGCCCGGGCTGGCGGCGGGCGCGTTCTCCGGCGGCAACCAGCAAAAGCTCGTCCTCGGCCGGTGGATCAACGAGGCCCGGCACGTGGACGTGCTGCTGCTGGACGAGCCGACCCAGGGCGTCGACGTGGGCGCCCGGCAGGAGATCTACCGGGTGGTGTCCACCCTCGCCGAAGAGCGCGGCACCGCCGTGCTGTTCGCCTCCAGCGACCCCGAGGAGATCGTGGCGCTCGCCGACCGCTGCCTGATCGTCGCCCGGGGACGGATCGTCGGCGAACTCTCCGGCGCCGAACTCACCGAACAGGCCCTGCTGTCGGCCGTTCACGACCCCCTGACCGCAGAAGGAGCAGCATGACCACCGCCGACCCGGCCCTTTCGAGGCGAGCCCGCCCGATCACCGCGGGCGGGCTCGCCACCGTACGCCGCAACCCGCTCCTCGTCGTGCTCGTCGCGATGGTGCTGGTCTTCCAGCTGACCACGGGCAGCTTCCTCGACCCGGCCAACCTGAGCGGCATCGCCACCGACGCCGCGACCCTCGCCATCGTCGCCGTCCCGCTGGCCCTGCTCGTCATCAGCGGCTACCTCGACCTGTCGGTCGGCTCCACGCTCGCCCTCGGCGGGCTGGTCGGGGGCTGGCTGGCGGGGCAGCACCACCAGTCGCCCGTCGTCGCCCTGCTCGGCGCGCTCGCCGCCGGGGCCCTGGTCGGGGCCGTGAACGGCATGCTGTGCTGCTGGTTCGGGCTGTCCGCGTTCATCGTCACCCTGGGCATGCTGACCGCCGTGCGCGGTCTGGCGCAGCAACTGTTCCCACTGCCGCTGAGCGGCTTCGGCCCCGGGTTCGCCTGGATCGGCGGGGCCCGCCTCGCCGGGATCGCCGCCCCGGTCGTCATCGCGGCGCTCGTGCTGGCCGCGGGCGCCCTGTTCCTGGCGTTCACCCCGGCCGGACGGCACGTCTTCGCCATCGGCGTCAACCGGGATGCGGCCCACCTCTCCGGCATCCACATCCGGCGCACCCCTTTCGCGCTGTTCGTCGCCACCGGCACGGCCGCCGCCCTGGCCGGGGCCATCAAGGCGTCGGTGCTGGACAGCGCGGTGGCCGGCACCTCCGGAGCCGGGTTCGAACTGACGGTGCTCACCGCGGTGCTGCTCGGCGGCGTCGCCCTCACCGGCGGCTCCGGCTCGATCCTCGGCGTCCTGCTCGGCGTGCTCTTCCTCGGCGGCCTGCAGAACGGCCTGACCCTGCTGAACGTGCCGACGTTCTGGCAGCAGATGGCCCAGGGCACCGCGCTGGTGGCCGGCGCCGCCCTGGCGTACCTCGCACCTCGCACCGGCCGCTGATCCACCCTCCCCCCTCCGAAACGAGGTCATCCGTGAGCGACACCGCATCCGTGGGCGACACCGCCCCCACCCTCGTCCTGACCGGCGGTCAGGTCCTCACCGTCGACGCCGGGTTCACGGTCGCCGAGGGCGTGGCCGTGCGCGGCCGGGACATCCTGGCCGTCGGCAGCGACGCGGAGATGCGTGCCCTGGCCGGGCCCGGCACCAGGGTCGTCGAACTGGGCGGCCGGACCGTGCTGCCCGGCATCAACGACTCCCATCTGCACGGCGCCGCCTACGGCATGACGAAACCGCCGTTCGCCCTGGACGTCGGCCACCCTGCGGTGGCCTCCCTCGCCGACGTCGCCGCGTCGGTCGGCCGGGCGGCACGGGAGACACCGGCAGGCCGGTGGATCATCGGCCTGGGCTGGGACCCCGGCTACCTGGCCGAGTGCCTCGCCGACCCGGGCCGCTTCCCGCACCGGCGGGACCTGGACGCGGTGGCGCCCGAGCACCCGGTCTGCCTGACCGACTTCTCCTCGCACATGGTGTGGGTCAACTCCGAGGCGCTGCGCCGCTGCGGCGTCGACGCCGGCACCCCTGCCCCGCCCGGCGGAGTGATCGACCACGACCCCGACGGCAGGCCCACCGGCATCCTGCGCGAGGCCGCCGCACGGCTCGTCCAGGCCGAGCTCCCCGCGCCGACCCGGGCCGAGCGCCGCCGGGCCATCCAGGGCGTGATCCGTGAACTGCACTCCCGCGGCATCACCAGCTACACCGAACCCGGCCTCGGCCCCGGCGGCGCGGACTCCCTCTTCGGCGGCCTGAGCACCGACAACTGGAACGCCTACGCCGATCTCGCCGCGAGCGGCGAACTCAGGGCCCGCGTCAGCGTCCTGCTCCTGCCCGCCCCCATGGGCGGCTCCGCCGCGGACGTCCGCCGGGGGCTGGCCGAACTGCGCCGCCCCGAGTCGGCCGACCCCCGGCTGCTGCGCGCCATCGGCGTCAAGATCTTCGCCGACGGTGTCCCGCCCAACCGCACGGCGTGGATGAACGAGCCGTACCCGGACGGCGGCCACGGCGCCCTGTGCGTGCACGGCGACACGCCCGCGCTCCAGGTGCACGAACTGCGCGAGATGATCAGGCTCGGCCACGAGGCCGGCTTCCAGCTCGGCGTGCACGTCACCGGCGACCGGGCCATCGACCTCGTGGTGGACGCCTTCCTCGCCGCGAACACGGCCGCGCCCCGACCGGACGCCCGCCACTACGTCATCCACGGCGACTTCATCAGCCCGGGCAGCCTGGCCGAGCTCGCCGCGCACGGCTACGGCGTCAACATGAACCCCGCCATCAAGTGGACCATCTCCGACCTGATGGACGAGCTCGTGGGCCCCGAACGCTCCGCCTACCAGTGGCCGGTGCGCTCCGCCCTGGACGCCGGCGTACGGGTCTGCGCGAGCTCCGACGCCCCCATCACCGAGCCCGACTGGCGCCAGGGCGTGGCCGCGATGATGCTGCGCGAGTCCAAGGCCAGCGGCCGTACCAGCGGCCCCGAGCAGTGCGTCCCCCTCGCCGACGCCCTGCGCGCCTACACCTCCACCGCCGCCTGGCAGGACTTCGCGGACGACTGGAAGGGCACCCTCGAAGCGGGCCGGGCCGCCGACCTGTGCGTCCTGGACCGGCCGCTGCTGGACCTCGACCCGCACGAGATCACTCAGGCTCAGGTGGATCTCACGGTGTTCGACGGTCAGGTGGTCTTCGAGCGGTGAGGCGTGGTGCTCAGGCCGCCCGCACCACCGCGCGCCGCGCGCCCCACCGCCGGTTCCGGAACCGCCCGGCCACCCGGCACACCGCGTAGATCGTGAACGAGATCGTCGTGACGTAGGGGCTGATGGGGATGCTGCTGCCCAGGGCGAGCAGGATGCCGCCCTCGATGGAGACCACGGCGAACACCACGCTCAGCGCGGGCAGCAGCAGCGGCGACGCGGTGACGCGGGAGGCCGCCGCGGCCGGGGTGACGACCAGGGACAGCACCAGCAGCGCGCCGACGATCTGCACCGACAGGGCGACCGCGAGCCCGAGCACCAGCATGAACGCGAAGGACAGCGCACGCACCGGCACTCCGCGGGCCTCCGCCACGTCCGGATCCGTGCTGGCGAAGGCCAGCGGACGCCACATGACCGTCAGGGCCACCAGCACCAGGACGGACGTGCCCAGCAGCCAGGACATCTGCGGGGTGTCCACGGCGACGATCTGCCCGGTGAGCAGCCCGAACTTGTTGGCAGCCCGCCCCTTGTACAGGGCGAGGAAGAGCACGCCGAGTCCCAGGCCGAACGGCATGATGATGCCGATCACCGAGTTGCGGTCCCGGGCCCGGGACCCGAGGACGCCGATGGCACCGGCCGCCAGGAGGGAACCGGCGATCGAGCCGACCACGATGTTCGCGTCCAGCAGCAGGGCCGCCGAGGCGCCCGCGAACGACAGCTCACTGATGCCGTGCACCGCGAACGGCAGGTCCCGCATCAGGACGAACACCCCGGCCAGCCCGCCCACCAGGCCCAGTGCCACGCCGGCGACGAGGGAGTTGCGGACCAGGGCGAGGAGTTCGCCGTAGTCGGTGAAGTCGAAGATCTGGTGCCAGATCCCGTCGGCGAGTGTCATGTGCGCACTCCGTCGCTCTCGTGGGCCTGCTCGGGGTGGTGCGGCGGGCCGGCCGTCTCGTCGGGAGCCCCCGCGACCACCACCCGGCCCCGGACGCGGAGCACGTCGACCTGCGTGCCGTAGAGGCGGGACAGCGACTCCGAGGTCAGCACCTCCTCCGGGGTGCCGGTCCGGTGGCCGCCGGGGGCCAGATACAGCACCCGGTCGGCCATGCCCAGCACCGGGTTGATCTCGTGCGTCACGAACACGACCGCCGTGCCGTGGGAGCGGCGCCGGGCGTCGATCAGCTCGGTGACGGCCCGCTGGTGGTGCAGGTCGAGCGACAGCAGCGGCTCGTCGCACAGCAGGAGACGGGGGTCGGTCGCCAGGGCCTGCCCGATGCGCACGCGCTGCCGTTCGCCGCCGGAGAGCATCCCGAGCGGGACGTCGGCGTAGGCCGAGGCGCCCACCGACTCGAGGATCTCGTCCACCCTGCGGCGGATGCCGCCGGTGCGCAGCCGTGGCCCGAAACGGTGGCCGTCGATGCCGAACCGGACGAGGTCCCGGGCGCGCAGCACGGCCTGCGCGGACAGGGCCGCCTGCTGCGGGACGTAGCCGATGTGCCGGGCGGCCTCGCGCGCCGGCCGGCCGAGGACGGTCAGTGTGCCGGCGGACAGCGGCTGACGGCCCAGCAGCGCCCGGACGAAGCTGGTCTTGCCGGCGCCGTTGGGGCCCAGCACGGCCAGGAACTCCCCGGGCCCCACGTCGAGATCGAGGTCGCTCCACACCATGCGGTCGCCGTAGGACAGGGCGGCCGCGCGCAGCGAGATGACCGGCGTGCCGTCCTGCCGGGCCATCGGGGTCACTTGGCCAGCGCGCTCGCGAGCGCGTCGACGTTGGCGGTCATCCAGCCGAGGTAGTCCTTGCCCTTGGGCAGCGTCTCGGTCACGGGCACGACGGGGATGCCGGCCGCCTTCGCCGCCGCCTCGGCCTTCTCGGTCTGGGGGCCGGAGGTCTGCTCGTTGTAGACCAGGGCCTTCACCTTCTTGCCGCTGAACAGCGCGAGGCTCTCCTGGAGGATGCGCGGGGAGACGTCGTCGCCCTCCTCGATCGCCTCGCTGAATCGCGCGGGTGTCCGGTTCACCAGGCCGCTCGCCTCGGTCATGTAGAGCGGCACCGGTTCCGTGATGGCGATGCCCTCACCGCCGTGCTCCTTCTTGATCCGCGCTTCCTCGGCTTCCAGCGGGGCGAGCTTCGCCTTGAAGGCTGCGGCGTTCTTCGTGAACGCGGTGGCGTCGCCCGGGTCGGCCTTCGCGAGGGCGGCGGAGATCCGGTCGGCGACCTTGGCGACGGTGGGGAAGTCGTACCAGACGTGCTCGTTGAGTTCGCCGCCCTGGGGCGCGGTCCTGCCGGACACCTCGACCGCGTCGATCACTTCGGCGGAGTCGTTGTGCCCGCCCTTGAGCATGTGGCCGACGAAGTCGTCGTAGCCGCCGCCGTTCTCGACGACGACCTTCGCCTTGGCCAGGGCCAGCTGGTTCTGGGGGTCGGCCTCGTAGGAGTGCGGGTCCTGGTCGGGGTCGCTGATGACCGACGTGACGTCGACGTGGTCGCCGCCGACGCGCTGGGCTATGTCGCCCCAGACGTCGGTGGAGGCGACCACGGCCACGCGGGCCGGTGTGCCCTTGCCGCCGGAGGAGTCCGACGAGTTGCCGCAGCCCGCGAGCAGGGCCAGTGACGCGCTGGTCAGCAGCGCGACGCGGCGGGACGTGGACAGGGACATGGCTCCTCCAGGACGGGCGTGCAGCAAGGTCGTAGACGGGAAGGCCGTCGGCAGGCATCACGCTAGATGGGAATGAATGTCAGAAGCGTTATGCGGTCGAAGTCATGTGAAAACCATTGCCAACTGTTGGAGATTCCTGGACTGACTATCCAGACATTGGACTTCTGGTCTAAAGTGGTGACGTGAGAGGGGGCGAACGTGGGTGACGCTCTGAGCGCCGAGCGGGACGCGATCCTCGCCGCGCTGAAGCCGGTCGTACAAGGGATCGCGGCGACCTTCGGGCCGGTCTGCGACGTCGTGCTGCACGACTACCGGATCCCGGAGCGATCGGTGGTCGCGGTGGCCGGAGCGGTGACCGGGCGTACGGTCGGCGGCGCGATGAGCGAGATCGGCATGCGCGTCCTCGCCGGCGGCGACGAGGCGTCCGACGAGCTGAACTACGTCAGCCGCACCCGCGACGGCACACCGGTGAAGTCCTCCACGATGGTGCTCCGGGACTCCACGGGAGCCGTGTTCGGCGCCCTCTGCATCAACGTGGACGTCGGCGCGGTCACCCAGGTCCACGACCTGCTCGGGGCGCTCGCCGGAGTCGGTGCCGCCGCTCCGGCGGAGCTCCCGACGACCACCTTCGGCAATGACATCGACTCCGTGGTCGACGCCCTCGTCGACGCCCACCGGTCCCGGCAGCGGGGCAGCTGGGCGGAGCTCGACCGCGCGGAGCGCCTGGAACTGTTCGGGGGGCTGGACACCCGCGGGGTCTTCGCCGTGCGCGGCGCCGTCGAACAGGTCGCAGCCCGGCTCGGCATCTCCCGCGCCTCCGCCTACAACTACCTGTCCCGGGCCCGGGCAGCCCACGACCCTTCCACCGGAGGATCCGCGTGACGACCACCACCCCACCGGTCACTCTCGACGACGTCCGCGACGCCGCCGCCCGGCTCGAGGGCGTCGCCCACCGCACGCCCGTGCTGCGCTCCCGCACCCTGGACGCGCTCGCCGGAGCCGAGGTGTTCCTCAAGTGCGAGAACTTCCAGCGCGTGGGCGCCTTCAAGTTCCGCGGCGCCTACAACGCCGCCTCCCGTCTCACCCCGGAGCAGCTGTCCCGGGGCATCGCCGCCTACTCCTCCGGCAATCACGCCCAGGCCGTCGCCCTGGCCGCCCGGGAGCTGGGCACCACCGCCGTCATCGTCATGCCGGAGGACGCCCCGCCCTCCAAGCGGGCCGCCACCGCCGGCTACGGCGCCGAGATCGTCACGTACGACCGCTACACCGGAGACCGCGTCGCCATCGCCGAGGCCCTCGCCGCCGACCGTGGCCTCGCCCTCATTCCGCCCTACGAGCATCCGCACGTCATGGCGGGGCAGGGCACGGCGGCCCTCGAACTCCTCGCAGAGGCGGGGGAGCTGGACGCGCTGCTCACGCCGGTCGGCGGCGGCGGGCTGATGGCCGGAAGTGCCACGGCGGCCAAGGGGCTGCACCCCCGCATCCGGACCATCGGCGTCGAGCCCGAGGCCGGGGACGACACCAAGCGCTCGCTGGAAGCCGGCCGGCGCGTCAGCATCCCGGTCCCGCGCACCATCGCCGACGGTCAGGCCCTGCACACCCCGGGAGAGCTGACGTTCTCGGTCAACCGACGGCTCCTCGACGAGGTCGTCCTGGTCGGCGACGACGAGATCCGGGACGCGATGAGGTTCGCCTTCGAGCGCCTGAAGATCGTCGTCGAGCCGAGCGGCGCCACCCCGCTGGCCGCGCTGCTCACCGGCGCAGTGGGTCCGCTTCCCCCGCGCGTCGGTGTCGTCATCTCCGGCGGCAACATCGACGCCGGACGCTTCGTGGAGCTCTGTGGCGGCGCCACCCGCTGAATGGCGCCCCCCGGAGGGCGGACGGACGATGGAAGCAAACCTCACCGAGGAGGAGCGTCATGCTGGAAGTGAAGACGCTCGACAAGCCGGACGAGCGGCGCGACTATCCCCGAGGCCACCTGGAAGCCGTCCATATGACAGGGCTGGACTTCGCCGTGGCCACCTTCGAACCGGGCTGGCGCTGGTCCGAGTCCGTGGCCCCGATCGCGGGGACGGACAGCTGCCGGATCCACCACAACGGCTATGTCGTCTCCGGTCGTATGCACATCCGCATGGACGACGGCGCGGAGAGCGAAGTGGGACCCGGTGACGTGTTCGTCTGCGCGCCCGGTCACGACGCATGGGTCGTCGGCGACGAGCAGTGCGTGGTGTACGACTTCGCGGGCAGCATGGCCAAGGAGTACGCCAAGAAGGACTAGGGTCCGTTTGCAGGGCGTCGTGGCGGGTGAGAGACCAGTGGGTGACCGCGCGGGCCGGCCGTGGGGCCCGTCCGGTGGCAAGACGGGCGTTCGTCGTCAAGGGCGGAGGACCAGTTTCCCCTTCGTGCGGCGGGCGAGCAGGTCTTCGTGCGCGTCTCGGGCCCGTGCCAGGTCGTACTCCGCGCCGGCCAGGGGCCGCAGGCGACGCCGCGCCGTGAGGTCGAGGAGCTCCGCCAGCTCCGCACCACCGGCACCGTTGCGGGCGATGAGCGGGACGACCCAGAAGCCGGCGACGGTGATGTTGTCCACCGCCAGCCGGCCCGGCTCGATCGCCGAGGCCGCCTGCCGGGACGAGGCTCCGTAGGTCACCAGCCGCCCGAGGGGTGCGAGGGTGTCCAGGGCGGCGTCGAGGACGGGGCCGCCGATGGCGTCCAGGACGATGTCGACCGGGTGTCCGTGGTTGGCGTCCACGACCCGCTCCCGATAGCCCTCCGCCCGGCCGTCGATCGCCACGTCCGCGCCGAGCTCCAGAGCGAGGACGCGTTTGTCGTCGGACGACGCCGTGGCGATGATCCGTCCAGCCCCGAACTCCCGGGCCAGTTGCACGAGGAGACTGCCGGTCCCGCCCGCGGCGGCATGGACCACCACGCTCTCACCGGGCCTGACACGCGCGACCGACCGCAGCAGATGCCACGCCGTCAGCCCCTGTACAAGAACTGCCAGCGCTTCGCCCGCACCCACTCCCTGCGGTAACGCGACCAGGTGGCGTTCGGCGACGGCCGCCTTGGCGGCGTAACCGCCCTGTGGAACATAGCCGAGGACTCGCCGGCCGTCCGCGGTCCGGCCGACGACCTCCATACCGGGGACACGGGGCAGCGGACCTCGGGGAGCGTACGGACCGTCGGTGTGCTCGCCCGCGATCTGCTTGATGTCGCCGAAGTTGACTCCCGCGGCCTCCACATGGACAAGAGTCTCGCCCGGCCCGGCCAGTGGGTCCGGCACCTCGGCCTCCTCCAGGACCTCGGGGCCGCCGAACCTCCCGTACCGCATGGCACGCATGTACGACCTCCTGCAGAATCAACGTTCTCGACCCGTCCGAAGATCTTCCCCGCCGGGCCGGGAAACGGGTGTCCCGGAGTTCCTCTTCCAGGAGGAGTCCACGGGCCAGGCAGCTGTAGGTGTGCGGTCGGCCGGCACGAGGAGTTCGGGCACTTCGGTGAAGATCCGGCCGGACCTCGGTCAGTCGATGCCCTCGACGATGCGGAAGTCGCGCTCGACGCCGTCGGAGAGGGCGGCCAGCGCCTCCTGGTAGGCCGCACTCTCGCGTGCCGCGACGGCCTGCTCGAAGCTGTCGAACTCGACCAGGACGGTGCGCTCGGCGATTCCGGCGTCATACGCCACGACCCGACCGCCACGGACGAAGGTACGGCCGCCCCAGGGCTGGACGGCCTGACGGGCCAGCTTGTTGTATGCAGCCAGCTTGTCGGGGTCCGAAATGGTGCGGTAGACGCTGACCCAGTAGCCCTTGGGCATGGAACCTCCAGTGTCGGGATGAGTGCATCCGACTTACGGGTTGGTATCGGACGAGCGTCGGCGGGCGAGAGCGAGGCTTGTCAGCGTCGTGATCGCCATGGCGCCGATGCCGACCAGCGCCGCGGTGGTGTAGGCGCTGTCGTCGGGGAAGAGGTGGCCGGGGCCGGTGCCCGCGGCGAGGAACAGGCCGCCGATGGCGCTGCCCAGGGAGTACCCGACGCTGCGCACGACGTAGTTGAAGCTCATGGCGCTCGACGTCTCGCTCCTGGGGGTGACGGCCAGGATGACGCCGGGCATCGCGGCCGAGAAGCCGCCGACGCCGAAGCCGAGCACGCCCATCGCCGCGAACAGTTCGGCCAGGTCCGACCGGGCCGCCGCGAACAGGGCGAACCCGCAGCCGACCACGACGGCGCTGCCGGCCAGGAGCAGGGGGTCGGCGATCCGCGTGCGGACCCGCGGTGTGAGCTTGCCGGCCACGAACCCCAGCACCGAGAACGGGATGAGGACCAGCCCGGCGACGAAGGTCGTCAGCCCGAAGCCGTAGCCGGCGCCGTGCGGCGTCTGCGCGTACCGGGTGATGAGCGTGAGCAGGAGGTACATGCCGATCCCGCCGACGAACATGGCGAGGTTCGCCCCGGCGACCGCCGGGTGCCGCACCGCCCGCACATCGACCAGGGGCGTCGTGCTGCGCAGCTCGATGACGGCCCAGATGTGGAGCAGCACCACCGCGACGACGGCGAGGCCGACCGCCACGGCGGGGTGCCGGCTCCACAGATTCCGTTCGCCGGCGAGGAACAGCACCAGGAGCAGCGCGGCGGCCAGCACGACCGCGCCTGCCACGTCCACGTGGGCGGAGCGGCCTTCGGGGGCTTCGGGCATGGAGCGCCACGCGGTCAGGAGGGCGGCGGCGGTGACGACCAGGCCGAAACCGTAGGCGGCCCGTACCCCGCCGAACTCGGCGAACAGTGCGGCCAGCGGGTAGCCGACGCCCGCCCCGATGATCGAGACCACCGAGATCAGGGCGATCACGGCCCCGCTGCGCTCCTCGGGGAGGTGGTCCCGGGCCACGCCCATCATCAGCGCCGTCAGCCCGAGCCCGACGCCCTGGGCCGCCCTGCCGGCCAGCAGCCAGGCGAACGGCAGCGGCAGCACGGTGAGCCCGCTACCGGCGACGACGATGGCCAGCGTGGCGAGGATCGTGGCCCGCCGGTGCGGGCCGGCTCCGAGCCGGCCCAGGACCGGCGTGGCGACGGCGCCGCTGAGCAGCGCGACGGTCAGCGTCCACTGCGCGCTGCCGAGCGAGACGTGGAACGAGGTCGCCACGCTGGTGATGAGCGGCGTCCCGAGGCTGGCGACCGCCGCCACGACCAGAGCGATGAACATCAGGGCGGGGACCAGCAGCCGCGCCTCGGAACGCGCCACCGGGAACGCCTTCGCCGCGACCCCGCCGACCGGGCGCCCGGTCACTGCTTCGGCCCGTCGCGGTCCTGGCTTTCGAGCTCTGCCAGATGCTTCAGCGCCGGAAGGGCCGCCACCAGCGCCTCGACCTCGTCGCCGGTGAGCTCGCCGATCAACCGCTCGAACGCGTGGACGCCCGCCTGGCGCCGCGTCCGGACATAGGAGGTGCCGGCCTCGGTCAGGCACACCAGCGTGACCCGCCTGTCGGACGCGTCGCCCCGCCGCTCGACCAGGCCGGACTCCTCCATCACCCGGACCAGGGTGGTCATCGCGGGCTGGGTGACGCCCTCGACCGCGGCCAGATCGGTGATGCGCCGCGGGCCGGTCCGGTCCAGGGTGGCCAGGGTGGCGGCGGACGTCAGGCTCATGTCCCGGGGCAGGCGTCTCGCGGCCCTGGTGGCCAGGCCGTAGAGGGCTGCCCCGATGGCGGCGGACGCGCCGGGAGCGGTGTCGGGACGACTCATGCTCGAAGCATAACAGTTTTATATTTACTGTTTATGGAAATGTCCAAGGCCGCCCTCTGCCCGCAGCTCGCCGCCGCCTGATCAGACCGGCAGCAGCCGGGCCACAAGTGCGCTCAACTGCCGGGCGTTGCGGCACTCGTGCATCTCGACCAGCTCGGCGTAGGAGGGCGCGACGGAGTCGCCCGTGCCCCAGCGGGAGCTCTGCTCGGGGTTCAGCCAGTGGACGCGGCGGGCCCGCTCGGCGATCTGCCGAAGGGCGGGCAGATTCGGGTCGCTCCGGTTCGTACGGGCGTCACCGAGGACGAACACGGTCGTGCGGGAACCGGCCGCCTCCGCGTACCGCTCGGCGAACTCGCCCAGGGCCATGCCGTAGTCACTGCTCCCGTGATAGCCCGTGACGGCCGCCTCCGCCTGGATGCGGGCGCCCAGCCCTTCCGGATCGGCCCGCCCGTGCTCCAGCAGCCCGGTCACCTCGTCGATCCGGTTGACGAAGGCGAACACGCGCACCTTGCTGAACTGGTCGTGCAGCGCCTGCACCAGCAGCATCGTGAAATCGGAGAACCCGGAGACCGATCCCGACACGTCGCACAGCAGCACCAGTTCGGGGCGGGCCGGACGCCGGGCGCGCAGCACCGGCTTCATCGGCACTCCGCCCGTCGACAGCGAACCGCGCAGGGTCCGCCGCAGATCGATCGCGCCCCGGGAGGCGCGACGGCGCCGGGCCGCCAGCCGGGTCGCGAGTCTGCGGGCCAGCGGCTGCACCGTTCTGCGCAGCTCGGCGAGCCGGTCCTGCCCGGCGAACAGGAAGTCGACCCGGTCCGCGGTCGGGGCCACCGCCCGCCGGGCGATCTCGTCCCGGCCGCGCCGCTCGGCGACCCGCCGCCGTGCCTCCGCGGCCACCAGGGCGCGGAAGGCGTCGATGCGCCGCCGGATCTCGTCCTCCAGCAGCCGGTCCGCGAACCCCTGCCTCCCGCCCTGCCCCCGGACGGTGTCACGCACCCGGGCCAGCAGGGTCTGCGGCCGCAACCGTTCGAGGGCCTGGTACGACGACCAGCCGTCCGACTCCGGCGAGGAGCCGTAGCCGCCGAAGCCGTCGACCGCCTCGATCGCCAGGCGGCCCAGTATCGCCCGGTCGTCGGCGGCCAGCGCGTCGGCAAGCCGGTCCCGCAGGTCCTCACGCCCCGCCGCCCGCTGCTCCGGACCGCCGACACCGCGTGGGAAGTACAGGTCGAAGACCGGGTCGAACACCTGTCGTTGCGCGGGCCCGTGCAGCAGCGTCGCCGCGAGGCCCTCGCGCAGCAGCTCCCGGTCCGCCAGGCCGAGTTCCGCGACCGCCCGTGCCGCGTCGACCGTCTCCCCGGTGCCGATCCGCACGCCGTGCGCGCGCAACGCCCCGACCAGCGACGTCAGCCGCTCGGCGACGCCCGCCGGCGTCGTCACAGGGCGTCCGGGTCGAGCTTGGCGGACGCCTTGAGGACGTCGTCCTGATGCTTGAGGAGCACGCCGAGGGTGGCCTTCACGACCGTCTCGTCCAGCGACCCGGCGCCGAGTGCGAGCAGGGTGTGCGCCCAGTCGACGGTCTCGGCGACCGACGGCACCTTGCGCAGGTCCATCGCCCGCAGCGCACCCACGACCCGGACGACCGAGCGGGCCAGGGTCTCGTCGAGCCCCGGCACCTTCAGCCGTACGATCCGGCGCTCCAGCTCGTCGTCGGGGAAGCCGATGTGCAGGAAGAGGCAGCGGCGGCGCAGCGCCTCGGACAGCTCCCGGCTCGCGTTGGAGGTGAGGACGACGAAAGGCCGGCGCGTCGCGGTGATGGTGCCGAGCTCGGGGACGGTCACCTGGAAGTCGCTGAGCACCTCCAGCAGCAGGCCCTCCACCTCGACGTCGGCCTTGTCGGTCTCGTCGATCAGCAGGACCTTCGGGTCGTCGCCCCGGATCGCGGTCAGCAGCGGCCTGGTGAGCAGGAACTCCTCGCTGAAGATGTCCGTACGGGCCTCGTCCCACGTCTCGTCGCGGCCCGCGCTGATGCGCAGGAGCTGCTTGGCGTGGTTCCACTCGTACAGCGCCCGGGACTCGTCGACGCCCTCGTAGCACTGCAGACGCACCAGCCGGGCTCCGGCCACCTCGGCGACGGCCTTGGCGAGCTCGGTCTTGCCGACACCGGCCGGGCCCTCCACCAGGAGCGGCTTGCCGAGGCGGTCGGCGAGGAAGACGGTCGTGGCGACCGCGGTCGAGGCGAGGTAGCCGGCCTCGGCGAGGCGTGCGGAGACGTCGTCGACGGATGTGAACACCGGTGGCCTCCAGGACGGCGGCGTGGGACTGACGGGCAGGGGCACTATCTAAGCGCTTGTTCACCCACGCTGTCACGGGATTCCCGCCCGGGATCCACGGCGAAACCGATCGGTTTCCCGCAGCGGGGCGGCCCGTATGGCCACAATCGACAAGGCGTCCACCCGGGACCGGCTCCTCGATGCGGCGGGCGAGCTGTTCTACCGCGAGGGCGTCTCCCTCGGCATCGAGACGCTGTGCCGCAGCGCCGGGGTCTCGAAGCGGTCCATGTACCAGCTCTTCGGAAGCAGCTGAGCTTCTTCCGTACCCAGGCCGCGGAAGGCGGGGCACGGGATCCGCAGTTGCTCGCCCGTCAGCTGATGCTGGTCCTCGACGGGGCCGGCGCGCGGGCCGGGGCGGGGATCGAGACGCTCGACGGCCTGACCGTGACCGCCCTGCTGGACGCCTCAGGCACGCGCTGACGGGGCCGCCGCGGCGACGGACCGGTCAGCCACCCGTCCGGTCGGCCGCGACCTGCCGTGGGGCGAGGCCCAGCGCACGTTCACGCAAGGGCGGGGGTCAGTCCCGGCCGACCATGATCACCTCCAGCGTGCGCGGACCGTGCACCCCCTCCACGCGGTCCAGCTCGATGTCACTGGTCGCCGACGGCCCCGAGATCCATGTCAACGGGCGTGCCGGGTCGAGGCGTTCAAGTCCCTGCGGTACGGACGACACGACCTGGCCGGGCACCCGCACCACGCAGATGTGGTGGTCCGGGACGAGGGTGATCCGGCGGCGGCCCTGGTCGGGCGAGCCGTCCAGCACGATGGTGCCGGTCTCCGCGATCGCGACCGCACAGGCCGTCACCACACTGTCCACCCGGTCCAGTTCCCCCGGACTGCTCTCGGCCCGGTCGGCCACCCGTGTCACCGAGGTCGCCGCCAGCCACGCCTCGTCCAGCCCGGGCGGCGCCAGCACCGACGCCGACCCGTGCTTGTCCAGCAGCCCCGCGATCAGACCGGGCAGTCCGGCGGCGTCCGTGCGGTGCACGAGCGCCCGGTAGTCCGCCAGGTTCCCGGCGAGCAGCTCCACCGTCTCCGCGACGGTCCGCTGCCCGTGCTCGCGCAGGTAGTCCCTCACGACGGGCGTCGCGTCGGCCGGTGTGTCCGCCAGCGCGCGACGCACCCGTCCCAGGATCAGTTCCCTGCTGTTCACCTGTCCCCGTCCTTCCCACCACGAGTGCGCTGCCACCAGTCCCGGAACGGTTCGGCGGGCACCGGCGGCAGCTCCCGGGTCCCGCTCCAGGCCCTGCCCGGGCCGGGCAGCGTCCGGGGATGGAAGCGACGCGTCCGGGAGGCGACGCGCTGGCCGGTGCGCAGCGCCCCCGCGTGCGTGAACGCCCAGCGTGCCGCACGCATCGCCGCCCGCTCGGCGGCATGCCCCTTCGCGGGCCGCAGTACCACCTTGTTGCCGGCCCGCGTCACCTCGCCGCCCTGCACCACCCGCTCGCGCAGATGCACCAGCACCTCCGGGATGTCGATGGCGACCGGGCACACCTCGTAGCACGCCCCGCACAGCGAGGAGGCGTACGGCAGCGAGGCGTCGATCTCGCTGCCCGTGCCCCGCAGCTGAGGGCTGAGGATCGCGCCGATCGGCCCCGGGTACACCGACCCGTAGGCGTGGCCGCCCGCCCGCTCGTAGACCGGGCACACATTGAGGCACGCCGAGCAGCGGATGCAGCGCAGTGCCTGCCGGCCGACCTCGTCGGCGAGGGTGTCGGTGCGGCCGTTGTCCAGCAGCACCAGATGGAAGTTCTGCGGGCCGTCCTCGTCCGTGGTGCCGGTCCATGTCGAGGTGTAGGGGTTCATGCGCTCGGCCGTCGAGGAGCGGGGGAGTGTCTGCAGGAAGACCTCCAGGTCCTGCCACGTCGGCACGATCTTCTCGATGCCGACGACCGAGATCAGCGTCTCGGGCAGGGTCAGGCACATCCGGCCGTTGCCCTCGGACTCGACGACCACGAGCGTGCCCGTCTCGGCGACCATGAAGTTGGCGCCGGAGATGCCGACCTTGGCCCGCAGGAACTTCTCCCGCAGGTGCAGACGGGCGGCCTCGGCGAGTTCGCCGGGCGTGTCCGTGAGACCTTCGGGAGCCGGGCGGCCCCACTCGCTCATCTCACGGGCGAAGATGTCCCGGATCTCGCCCCGGTTGCGGTGGATGGCCGGGACCAGGATGTGTGAGGGCCGGTCCTTGCCCAACTGCACGATCAGCTCGGCCAGATCGGTCTCGTAGGCGTGGATGCCCTCGGCCTCCAGTGCCTCGTTGAGACCGATCTCCTGGGTGGCCATCGACTTGACCTTGACGACCTCCGACTCGCCGGTCATCTGCACCAGCCGGGTGACGATGTCGTTGGCCTCGTCCGCGTCGGCGGCCCAGTGCACGACACCGCCCGCGGCCGTGACCGACTCCTCCAACTGCACGAGGTAGCGGTCGAGACGGCGCAGCGTGTGGTCCTTGATCCGCTTGCCCGCCTCGCGCAGCTCGGCCCAGTCGGACACCTCGCTGACGGCCTGCGCCCGCTTGGCGCGGATGGTGTGTGTGGCGTGCCGCAGATTGCCGCGCAGGGTCGCGTTCCCCACGGCCTCCCTTGCGGCCTCCGGAAACGCCGGCATCCCGAGATACGTCCCGCTCATACGGCCGGTTCCTCCTCCGTGCTCGCCAGGATCTCCGCGATGTGCACCGGCCGCATGCCGGTCCGCAGCCGGGCCATCGTCCCGCCGATGTGCATCAGACACGAGTTGTCCGCCGCGCACAGCACCTCGGCGCCCGTCGACTCGGCGTTGCGCACCTTGTCCGCACCCATCGCCGCGGAGACGTCGGAGTTCTTCAGCGCGAAGGTGCCGCCGAACCCGCAGCACTCGTCCGCGCCCGGCAGTTCGGCCAGCTCCAGCCCCTTCACCGACCGCAGCAGCCGCAGCGGCCGCTCACCGAGTCCGAGTCCGCGCAGCCCGTGGCAGGTCGGGTGGTACGTCACCGTGTGCGGGTAGTACGCCCCGACGTCCGTCACACCCAGCACGTCGACCAGGAACTCGGTCAGCTCGTACGTCTTCGGCACCACCGGCGCCAGTGTGGCCGCGAGCGTGTCCCCACGCCCCTCCGCCCGGGCCCGTTCGCCCATCCGCGGATACAGCTCCCGCACCATCGCCCCGCACGACCCGGACGGCGTCACGATCGCCTCGTACCCTCCGAATACATCGGAGAAATGCCGGGCGAGCGGCTCGGCCTCATGGCGGTAGCCGGTGTTGTAGTGAGCCTGCCCGCAGCAGGTCTGCGCCATCGGGAAGTCGACGTCGACACCCAGCCTGGTCAGCAGTTTCACCACGGCGCGCCCGGTGTCCGGATACAGCGTGTCGTTGACACAGGTCAGGAACAGGGCGACACGCATCGCGGCTCCTCGTGGTCGGTCATCGGATGTGTGCAGCGTAACCCGGTCGGGAGGCCGACGGGAGCCCCCTTCAGTTCCGGGTGAGCCGAGCCTGCGCGGCGCGCCACCGCTCGGTACCGCCGCGCGGCTCGTACCGGGTGAGCGGCTGCGTGTTCACCAGCAGCCGCCGCATCCCGGCCAGGTCGCCGACCAGCCCGTCCGCCCGCGCTTGCACCAGGACGTTCCCCAGGGCCGCCGCCTCGGTGGGCCCGGCCACCACCGGAAGCCCGCACGCGTCGGCGGTCAGCTGGCACAGCAGGGCGTTGCGCGTACCGCCCCCCACCACATGCACGACGTCGACCGAGTGGCCGGCGAGCCGCTGGGCGTCCCGGACCGCCCGGCGGTGGGCGAGCGCGAGGGAGTCGAGGATGCAGCGCGTCACCTCGGCCGGCGACTCCGGCACCGGCTGCCCCGAGACCCGGCACGCCTCGGCGATCCGCTCCGGCATCCGCCCGGGAGCGAGGAACGCCGCGTCGCCCGCGTCCACGACCGACCGCAGCGCCGGCACCTTGGACGCCTCCAGCAGCAGCGCACCGAGATCCGGGTCGCCCCAGGCCCGTACGCACTCCTGGAGCAGCCACAGCCCCATGATGTTCCGCAGATAGCGGACGGTGCCGTCCAGCCCCAGCTCGTTGGTGAAGTTGGCGGCCCGGCTCTCCTCGGTGAGCACGGGCGCGTCCAGCTCCAGACCGGCAAGCGACCAGGTGCCGGTGCAGATGTAGGCGAACCGCTCACCCGACGCGGGTACGGCGGCGACCGCCGACGCGGTGTCGTGCGACCCGACGGCGGTCACCGGCACGGGACCGGTCAGCCCGGTCTCCTCCAGCACCTCCTGCCGCAGCACCCCCGCCGGATCACCGGGCCGCCGCAGCGGCGCGAACAGCCCGAGGTCGACACCGAGGCGCTCCGCGAGGCCGTACGCCCAGTCGCGGGTGCGCGGGTCGATCAACTGGGTCGTGGACGCGTTGGTGAGTTCCGTGCCCTGCTCGCCGGTCAGCCAGTACGTCAGCAGGTCCGGCATCAGCAGCAGCCGCCGGGCCTGTGCGAACTGGGCCGTGGAGCGGGCGGCGACGAGCTGGTACAGGGTGTTGAAGGGCGCGTACTGCAACCCGGTCGCGGCGTACAGCTCCCAGGCGGGCACGGTCGCCCACACCTTCTCCGGGACGCCCTCCGTACGGGCGTCCCGGTAGTGCACGGGATTGCCGAGCAGCGCCCCGTCGGCGTCCAGCAGCCCGTGGTCCACGGCCCAGCTGTCGATGCCGACGGAGTCGACCTGTCCCGCTGCCCGCAGCCCGTCCAGTACTCCGGCGTACAGGCCGAGCACGTCCCAGCGCAGCCCCTCCGGGACACGTACCGGCCGGTTCGGGAAGCGGTGGGCCTCGGTCAGCTCCAGCGAGTCGAGTCCGACACGGCCGACCATGACACGCCCGCTGGACGCGCCGAGATCGACCGCGGCGTACGACTTCACGGCCGTGCTCATCGCAGGAAGGCGGCCGCGACGCCGGCGTCGACCGGGATGTGCAGACCGGTCGTGTGGGTGAGGTCCCCGCCGGTCAGCGCGAAGACGGCGTTGGCCACGTGCTCGGGGAGCACCTCGCGCTTGAGGATGGTCCGCTGGGCGTAGAACTCGCCCAGCTTCTCCTCCTGAACCCCGTACACCGCCGCCCGCTGGGCGCCCCATCCGCCGGCGAAGATCCCCGAACCACGCACCACGCCGTCCGGGTTGACGCCGTTGACGCGGATGCCGTGCTCGCCCAGCTCGGCGGCGAGCAGCCGCACCTGATGGGCCTGGTCGGCCTTGGTGGCGGAGTAGGCGATGTTGTTGGGCCCGGCGAACACGGCGTTCTTCGAGGCGATGTAGACGATGTCGCCGCCCAGTTCCTGGGCGATCATCACCCGGGCCGCTTCGCGTGACACCAGGAAGGAGCCGCGGGCCATGATGTCGTGCTGGAGGTCCCAGTCCCCGGCGGACGTCTCCAGCAGCGGCTTGGAGATCGAGATGCCCGCGTTGTTGACCACGAGGTCCACCCCGCCGAAGGCCAGCACGGCCGCCCGGAACGCCTCGGCGATCTGCTCCTCGGAGGTGACGTCCACCGTCACGGCGACGGCCTTGTCGGCCCCGCCCAGTTCCTCGGCGACGGCGGCGGCGTTCTCACCGTTCAGATCGGCCACGACGACACAGGCGCCCTCGGCCGCGAGCCGGTGCGCGACGGCCTTGCCGATGCCGCTCCCGGCACCTGTCACCAGTGCCACCCGCGTCGCCAGCGCCTTGGGCTTCGGCATCCGCTGGAGCTTGGCTTCCTCCAGCGCCCAGTACTCGATCCGGAACTTCTCGGACTCCTCGATCGGTGCGTAGGCGGACACGGCCTCGGCGCCCCGCATCACGTTGATCGCGTTGACGTAGAACTCACCGGCGACCCGGGCGGTCTGCTTGTCCTTGCCGAAGGAGAACATGCCCACGCCCGGCACCAGCACGATCGCCGGGTCGGCGCCGCGCATGGCGGGGGAGTCGGGCTCGGCGTGCCGCTCGTAGTAGGCGGCGTACTCCTCGCGGTACTCGGCGTGCAGTTCCTTCAGCCGGCCGATCGCCTCCTCGAGCGGGGCGTTCGGCGGCAGGTCCAGCACCAGCGGCCGGACCTTGGTGCGCAGGAAGTGGTCCGGGCAGGACGTCCCGAGCGCCGCGAGCCGCGGGTGCTCCGTGCTCGCGAGGAAGTCGAGCACGACCTCGGAGTCGTCGAAGTGCCCCACCTGAGGCCGGTCCTGGGAGGCGATCGCCCGCACGTACGGGGCGAGCGCTGCGGCCCGCTCCCGCCGCTGCGCGGGACCCGGCGCGACGTACCCTTCGATCACCGGCCCGAACGGCTCGGGCCTGCCCCGCTCGGCGAGGAACCGCTCGGCGGTCCGGATGATGTGCAGCGAGTTCCGCTCGCACTCCTCGGAGGTGTCCCCCCAGGCGGTGATCCCGTGGCCGCCGAGAACACACCCGACGGCCTGTGGATTGGCCTTCTTCACGGCGGCGATGTCCAGCCCGAGCTGGAATCCGGGCCGCCGCCACGGCACCCACACCACGCTGTCCCCGAAGCATTCGGCGGTCAGCTTCTCCCCGTCGGCGGCGCAGGCGAGCGCGATCCCCGAGTCCGGGTGCAGATGATCGACGTGCGCGGCCTCGACCAGCCCGTGCATGGCGGTGTCGATGGACGGAGCGGCCCCGCCCTTCCCGTGCAGGCAGTAGTCGAACGCGGCGACCATCTCGTCCTCGCGCTCGACGCCCGGGTACACGTCCACGAGCGACCGCATCCGGTCCAGCCGCAGCACGGCGAGTCCGGCCTCGGTCAGCGTGCCGAGATCCCCGCCGGACCCCTTGACCCACATCAGCTCCACCTCGCCCCCGGTGACGGGGTCGGTGTCGGTCCCCTTGGCGGAGGTGTTGCCGCCGGCGTAGTTGGTGTTCCGGGGATCGGCACCGAGCCGACGGGACCGGGCGAGCAGAGCTGCGGCTTCGGGATGGGTTGCCATGCGTGATCAATCCTCACAGTGAAGGGGTTACGGGGTACGGGGTTCGGCTCGGAGGCCAGGGGGCGCTGCCGGGGGCGGGTGAGTGGGGCTTCCCGCGCGGTTCCCCGCGCCCCTGAAGAACAGGGACTGCGCGCCTCGCTTCCCAGGCCCGCAGGGCCTGGTCTCTCAGGGGCGCGGGGAACTGCGCGGGCAACCCACGACGCCCCGCGGCCTGCGACGCACAGTCACCCGGCAGGCGAAGCGCGGCGGATCACGCCCCCCACCCCGCCTGCTCCCCGCCCACCCGCTCTTCGACGATCTTCGACGCCCACCCGGACCGGCGGTACGCCTGCAGCGGCTCGGGGTCCAGCCCCATTTCCTCGCGCACCTCGCGCAGCAGCGGCCTCACATCCGTGTTGTACGCGTCCATCACGACCGCGTTGGCCTCCAGCACGTCCCCGTCCCGCTGGGCGGCGCGCAGCGCGTCCCCGTCGACCAGGAGCGCCTTCGCCGTCGCCTCCTGCACGTTCATCACCGACCGGATGATCGCCGGGATCTTCGCCTCGATGTTGTGACACTGGTCGAGCATGAAGGCGACGTCGGGCGTGAACCCCCCACCCCGGATCACCTCGTACATGATCCGGAACAGCTGGAACGGATCCGCCGCCCCGACCATGAGATCGTCGTCCGCGTAGAAGCGTGAGTTGAAGTCGAACCCCCCGAGCTTCCCCTCACGCAGCAGCGTCGCCACGATGAACTCGATGTTCGTCCCCGGCGCGTGGTGCCCCGTGTCGACGACGACCTGCGCCTTGGGCCCGAGCTTCAGGCAGTGGGCGTAGGCGGTACCCCAGTCCGGCACGTCCGTCGTGTAGAACGCCGGCTCGAAGAACTTGTACTCCAGCAGCATCCGCTGCCCGTCCCCGAGCCGCTCGTAGACCTCGGCGAGCCCCTCGGCCAGCCGGTCCTGCCGCCCCCGGATGTCGTCCTGGCCCGGATAGTTCGTGCCGTCGGCGAACCACAGCTTCAGATCCGACGAGCCCGTCGCATCCATGATGCCGACGCACTCCAGCAGATGATCGACGGCCTTCCGCCGCACGGAGGCCTCGGGGTGGCAGATGCTCCCGAGCTTGTAGGCGTCGTCCTGGAAGGTGTTGGAGTTGATCGCCCCGAGCTTCACGCCCCGCTGCTCGGCGTGCTCGGCCAGCGCCGCGTAGTCGTCGACCTTGTCCCAGGGGATGTGCAGGGCCACGGTCGGCGCGACGCCGGTGAACTCGTGCACCTTCGCCGCGTCGTCCAGCTTCTCGAACGGGGTGCGAGGCACACCCTGCTGCGCGAACACCTTGAACCGTGTGCCCGAGTTCCCGTAGGCCCACGACGGCGTCTCGACGGCCTGTGTCTTGAGAGCGGCCTTCGCCGCGGCGAGCTCGGTCACGTCAGGCTCCTGTGACATCGGGTCGTGACGACCACTGAATGAAACGATTCAGGACGCGAAGCTATGGGCCCCCCGGAGGGGTGTCAACCCCTCCGGCCGAGACGGTTTCCCGTGACCCATGCGTGACCTTCTGTCCTCGAAACTTTTTCGACCAGAACCCATTGACGTGACATGCGCGGCCCGCCTAACGTCCCGGCAACCAAGTTGAAACCTTTCACGACGCCGAGAGGGCCGACCCGCCGGCGTCGTCGAGGAGCCCTCATGACCCACCCGTCCACCACGGGTCCGGCCCCGGTTCTCGCACTGAAGGACGTCTCCAAGTCCTTCGGCGCGGTCCGCGCACTGCGGGATGTCTCCCTGGAGCTGTTCCCCGGGGAGGTGCACGCACTCGCCGGTGAGAACGGTGCCGGCAAGTCCACCCTCATCAAGACCCTCGCCGGTGTGCACCGACCGGATGCCGGCCAGGTGCTGCTCGACGGTGCGCCCGTCGCCTTCCACGGACCCGGCGACGCCCGCGACGCCGGTATCGCCGTGATCTACCAGGAGCCCACGCTCTTTCCCGACCTGTCGATCGCCGAGAACATCTACATGGGCCGCCGGCCACGCCGCGCCCTCGGCCGGATCGACCACAAGGCCACCTACAACGCGACGGCCGCCCTGATGAAGCGCCTCGGGGTCGAACTCGACCCCGACCGGCCCGCCCGCGGCCTGTCCATCGCCGACCAGCAGATCGTCGAGATCGCCAAGGCCCTCTCCTTCGACGCCCGCGTCCTGATCATGGACGAGCCGACGGCAGCCCTCACCGGCAGCGAGGTCGCCCGCCTCTTCGGCGTCGTCCGCACCCTGCGCGACCAGGGCGCCGCCGTGCTCTTCATCTCCCACCGCCTGGAGGAGATCTTCGAGATCTGCCGCCGGGTCACCACCCTGCGCGACGGCGCCTGGATCGCCAGCGAGCCCCTGGCAGACATGACCGAGGACGACCTGGTCCGCCGCATGGTCGGCCGCGACCTCGACGAGCTCTACCCCAAGCAGGACGTGACGCCCGGTGAGGTCGCCCTGAGCGTGCGCCGGCTGACCCGCGAGGGCGTCTTCACCGACGTCTCCTTCGAGGTCCGGCACGGCGAGATCGTCGGCCTGGCCGGACTCGTCGGCGCCGGGCGCACCGAGGTCGCCCGGGCCGTCTTCGGCATCGACCGCTGGGATGCCGGCGAGGTCTCCGTCCACGGCAAGTCCCTGGTCAACGGCGCGCCCTCCGCCGCCATGGCCGCCGGAGTCGCCCTGGTCCCGGAGGACCGGCGCGCCCAGGGCCTGGTGATGGACATGTCCATCGAGCGGAACATCGGGCTGACGGGCCTGCGGACGACGGTGAAGGCCGGGCTGATGGACCGCGGCGCCGAGCGCGGCCGCTCCCTCGACTGGGCCGTCAAGCTCCAGGTCAAGTACGCCCGGATCGCCGACACCGTCAACACGCTCTCCGGCGGCAACCAGCAGAAGGTCGTGCTCGCCAAATGGCTGGCCACCGGCCCCAAGGTGCTGATCGTCGACGAGCCGACCCGGGGCATCGACGTCGGCACCAAGGCCGAGGTGCACCGGCTGCTGTCGCAACTGGCCGCCGACGGCGTGGCCGTCCTGATGATCTCCTCCGACCTGCCCGAGATCCTCGGCATGGCCGACCGCGTGCTGGTGATGCACGAGGGCCGGCTCACCGCCGAGATACCGCGCTCCGACGCCACCGAGGAAACCGTGATGGCCGCAGCCACCGGGAGGGCCGCCGCATGACGGTCGTCACCCCGCAAGAAGCCCCCGTGGCCGACGTGCCCAAGTCGAGCGGCACCCGGCTGGTCGACCGCGTCTTCAAGATGCGCGAACTCGCCATCCTGCTCGTCTTCCTGGTGATGATCGGCGTCACCCAGGCCGGCAACAGCCAGTTCCTGTCCGAGCAGGGCGTCAAGGACCTGCTGCTGAACGCCACGATCCTGGTCCTGGTCGCCACCGGCCAGTCCCTGGTGGTCATCACCCGCAACGTCGACCTGTCCGTCGGATCCACGCTCGGCATCAGCGCGTTCGCCGCCGGCACGTATCTCCAGGGCGGGGGTAACCCGGTCGTGGCGATCGCCCTGGCGGTCCTGCTGGGCATCGGCTTCGGACTGCTCAACGGACTGCTCGTCAGCCTCGGCCAGGTGCCCGCGCTCGTCGTCACCCTCGGCACGCTCTACATCATCCGCGGCATCGACTCCATCTGGGTCGGCTCCCGCCAGATCACCGCGGCCGATCTGCCCGGCGGATTCGTCGACTTCGGCTCCGGCGGCATCTCGGCGGTCCCGTACCTGGCGCTGATCGCGCTGGCGGTCCTCGTCGCCACCGCCTATTACCTCAAGCACTTCGGCAGCGGCCGCGAACTGTACGCACTCGGCTCCAACCCCGAGGCCGCCCGCCTCGCCGGCATCCCGGTCCGCAAGCGGATCCTCGCCGCGTACACCTTCTGCGGTGCCCTCGCCGGACTCGCCGGGGCGATGTACCTCGCCCGCTTCGGCAACGTCGACTCCGGCACCGGCACGGGCTACGAACTGACCGTCGTCAGCGCGGTCGTGGTCGGCGGCGTCGTCTTCACCGGCGGCTCCGGCAGCGTCTACGGCGCGGCCCTCGGCGCGCTGCTGCTGACCTCCATCAACAGCGTGCTGCCCGCCCTCGGCGTCAGCTCCGTATGGGTGCTCGCGATCAACGGCATCCTGCTCATCCTCGCGATCGCGGTCGACCGGATCGTCGCGCTGCGTGTGGCCTCCGCCCTGAAGAAGAGGAACGCTCGCCATGGCTGACATCTCCCTGAGCCGAGCGGCCGGCTTCTCCGGCCTGAAGAGGTGGGACTCCGCCGTCGGCGCACTCCTCGTCGTGGTCCTGCTGTTCTCCTTCGGCTTCGTCGACGGGTTCGGCAACGCGCTCAACCTGTCGTTCCTGATCGGCAACACCCTGCCCATCGCGCTGATCGCGCTGCCGATGACCCTGCTGGTGGTCTCCGGTGAGATCGACCTGTCGGTCGCGTCCACCGCCGGTCTGTCCGGTGCCGTGATGGGCGCGCTGTGGAACCAGGGCATGGCCATCGAGACCATCATCCCGATCTGCCTGCTGCTCGGTGTCGTGTGCGGGCTGGTCAACGGACTGCTGGTGACCCGGCTGGGGCTGCCGTCCCTCGCCGTCACCATCGGCACCCTCGCCGCCTACCGGGGCATCGCGCAGATCGTGCTCGGGTCCGACGCGGTGACGGACTTCCCCACGCAGTACCTGGACTTCGCGGCCGGGCGCGTCGGTGACACCTTCCTCCCCTACGCCTTCCTGCCGTTCCTCGTCCTGCTCGCCATCGCCGTGGTCGCGCTGCACGCGACGCCGTTCGGGCGGTCGCTGTTCGCGATCGGAGCGAGCGAGGAGGCCGCGCGGTTCGCCGGGATCCGGGTCAAGCGGCAGAAGCTGATCCTGTTCACGCTGACCGGGCTGATGGCTTCGCTGACCGGGATCTTCTGGGCGCTGCACTACGCGAGTGCGCGGTACGACAATGCCACCGGCCTCGAACTGTCGGTTGTGGCCGCCGTGTTGCTCGGCGGTATCGACTTCGACGGAGGCAAGGGCACGTTGGGCGGTGCGATCGCCGGGGTGTTTCTGCTCGGGGCGCTGCAGAACGTGATGAGCCTCCAGGACGTGTCCGCTCAGTCGCAGATCGTCGTCACCGGAGTGTTGCTCGTGCTTTCCGTTCTTGGGCCGCGGGTGGTTCGGCAGATCGCCGTTCTGCGTGCTCAATCGTCCGGCTGACCGGCGGCTTGTGGCTGGTCGCGCAGTTCCCCGCGCCCCTGAAAAGCAAGGGCGTTCCCCTCAACCTCGTTCAAAGGAAAAGCCATGCGTAAGTCGACTCTCCGCCGCAGCTGTGCGGCCCTCGCCACCGCCACCTCTCTCGCCCTGGCCCTCACCGCCTGCGGCGGCGGCACCACCAAGAAGGACGTCGCGAACGAGGGCGGCAGCGCCGCCACCGCCGGCAAGGCCGACCCGAACGCGGCCACCAAGAAGGGGCTCACCGTCGGGTTCCTGCCCAAGCAGGTCAACAACCCGTACTTCACCAGCGCCGACAAGGGCGGCGAGAAGGCGCTGAAGGAGCTGGGGTCCAGCTACAAGGAGGTCGGGCCGTCCAGCGCGACCGACACCGCCGGGCAGGTCTCCTACGTCAACACGCTCACCCAGCAGCAGGTCGACGCCATGGCCGTGTCCGCGCAGGACCCGGGCGCGCTGTGCACCGCGCTCAAGCAGGCCATGAAGAACGGCATCAAGGTCGTCACCTACGACTCCGACACCACGGCCGACTGCCGCAACGCCTTCGTCTCGCAGGCCTCCGCCGAGGACCTGGGCCGTACCGAGGTGCAACTGCTCGCCAAGCAGATCGACTACAAGGGCGAGATCGCGATCCTGTCCGCCGCGCAGACCGCGACGAACCAGAACACCTGGATCGACTTCATGAAGGACGAGCTGAAGAAGCCCGAGTACAAGAACATCAAGCTGGTCAAGACCGCGTACGGCAACGACGACGCCCAGCAGTCCTTCCAGCAGACCCAGGGCCTGCTCCAGGAGTACCCGAACCTGAAGGGGATCATCTCCCCGACCACCGTCGGCATCAAGGCCGCCGCCCAGTACCTGTCGGGCTCCAAGTACAAGGGCAAGGTCAAGCTGACCGGCCTCGGCACCCCGAACGACATGCGCAAGTACGTCAAGAACGGCACCGTCGAGGCGTTCGAGCTGTGGGACCCGGCCAAGCTCGGCGAGCTGGCCGCCCGCACCGCCGTCGCCCTGTCCTCCGGGCAGATCACCGGCAAGGAGGGCGAGACCTTCAAGGCCGGCTCCATGGGTGAGTACACCATCGGCAAGGACGGCGTCATCAGCCTCGGCAAGCCGACCGTGTTCGACGCCAAGAACATCGACCAGTTCAACTTCTAGTTCTGGAGAATCGTTGATGCAGCGTGTGTGCTTCCTGCTGAAGGTCCGGGCGGAGCGCCTCGACGAGTACCGCGAGCGGCACGCCGCGGTGTGGCCAGAGATGCTCCGGGCGCTCTCGGAGACCGGCTGGCACAACTACTCGCTCTTCCTGCGCGAGGACGGACTGCTCGTCGGCTACCTGGAGACCGAGGACTTCGCCGCCGCCCAGGCCGGTATGGAAGCCACCGACGTCAACGCCCGCTGGCAGGCGGAGATGGCGCCGTTCTTCGAGTCGCTGGACGGCGCCCGGCCCGACGAGGCCATGAAACCGCTCACCGAAGTGTTCCACCTCGCATGACGATGGAGTCCACGAGATCCACAGACGTACCTTGCTGGCCGCCGCCCTCGCGGGAGCAGTGGTGACCCCCGCCCTCGCCTCCGGCACCGCGCGGGCCGCCGGCCCCGGCCCCTCCGTCACCCGGACCGGCACCACCACGCTCGACGGCCAGGCGATCTTCTTCGTGTCGTACGACGGGCTGGTCAACAACAACTCGTTCCAGAAGAACGGCCTGCTGACCTACAAGGGTTATCAGTACGCCGTCTGGTACACCGCCGACCGGGGCGCCGTCGTCGGCCGCCGCGTCCTCGGCGGGAGCACCTGGTCGACCGTGAAGGTCGGGCACACGCTCAAGGCCGACGACTCCCACAACGTCATCTCCATGGGCGTCTCCAAGGTCGACGGCCGCCTGCACCTCAACATGGACTCCCACAGCGACGGCTTCACCTACGTCAAGTCCGTCGCCGGGCTGATGGACAACCCTGCGGGGCTGAGCTGGGACTCCGGTCGCTTCGGCGCACCCCAGTCCACCCTGGACGGGCTGTCGCTCACCTCGCAGTTCACCTACCCGCAGTTCGTCTCCACGCCCGACGGCAAGCTCCAGCTGAGCTACCGCGTCGCGATCTCCGGCAACGGCCGCAACGCCCTCGCCGAGTACGACGGTACGAAGTGGACCGACCTCGGCGAGTGGTCCGCCTCCACCGGCACGTACACCAGCGAGCACGGCTCCTCGACGGCCCGCAACATGTACCTGCACGGCATCGACTACGACCGGAACGGGCGCCTGCACTCCTTCTTCACCTGGCGCGAGCAGAACGGCGCCGTGATGTGCAACGGCGGCGGCATCACCAACCACGACACCGGCTACGTCTACTCCGACGACCGGGGCCGCACCTGGCGCAACAACGCCGGGACCGTCGTGGGTGTGACCGGAGGCTCCGACAAGGTGTCCGTGACCGACGCCGGACTGGTGATCGACCCGCTCAACCCCGACCACTCCCTGATGAACCAGGAGAGCCAGTTCACCGACTCCGCGGGCAGGCCGCACGCGATCATCTCCTACGTGCCCGGGCGCTTCGGCCAGTGCACCACGAACTACGTCGCGGACCGCACCGCCAACGGCCGTGCCTTCCACGTCCGCAAGAACGCCTCCGGCACCTGGCAGAAGACCGAGATACCGGTCCCGCTGAACTCCAGCCAGCGCACCAAGCTGATCCTGGACAGGTACGACAACGCCTACGCGGTCTTCCCCTTCGGCCGGATCGCGGGGGCCTCCGCCGCCTCCGGGTACACGGACTGGAAGATCCTGTTCGACGGCAGCGGCCTCAACGCCTTCGGCGAGGTCGTCATCGACGAGACGCGGGTCGCGCAGGACGGGGTGCTGTCGTTCATGTACCAGGAGAAGTCCAGCGGCACGACGCCCTCGGCGCTGCACGTGACGGACTTCCGCCTGCCCGCCTGACCGCATCCGGTTCCCGGGACGGCGTGCCGGTAATGTGAAGCCGCCCCGGACGCCGCCCCCGTCTCCCCCTGGAGGTCCCTGCCCGATGGCCCAGTCGGTGGGTATCAAGGACGTCGCCCGCGTCGCCGGAGTCTCCGTCGGCACGGTCTCGAACGTGATCAACCGCCCGGACACGGTCGCGACCGAGACCCGGGCCCGGGTGCTGTCCGCGATAGACCGGCTCGGGTACGTCCGCAGCGAGTCCGCGCGCCAGCTGCGCGCGGGCCGCAGCCGCATCATGGGGCTGCTCGTCCTCGACATGGGCAACCCCTTCTTCGTCGACGTCGCGCGCGGCGCCGAGCGCGCCGCCCGGCAGGCCGGACTCGGCGTCATGGTCTGCAACAGCGCCCAGAACCCCGGCGAGGAGGCCGAGTACCTGTCGCTCTTCGCCGAGCAGCGGGTGCGCGGTGTGCTGCTCACCCCGGCCGACGCGACCGGCCGCAACATCGAGACGTTCCGCCGGCACGGCATCCCGTTCGTCCTGGTCGACCGGGTCGCCGAGGGCACCACCGAGTGCTCGGTCTCCGTCGACGACGTGGCGGGCGGTGCCCTGGCCGTACGCCACCTCGTCGACGCCGGACACCGCTCGATCGCCTACGTCAGCGGCCCGCCCGGCCTGAACCAGGTCCACGACCGGCGCACCGGCGCCCTGGAGGCGCTCGCCGAGGCCGGGCTCGGCCCCGACGCGCTGCGCGAGCTGCCCACCGAACGGCTGGACGTCGCCGCGGGTCGGGACGCCGGGGCCCGGCTGCTCGGGCTCGCCGACCGGCCCACCGCCGTGTTCTGCGCCAACGACCTGCTCGCCCTCGGAGTCCTGCAGGCCATGTACGCGGCCGGCGTCGGCGTCCCCGACGACCTCGCCATCGTCGGCTACGACGACATCGAGTTCGCCGCCGCCGCGGCCGTCCCGCTCACCTCGGTGCGCCAGCCCGCCGTCACCATGGGAGCCATGGCGGCCGACCTGCTCCTGGAAGAGACGGAGGAGGAGGGCGCGGCGCGCACACACGAGCACCGCAGGGTCGTCCTGCAGCCCGAGCTGGTGGTCCGCCGCTCCAGCCTGTCCGCTCGCTGAGGCTGAACGGCCGTTCAGCAGGTTTCATGATCGAGGGGCTCACTCGCGGGCGATCCTTGTGGTGAACTGGGACGCGGCCCGAAAATCCGTCCGTCCCGGGAGCCCTGTTGACCGTCAGCTACCGCCAGCCCGGAGTCCTCCTCACCGACCGCCGCTTCACCGTCCCCCTCGACCACGGCCGCCCCGACGGCGAGACGATCGAGCTGTACGCCCGCGAGGTCGTGGCGGGCGACAAGGCATCCCAGGACCTGCCGTGGCTGCTCTACCTCCAGGGCGGACCCGGCTTCGGCGCCGACCGGTCCGTCGGACGGCCGGGCTGGCTCGGCAGGGCCCTGAAGGAGTACCGCGTCCTGCTCCTCGACCAGCGCGGCACCGGCCACAGCACCCCCGCGAACCGCCAGACCCTCCCGCTGCGCGGCGGCCCGGCCGAGCAGGCGGACTACCTCACGCGCTTCCGCGCCGACTCGATCGTCCGCGACTGCGAGGCCGTCCGCGCGGAACTCACCGGCGGCAAGCCCTGGACCGTCCTCGGCCAGAGCTTCGGCGGCTTCTGCGCGACCACCTACCTGTCGCTCGCCCCCGAGGGCCTGGCCACCGCCGTGATCACCGGCGGCCTGCCCTCCCTGGACGCCCACGCCGACGACGTCTACCGGGCCGCGTTCCCGCGCATCGAACGCAAGGTCACCGCCCACTACGCCCGCTACCCCGAGGACGCCGAGCGCGCCCGCCGCATCGCCGAGCACCTGCTCCACCACGACGTGGTCCTGCCGAACGGCTACCGGCTCACCGTCGAGGCCTTCCAGTCCCTCGGCATCGCCCTCGGCACCGCAGACGGCACCCATCGCCTGCACTACCTCCTCGAGGACGCCTTCGTCCGCACCCCGCAGGGCTCCAGGCTCTCGGACGCCTTCCAGGAGCAGGTCCAGGCCACGCTCTCCTTCGCCCGTCACCCGCTGTACGCCCTGGTCCACGAGTCGATCTACGGCCAGGACGCCCGGCCCACGGCCTGGTCGGCCGAGCGCGTCCGCGTCGAGTTCCCGCAGTTCGACGCGGCCAAGGCCCTCGCCGGTGACGAGCCCCTGCTCTTCACCGGAGAATCGATTCACCCCTGGATGTTCGACTGCGACCCGGCCCTGCGCCCGCTGCGTGAGACCGCCGGACTGCTCGCCGCCCGCACCGACTGGGCGCCCCTGTACGACCCGGCCCGCCTCGCCGCCAACACGGTGCCGGTGGTGGCGGCCGTCTACCACGACGACATGTACGTCGACACGGCCCACTCCCTGCGCACCGCCCACACGATCCGGGGGCTGCGCACCTGGATCACGGACGAGTTCGAGCACGACGGCGTCCGCACCGGCGGCCCCCGCGTCCTCGACCGGCTGCTGGCGCTGGCGCGCGGCGAGGCCTGATGCCGTGCCGTACGCCCGTCGATGTCGGCGGTGCGGGCTAGTCTGCGGACATGACGACCACTCAACTGCAGCCCATGCCCGACGACTGGCGGCGTGCCCTCGCGGTCGTCGCGCACCCGGACGACCTCGAGTACGGCTGCTCGGCGGCGATCGCGGCCTGGACCGACGAAGGCCGCGAGGTCGCCTACGTCCTCGCGACCCGGGGCGAGGCCGGCATCGACACGCTGGAGCCCGAGCGGTGCGGGCCGCTGCGCGAGCAGGAGCAGCGGGCCAGCGCGGCGGTGGTCGGCGTGTCGGAGGTGGAGTTCCTCGACCACAAGGACGGTGTCATCGAGTACGGCACCGCCCTGCGCCGCGACATCGCCGCCGCCATCCGCCGCCACAAGCCCGAGCTGGTCCTCACGCTCAACCACCGCGACACCTGGGGCGGCGTCGCCTGGAACACCCCGGACCACGTGGCCGTCGGCCGGGCCACGCTCGACGCCGCCGGCGACGCCGGCAACCGGTGGATCTTCCCTGAGCTCGTCGAGCAGGGCCTCGACCCCTGGGACGGTGTGCGCTGGGTCGCGGTCGCGGGTTCCAGCACGCCCACGCACGCGGTCGACGCGACAGCCGGGATGGAACGGGCCGTGCGCTCCCTGCTGGAACACCGCACGTACATCGAGGTGCTGACCAGCGAGGACCCGGAGACGTATGCGCGTGGCTTCCTGACGGAGCACGCGGAGCGGACGGGGGAGCGGTTCGGGGGCCGCCCCGCGGTGGCGTTCGAACTGTTCAGCAGATGATCAGCGGTTGACCGACGGACGACGGGGGAGACCATGACAGGCAACGAGGAACTGGCGCACCGCTTCGAGGAACACAGGGGACATCTGAAGGCGGTGGCCTACCGCATGCTCGGATCGCTCTCCGAGGCGGAGGACGCCGTCCAGGAGGTCTGGCTCAAGCTCAGCCGCACCGACACGGACGACATCCAGAACCTCGGCGGCTGGCTGACCACGGTGACCGGCCGGGCCTGCCTGGACATGCTGCGCTCGCGCACCGCCCGCCGCGAGGAGCCGATGGGCGACACCCAGGACACCGTGCGGGCCTACGTCCCGGACCCGGTGCTCCGGCCCCTGTCGCACATCGACCCGGCCGAGGAGGTGCTCCAGGCCGACTCCGTGGGCCTGGCCCTGCTCGTCGTGCTGGAGAACCTGACGCCCGACGAGCGGCTCACGTTCGTACTGCACGACTTGTTCGCCGTGCCGTTCGACGACATCGCGCCGATCGTGGAGCGCAACCCGGCCGCGACCCGGCAGCTCGCGAGCCGCGCCCGACGCCGGGTGCGCGGTGCGACCCCGTCGGCCGAGCCGGACCTCGGCCGGCAGAGGCAGGTGCTCGACGCCTTCCTGGCCGCCTCGCGCGCCGGGGATTTCGAGGCGCTGGTGGCCGTCCTGCACCCGGACGTGCTGCTGCGGGCCGACTCCGGCGATCTCGTGCGGGGAGCGGCTGCCTCCAAGGTGGTCCAGGGTGCGAAGACGGTGGCCGAGCAGGCGCTCATGTTCGCCCCGTTCACGCAGGCCGCGGAGCTGGTCCTGGTCAACGGCTCGGTCGGAATGGTCAACGTGCACGAAGGCCGCGTCCAGTCGGTCATGGGAGTCACGATCGTCGACGGCCGCATCACGGACATGTACATCCTGGCCGACCCCGAGCGGCTGGAGCGGCTGGAGGTGCCCGGTCCGGCGGTGTGACCGGAACGCGCCCGTCAGTTGTCGTTTCGTATGCTGAACGGCATGCGAGAACACCAGGCCGAGCAGGCGGAACTGCGCGGCGACTGCGAGCGGTGCTTCGGGCTGTGCTGCGTCGCCCTGCCCTTTGCCGCGTCGGCCGACTTCGCGGTGGACAAGGCTGCCGGCACGCCCTGCCGCAACCTCCGGGAGGACCACCGCTGCGGCATCCACGCCAGGCTCCGGCAGCAGGGATTCACCGGCTGCACGGTCTACGACTGCTTCGGCGCCGGGCAGCAGGTCTCGCAGATCACCTTCGGCGGACAGGACTGGCGGACCGGTCCGCCGGAGCGGGCCCGTCGTATGTTCGAGGTGTTCCCGGTGGCCCGGCAGCTGCACGAACTGCTGTGGTACCTGACCGAGGCGCTCACCCTGCCGGCGGCCCGGCCCGTCCACGCCGAACTGCGCGCGGCCCTGGAGAAGACCGGGGAACTGGCCGCCGGGACGCCCGAGGAACTCGCCGCGCTGGACGTGGCGGCGCACCGCCAGGAGGTCAATGTCCTCCTGCTGAGGACGAGCGAGCTGGCCAGGGCCGGTACCAAGGGCCGGAAGAAGGACCGCCGGGGCGCTGACCTCATGGGCGCCCGCCTCAAGGGCGCCGACCTGCGCGGTGCCAGTCTCCGCGGCGCCTACCTCATCGCCGCCGACCTCACCGGAGCGGACCTGCGGGGCGCCGACCTGATCGGTGCCGACCTGCGCGACGCGGACCTCACCGACGCCGATCTGACCGGGGCGTTCTTCCTCACCCAGCCGCAGCTGAACGCGGCCCGGGGAAGCGCCGGGACCCGGCTGCCCGGGTCAGTCACCCGCCCCGGACACTGGACTGCGCAGGTCTGAGGCCGGCTCCCGCACCGCCGTGCGGCGCTCCGGATGCAGCCGCAGGCCCTCCGGCATCAGCGTCAGCCGCTCCGTCACACGCAGCCGATAGGCCGGGTCGGCCCGCAGTTCGTAGCGCCGCAGCAGCAACCCGAGCACCAACGTGGCCTCGTGCAACGCGAACTGGCGGCCGATGCACGCCCGCGCGCCCGTCCCGAACGGCTTGAAGGTGTGCGGGGGCCGCGCCCGTACGGCCTGCGCGTCGAAGCGGTCCGGGTCGAACCGCTCGGCGTCCGCGCCCCACACGTCGGGGTCCCGGTGCAGCATCGGCGTCAGCACCAGCGCCCAGGCGCCGCGCCGCATCGGGTGCTCCCCGGCCAGCACCGTGTCCTGCCGGGCCTCCCGGGAGAACGCGGGCGCGGTGGGCCACAGCCGCAGCGACTCGTCCAGCACCCGGCGGACGTAGCGCAGCCGGGCCACCTGCTCGTAGGCGGGTTTCGCCGTGTCCCCCCACACCCGGTCCACCTCGGCGCGGGCCCGGGCGGCGATCTCGGGGTGGCGGGAGAGGTAGTGCAGGGCGAAGGAGAGCGCGCCGGAGGTCGTCTCGTGGCCGGCGACGAGGAACGTGATGACCTGGCGGCGGACGTTCTGCGGAGCCAGCCGTTCCCCGGTTGCGGGATGGGCCGTCTCCAGCATGCGGTCGAGCAGATCGCCGTCACCGCCGCCGCCGGCGCGCCGGGCCCGCACCAGGGCGTCGACCGTCTCGTCGAGGTGGGCGATGTCGGCCGCGTTGCGGCGGCTCGCGCTGCGCAGCAGCAGAGGCGCCAGCGGGAAGGGCACGCTGTTGAGCCGCTGGGCGTAGGTCAGCGTGCCGACCATCGCGGTCACGAACGGATGCGGCCGGGAGCGTTCGAACGAACCGAAGTCGTGCCCGAAGCCGGTCCGGGCGATCGTCTCCAGGGTCAGCTTGGTCATGTCACCGGGCACGTCCACCGCCCGGCCCGCCTCGGCCGCCCGGTCCCAGTGCTCCGTCAGCCGCCGCGCGACCGACAGCATCATGGGGTGGTAGCCGGCCATGGCGTCGCGGCTGAACCCCGGCGCGAGCACGTCGTGGGCCAGCTGCCAGTTCGGCTCGTGGTTGTAGGCCGTGAACAGGCCGTCCCCGGCGACCGGCCGCAGGTTGGCCACGCCCAGTCCCACGTGCTTGGCGAACCGTGACTCGTCCGCGAGGTCGGCCGCGTGCCGGGCACCCCACACGAACACGAACTCCTTGCCGAACGCCTTCCGCCGGAACACCGGCCCCAGTTCGCGGGCGTGGCGCAGCGAGTCCTGTATGGGAGTGCGCCGGTTCACCCCCACCACGTCCCCGAGCAGCGGGATCCGGCGCGGCGGATGCGGAATGCGGTCCAGCTCCGGCCACCCCAGCTCGGCACTCCGGAAACCCTTGGGCTCCCCGGCCCGTGTCGGCGCCTCCGTCATGACGCGATCTCCCTTGATCCGACGGCGGGTTCGCAGGTGTTGTACGTGAGTTCAATAGCGCGGTTCAGTGTGGTCCCGTTGTTGAACCGGCGTCAAGTACAGTGCGGGCATGGCTGCGAACCAGGGCGGGCGCACGCGTCGCCGGCTCAGTACCGAGGAGCGCCGGGAGCAGCTCCTGTCGGTCGGGACGCGACTGTTCTCGGAGAGCCCCTACGACGACGTGTGGATCGAGCAGGTCGCCGAGATCGCCGGGGTGTCCCGTGGCCTGCTGTACCACTACTTCCCGACGAAGCGGGACTTCTTCGCGGCGGTCGTCGAGCGCGAGAGCGAGCGCATGCTGCGCATGACGGCGGCGGTGCCAGGCATCCCCGTCCGCGAGCAACTCGGGGCGGGCCTGGAGACGTTCCTGGAGTACGTCCAGGCGCACGCCCACGGCTATCGGGCCTTCCATCGTGCCGACGCGGCCGGGGATCAGGCGGTGCGGCGCGTCTATCAGCGGGCCCTGGCCGCGCAGGAGCGGCAGATCCTCGCCGCGCTCGCCGCGGACCCCGAGTTCGGCCCCGCCGTCGAGGGGCGGCCGGAGGTCCGGCTGGCCGTGCGCGGCTGGCTGGCGTTCACCACGGCCGTCTGCCTGGAGTGGCTGCGCGGCACGGAGTCGGAGGCGGGCCGCGAGCAGGTGCGCGAGCTGTGCGCACGCGCCCTGCTGGGCGTTCTCACGCCCTGAAGGGTCTCGCGAAGGTCGTCTGACGTGGTTGGCGTGCACCCCGATCTTCGATAGGTTAGGTGAGGCTTACCTAAGGAGGTCTGGGATGGATGGCGACAGCCACAGCTGGACGGCGGCTCCCGCCGCGGCGGAGCGGGCGCGCTCGGTGCTCGCCGCCGCGTGGTCCTGCTCCGTGACCGCGGAGGGCACGCGGGAGGAACTGGTCGGCGCGCACAGCGTGGACGAGGACGGCCGGGTACTGGTGGACGTGCCCGAGGACAGCGCCCTGCTCGCGGCCGCGATCTGCGCGCCCCGCGGCGAGCCGTCCGCGGTGCTGGAGTTCGCCGACGTCGCGCCCGTCCCGGTCCGCAACCGGATCCGAGCCCGGCTGTGGCTCGCGGGCTGGTTCGCCGTCGAGGGGGAAAGGCTCGCCTTCACGCCCACCCGGGTCGTGCTGCGGCAGCCGTCCGGCTCCGTGGTCGTCGACCTCGCCGAGTTCGCCGCCGCCGTGCCCGACCCGCTCACCACGGCCGAGTCCCGGCTGCTGACCCACCTCGCCGACTGCCACGCCGACGCCGTCGAACGCCTCACGCGGCTCGTCGACCCCGACAGCCTGCACGGCGCGGTACGCGTCCGGCCGCTCGCCGTCGACCGGCACGGACTGACGCTGCGCATCGAACGGGTCCGCGCCCACGGCGACGTACGCCTCACCTTCCACACACCCGCCGACGACGTCGCGCAGCTCACCGAGCGCATGCACGCCCTGCTCGGCCGGGCCACCGCCGCGTCCTGCCCGCGGTCCCTACAGCGGCAGCGCACAGACGGCGACGGGTGAGGGGAACGCCGCTCCCGCACGCCGCAGAGCGCCGTCGCCCTCGTCCACGTGGAAGACGGTGACGGTGGAGGACTTCTGGTTCGCGGCGAACAGCAGCGTGCCCTCCGGTGAGAACGCGATCTGCCGGGGGAAGTCGCCGCCCACCGGCACCGTGCCGAGCAGCCTGAGGCGGGCGCCGTCCGCCTCGACGGCGTAGCGGGTGAGGCTGTTGTGGCCGCGGTTGGCCAGATAGGCGAACCGGCCGTCGGCACTCACCAGGATCTGCGCCGGGTAGTTCGTGCCCGAACCTGTGCCCGTGGACTGTGCCTCGCCGACGGTCAGCCGGCCGGAGGCCTTGTCGTAGGAGCAGACCGCCACCGTGTTGTCGACCTCGTTGGCGAGGTAGGCGTACCGGCCGCCCGGGTGGAACGTGAGATGGCGCGGTCCGGCGCCCGGCCGGGTGTGTGCCTGCGCGATCTCGGTGAGCGTGCCCGCCTTGTCGTCCAGCCGGTAGGTGTAGACGGTGTCCGTCCCCAGGTCGACGGCGAGCACATGGCCCCCGTCCGGGCTCGTGACGACCTGGTGGGCGTGCGGGCCCTCCTGGCCCGGGCCGGGCGGGGGAGTGGAGTGCCGGACCAGAGCGGTGCGTTCGCCCAGGGCGCCCGAGGCGTCGATGGGATGCACGGCGACGCTGCCCGTGCCGTAGTTCGCGCTGAGCAGCCAGCGCCCGCCCGGATGCACCGACAGATGGCACGGGGCGGCGCCGCCGGTACCGCGGCTGCCCAGCACCTTCCGGTCGGACAGCCGGACGGCGGTCACGGCGCCGTCCGCACGCTCGTCCACCGCGTACAGCGTGCTGCGGTCCGGGTGGATCGCGAGGTACGACGGGTCGCCGACGCCGCTGATCGTGCCGCCGCCGGTGATCTCACCCGTCGCCGCGTCGTAGGTCGCCAGGCCGATGCCCTTGCCGCCGCCCTCGACGGAGGTGTAAGTGCCGAGGTGGAGCGGTCGGGGCCCGGAGGGGCGCCGGGCCCCGCGAGACGCACTCGTACCCGCCTCGGGCGTCGTGGCCGGGGCCGACGGGGGCGCGGGCGCCTTGTCGCAGGACGGCAGAGCCGCCGCGGCGGCGCCGCCCGTCACCGCGCCGACGAACCGGCGCCTGCTCCAGCCACCACTGCCCATGTCGCCCCTCAGGTCGTCACTCGTCCCCGTCGTGACTGCCACCTTGGCGTTCGCCTGCCCCCGGGTGCAACAAGCGGCCGCGGGGGGGGGGGGGGGGGGGGCCCCCCCCCCCGGGGGGGGGGCCGGCCCCGCCCCCCCCCCCGGCCCCCCCCCCCCCCCCCCCGCCCCCCCCCCCGCCCCCCCCCCCCGCCC